>CAYXBV010000037.1:0-1514 GCA_964463425.1 uncultured Gammaproteobacteria bacterium | reverse complement strand
TTAAAGACTGGAGGGTTTAAAAAGCCCTCCCAATTCCCTCTAGCTTTTAGCCACTTCCCCTAGTGGCTAAAAAGTGGAGAGAATTTAAAGTTAAGGACTAAAAGTAACATAAGAAAAGTCTTATGTTCAAGTTAAAGAAAAACTATGCTAATATTAGGAGATTGTTTAGAAAAACTAAAAGAAATGGAGGACAACAGCATTGACTCAATCGTAACCGATCCCCCTTACGGAATTTCCTTTATGGGTAAAAAATGGGATTATGATGTGCCACAGATTGAAGTTTGGCAAGAATGTCTCCGAGTTTTAAAACCGGGAGGACACGCTCTCGTTGCTTGTGGAACTAGAACTCAACACAGGATGGCAGTTAATCTTGAAGATGGTGGATTTGAGATAAGGGACTTAATATTTTGGCATTTTGGCTCGGGATTTCCGAAATCTCACAACATAGAAAAGTCGTTAAAAAAGATGGGCGAAGTAAGTAAAGCAGAAGAATATAAGGGTTTTGGAACAGCGTTGAAACCTAGCACAGAAATTTGGACTCTCTGCCGTAAACCTTTAGAAGAAAAGACAATAGCTAAGAATGTTCTTAAATGGGGTTGCGGTGGGATAAATATAGAAAAATCTCGTGTTCCTACACAAGACGACGAAGCTCGGAAGCAGAAAATCCTTGCAGGCGAAGTTTCTTGTAACGCTTTCTGCGATAAGCACAAATCTTATCCAAGTTCGCTTTCCGATATACTTTCTTTTTCTCGTTCACAGCTTTACGATTTTTATCAACATATTTTTTCTGAGCTTGGTTCATATAGCAATTCTTACACAAACCTTTTGCATAATTTGGGAGAGATTGATTACAAGAATTACAAACAATTATTGGGCGTTCCTTATGATTGTGGTCTCCTTGCTGGGCGTGCAAATGAGTATGTTCACGCTTATCAAGAAGTTTTAAATTCACAAGACGATTATCCCATTTTATCCCGTTTATATGATGTACTATTTCATTGTCAGAAAGTTTCCGACCAAGATGTTTTTCCATTAAATAACGATGTTCAGGCTGATATACTCCATTTCCTAAATTCAAAAGAAAATAATCAGCTGAATGATAGTAACCCTCTCCTCGTTTTCGTATTGGCTTTGTTCGCATATAGTTTGTTAGTTAATAATAATCTACACAATCATTATACCACCTGTAAAAATAAAAGTCAAGGTAGATTTCCTGCAAATTTAATTTTGGATGGCTCTGATGAAGTAGTAGAGGGGTTTCCTGAAAGTAAAAGCCCCAAAAAAAGACAGACAAACGATTGGTTTCCAAGTGGTAAAGAGAATGGAGTTGATGGACAGGAAAAAGAAGGATTTGGAGACTCTGGCTCTGCCAGCAGATTTTTTTATTGTGCTAAAAGTTCGAAAGCAGAAAGGAATAAAGGGCTTGAGGGGTTTGAGGAAGTTAAAGTTTCTGATGGTAGGGATAAGGAAGCCGACAATGCTTTTCAAAGAGGTAAAACAATGAGAGTTAATTC
>CAYXBV010000036.1:0-1538 GCA_964463425.1 uncultured Gammaproteobacteria bacterium | reverse complement strand
CTTCTGCCGTTCTTTCAAATTTTTTAAAATAAAGTGTTGTTAAAAAATTGTCCATTCCACCCCCTATAAAGTTTTCTCTCTATATAACTGCCTATCGCGCTTTTGCGCCTGTCCCGGGTCTTCATGCTCACGTTTTGTAATCACTTCGAATAATTCCCTTCAACCGCCTTATCGAAATTCTCCGGTTTAATTAACCACCCTAAATCAGCCTTGAAAGCCCGGCCCCTTGACCCGGTTATTTTCCCCATTAAAAAATCACACGTTCTGACATAATCGAAAAACTCTGACCACCACAAAAGCGTCTGCCTGCGCTCTGAATCAGCCCACCTTGCCCTCAAATGCGCTTCCCTTGCACCTGTCCAGTTATAGACATCTTTTCCATTAACCTGTTTTGTACTTATTTTTGACAACTCGGGAAGCTTTAAATGATAAAGATTAATTATTTCAGTATGTGGGCATTGTTTTATTTTTGGTTTAATCGGTTCCGGTGGTGGGTCATCCGCTTGCGGAGGACAAGAGGGTGTTTTCTTTCCTTTACTTTCCTTTACTTTACTTTGTGTACCAATGTTGGAATTAATTGAGTTAATGTCTGCAATAACCACATTTATGTATTCACTAACATCACAAAGCAGTATTTCTTCTGCAATTTTAACTTCTGTCCTGCGGCGTATTGCTTCTAAATATCGCTTTTGAATACCGGGCGATGTTAGCACTTCATAGTCATCAAATGTTTTTTGTGAGAAAAGACCACATTCTAAAGCTGATTTAACTACAGCATTTAATAGATTAATGTCAACATTAACCTTTCTACAGAATAGTTTCTGCTGTCTGTCTGTCCATAAATAAAAATACCCTTCAGAATATATTTTATTTAAAAGTTTAATGGTTATACCAAATGCCTTTATTGCATTTTCCTGTCCAAAATCTACAGCAATGTCAGCTTCAATTGATAGCATTTTATCATCATTTTCAATGTCTGTGTCCATTGGATAATAATCAAGCCCTGTCTTTATTGGTCTCGCCATTTTCCTATCCCTGAAAACTAGATTGTTTGGTTTTTTGCTCCCACGGAAATGCTTCGCCGTTATACTTAAAAGTGCTTTTATCAATATTTACTGTAAACATATCCCCGGTGCGGCCCCTGCGATTTTTCAAAACCTTAAATATTAGCCCCGCATTTTCATCTTCGCATGATTTAAAAGCCCCTAAAATATAGTCGGCTGTTTCCTCTATTGCCCCGGATCCACGCCCTTGATGTAAAAAGATTTCCTGAGTTCCATCAGTTGCGGTCCTGTTTGTTTGTGCTAAAACCACAATCGGCATTTTAATCTCTTTTGCAAGATGCTTTATATCTCGAGCAATCTTGCTTATTTTTTCATATTCTTTTTCGTTGCCGGCGGATTCAATTAATCCCATGTAGTCAATACCAATAGCCCCGACCTGTTCGCCATTCCATTTCTTATTAATCAACCGAACATAATCAGCAATTTCATCCAGTGCAACCCTGCCGTCAACCACTGCAAAGTTTCTATATGCCT
>CAYXBV010000035.1:0-1596 GCA_964463425.1 uncultured Gammaproteobacteria bacterium | reverse complement strand
ACGGACAAATTGAGATTGAAGTGCCAGAAGGAGAACACTCGTTTAGAGTAAGGTATAAACAAACTAAATTTTGGCAGATAATTAACATCGTTTCATTGATCGGTTTCTTGATAGCAATAAAGCTGATTGTTTCAAAAACAAAAGGGGTGAAAAAATAAAATCTTACTTACTTACTTTTCTTTTTTTTAGATTCTTTAATTTTTCCGGCAGAAAGAAGAAGGACAAATACTCCAATGGAAACAAAGCTGATTAGATTAGAAGCTGTTCTTATGGGAGTATTCTCAAACCAAAGTTGAAGCAAGTTGCTCCCCTTAGGAATATCCACTTGAATTAACCCCAGTTCGTTGTCATAAGAAATTGGATAGGGTTCCTCTGATGAATTACGATAAACAGTCCAGTTAGGAAAATACATGATTGGAAATTGGATGGTGGCACTGTCTGAGTAGACATCTATTTCAGTGGAAAAATAATTTGAGCGCTTGTCGGCATAATGAATACCAACGTCACCAGAAATAATAATGGGTAACTCTGGCGCCTGAGAGAGGGGAATTTTGCTGGCAGTGACAGGAAGATAGTCAGCCACGGCGGCCTTGATTTGTTCGTGATAGAGGTGTCCAGAAAGTTTCTCACTATCTCTCATCCAGTCAAAGTAATACTGAAATCTAAAATAGGAAAAGTTTAAAGCAACAAGAGCAATGAGAATAGGATATACGATTATTTTTTGTGTTTTTTGTTTTAGGGAGTCGATAATACCCCCAATAAGAAAAGAGGTTCCGATGATGGTTAAACCCAAGAAACGCCAGGGGAACTGAATAAAGGCAAAAACAGGACTTGATTCCCAGATAATAACTGATTTTCCGTGAGTCATGAAAACGGAGAAAAGACTGAGCGCGAAGAAGGAAGTGAGGATCAGGGCACTTTTACGCTTCTGTTTTTTAAGTAGACGAAAGAGAACGAAAGGAAAAATTAGTAATGCCAAACTATGAATGACTCCGACAAAATAAGAGAGATTGTCGTCAACGCCAAATTTTGAAGGTCCATAACCCCATTGAGTGTTAAAAAATAATTGTTTTAGACTAGTAAAGTGAGCTTGAAACTGAAAGTAGTCGGTTGTAAGAGCTGTGGTGTTGATTAAACCTTTCTCGAAAACAACAGGGAAAAAGAAAAATGCTGATAAACCAACACCCAAAAATACAGCAGAGACTAATGACTTAATTACCTTCATGTTAACTTTTTTGAAGAGATGAATCAGAGTAAAGATGATAATGATAGGAGTCCACATAAGTATGGAGGTGTTGTGAGTGGTTAGAAAAGCAAAGATTGAAAAAGAAAGAAAAAGAGTTCTGTTAAGACTGCTTTTCTCTATCAACAAGACTATTGCATACAAGAGCATCGGAACTAGTGCTAGGGCCCAGGACTCAGAAAGCGCGCCACGGACAAAGATATCAAGGGCATGGTAAGGAGCAGTTAGGTAGGCGACCGAAGCAACTAGGGCAGCTGTTTTTGAAAAATATTTTTGAGCCAGTAAATAACTAAAAATGCCCGAGACTATTAAAGACAAGAGAAATAAAATTTTAACAGTGGCTATGGAAGAAA
>CAYXBV010000034.1:0-1613 GCA_964463425.1 uncultured Gammaproteobacteria bacterium | reverse complement strand
CGACCAGCCGCTTGACCATTTTTGGACAGCCGATCCGGCCAGTATCTTCCTCGCTAACAATCTCAAACTTGATCCCGTCGCTGTTTTCTCGTATAGCCTCAATACAACGCAACACCGATTCCGGCCGAATTACCGGGATGATAATTGATACACTACTTGACTGCATTTAAGACCCTTACTTTTCAGTCAGTAGTTCTATCATAAGTTTGTAATAGAACGAAGCGTCGCCAGCGTTGCAGATTGAGTACTCTACAGCTAATTCAAGAATTTTGATTTTCTGGTCTGCGGTAAGTTTAATCTCGTCCATTTTTGCCTCCATTAAAACTTTGTATTCTTGATTTAACAGCATCTATATTTTTTAATTCACTCTCCCATATTACCAATGTTTCGTACCCAAATGGTTTGAAAACATCTTCACGATCTTTGGCGCTTTCTCCCTTATGCCAATAGTCTCCAAACATTTCGATAATTAATTTCTTCCCGTTACAATTTACAAAATCAGGGCTTTTCCCATTAATCACAAAACTAAAATCACCCGTGTATTTCCATTCGTTTGGGTAAAGATCGTTTAAGAGATTGAGGATAGCAGTTTCTGGCTTATTTGGTTTACAATGAAAGCTTGCTTGTATTTTTTTGATGTACTCATCGTTTTTCCATAAGGCTGTAGACTTTTTTCTTTTTACTTCCAAAACCTCTGGTTTGTTTATTGCTGCTATAACATTTTTCCTATATTCTTCAGTCCACGGGACACCTTTATTCCAAGGTTCCCGGCCTATATGCTTTTTGGACATATTTTCTCTATAATTCTTGTCAGACCAAAGCTTTTTCATTATATTAGATTTTTTATCTCTGGTATCTTCTCTACTCGCGATCTCTCTATTCGCAATCTCTCCATTTTTTCTTTTCCGTGGATCTTCCCATTGCCTCTTAGCTGCCGCGCTTGCCTTTTCTCTGTTCTCTGGATTAGAAAAATATTTAATAGCCCGCTCTCTATTCGCCTGATTTTGTTCGTCTGTTCTTTTTTTACCCCTATTTGCATTAGCTACCTTTAATATGGTCGATGCTGGCTTTTTTCTACCCTTCATCGTTTCTGATATTTTTCTTCTTCTATCAGATTCTTTTTTACTAACTTCATCCATTTTTAACTGCCACCGCCATTACATGCAAATGATAAACTCTTAACCTGCTATTTGTATTAACTCTATTGAAGGACTGTATATCAAAATTTGCTTTAATCCCGTACAGATTACGGTATGCCTCAACTGTATAATACAGCCATGAGTTTTCACACCAAAACGAAACGTGCGTTGGGTCTTGAAATGCGCCCTGCCCATGCTCAACATCAGGAGTAAAACTTTCAAACTTGCCCCCCGGTTTTAATACCCGGTAGATTTCCTCAACCACCTTAACCGTTTTGCCTATCGGAATATGTTCCAAAAAATCGAACGCCCGGACTTCGTCAACTGAACTATCGGCATATTTAAACCCGTCCAAGACATTCCAAACAACATCGGGGTTTACTTCATATCGGTTATCAATATTGATGTAGCCGTCAATCTTTCGCAGGCCACAACCAAGATTTAATTTTATCAATTCACCCTCATCATTAATCG
>CAYXBV010000033.1:0-2036 GCA_964463425.1 uncultured Gammaproteobacteria bacterium | reverse complement strand
CCAGGAACACCAACAACAGCACCTGTTCCAACTTCACCTAAAACAAAGTCGCTTACCCAGATAGGCATTTCTCGGTCAGTTAATCGATTAACTGCGTACAATCCAGTAAACACACCTGTTTTTTCTCTTCCTTCTTCTCGGCGTTCTTGTTTTGATTTATTTAGAGCCTTTTTGATATATTTAGACACCTTCTCTTTTTGTTCTTCAGGCACAACAGATAAATGCTTTCCGGCTGCTTCCGGAGATAGCACAATAAAGGTAGCGCCAAAATTCGTGTCTGGCCTTGTTGTAAAACAAGTCAAAGACTTATCTGTATCTTTTATTGGATACGCGATGTCTACCCCCTCTTTCTTGGCTATCCAATTCTTTTGGGCAACGATTACTTTCTTGCTCCAGTTTATTTTTTCTAAGTTTTCGAATAATGAATCCGCATACAGCTTGCCATTGGGGCGCTTGCCTGAAGCTGTCCTGAAAAACCATTGTTCCAAATCTTTTGTTTCAATATCTTCTGTACACCTCTCGCACTTACCAGCAATTACCTGCTCATCTGCAAGAACAGTCTTGCAGGATGGACACCAATTTACAGAAGATTTGGCTCGATAAGCCAAGCCAGCCTTAAACATTTCCGTAAAAATCCATTGCGTCCATTTATAGTAGTCAGGATCATATGTTTCCAAGGTGTGGGGCCAAGAATAGCTATTACCAACAGCTCTTAATTGGGCGTAAAAATTCTTTTCAGTACGCTTGGATAAATCTGCCGGATGTTTGTCAACAGATAAAGCATAGTTTTCAGAATGAATACCAAAACCGTCTAGTCCAATGGGCTCAAAAACATCGAGTCCTTTCATTCTCATAAGACGACTGTGAACATCGGCTCCCATAAAAGCATACATATTACCCACATGCATACCCTCAGCTGACGGATAAGGAAACATCATGAGGCTGTAATATGGCTTTTTTGAAGTTTTTAAATCAGGACTAAAGATTTTTTCTTCTTCCCACTTGGATTGCCACTTGTTTTCGATTAAGCTATGGTCGTATCTAGGCTTACGAGCTCTTGACATAAAAATATTATACAACCAACTGTCAGAGTTTGCATCGCTTAAGTTAAAAAACCTTTTTCTGTGTATAAAAATTCAGATAATCCTATTTCTCGGACAAATAGCAAAATATCTTTCTCTGGCACTTGCTTGCGGTAATTGCCAAAAGCCTTCTTGGAGCCCCATCTAACCGATTTCCGAAAATATTGTAAATATCAAACTATTTCCGCATATTTCCGCATCTGAACTACCTAGGCATAAATAATTCCGTAAAAACAGTTTAAAAATACTATTATCGGTCTACTGCTAGATATCTTTTGATGTAGTTGCCCCGCACACATCTCTTGCGGAAATTATGTTATGACATCCTGTGAAAAACCATATCTTGCTTATACTGATTCAGCCTGATAATAGGCTATTGACATTATGTCCTTTCTTATTAAAGATAGTATAAGTAGTATAACTCGTATAATTTAGCCTTAAGTAATGTCTGCCAAAACCACTAATATTTTACAAAAGTTTTTCAAATACTTGTCTCGTCTGGGTATTTCTCCAAAATCACATAAGAATTATCGATCCGACATCTCTCACTTCTCAAAGTGGTTTCTGATTCAAGTTAGGCAATGGGGAGTAGCAACTAGTGCATTCAGCGACACTCTTCCCTTTCTAAACCAAGAGTCTGGCAAAAATTATATAAAATATTTAGTTACCAGTAAGGTAGCCAACAAAACTATTAATCGACGATTGTCTACACTCAGACACCTATCGAGGTTTTTAACATCTTCTCAAATATTAGATTTTAATTTTATGGAAGGTATTACTAATATTTCTGAAACATCACATAAACAAAACTATCCTCTGTTGCCACTTTTTGAAAAACATCTGAATACAGCGAAAGCTTCGCGCAATACTGTTAGGAATTATGTTAATGACGTACGACAATTCCTTTCTTGGGCAGAAAGTAAAAACCTGCAATCTCATACAAACAATAACTAA
>CAYXBV010000032.1:0-2060 GCA_964463425.1 uncultured Gammaproteobacteria bacterium | reverse complement strand
CCCGAGACTATTAAAGACAAGAGAAATAAAATTTTAACAGTGGCTATGGAAGAAAAACCAATTAAGTTAATTAATCCTCCTAGATAATAAGGAAAGGCTGAGTAGAAATTAAATAAGGGCTGACCATACTCAAAACCCATGTTGGCAGCCCAACGACAAGGAATCTGACCATCATTAAGACACTGGCGCATCTGAAAGACACGCATAACCTGAAGATCATCATGCATGGTGTAGTGTCCAGGACGAAGCAACTGCCAACCAAGAAGAAAACAGACAAGAGTGATGATTAAGAAATATATTTTATTTTTCATTTTTTTTACCTTTAAAAAAGATATATATCAACAGAGAGAAAGAACTTAAAGTAAGGATATCACCCAAAAGCCTTATTGGGGTGTTTTTGAGACTGACTTTAACAGTATTGATTCCAGAAGGTAGATCAAAGGTTATTAAACCCAGTTCATTTTGATGATGGTGTTCCACTTTTTTATTGTTTACTTTAACTACCCAGCCCGGAAAATCAAACTGATTAAGGAGGATGGTTGAAGGAAGTTTAGAGTTGGTGTTAAAGGTAATTCTGTTAGATTTTTTAATGTAGTCAGTAATACCGACACTTCCGTTTATGACCGTGGGGTGACTAGGAGCAACAGAAGCAGGTGGGTATTGAGCATAGATAGGTAAGTAGTCAAAGATACTGATGGTCAACTGACGACCATAAGAAATACCAGAGAATTTCTCTTGGGGAGTAATGTTATACCAGTTTTTAGGAGTGAAGAAGGCAGAGTTGAATAATATAATCAGGAGAGAAAGTAAAAGAAAAGTAATTTTTTTGTTAACAGAAGAAAAAGACAAGATATACCCTCCAGCAAAGGAGATAAAAAATGATGCAGGAGATAAAAATCTCCAGGGGAACTGTAGATATTTTAAAGGGGAAAATGTTTTCCAAATGAAAGAAGATCTTGAATGAGTCATAAAAACGGAGATAAGAAGGGCAAGGAGAGAGCAGATAAATAATACAAGTTTTTTGTTCTTTAAATTCAGGAAGGAAGAGTCTTTTTTGATAAATTTGATAACTAGAAGAGTAGTGATGACGCCAACAATCAAAAGGTGAATTGGTCCGATAAAAAAGGACAGATCATCATGAGGTCCAGCGACAGAGGACCCATATGCCCAAAAGGTGGTAAAGAATAGTTGTTTGAAATTAACAAAATGAGCTAAGTAGTTAAAATAGCCTGAAAGCATGCTTTCAATATGAGCATAACTTTTCTCAAAAATGACAGGAAGAAGAAAGAAAGCTGATAGGGCCACCGCCCAGATCGAGCCAAGCGCAAATCGCTTGAGGAACTGAACAATTTTTTGTTTGTTCATCTTACAACTGATAAGTAGCCCAATTGTCCACAAGGCAGCTAGTGGAGTAAAAATAAAACTGGTGATGTTGTGGGTAGCAAACAGCCCCGCAAAAGAAAGAGCAAAAATACCCGTGTTCTTAATTGAAGGCTTGTGAACTAGTTTGTAGATTGAGTAAAGGATTAGGGGCATAAAAACAAATCCCCATGTTTCTCCCATGGCGCCACGAGAGTAGATATCTCCCGCTCGATAGGGAGCGTAAGCATATAAAAGGGCAGACAATACTCCACCCCACTTACCCCAGATACTTTTACCGAGAACAAACATGGCAACATTACCCAGTAATAGAGCAAGAATGAAACCGATTTTTACACTATCAAACAGATTAACTCCAAAAAGATGAAAAAACTCCATGACATAATATGGGAGTGGACCATAGTAGTTAAACTGGGGATATCCATATTGATAACCCATATCAGGTACCCAACGACAGGGAATTTGACCATCTTGAAAACACTTATCCATTTGATAGATTCTCATAGCTTGCATGTCATCATGCATGGAAAAATATCCAGGACGAATAATACCTTTAAATGTGGGGATTGAGAGAACCAGTACTAAAATTAGGAAACGATTTTTCCACAAAAAGTCGATTATTTTTTTAAAAAAACTTTTTTGGATAGCTTTAACCATAGCCATTTTATTGTATCGTATGA
>CAYXBV010000031.1:0-2063 GCA_964463425.1 uncultured Gammaproteobacteria bacterium | reverse complement strand
GAAAGGAAATAAGATTAACACCAACTCAAGCCAATAGTTTGCGGAAATTATCTCAGTATGGAGTCAATGCAAATTATTTTATCAGGCAGGCGATAAAGGAAAAGATCAAAAGAGACTGGCCAGAAATAAAAGAACAGTATACCAGAATTAAGATTCCTTTTTAAATAAAAAACCCGGTTGACGTTAAATCTTCCGGGTTTTTTCACCTGCACCGAGAGCGACCAGAGTGGAAGGCGATTCAAATATAGGAAAAAACGGGGCAAAAGGAAAATAGACTTATTATTGCAGTGTCAATAGTTGTATATTAATGTAATTAGTTATACATTTGAGATATTAATTAACAGAGCGACCATGAAAATAACACTTAAAAAGAACAGCGCGTTAACCTCACTAAGCTCAATGCTTGGAAAACCAGAGGACGAACTATCTGACTTGATCCTGAATAGAACGAATAAAGCCGATGCGATTGATTTGGATGATTACGACTTCGCAGGCCGTACCGTTGTTTCAATATTTTCGGACATTGACCAGAGCCCTTTGACAGCTTCGTTATACTGTTTAGGAAAGGCAGACTACAAAATAGTTAAGCTGTTCTCGAAGCTAGAAACATGGGGCGTTGGCGAAGATATCTCGTGCCCTCTTTGTGGATCAAATGGACTATACCACGACAGCGACAGGGTTCAGGTATTCGGGTGTTTTGATTACAACACCGAACCTGAATACGATGTGAGAAACATCATGTACAAATGCGAAAATCAGAATTGTAAACATATATTTATAAGTTATGAAAATTGAAGAAGGAATGCTCCAGTATCGCGATGCTACTGGTAAGAAGTTCAACCGTGCAGAACTCGCTGCAGAACTATGGCCAGAGTCAAAAAAGAACGTTCAAAATGTGAACATGAGCCGATTGATAAACGGAAAGACCAAGGCCAAAGAGGACCAAATACAGATTATCTACAGGGCATTGAAAGTTGTGGATATTCATTTTCTCCTAAACATTAAACCCCTAAAAAAGTAAGCCATGAAAGCAAAAATAACAGGGGTTACATTCCAAAAGGAATATGATGGAAAACATGGTAAACTATATTTACACAAAATCACTTATGATGGTAATGTGGCTTATTATTCTAGTAAAAAGAAAGAACAGTCTAAGTTTATCAAGGGCAATGAAGCTGAATTTACTGAGGAAGTTAGACAGGGTAAAAATGGAGATTATTCCATTATAAAGCCTATTTATGCTCAAATGGGCGGAGGCTCAAACTATTCAAAAAGTGTTAAGTCTGAGCAAAGCAGATATTCAGGATTTGCCATGTCATACGCAAAAGATTTATGTGTTGCTGGGAAAATCTCAATTACTGAGTTAGAAATATATACTAGACAGATGGTAGACCTTATGGTGAAAATTGATAAAGAACTTGGAAAATGATAAAAGTACGAATTGAACAAGGTAGCGATGCTTGGCATGAGATCAGGCTAGGAAGGTTTACAGGCACTTCAATGGGCAAACTTCAATCTGGAAAATCAACGGCCAATTATAATGATGCAATTACGGACGTGGTAGGTGAGATATTGAGCGGGGTTGCTGATGAGTTTTTCCCAACTGCAGATATGATTAGGGGCACAGCTTTGGAACCAAGCGCAAGGGCTTTTTATGAAGAGATTCATGACGAGCGAGTATATGAGGTTGGTTTTTGCCTTCCAGATGACGAGTTTCTTGCTGAATGGATTGGAGTTAGTACGGACGGACATAGAACCTCAGACGAAGGAATAACAGAGTTTAAGTGCCCAAAGCTAAAAACACACCTCAAATATTTAGAGGACGGGAAAATGCCTAATACATACAAATGGCAGGTGCAAGCTCAGTTGTGGGTAACTGGAGCCCTGTTTTGTGATTTTATGAGTTATTACCCAAACATGAAGCCGTTTATAATCAGGGTTTATCCAGATCAAGAGATGTTTAAATCCTTAGAAAATGAGGTGCGTATTGCGATTAAATCAGTTCAGGAAAAAGTTGAATTGTACAAGAAATACTCCATAGACGAAGATCCAGAAATCTAAAC
>CAYXBV010000030.1:0-2119 GCA_964463425.1 uncultured Gammaproteobacteria bacterium | reverse complement strand
TCTAAAGATTTTGGCCTTTCTTTTGAAAAGGGTTTATCATTTTCTTTTCCAGAAGTTAAAACTCCTTTTCTACTTCCATCTCTGTAAATAGTTACTCCTTTGCAGCCTGCTTTCCATGCCTCTAAATATAATTCTCCAACTTGTTCTTCCTTAAAATTTTTCGGAACATTAATTGTAACGCTAATTGAATGGTCTATATACTTTTGGATTGCTCCCTGCATTCTAACTTTTTCCATCCAATCAATATCATTGCTTGTGGCTTTATAATAAGGAGACTTTTCAACTATGGTTTGTAATTCTTTTGCCTTTTCTTCATCCCTAACGCTTTCATTTCCAAGCTTTTTTATTTTTTCAACATCATAACCATTCGCCCCCAACCAAGTTCCAAATTTAGGGTGAAAAACCATAAATTTTTCCCAAGAAACTCCATCATCATCAGTATAATCTACCTTGGCATTTTGATCATTTTGACTAATTTTTCTTTTTCTTTCATAAACAGGCAAAAATACTGGCTCAATACCAGAAGTTGTTTGAGCCATAATACTTGTTGTTCCTGTTGGAGCAATTGTTAACAAAGAGATATTCCTCCTACCCTTCTTTTTCATTTTGTTATACAACTTCCTATCCTCTTTCCCCAGTCTTTTGGTAAAAGGGTTATCTTTTTCACTTTCAAAATCAAATAAGGGGAAAGCGCCTCTTGTTTCTGCCATATCAACTGAAGATCTATAAGCTTCAAGAGCCATAGTTTTTTCAACTTCAACTGAAAAATCTGTGGCATCCGGAGTTCCATACCTCAATCCCATTGCGGCAAGCATGTCTCCCATTCCAGTTATTCCTGTTCCTGTTCTTCTCGCCCCAACAGCAGTTCTTCTAATACTTTCCCAGAGATGTTTTTCATTTGCTTTTATTCTATCTGGCTCTGGATCACTAGCAATTTTGGCGTCTATATCATCAATTTTTTCTAGCTCCAAATCAATTATATCATCAGCAAGTCTCTGTGCAACCCTCACATGTTTCTTAAATTTAGTCCAATTAAATTCGGCCTGATTTGTAAAAGCATCTTCAACATAACTATACAAATTTATGGCCAACAATCTACAAGAATCATAGGGACACAAAGGAATTTCTCCACAAGGATTTGTTGAGACTGTTTTAAAACCTTCCAAGTTTTTTGCAATCTCTAAAACTTTTTCATCTTCTAAAGTAATCCCCTCTAAACTCTTTCCATATTTTTTCTCTAACCCTTCTCTTTTTGTTCTCCCCATCTTAGCATAACTATCTGGAATAGCTTCTCTCTCAACTGTGTCCCAAAACAAAAGTCCTGGCTCAGCAGATTTCCAAGCATTATGAACAATCTTATCCCAAATCTTTCTTGCATTAATCTTTTTTGTAACTTCGGGGTTATTAGAATCAATAGGATATTGCTGCGTAAAAGTTCCTCCTTCTTTAACAGCCTTCATAAATTCATCAGTAACTTTTACAGAAATATTTGCATTTGTAACTTTTCCATCTTCATATTTAGCATCAATGAAAGCTCCTGCATCAGGGTGTCTAACATCAATGCTTAGCATTAATGCTCCTCTTCTTCCATCCTGTGCAACCTCTTTAGTTGAATTAGAATATCTTTCCATAAAAGGAACAACCCCTGTAGAAGTTAAAGCAGAATTTTTTACTTCAGATTTGCTAGGTCTTATATGAGATAAATCGTGTCCTACACCCCCTCTACGTTTCATAAGTTGCACTTGCTCTTGGTCTACATACATTATCCCTCCATAGGAATCATGCCCTTCACCAACAACAAAGCAATTTGATAAAGAAACCACCTGATTAGTATTTCCTATTCCAGACATTGGACTACCCTGGGGAATAATGTATTTGAAATCTTTAAGGAATTCAAAAATTTCTTCCTTGCCCATAGCATCTTGATAACCTTTTTCTTGTTCTATCCTTCCAAATTCATTTGCAAGCCTCCAATGCATATCGTTAGGAGTTTTTTCATAAAGAACAATTTTTGTTAAATCTTCTCCGTCTCGTATAGAAGCTTCTTTTAGAGCATACTTATTTATCCATATTTTTGCTGCCGCCTCATCTCCTTTAAAATATTCTGTCGATGCTTCGA
>CAYXBV010000029.1:0-2165 GCA_964463425.1 uncultured Gammaproteobacteria bacterium | reverse complement strand
ATCAGGCCATCGTTCCCGTTGCCGATTTCTTAACCAGAACTCAATCGCCCTTTCGTTTGGAGTTACCTGCTTTCTGGTTACTTTTGTTACCTTCAGACTTGTTTTGACTTCACCGTTATTATCAAGAACCGCATCCCCTTCTTGATCCCTTACGATCATAGGCTTTTTGACTGTTTCGTTATAAGAAAAACCTCTGGCAATTTTGTTAAGGCTTTTTTCAATTTCTAACGAGTCGTGATCGTCTTTTCCTTTCTTAATGCACATAAGAAAGTTCGGATATTTATTCTTCCATGCGTTGATAGTTACCTCTGAAACACTAAAAAGCAAACCAAGTCTTTTATCAGAAAACCCACCTCTGTAACAAGCGACGTATGCCATATTATCAAATTTCTCAGAATATGGAGATGGCCTCCCGTTTGGCTTATGTTCTGCTTTTGGTTTCCTCGCTGTCATTCTACACCAGCCTCCAATAAACTCCTGTGTTTTAAAATCAAATAATGACCGTTAACAGCCTCTTGGTGCTGATTGTAAATATACCAGGAACAGATAATTAGGAATAAATCATTTTCCATTTTATTAATCCCTTATGATTGCTGCTAAGACCGGAACTGTCATCATTACAATCTCTTTTGCATATTCTACAGCCATAAACACACAAGCCATGTTTATACACCCTAAAACGATCATTCCTAAATATTTATCTTTCATACTTCACCTTTGATAGTTGGTTTTGCTCCAGCTGCTTGCAAAATATTCCTGAATTGACCAGGTGAAATAGTCACTGGTTTTATCCTATCCCATCCCATAATATCAGCTAAATGCATAATCATTTCCTCAGAACAAAAAGTTTTATCTGGATCTCCGTCACCATGAAAACCAAAATCCCTAATTCCTGCCCAATCATAAGGTTTTTTAGCCCTGGCAGATTCCCGATATTTATCCATCACTATATCGTAATACTTGGATGAAACTTCAAGTGACCATATCTGGAACGTTGTTCCTTCAGTGTGACCAGAAAAATCATTGAAATCCATCCACGACTTCAACCCACCGCCATGAGGCCATTGTTCGATTAGTCGTTTAAATCCGTCTACTTCCCGATCAAGCACGGCAGAATGAGAATCTAAATCTCTGGTCCAATGCTGGATTATTCTTGACATTGTACCAATCCCCTGGAACTGAACATATTCAAGGTTTCTATTCATATTTTGGGTCCCATTCGCAATGGATGTGTGATTTATGAAAAACAATATCGAACCCTGGCCCTGCCGCTTTTAAAACTGAAGACTCACTAATACCGACACCATACCTGAAATCAAAAGCGTCTCCGATTGGATGGAAGCTGCCTGGGCCGTGGTTCCCTTCTCTGGCAGACGTTAAATAAAAATCTAGACCTTGAGACTCATAAAGTTTTATAATCCGACCTTTGCACTTTTGCGCTTGATGGCTCAAATCTCCACAAACACCAGCCTTAATCCATTCAGTCATTATTCCCCTTCTGGTTCAAGATGCTATTTTGATACAATACACTAGTTTCATCAATTTTCAAATGGCACATTATCCTGATAACATTTAAGTTAATTTCTTCTATTTTTTTAAAAGCGTCCTTTGTTGCCGATTCACCTGCTTCCAGTTTATTCGCAATTTCTGATTGTGTTTTGTTGCAATCTTTTTTTGTAGTCAATAAAACATCGCCTGACTCAGAAAACATAACTTTCTTAAATAGTTCAGATAATTTCTGTATATCCTTAGAGTTGCCCGTGATATCTTTTTTATTATTCAAAATATCATTGCGGAATCCATTCCACAAAGTTACTACCGTTACAAGGTATACCACAATAAAAACTCCGTCCTTCAGATTTATTTCCATACCCCCCCAATAAAAAAAACGGGCCTTACAATCGAGACTATTCTCGTTTGCTCAGCCCGTTTGCGATAGGAGGTAAAAACCATGAAAAATACAGTATTCATACCAACCCGACCCGAATTAAATATAAAAGGAAATCAACTAACAGATTAATCTGTACTACTTTAAAATCAGCTTGTCAAGTCTTTTTATCCATTCGTTGATAAAATCAGGAATCCAATCTGTCTGGATACCGGTAATGATTATTATCAACTCCTTAAAAATTCGCATATTCACCAATTCTCGATATCCACGCCGG
>CAYXBV010000028.1:0-2251 GCA_964463425.1 uncultured Gammaproteobacteria bacterium | reverse complement strand
ATGCACTCGCGCAAATGCTTTTTACCGAGATCCAAATTTTTGCTCAATTTATCCAGCCCCGCTTCACGAGGAATGGAGGCGAATCCGTTAATACTGACATACATCTGCCAGTAGCCATGGCCAAGATGGGCTTTATGTGCCTGTTCTGCTGTCATTACCGCTCCTGTTGGGGTTGATTAGCTTATAACTATGTATAGCCGGTGGTGGCGGGGTTGTCAAGTAAAATTTACACTTATTTTGCAATTTATAAAAGAAATAAATAAAAGTTAAGTTTGCTTGACATTTACAGGATTATGGGGTAGGGTGTCTTAAAGTGGAGGTTAAAAAAAAATTATGTGGAAAGAATTTATAAGAAAAAAGGGGATTACTGTAACGGCTAAGTATTTAAAAATAAGCCGCCAAAGTGTCCACGCCAAGATTAACGGGCTTGTCCCGTTGACCAAAGCAGAAATGAAAGATTTGATCGTGTGGGCTGAAGGGGAATTAAGCTTCCCTGATTTCTATCGGGATGAAAAATGATGAAAACACTCCTGAAGATACAAGAATACCCGGATATCTTCTCGGGTAGATCGAAAATGTCTAAATGTTGTATATATTTTCTTATTTTAGGTCGTGATATAGTTTATGTCGGGAAAAGTACGAACGGAGGATTCGACCGGATTGGGGCGCATTTAAAATATAGTGATAAAGAGTTTGATTCATATAATACTATACCATGCCCAGAAGATGAGTTAGCACTATTAGAGACAGAATATATTATTAAATTCAACCCAAAATATAATAAATCACTTCCTTCAAACAGTCGATATGCAACCGCGTCTAAAATAATGTCAACGTTTAAGCTTTGGACAAAACAAAGTTTCGATAATTTTACGCTTAAAAATGCGGTTCCGGTTTATGCCGATAAATATTATCGTATCTCGGACTTTGCTGTATTGGGCGCGAAATAATGTCAACAGGGTTTGTCCATCTTTGGAGACAGAGCATCGAAAGCCGGGTATTTAAGAACCCGGAGTTATGGAAGGTTTGGACGTGGTGTTTAATGAAAGCCTCTCATCAAAAAAGATGGGTTGAAATGAAAACAGGACGCGGCGTGATAGAGGTTCAAGTTAACCCTGGTCAATTCATTTTTGGACGGAAGTCAGCCGCAAGAGAATTGGGGATGCCTGAAAGTTCAGTTCGTAACAGAATGAAAAAATTGAATACAATGCAAAATATAGACATAAAAGAGGACACCCAATATAGTGTTATTTCAATTATTAATTGGGGTAGTTACCAAACAGTCTTAGAAAAAGAGGACAGCAAAGAGGACAGGCAAAGGACAGGCAAAGGACAGGCAAAGGACACAGACAAGAAGGAAAAGAAGGAAAGAAAGAAAGAAGAGAACCTACCCCCCATACCCCCCGCCGATGGCGTTCAAAAATTCTCACCCTTTAATTTTCTTATATCAAGAGATGTTGAAAAGCAAATAGTTAATGACTGGTTAGCAGTCCGTAAAACAAAACGGTTGGCTAATACGCAAACAGCTTTTAGCCGAATAGGTCTAGAAATAGAAAAGACGGGGTGCGGTTGGAATAATATTTTAGAGTTGTGTTGTGAACGTGGATGGGGTGGATTTAAGGCGGAGTGGTTAGATAACGATAATAATACAGACAGCAATAATCAAAATGTTTCATCAATGCTATTTTAAACATCGGGAAATTTTATGGAAAATTTAACAAAAGAAGTTTTTGCGAAAGAGATTGATAGGTTAATATTATGTTTTCCTAAATCTACTCCAAAATTTAACAAAGAAACTATGGCCGCTTGGTATGCAGAGATAAATGATGTGGATTGTATAAGATTTAAAAAAGCGGTTACTAACATTATACGCCACAATAAATTTTTCCCGCCAATATCTGAATTACGCGGGACTTCAGATCAGTTCGATGGTGCAGTTTAGATATGAAGGCCCATGAAATAGCAGAAGCGATGCAACATGATGCGGCAACCATAGCCAAAGAGCTTTTACCTAACGGTAATCTTCAAGGGCATGAGTGGTGTACCGGGTCAATTGCCGGTGAAGAAGGGCAAAGTTTAAAAGTCTGCATCAGTGGGAGTAAGGCTGGGGTATGGAAAGATTTCGCAACTGGTGAGGGTGGGGATCTTCTCGATTTATGGCAACAGGTTAAAAATTGTAATATTGTGCAGGCTATGAATGAAGCGAGCGCTTATCTCGGGATTGAACAACGGCGGCCGGAGCATAAACCAA
>CAYXBV010000027.1:0-2297 GCA_964463425.1 uncultured Gammaproteobacteria bacterium | reverse complement strand
TTTATTCATCAAGCTATTAGCCTACCCTTTATCTTACCAAAAATCTATATCAAACTGTATAATACAAGAAGTATGAAGATTGATATCATTACACTTTTTCCTGGCATGTTTGCTGGCCCCTTTAATGACTCAATTATTAAAATTGCCAGAGAAAAAAAGCTGGTAAAAATAAAAATACATAATTTAAGAAAATGGGCAAAAGATAGCCATAATTCAGTTGACGATAGACCGTATGGTGGTGGAAAAGGCATGGTCTTAATGATTGAGCCTATATTTGAAGCACTTAAATCAATTGCCCCAAAAGCGAAAACTCATAAAACCAGAACAATACTTTTATCTCCGCAGGGGAAAAGACTATCGCAAAAGAAGGTCAATGAATTGGCAAAATTAGATAATCTGGTTTTGATTTCTGGGCACTATGAGGGTTTTGATCAAAGAATACGTGAATACTTAATAGACGAAGAAATATCGGTTGGAGACTACGTTTTAACAGGAGGAGAACTACCTGCAATGACTGTTGTCGACGCTGTGGTTCGCTTACTGCCTGGTGTTCTAGGCAAAGAAGCAACCGAAAAAGAATCATTTTCAAAAAAAGACCTACTAGATTATTCTCAATACACCCGCCCATCTGACTATAAAGGATGGAAAGTGCCAGAGGTTCTTTTATCAGGAAATCATGCTGAAATTAAAAAGTGGAGAAAAGAAAATTCTATTAAAAAGACAAAGAAAAATCGCCCTGATTTACTCAAGTAATTTAGCCACTACTCTGCTCGATAAATTCATCCACTGCTTGTTGCCAAGTTTTAAACTTCATCTCTAATACTTCCTGTGTTTTTTTAGAATCTAAACCTCCCAATAATGATATTGGAGCTCCTTTTCTCGTCTTTAAGTGTTCTCTTAATAATCCTTTTTTTACAACATTTTTTGCATTCCTTGCTTTCTCTAATAAATAACATGCAAATTCATATGGCGTAGTAGGGTTGTCGCAAGCCAAATGAAATATCCCAGGCTTCTCTAATTCACATATTTCTTCTATTGCACTAGCCGCTTCATCAATAAAAGTGGGCGTTATTCTTTGATCCGTGAACATAGGATATAATTTCCCTTCGTCATATAGCTCTAGTATTTTTCTGGCATAGTCATTTTTTTGGGTAAAATGAGACCTGAACGGATATGAAATTCTTACGATAGCGTGTCGTCCTCCAACTTCTTCAACTTTCTTCTCTCCCATTAATTTTGTCCAACCATACCAACCAATTCCGTCCTGTGAGGCTGGTAATTTAGTATCTTCAGTGTACGGACCAGGATTCTCTTCGCTTCCTGGAAAAACAAAATCAGTAGAAATATGTACTAAAAATTTATTGTGTTTTTGGGCCATTTCGGCCACGTTTTTTGCTCCTTCGACATTCACTTGCCAAACCAACCCTTCTTTGTCTCCATTTTCTTTCTCGGCTCCATTAACATCTGTATAAGCTGCAAAATTCACAACGGAATCAAAATCTTTGGCTTCTTTTTCAAAAAAATCAGACAAAGATTTCTTGTCTGTAATATCAACTTCATGAAGTTCTGGCGTAATAGGCTGTCTTTCTGAGGCTATTAAATCAACAAAGCGTGATCCGACTAACCCTGGTGTACCAAAAACTAAAAAATGTTTCATTTGTTATTAAATTTTTCTGGAAACAGTTCTCTCAGTGTTGGATTATTCTTGTCTCTTTCGGAAATTATGGGATTCTCTATCGGCCATTTAATATTTAAATCTGGATCATTCCAAGCAATAGCCTTCGTATCTGATCCATCATAATACTTATCAACTAGGTAAAAATAATGAACAGGTTTTGTACCAACAACACAGATAGAGTTTGCTAGCCCCTTGGGTATAAATAATGCTTTTGGTTTAGTCTCATCAAAAGTAAAATTTTCCACTGTTCCGAAAGTTTTACTCTCTGGCCTGATATCAACAATCGCAGCAAATATTTTTCCAGTAGCTGGATATATTAATTTATTCCAATTCTCTGCGTGCAATGCTCTTATTACACCAGGTCGAGATAACGAGTGATTCCATTGTTTTACTTCAAATTTTGTTTCAGTTATATCTTCCAATTCATTTAAACGAACAACTTCCCTAAAAAATCCACGCTCGTCTTCATTAGTAGGCCCCTCGATAACCAAAAGACCCGAAATAGAAGTTTTCTTAATATTATTTTTGTCCTGTTTTTTCATATAATTTTTCCGACTCTTTTTTTAAGGGTCTCCACCACCACTCGTTGTCTTTAAACCAATCAACTGTTTCCGCTAAG
>CAYXBV010000026.1:0-2415 GCA_964463425.1 uncultured Gammaproteobacteria bacterium | reverse complement strand
GCAAGTTCCGTCTTATACGCACTTACCTGTCTGGAATTATATACACTTCCAGCGCCGCCTAAGAACGCACCGCCAAGACCCTCGCCAATAAAAGACCTGTTCATTTGTCCTAAGATACCAGACCAATCTACAGTACCATTCTCATCTTTCGGGTAAACACCAATTACCCACGCTGGTACTGCAATTTGGACACCCTCTTGCAACCAGCCTTCAACACCTTCATTAACGCTACTCTTAACCATTTCGCCTGTAAATTTAGCGCCACGCTTCAAGAAAACTTTATATGCCTTATCTTTGATACTCTTTTTGATCGCCGCAATGGCAGGTTTCCCAGCGCCGGTCATCTTTGCGATCTGGTTTAACTGCATACCCTCTATTATTGTGTTGATCGTAGCAACTGGAATAGCAATCGCATTAGCCTGTAAATCAGAAGCATCGTTATTCTTAGCGTCAGCATAAGCGTTACCGTATTCAGTAACAAAGATACCACTTTTACCTACAGTCATATTATAAGCGAAGTTAGGAATTGCCTCACTTACAGCGCCGATAGCGAAAGACATTTTACCTGGCATTGTTTCCCACGCAACGCCTATTTCCTCAAGTCTCTTTTCGACATTTTCCAGTTTTGATTGATTCCATTCCATACCAACGGCTACGGATGTTCCCCAAATACCACGCTCTATAGTCGTTACTGCTGAATACAAACCCCAAGGTATTGATTCAAGCTTTGGATATTCTGATTTTGGTACAGGTACTTCTTTCCTTGAAAAATAGTCCGCCTGCTCGTTCACTGTACTATGGTACATTTTAGCAACTAAAGCTTTTCGCTCTGCTCTTAAATCCTCAACATCATCTTTGGTCTGCGCCTTAGTTAAAAGGCTTTTATATGTGTCAATGTTAAGTAAGTCCATATCAGAATATTCAGGCATTGACGTAACACCTGTTCTATCCGGTTTGTTTAATATCTCATCATGCCATTTCGTAGGGCCGGTAAATAAATCTTCGTCCTGCTGTCTTAATTTAGAAAAGATATTAGCGGTCTGTTTGATAACTTCCCGTTTATACCTACCAGCCATCAATTCGGCAGGTGGTTCTTTGTTGGCAACTACAGAATTGGCTATTATTTTTAACTCATCATCATCAGCTTTAGGATTAGCAAGAATACCATCGTCCTGCATCCTCTGTTTGACTTGAGAAGGCTTTAGGGATTCGCCGTATGTTTTTTTGACAATACTACTATAAGAAGCATTAACTGTCTTATCATCTAAACCAAGTTCTTTGCCTAAAACATAAGCCGTTGTTCTTTTAGCGACAACCTCTGGGTCTACGCTATCAAGAACATTTGTGGAATTATCACTTGGTTCAGGTGTGAAGTTTACTTTTGACGTAGGAGTAAAAGTTACGGGCATTATTCAGTTTCCTTATATCCTTCTTTGATTGCATCTTTTAATTGAGAAACAGGAATAGTACCTTTAACGCCACTTGGCGATATTACATTTACTGTTCTAATTCCAAGCTCTTCCTCGAATGTTTCTATGTTCTCTCTTACAGCAACCCTTTGCTCTTCTTTTGCTCGTATAAACCAACCTCGACCCCAGTTATCCATTTGCGATCTGTCCATAAGCCTATTAAAGAAATCTTGATAGTCGGCTTCGGTAGCTTCTGGATGTTTCACAGCCCAGGAGTTTAAAGCGGCAGAAGCCCTTGCGGCGTATAGTACATTCTCATCTTTGTTTTTACTGAAAGTCTTAGATGTCTTTAGCCCAACAATAGCACCTGAATATATCCTATGTAAATCAGTTCCTAATATATCAGCACCGTCATAAAATTTCTTTAGTGCAGTTAAGTCTTGCGCTTGCTGTGCAGTAAATCCGCCATTTTCACCCATACCAACCGGATTAGTAATGTCGGTAGCTTTAACCATCATGGAGTTCTTTGTAATTCTTGTAACCATTTTGTTGTAAGCGTTAGAGTCAAATTGCCCTATTGGATCAATCTTTCCTTCTGAAATGGCCTTAACCCGATCATTTATTTTTTTACGCTCTTGTTTTTTATCTGCAACGGTAAGAATTTCAGAATCATTTATAAAAGTCAACGCTTCTGTAGCGCTTGCTAAAAATTCATCTTGAGGTTTTGTAATAATATCATCTATCTGGGCTATTTCTGCTTCAATCTGATTATCTAACTGAAGTTTATTTTCTGCTCTTTGATTAGTTGCCCTTGTCTCTAATGTGTTCTCTGCCTCTTTCTTATCCACTACTCGCGGGTCTTTCTGTATAAACTTGTAAGCTTTGGTTAAATTGCCATCGGGGTTTTCTTCGGTAATTGTACTCTGCCATATACCAAACGCATCGCCATTGGCTTTTTCTATTTGTAACTTTTTAATTTCTTCCTGAATACCAAGAACCTCTTTAT
>CAYXBV010000025.1:0-2783 GCA_964463425.1 uncultured Gammaproteobacteria bacterium | reverse complement strand
TACAGGTTAATGGCAAGATTCGCTCAACCATCTTAGTTGGCTCAGATGAGGCTAAAAACAAGGAAGAAATGATTAAAAAAGCAAACGAAGATGAAAATATTCAAAAATGGCTAGATGGAAAGAAGATTAAGAATACAATATTCGTGCCCGGTAAGCTTATCAATTTTGTTATCGGGTAGAGATTTATATTCTCATGCTGCCCAAACTAAACTTACAGGAAGAAAAAGACTCCAAAATTAACTGGGAAGACTTGCTTTTAAGACATCGATATCAAATATTGCTTCTTTTAATTGGAGCGATCCTGATTGGCCTAGGGGTCTTTCTTTTTAAGAACAGGGAAAGCCTTTATTCTTCTGGTGTAGAGGTCTTAGAGTCTTCCTCAGACGATAAGGACAGCAGTTTTGGAGAAGTTGTGATAGAAGTTTGCGGTGCAGTTGAAACACCGGGCGTTTATAGTTTGTTGTCTAGCGCCAGAGTTGAAGATGCATTAATTGCAGCAGGTGGTATTTCGGTAGGTGCTGACAGAGATTGGATGGAAAAAACGTTAAATCGGGCGGCAAAAATATCAGATGGGCAAAAAATTTATATTCCAAGAATCAATGAGCAAATTAATGAAGAGAATGCCAACAATGTAGCGGGATATCAAAGTGGATCATCGACTTTGGGGAGTAGTACGTCAGAAAATATTAACATCAACACTGCTAGTCAAAACCAACTAGAATCGTTATGGGGAATTGGCCCTGTTACCGCTCAAAACATCATTGAACAAAGACCTTACTCAACAGTTGAAGAACTACTAAATAAAAAGATTTTAAAGACAAATGTTTACGAAACAAATAAGGAGAAGTTGTCAGTTTATTAACTTTAAGTAATTGATAATTACTAAATAACAATGCGCTATCTATTTTGGTTTCTTTTAGTTTTATTGATTTTTATCCGGATAATTACCACTCAACCCAATTTTTCTGACGGAGATAAGATAAGAATTACAACAAAGGTTGCGTCAGAACCAATAAAATATGACACATCACAAAGACTAGTCTTCTATGGGCTAAAAACTTATCTGCCAAATTATCCAGAAATTAATTATGGAGACAAAGTGATTGTAGAGGGAGTAGTGGAGGATGGAAAACTTGTAAGCCCGATTCTTGTTAGTTTAGAACAGTCAGTTGGGAAGCTCTATAAAACTAGACTTAATATTATCAAAATATATCAAAAATCCTTACCAGAGCCTCATGCATCACTTCTAGCTGGTTTGACCTTAGGCTCAAAAGCAGGTTTACCGACAAGCTTTTGGAATGCTTTGAAAAAATCAGGGACAGCTCATGTCGTTGTTGCCTCAGGCATGAATGTGACTCTTGTGGCCAGTTTCTTAATGGGGGTATTGATCGTTTTGATGCCCAGAAGAAGCGCTATTCCTCTAGCCTTGATAGGTGTGTGGCTATATTCTTTGCTTTCAGGTTTTGATGCTCCAATTGTGAGGGCAGCGATTATGGGCTCAATTGTATTTACGGCTCAGGCACTCGGTAGACTCCAGGTAGCTAGCAGGGCTTTGTTTTTTTCTGCGGCCATAATGTTGATTGCAAGGCCAGATTGGATATCTGATTTGGGATTTATTCTTTCTTTTGTGGCTACTGGCTCATTGATGTTGTTTGAAAGAAAAATTGCGAGTTTGATACGATTTGTGCCTGGTATTTTCAGAGAAGGATTGTCGACTTCCTTGGCTGCCCAGATAGGGGTGGCTCCAATTCTATACCTAACATTTGGCCAATTTAGCCTTCTTTCGCCAATTGTTAATGCGCTTGTTTTGTGGACAGTAGCGCCGATGACCATAATTGGTGGAATCGGTGGAATTTTGGGTTTGTTTTCAGATATTATTGGTAAATACGTTATTTTTCTTGCCTATCCGCTTACGTCATGGTTTGTTTGGGTGGTAGGAATATTCGGATGAAAAAACTTTGGAATAATATATTTTTAGGTTTAATTTTAGCCTTAATTGCTGTTTGGATGGCCGTATTTGTTTATCCTGAAAAAGAGCTTCGTTTAGTAGCTTGTGATGTTGGTCAAGGGGATGCTATCTTAGCCATATATGGAACAACACAAATACTTATTGATGGGGGAGCAACCAATAAAGTTGTGGAATGTCTAGGCACAAATATGCCCTTTTGGGATCGAAAAATAGAGGTTGTTTTATTAACACATCCCCAACTTGATCATTACGGGGGGCTTAGCGAGGTTTTCAGGCGATATCAAGTAGAACAATTCGTGGCTACTAGCCTTAACTCTAGCAGTCAATCGTATCAAGCGCTAATAAGTATGGTGGGGGGTAGTGGTACAGGAGTGATCAATCCCACTACAGGTATGGTTATCAGGTCGGGTTTGCTATATTTAGATATAGTCTGGCCCTCGGGCGATTTTCAAGTCAGTGAAGGTGGTAACCCTAGTGGTAATATATTAGGAGCGTTTACCTCAAAAAGAGACCCAAACGACTTTTCTGTCGTGGCTAATTTGAGGCTAGGTGAGTTTGATGCTCTTTTCACCGGCGATATCGGTCCAGAGATAATAAATAAGGCTATCGCAACAGGCAAAATACATGACGTGGAGTATATCAAAATACCTCACCATGGTTCGAAAAATGGTTTAACAAAGGAACTGCTAGATGAGGCTAGCCCAGAAGTGGCTATTATCACTGTAGGGAAGAACAGCTTTGGTCACCCGCATCAAGAAACACTTGATTTATTAAAGGAATACGATATTCAGGTAAAAAGAACAGATAAAGATGG
>CAYXBV010000024.1:0-2889 GCA_964463425.1 uncultured Gammaproteobacteria bacterium | reverse complement strand
AACCATTGGTGCGACAAATGCAGGTGGATGTTGAAAATCAGCATCCATTTCCATTACCGCATCTGCTTTAAGTTTTCTTATTGCGTATTTCATTCCTGCAATATATGCCCAACCTAAACCAGATTTCTCCCCTTGCTGAATAACGTGAACGTTTTTACGCGTCTTTGAGGCCTCTTCAACTATTTTAGCTGTTTTATCTTTTGAGTTATTATCAACAACAAGAAGATGCATTTCAGCTTGCTGAATTTTTGAAAATTCATTATCTACAAGTTCATCAATCATTCTCCGAATATTGTCCTCTTCATTCCACGCTGGCATTATGATAACTACTTTATCCATATATATTAATTTATCAGAAAGTATCGTGTGAAAACAACTTTATAATTATTATTCATAACGAATAGCTTCAATAGGAGATAGTTTTGCCGCTCTTTTTGCAGGAAACACTCCAAAGAATACTCCAATAGCTGATGAAATAACCACAGCGATAATTACAGACAATAAGTTTAATGAAGCTGGGAAAAACACTCTAATTCCAAGAATAATTAAGCTTGCAAATATCAATCCCGCTACGCCACCAAAAACAGATAAGATAACAGACTCTGTTAGGAATTGATTTAATATTTCCTTCTCGGTAGCACCAACAGCCCTTCGTATTCCAATTTCTTTTGTTCTCTCGGTAACTGTCGCGTACATAATATTCATAATGCCAATTCCTCCAACTATTAGTGAAATAGAGCCTATGGCCACTAAAACACTGTTAATTATTGAGAAGATTTGATTGACTGTCGAAAGAATCTCTGCTTGTTCAGTAACTGAAAATTCACCTTCATCATATCTTCTTAAAAGCGCCTCTTCTGCCTTCTCTTTAACATAAGGAATGTCGTCTTCCAGGGTTACGCCTAAATAAATGTTATAAAATGTTTTATCCGGATTTAAACTACCAAAAGTTGTCTTATAAGGAAGAAACGCTGCAGTATCCATCCCCGAGTCGCCTTTTTTCTTAATAACCCCTATCACCTTAAAACGCTGAGTTCCTACCTGTACCGTCCTTCCCACTCCATCTGCCGGATCTCCAAATAGATTCTCAGCTATTACATATCCCAAAACGGCTACTTTTGCTCTCCGAGTAACATCTGATTTTGTAAAAGCTTCCCCCTCCAGAAGTTCCAGGTTTAACATTTTAAAAGCCTCTTCATTTGTACCTTCTGCATAACCACTTTCTTTTTTACCTCCGAACCCAATTGTTGTTGTTTTCAAAAACATAGGAGCAACATAATCCACACCAGCTATCCCCTGGAGGCTTTTTAGATCTTTTTCGTCAAACTCTAAACTACCACCCACCATTCCTGCCATTCCTGCCCCTAGAGCTTCGCCTCCTTCACCGCTTGAGAATCCGCTTCCTGGCATAATCATTATTAAATTTGCTCCCATACCTTCAAATTGTTCTTTTATATAGTTTTTGAGTCCTAGCCCCAAAGCAATCAGTAGGACCACGGACATTACTCCGATCATAATACCCAAGGAGGTAAGCACTGTTCTTACCTTATTTCTTTTGAAATCAGCCAATGCTGTAATCGCCAAGTGGGTGTATCCGTTTGTTATTTTCATAAATATTTATCAACCATATTGCCATCCCTCATGTAAATCTTTCGTTTAGTGCGGTCAGCAACTGCTTTCTCGTGTGTAACTAAGACAACTGTAACGCCAACGTCTTTATTTAAATCTTCAAGAACATCTAAAATTTCGTCTCCCGTCTTTGTATCTAAATTCCCTGTTGGCTCATCAGCCAATATTATCTTTGGCTTCATCATTAGAGCGCGAACAATAGCTACCCTTTGTTGTTCTCCACCAGAGATTTTGTTAGGAAAAAAATCTTTTCTTTCATAAATACCTAATCTTTTTAAAAGCGCGTCCGCTCTTTTTTGAGGATTAAAATCGATTTTAGTTTTAGCGTATCTTGTTGGAAGAAGTACGTTTTCTAAAACAGTAAATTTATTTATTAGATTAAATGACTGAAAAACAAATCCAACGTGTTTGTTGCGAATTGCTGAAAGTTTGTCATCTGAAAAGTGCGAAACATCTTTTCCATCCAACAATATTTTGCCTGAGGTTGGTTGCTCTAAAAGACCAATCAAATACATCAGGGTTGATTTGCCTGACCCAGAGGAACCAAGAATACTGACATATTCTTTTTCTTTTATCTCAAACGAAACATTGTGGACTGCTTTTACTTCTTCTTCACCCAGATAATACGACTTAGAAACATCTTGAAGTTTAATCATACAAAACATCACCCTCTTTAATATCTCCCATTATTTCAATTCTTTCTTCTCCTTCTGTACCCACCTCAACGTATGTCTTGTTATCATTGGTGTTTTTAAACACATATTTCCCCTTTTTGTCTGTATTTACAAATTGATTTGGTACGTACAGCACGTTTTCTTTTTCAGAAAGAATAAATCTGGCATCTCCTGTCATGCCCACCCTTACCTTGCCTGGGTCTACAGTAGAGGCTAGTTTAATGGTTATTTTATATACTGCTCCGATTTCTCCAGCCATGGGGGTATAACTTATAAAATCTATTTCTCCTTGAATTTCTTCATCAATAAATGAATCAAGAACAATAGTTACTTTTTGACCCTCAGTGAGATCAATTACTTCGCTCTGGTCTGCAGACACTTCTACATATAATGACTCTGGATTAACAATTTCAATCTGGCTTTCAGAAAAAAGGATATTAACACCACTAAAAGGATTAGCAATACGGGAGATAATTCCATCGAAAGGAGCCCTAATTCCTCCGTTCGCTAAATTTTCTTGAGCGATAGTTTTTGCTCGATAAGCGCTGTCTCTTGACGCTTCGGCAATTGTTCTTGCCTCTGCTTC
>CAYXBV010000023.1:0-3114 GCA_964463425.1 uncultured Gammaproteobacteria bacterium | reverse complement strand
TAAATATCTCATTTAATCTTGGTCTTATTATTCCCTCCACTAGAGTTTTCTTTGATACCTTCTTAATTTCATCAACACCTAGTGACTTTAGTTCCAGTTGATCACTTTCTCCGGTTACTTTTACCTTGTTCTTTTTCTTCGCATCATCTGAAAGCGCCACTTTGATTTTTTCTGCTGATTCCAAGGAAACTCTTAAGCCAATCGCCAAGTCGTTGGTAACATTTCTTGCTCCAATCGGAATTACTCCAGAATATGATAACGCTCCATCAATATAGGCAGCCACAGAAGTGGTTCCTCCCCCAATATCAACGAGAACACAACCTAATTCTTTTTCTGTTTTTGTCAAAACTGACTCCGATGCAGCTAGGCCGGAAAAAACTAAACCATCTATGTTAACTCCTACCTCGTTTACCGCCTTCTTAAGATTTTTAATCGCCGCTGATGAGGCAGTAATAATGTGAGTATCAACCTCTAGCCTTACGCCACTCATTCCTGCCGGATCCTTAACTCCTGATTCTCCATCGACAGCAAATTCCCGAGGAAGTACATGAATCAACTCTCTAGACGAAGATAATGAAATTGCAGAAGCTGCCTCTATCGCCCTCTCTACATCGTCTGGAGACACTTCTCCGCTAGGATCTGAAACAGCAACGACTCCATGTGAGTTTTGAGAAGAAACATGAGCACCACCCAAAGCAATATAGGCGCTGTCTAAGTTGTAACCAGCCATTCTTTCAGCTGCTTCAACTGAAGCAATGGTTGCCTCTACCGCTTCTTCAATATCAACTATTTGACCTTTCTTAACACCTTTTGACTCAACTGAAGCCACGCCAACTATATTAATCGAGGTTGTGAAGCTGACTGGGTCCACTTGGACCTGAGCAATAAGCGTTACTACCTTAGACGACCCTAATTCTATCCCTGCTACTATTCTTGTTTTAGCCATATTATAAAAAGAGCTCACTTGATGACAGGATTTTTAAACCGTAAGTCGATTATACGCGCCCCAGACACATTTTCAATTTGAGAATCTTGACTGTCGCTATTCAATTTTGATAGTACAAGCCTTAAAGACCCTAAAAGAACCTCCTTATCCCCTTCTAGCGGAAATATTACCTTAGGACCCTGACTTAATTCAATGACCAAACTTTCTTCTTCTATTTTTCCTTCTCTGGCTTGGTATGAAGAAAAGGCGCCGTAGAGAACCTCTAGGGCAAAATGTGTTTTTTCTGAGATTTTTTCACCTGCGTTTGGTGGAGTCTCATTAGTAACCAAAAAAGGCAATCCTGTTAAGTCCTGAAAATATATAACATAACCTTCTTCATCAATTAGAGCATATGCTTCGATCCCACCGTTCTTAATTGCATATTTCGGCTTTCTTTCTAAAATATTTACTTCGAGTGTGGAAGGGAACTGAAAATGATATGTGTAGTCTCTTATTAATATGTTGTTTGAGAGTACACCCTGAATGTCTTGCTTTGTCTGATAGTAACTCTTTTCTTGATTACTGACCCTATCAATAATGCTTTGGATGCTTGCATTGCATGGACCAAACTGACTCTGACAATCAATTTCGCTAATTATTATTTTCTTTGGAGCAAGAATAAGGGCGGCAATAATTAAACCAATAGTGGATAATCCCAAAAATATTTTCAGAAACTTCACTTAAACAAATCCTTCCAATAAGTTTACTAATTTCCTTGATGCGTCTATGTCCGGACTCTTCTTTCCTTGTACACTCTTTACAATATCTGCCCAACTTCCTTCAATTTCCTTTATTGCTTGGTATAAGACATCCCCAGTTAAGGTTGCTTGATTTAGTATTTTTACTAATCCTAATTTTTCAGCGTATTGTGCATTTTTTGTTTGTTCGTCTTCATAAGACCATGGTATAGGAATAAGAACAGCTGGTCTTTTAGTGGCCACTATTTCAAAAACAGTGTTTGCGCCAGCACGAGCGACAACAATGTCTGCTCGCTTATAGACGCCGTCTATATCCATAGGGTCGAGAACAGAATATATTTCATATCTGTTTTTCAAATTTTCCGGGAGTGTTTCTTTTAATTTTTTGATCTTTTTATAATCTAAATGTCCTGTTTGGTGAATTACGAGATAGTCAGCGAGTAGTTTTTTAATAGTTTTTAGAACGAAAGTGTTTATTGTTTGAGAACCACGAGAGCCTCCTGTAATGAATATAATTGGTGGGTTTCCTATTTTTTCTTTTGGTTGTATCTCTGCAATTTGAGTAAGCAAAGGATTGCCAACAACTCGACACTTTTTCGCTGGAAAATGCTTCTTGCTACTCGATCTGGCCAATGCAACAACCTTCGCAAACTTAGCCGATGATTTATTTGCTCGCCCAGCAGCCGATGTTTGCTCGTGAATGACAACAGGTATACCCAGAAAACGCCCAACTACAACTACTGGATATGAAGCAGCTCCACCAAACGACAATATTATCTTTGGTTTTATTTTTAAAAGAAGAAGAATGGCATGAAAAAACCCTAGCGGTATTTTAAATAGTAGTGGGATTGTCCAAATGGTTAATTTTCTTTGTATTCTTCCTGATATTATTTTGTGTGACTTAATGCCTATTTTTGGAAATATTTCAGACTCCATCGTTGGAATTCTTTTGCCCTCAATGGCTGTTCCCCCGCCAATCCAATAAATATCCCAACTACCCCGCCTAATGAGCTCTTCTACTGTAGCAAGGGCTGTAGTCGCCGCGTGGCCTCCTGTTAGCACAATCTTATTTTTTCCGTTTTCTTGTTTTTTGTTTACTCTCATGTTTTGAGATATTTAAAAGTATACCAGTTGCGAGCAGTGTCATTGTTAAAGCTGTGCCTCCATGACTAAAAAAAGGTAGAGGTACGCCTGTAAGAGGCACTATTGCCACCATCGAACCAATATTCAAAAATACCTGTGCACCAATCCAAACAACTATCCCTGAAGCCAATACTTTTGAAAACCTATCCGGAGCACTTGTGGCAATTTTTAAGCCTCGGAATATAAATACCAAAAACAAAACTATTAAAACAATGCTGCCGACAAAACCTATCTCTTCAGCTATTACTGCAAAAATTGAGTCCGTGGCTGCTTCTGGCAAGAAAAGGA
>CAYXBV010000022.1:0-3301 GCA_964463425.1 uncultured Gammaproteobacteria bacterium | reverse complement strand
AATATATCAATCTGTATACTTTTGTTCTATTGACAGCCGTGAAAATATAGATTAAAATTTTTCAAAGGAATAAAAATGGCCCATAAAAAGCAAGGCGGTAAAACAGCTCAGCACAAAAGACCAACCGGGAAAAGGCTTGGCGTTAAAGTTTCACACGGACAAACTGTTGCAACAGGTATGGTTCTTATGCGACAAAGAGGAACAAAATTTCACGCAGGTACAGGTGTTGGTTTGGGAAGAGACCACACACTATTTGCCCTAAAGGATGGAATAGTTGAATTTGGTAAAAAATTAGGCAAAAGAAAGATTTCAATAGTTTAATGGCTGAAGAAATAATTCAAATTGAGGTAGTTCAGTTGCAAGCAAACCCGCTTCAACCCAGGGGTTCGATTACTCCAGAAAGCTTGGTTGATTTGGTAGATTCAATTAAAGAGCACGGAATTTTAGAGCCCTTAATAGTCGCAAAAACACCAGCAGGTTTCCAAATTATTGCAGGTGAAAGGCGATGGAGGGCCTCAAAACTTGCAGGATTAACTCATATACCTGCTATTGTCAGAGAAACAACCCCAAAGGGAATGTTAGAAATGGCTTTAGTTGAGAATGTACAAAGAGTTGACTTAAACGCTCTAGACAGAGGTAAAGGTTTTGAAAGACTTCAAAATGAATTTGGTTTAACTACGTCCGAAATTGCCGTCAGAATTGGGAAGTCTGTAGCATATGTTTCAAATTCACTAAGACTATTGGGTCTCCCAGACGCCTTAAAGGACGGTCTTCTTTCCGGATTAATCACTGAAGGTCATGCTAGGGCTTTAGCAGCCATAGATGATCAAAGTTTAATGGTTGAAGCTTACAAAATTATCTTGCGCGAGTCTGGTTCTGTTCGCAGGGCTGAGGAATTAGCAAGAAGAATGAAATCACAATCAGGCCAAAAAGCCAAAAGCGGACAAAGGAAGGATCAATTAAGAATTGTTTCTGATGAATTAGACAAGATGCAAGAAGAAATGGAAGAGGCTTTTAGTAATGGAAAAAGCGAAGAAATTGAAAATGCAGCGAAAGTAAAATTAGTACGATCCAGGAGGGAAACAAAAATTACATTCACTTTTAAGGGTGGACTAGAGGAAACAGAAGATAGACTCCAGAAGGTGTTTAATTCAGTTACAAAATAAGATTTAAAGACCGTAGTCAATTTTGTCGACAACTCCAGCGCTTTGCATTGGCCAGTAAATTAACCATGCGCGCCCAGTAATATCGTCCTTGGTAATAAAGCCAAAGACACGAGAGTCAGAGGATCGTGGCCGATTGTCTCCAAAAACAAGATATGATTTTTCAGGAACAGTGACCTTTTTCCCTTCGTTTAAGAATGAGGCACTAGAGGTATAAATTGTGTCAGATAAATATGATTCTTCTAGTATAACGTCATTAACATAAACCTCACCATTACTAATAAATATGGTTTCTCCTGGTAATCCTATTATTCTTTTAATAAACTCATCTCCATTTCCAGTCGGTGCTTTAAAAACAATAACATCTCCTCTTTTGGGCTCATCAAGGCGATAGGTTACCTTGTCAGTCAAGAGATATTCACCATCTGGAAAGTTAGGTTGCATAGAATCGCCCTTAATCTTGTGTGGCTGAAGGATAAGTAGGTAAACAAAAAGAAAGATAGCTACCGCAAAAACAACTACTTGTATTATATCCAAAAAAAATGCGCCTACTCGTCTTAACATCATTAATTATATGTACTTAAGCTAAAAATTTACAAGAGGACAAAACAAACCTTAGATTTCACTCTTTTTCTACCAAAACATCATGAGCACCGCTTTCTCGAACTCCGAGTTGACTTATGCGAATAAAATGCGCGTTTTCCCATAAAGCTTGAATATTTTTTGCACCACAGTAACTAAAGCCCGATTTAATATCTGCTTCCATTTTCGAAAGTATTTTAGATACGGGCCCTTTATAGGGGACCATAGCTTTAACACCTTCAATATGGCTCAAGTAATTTTTACTCGTATTTTTAAGAGCTTTGACATGATTTTTTTTCTCAACTAATGAGGTTGATGCATTGTAGGCTTTATATTTTTTGCCATCTCGCAGAATAATTTTCCCAGGCGCTTCATCCGTGCCAGCAAACTGACTTCCAATTACTGCAGCTGATGCACCAGCGGCCAACCCTTTTACAATATCTCCGGAATTTTTGGTGCCCCCATCACAGAGAATTGTCTTTTTGTATCTTCTGGCTGCTCTTGCAGCTTCCACGACAGCTGTAATTTGAGGCACACCCACACCTGTGGTTATTCTGGTTGTGCAGATGGTTCCTGGACCAACACCCACTCTTACAGAATCAGCCCCGGCTTTGAAAAGATCCGCGGCGCCCTCGTAGGTGGCGACAACTCCCGAAATAATATCTACTTTGTGGCCAAATTTTAGTTTGAGCTCTCTTGTGGTGTCAATCGTTTTTTGCATTGCACCGTGGGCAACATCAACGGTTAAGATATCAACGCCAGCTTTTACTAACATTTCTGAGCGTTTTAAGTGCCCATTTCTTATTCCAACTGCAGCGCCAACCAACACCTTCTCCTTTTTTACTTTTGAAACCATGTCGGCTTGTTGCTCGGGTGTTGTGAATCGATGGAGAAATCCTAAAGCACCTAGTTTTCCTAAAGCGATGGCCATTTTGGGACCAGTTACAGTAGTCATATTAATGCTAATTACGGGAATTTGTATTTTTATTCTTGGAGTGATTTGAATCTCAGTGTTTACTTGGGATCGGCTATTAATACGAGAATGCTGGGGAATGAGCAAGACGTCGTCGTAACTTAGTCCTAGTGGTATTTTCTGATCCATATTGACGTAATGATATGAATCATTACATTTAACTTTAGCGAAAGAAGTATAGAGATGTCAATTATGTTAAAGAGGTAATGGAAATGATAGAATCTAGGGTTAAGAAGTGGTTTTCGGTCGTGTAGCTCAGTTGGTTAGAGCGCTGCATTCACATTGCAGAGGTCACAGGTTCGAATCCTGTCACGACCACCCTTAATTTATCCTATAACGTTGACTTTTTGCCTCAGTTAAGATACTATTCTTTTGTTCCTTAAATAACTATTTTAACCATCGGGAGGTGGCTTATGAACGTGATATTGATAATTGCAGGTATCTTTTTATGTGCATCAGTAGCATTGGGTACAATGAAAGAGCATTTATATTGGTTATCAGGCGATATTATGCGTATATATTTTGATCTTGTAAATCCAGTGATTTTTGTTAAAAGTGTTATTGTTGTTGTTATCGCATCATC
>CAYXBV010000021.1:0-3447 GCA_964463425.1 uncultured Gammaproteobacteria bacterium | reverse complement strand
TCAAAACAACTATGCTCAGAAAAAAAAGTAAACCAATGCTTATAAAAAGAATGTAGTCCTTACTTACCTTTTTTGATATGTCCTGCATCAATATTTAAGAAGATTTTGTAACACTAAACTCACCTTCACTTAAAATTAACGCCAGTGTTTTGTTTTTTATCTTTTCTAACAACTCATTTTTCTCAGGGACCCAAGGGTTGAAAACTTTAATCTCTTGCGTCAAACTCATGTTCATCTTTTTTCTTACGCCTTGAATTTTTCGTATTAGTTCCCTTGCTTTTGCTTCTTCTTCTAGCTCTTTTGTTATTTCTGTGTCCAACTTAATCTCTACGCCCTTTTCCTTATTGTCTAACCACTCAATGTTTTTAATGTTTACTTCATCTTTTACTAAATCCTCTAGCTCAGAAGGAAGTTTTGGTGTCGTGGTCGACAATGAATTGAGTGGCTGTTTTACTGGAATTTCTGCTTTCTTTCTTTCTGAGTGTGCTTTTTCAGCAAGCTCCCTTGCGACAATCATATTGCTAATTAGCTCCATATCTGCTTTTTCCCGTATTTCAGGCCAATTCTCTAGATGCACTGATTCTTTCTTTGTTAGGTTTACGTACATAAAGTCAGCCAAATACGGAGTTATTGGCGCTATTAATTTCGCTAATGACTCTAGTGCAAAATAAGTTGTTTCATAAAATGCATTTTTGTCTGCCTCGTCTTTAGCTGTAGGACCCACCCTATCTCTTGACCTTCTGATGTACCAATTAGAAAAATCGTCAACAAACTCCTCTATCAATTCGCTTGCTCGATAAACATTGTACTCATCTAGATATTCCGTTACCTTGATCACTAAAACACTTAATCTAGACAATATCCATTTATCCAAAATATTTTTTTCTTTACTGTTACTTGAACTATCCGGCTCCCATTTGTCTATATTCGCGTATGTAACAAAAAAATTGTATACATTCCAAACTTTTAGGTGAAATCTTCTTCTGGTCTCATTGGCAATCTTCCGACCAAAAAACAGATTCTCGGAAGGATTTTGTCTTGCGTACAACCAACGCATTACGTCAACACCAATTTCATCAGCCCCTTCATTAAATTCGATCATGTTTCCTGAACTTTTATGCATTGGGTTACCCTTTTCATCTAAAAGAGTGGCAAATCCAAGTATGGACTTGGTTGGCTCTGAATCCTCAAGCACTGAGCTCATGGCAATCAAAGAATAAAACCAATTTTTAAACTGGCCAGGAAAACTTTCTGTAATAAAATCAGCCGGAAACCACTTTTTCCACTCCTTCTTGTCTTCCAAATATAAAGGATTATCTTTGTTATCTTCACTTATCGTAGAAAAAGAAACTATTCCCGCATCAAGCCATGGATTACCTACATCAGGAATACGAGAAGCTGTTTTTCCGCATTTTTCGCATTTAATTTTTACGTCATCGATCCATGGCCTATGAGGAGTATTTCCTTCAAAATCATCCCATCCCTCCGTTGCCTTTTTCTTAAGTTCTTCTTTACTGCCAATCACTTCAAAGTGACCACAACTATCACACTCCCAGATCGGAATTGCCAATCCCCAATAGCGCTTTTTAGATATTAGCCAGTCATGCATGTTGTTAAGCCAATCAAGTTCTCTTTTTAATCCAAATGAAGGAATCCAGTTAATTTTTTTGGCAGCTTTCTTCATGTTCTCTCTTAGGGGGTCTATTTTTATATACCACTCATCAACTACCCTCCACACTAACTCTGTCTTGCAGCGCCAGCATGCCGGGTATCTGTGTTTATATTTTTCTTTTTTAAATAGGAAGTTTTCTTTTTCTAGATACTCTATGATCAGTTCCGGATGTTTTTTGGCGTTTTTGCCAGTAAATTCACCCAAACCATCAAGATAATTGGCTTCTTCATCGATTACGGCTATTACCGGCAGCTCTTCTTTTTTCCCCAAGGCAAAATCCTCAGTTCCTGCTCCTGTGGCAATATGCACTAATCCTGTTCCTTCATCTTCGTTAACAGTTAATATGCGATCAGCAGTGGCCACCACACGGTGTTTTTCTCCCGAGAAGGCTTCTTTCACTCTAGTTAAACTGTCAAATGCTGATTTGTAATTTAGGCCAATTAGTTTTTCTCCTTTTACTTTTTTAACAATTTTCAAATCTAACTTTTTGGCTGCTTTTTCCAAAACATAATATTTTTTCTCAGAATCTTGCGCCTTTGCCAATACATAAGTCAGCTTCGGATCAACAGCTACTGCTACGTTTGCTGGCAATGTCCACGGTGTCGTTGTCCAAATAAGGAGATGTTCATCTTTGGATTCATCTATAGGGAAAGCAACATACAGAGCATCATGAACAAGCTCCCTGTAATCTTCAGTTAACATTTCGTGTTGAGAAATAGCCGTTCCGCAACGGGGACACCATGGAACAGAGTCTCTTCCCTTATAAATTAGTCCTTTTTCATAGCACTTTTTAAGAAAGTGCCAAATCATATAGTTGTTATTGTCCGAAAGTGTGTAGTAGGAATTGTCCCAGTCAACAATATATCCAAGCCTTTTAGACTGTTCTGTTTGAATGTCTGCGTATTTGTGAGCACGCTCTTTGCAGAGTTCTACAAATTTTGCCAAGCTAGCTTTTTTATCTCCTGGAACTAAATTTTCTATATCTTTTTTACTTCTTAAACCTAATTCTTTTTCTACTTCAACTTCTACCCACAATCCCTGGCAATCAAAACCGTTCTGAAAACGCTGCTTGAAACCTTGCATGTTTTTATACCTTTGCCATATGTCTTTATATGTTCTTCCCCATGCATGGTGTACACCCATAGGATTATTGGCAGTAATTGGGCCATCCAAAAAGGAGAATCGTTTTTTTGAATCCTTATTCTTTTGAAGATACTTCTTTACAATCTCTTTTTCATACCATTCATCTAGCAGTTTTTGCTCCATTTTGGGAAAATCTGCTCGAATATCTACTTCATCAAAAAAAGGCCTGTTTCTAGCCATATTGAGGTTATTTTACACTAATGAACTTTGCGAAGAAAGGCGGGGATTTCAAATTTCTCTCCAAAAACATCTTCTTCCTGATCTTTTGCAGGTAAATTCTCGTCAACCATTGGCTCACGAATCTCCTCAACTTTACTTTCTGTATCTTCGTCACTACTAGTAGACTGTTCTTCACTTACTATTCCTTCTGGAACTAAGTGCTCTGATGGTTGAGCCATTTTTGCCAACCTAGCTCTTGCTTCATCAAAACCTGTAGCAATAACCGTAATTTTGACCTGATCACTCAAATCTTCCTTTATAACCGCTCCAAATATGATGTTTGCATCAGGGTCAGCTGCGGCCGATATTACTCTCGCAGCTTCATCTACCTCGAACATTGTTAAGTCAGATCCACCAGCAATGTTAAATAACACACCTCTGGCACCATCTATTGAAAGATCTAATAATGGGGA
>CAYXBV010000020.1:0-3508 GCA_964463425.1 uncultured Gammaproteobacteria bacterium | reverse complement strand
ACAAGTTCATTATCAACGAAGTGCACGACATAGACGGCGATGGCGAGTTCAACTTAAAGGATATTGCCCAACAGTTAAAGGTAAACAAGCACAACGAATGGACGCCGCTAGAAGGCGACGGTGACTTTCGTAGCGACGAATGTGTAAATCTACTTAAACGATCCGACATTGTCGTAACAAATCCGCCCTTTAGTCTGTTTCGCGAATATGTTAAACAACTTTTTGATTATAGTAAAAAGTTTGTGATTATCGGCGGAATAAATGCTATTACTTACAAAGAAGTTTTTCCATTAATAAAAGATGACAAGATGTGGCTGGGCAATGGTTTTCATGCTGGCAATGCATATTTTTCCACACCGTTTGTCAAAGAATACGCAACGGGAGTATATAATTCTAAAACTGGCTTAGTAAAATTTAGAAATGTTTATTGGTTCACCAACCTTGACCACGGACGTCGTCACCAATCATTGCCTCTTATGACAATGGAAGAAAATTTAAAATACAGTAAACACAAAGAAATTAAAGGCAAAAAAGCGTATGATAAATACAACAATTACGATGCCATCGAAGTGTCGTTTACCGATTCCATCCCGAGCGATTATCGTGGCGTAATGGGTGTGCCTATTAGCTTCCTTGATAAATACTCACCAGAGCAATTTGAAATTATTGGAATGGCAGAAGATAATGGTAAGGGTTTTTCTGGTGGAATTTGGGATGGGGAAAATCCGCATTGTGTTATAAATAGTCAGAATAAATTTAAGCGCATGTTTATTAAAAAAAGGAAAAAATAATATGAAAAAAGTTAAAGTATCAATTCAAGATGAAAACACCTTAGTTTTATTAGAAGATGGTTCAAAAGGTGACATAATCGATTTAAAATCTATACATGAAACTGATATTGATAAAACAACAATTACAAATGTAGTGAATTCTATAAAACATGATGAATTTAATGCTGAACTACAAAAATCAAAGGATACTATTGAACGCGAGAATAAGTTGAAATTAGAACTTAAAGAAAAAGAGTACGCAGATCATGCAAAAGAAGACTTGTCTGAGAAGGATAAGGAAATTGTTGCACTTAATTCCAAGTTAGAAAGTGTTGCAGAAAGGACAGAGTCAAATGTAAAACTCAAAGCTCTTCAAGAACTCACAGAGAAAGAAAAAGAATCTCAAAAAAAGTTAAATGAAAAAGACACTGAAATAAGTAAGATTAAACACGAAAAAGAATTAAGCGAAGAAAGATTTAAAGAACAAATAAAGTCTAGCGAAACCACTCTGGTATCACTCAAGGAAATGCGTACAAAAATGAGCACTAAAATGATTGGTGAATCACTTGAAGTACATTGCGAAAATGAATTTAATCGTATTCGTCATATGGCATTTCCTAACGCAAAGTTTGGTAAAGATAACACAGTCTCAAAATCGGGTTCAAAGGGGGACTATATTTATCGAGAAATAGATGAAGATGATAATGAAATTCTATCCATTATGTTCGAAATGAAAAACGAAGATGATACCACCGCTACTAAGAAAAAGAATAAGGATTTCTTTAAGGAATTAGACAAGGATCGACGAGAGAAGAATTGTGAATATGCTGTTTTGGTAAGTCTTCTTGAAAAAGATAATGAATACTATGATGACATTGTTCCTGTTTATGAATATGAGCTCATGTACTCTATACGTCCTCAACACTTCATTGCTATTATTGGATTCTTGCGTCAAGCAAACATAAAATCACAACATCTCCGACGTGAAATTCATATACTCAATAATCAAAATGTTGATGTTTCGAATTTTGAAGCCAACATGAATGAATTTATAGAAGCATTTTCAAGAAACTATGGCTTGTCTGCAAAACAATTTTCTAAAGCCATAGAAGAGATAGATAGGACCATTGATCATTTAAATAAGGCGAAGGACAATCTACTGAAATCCGATAATAATTTACGGCTAGCAAATAATAAGGCTACTGATTTGTCTATAAAAAGACTTACTTCTAATAGCCCAAGTGTTGCCAAGGCGTTTGAAGAAATTAGTAAAGAAAAGAAGAAATAAGATATGTTGCACTATATATCTATATTTTATCAAGCATAAGAAAAAATAATATGAAAACAACACTCAAAACTAGCATCACTGTCAAAGATATCTGCGAAGGTTTTATTTATAACGAACTGGAGGGCAAAGGGCTGTTCGGTTTGTCTGGCAAGCTCACTATTCAGCCGGAGTATCAGCGTAACTATATCTATGCCTCCGACGGCGGAAAAAGAGAGGTTGCTGTTATTGAATCACTACTCAAAGGTTATCCAATAGGTTTGATTTATTTTAATAAGGTTTCTGAAAACAATCTGGAAGTTTTGGACGGGCAACAGCGCATCACCAGTGTTGGACGTTTTGTGAATGACAAATTTGCTATCAAAGACGAAAACGGTATGGAACAATATTTTGGCGGTATGGCAAAGGACAAGAAAGCCAAAATTTTTGAAACGAAACTGCTCATTTATGAATGCGAGGGAACAGAAAGCGAGATAAAAGAATGGTTTAGGACAGTTAATATTGCTGGAGTCCCACTCAATCCTCAAGAGTTGCTCAATGCCGTGTATTCTGGACCATTTGTAACTCTATGCAAAGAAGAGTTTAGTAATAGCCAAAATGCCAACATCCAGAAATGGAGCGCGTATGTATTGGGTAGTGCTAACAGGCAAGATTTTTTGGAATGTGCACTCGATTGGGTAAGTAAAAGCAATATTGGAGACTATATGAGTAGCCATCGTTTTGATAAAAATATTATCGGGCTGAAAAAGTATTTCAGTAGTGTGATTGATTGGGTTTCTAGTATATTCATAGATGTCGAGAGTGAAATGCGTGGTTTGGAGTGGGGTCGATTGTACGAACAGTACCATAAGAAAGCGTACAATCTGACCAAAGTATCAGCTGAAGTTCACAAACTCTACGCTGATCCTTATGTCAAGAACCGTAAAGGTATTTTTGAGTATATTCTTGGCGGTTCTGTTGATACGAAATTACTTGATGTTAGAGTTTTTGATGACGCAACCAAAAAATCAATATATAAAGAACAAACGACTAAAGCTGAAAAGAAAAAAGAATCGAATTGTTCCCATTGTGCTCTTGGGCATGATGCCAATAAAGAAAAAATTTGGAGTTTAAATGACATGGATGCTGACCATGTAACGGCATGGAGTAAAGGCGGTGCTACATCAGCTAAGAACTGTCAGATGTTGTGCAAAACTCACAATCGAGCAAAAGGAAATCGTTAAAGAATCCCTCTCCCACCTCTCAAAATTCAAAAACAACTTGTCGCCGAAGTGAGAAAGGAAGAAGAAATTATTAATGCCAACAAAAAACTGATTGAAATTATGGAGAAAAAGATTGAGAAGGTTATTGAGGAGATTTAATTTAAAAAATTATGACCGATCTAATCCAACAATTATGGACAATTTTAATTCAATTCTTACACAGTATTGAATTTTTTTTCGAACCATTTTTA
>CAYXBV010000019.1:0-3810 GCA_964463425.1 uncultured Gammaproteobacteria bacterium | reverse complement strand
AATCAAAAAAGAGCCTAGTGCTTCCGTTATCTGGTACAAAGCATATCATTTTTGGAAAAAGAAAAGCCTAATAGCCACGGGGTCTCAATGGGATACTCTTCTGTTCAGATTCTTTAAATACAGTGATAAAACTTTGAGGTGGGATAGGCATGAAGCTCCACCAATTACCAGTAATGGAAAGTCTGTCTCAGAACTCGGCAAAAAGGTGATCGCAGATGACATACATTTTTATCACTACGGAGCTCTAAAAGACGGAAAAAGAATTAGAGAAAAGCTAGAGTTTTATAAAAAGAGGGACGGGGATAAGCTAGATGTCAAAGATACATGGACTAACTGGAAGCCTGGACAAGAAACGCAATGGACTCACGGAAATGGCACGGCTATTAAGTTTGAGGGAACCCACCCACCAGAAGTTAAAGACATAATATGAAAATGCCGATCTGTTTTTTCACGTTCGCCTCGGACTTATATAAGCCCTATGCCGATAAAATGATCAGTAGTTTTAATAAATTCCACCACAACACCCCGATAATATTTTTCGGGCAAAGAGATATTGATGCGGCTAAAAAAGAGGGATTTGAAATGGGGCTACTTGCCCCTTATTTCGGATCTATGTTGAGCAAAGAATATAAAACAGTGGTCAGCATTGAAGCCGATAATGTCGTCTGTGATGTCTTGTGGGAAATTTTTGAAAGCAATTATGACGTGGCAATAGCGCTAAACAACTACAAGGGAGCCCCTGGTTTCTTTTTACCAGACGTCCCCCCAGACATATACGCAAATACTGGGATAGTAGCATCAACCAGCGAAAGATTTTGGGATTTGTGGAAAAAAATGAACACAAAGCACGCCAGCCGCTATCGGTTTGTTGAGCAAGATGTAGTCAATAATATGCTCGCCTTTAATGACTTTGACTTGAAATTTTTAGATAAAGACAAGGTGTTCTATTCAAGCTCAATAAGGAAGGTTTGGGACAAATTAGAGCTAAAAGATGGTAAATTATATTGCGCCAAAAGGTTGGTCAAAGTAATTCATTGGGCTGGAGGTGGAACAGTCAAAAAATTTAATTGGCGCGAAAGGAAGTTTGATCCAGCAGTTTGTGACCACCTGGATTATTTAACAACATGAGAAAAGTATATACGGGAGGCACCTTTGATGTTCTCCACGCAGGACACATTAATTTTTTAAGACAATGCAAAATCATAGCTGGAGAGGATGGACGCGTCGTTGTGGCTTTAAACACGGACGAATTTATTTATTCCTATAAGGCTAAAAAGTCTCTTTTCTCGTATGACGAAAGAAAAAGACTATTAGAACAAGTTGAATATGTTGACGAGGTTATTCCAAACGAGGGTGGGGCTGATTCAAAACCAGCCATCTTATCAGTCAAACCAAGATTTATTGTGATCGGGAGCGACTGGGCATCTAAAGACTATTATTTGCAAATGGGCTTTACACAAGAGTGGCTAGATAAAAACGACATTATTTTGGTCTATGTCCCCTATACCCAAATTATTTCTACCACAGAAATTAAGAAAAGGCTGAGTTATAAGGCAAAAAAGAAAGGAGCCAATAATGGTTAATGTTGATTACAGTCTCCAAACGCTCAACTACTTTCCTTTTGAAGGCTATGGAAGGCTGGAGAGCTTGTTGCGAAAATACATTAAGTTCAACCAAAATAGCGACAACATATTTTTGCTTGGATATCCACACTCAATCAAGCGGCCAAAGGGAAAGCTTGTTTATCATAGTGTTTTTGAATCAACTAGACTCCCTAGCAAGTGGATCGGGCCAGCCAATAAAGCCGATGCCATTATCACGACAGATGGGTGGTGCGAATCAGTTTTCAGAAGTTCTGGCGTTACCGTCCCAATTTATGTTGTTCCAGAGGGGACCGATGAATTTGAGATTTATTCTCCTAGTGAAAATCCATTTACTTTTTTACATTATTCGTTTACCTCAGAAAATGACAGAAAGGGGAGCAAGATTCTGCTCAGAGCATTTTTAGACCTATTCGGCAATAAAAGAGACGTCAGGCTGATAATGAAGGGCAACACTCACGAAACAGACATGGCTTTTTGGAAAACATACCCAAACGTGGAATACATATATTCAAATTATTCGCGGAAACAAATGTTGGAGCTAACTAGCAAGGCCAATTGTTTTGTGTTCCCCAGCAAAGGAGAAGGGTTCGGGCTTCCGCCGCTAGAATCAATGGCACACGGCATTCCAACCATTGTTAGCGACAATACGGCGATGAGCTCATTTAGAGATCTCGGCATACCAATAAAAATGAAGGCCAAACAAAAAAGCGAATTTAGTCTTTGGGAGAATAGCGGGTATTGGTTTGTGCCCGACGAGAAGCATTTGAAAGAATTAATGTTGGATGTTTACCAAAATTACGACAAATATAAAGGCGAAGCATTGATAAAACACAAGATAGTTAAAAAAACATACTCTTTTGACAAAATTGCTGAAAAATTGGCAGATGTTCTCAAGGAGGTCGGTGGATAATGCTAATTATTAATTAGAAAGCCCGAAATGGGAAGCTAAGGAGCTTCTCTTGAGTAAATATGTCAGGAAAATGGGATAGAAGGTATGTCTGCACCAAATGTGGACACAAAATTGAAGAATCAAGCGCCTCAGCGTGGCGCAAGTGCCCAAAATGCGACGAGAGAATGTACGACACCGATGCAACCCCACACAGGGTAATAGACACTCCATTAAAAGGTAGCAAAAGATATTATAAAGAAAAATGGTTTAGGCGAAACGAGAAAGAGTGGCACAGCGATATTAAAAATAGAAAGAGACTCGCCAACGGACAAGTAATAAGAGTTAACACAAAAGGAGAAAGAATCCAATGATGGAACTTAATGAAATTTTAGACAAACTGGCGTCGGCTAATTTACAAGAACTATTGGTGCTTAAAAAAGATTTAATTAGAATGCACGCTAGCTATGCTTCTCAGTATGCTGCCTCACTAGTATCGTACTCACAAGCATTTACCCAAATTAAAGAGGCGGCTTATAAAATTACAATCAGTGAGTGTAAACAACAGGCTGGGGAACACACTGGCTATAGACACAAAGAGATCGTAGAACAAATTGAGGTAATTAAAGAAGCTATTTCCTTAGTCGGCGATATGGTTCAACTTTTCCCATCGGTGGCTCTTGCACCTCAAATTCAAACTTCTCCCGAAGATGCTTCGGAATCCGTCTCTTAAACAGAACCAGAATAAAAGCCCAGGTGTAATAATAGAATCTTAGCGGCGAAGTAAATATCCTCCAAATTATTGTTTTGATCATTTTAGTTGCTTGTTTTTTAATTTATCTAATCCAGACTTTAATCTAATAATAGCCTTATTTTGCACCATAATCAACGCAAGCATGTCTATGCCTGGCTTTTTATTATCGTCCTCAATATAAATAGATTTATCTAATTTAGAGTGATCTATATTTTTCCAGTTACCCCTATCTGCTTTTGCCCTAATTCCTTTTTCTAAGTTTTTTGCGTCCTTGTTTTTTACAATAGAAGCAATAACTGGGAACGGATCGTCCTCAAATGATTCACAATACCAACCAATAGATTCGTGTAGCCAAATTTTATTACAACCATCAATATTTTTTTGGTTAGCGTCCATGTTATTTTCAAGTTTCAGTCTGTTAGAATTACTCGCTTCAAAAGATCCTGGCACAACAAGTTTTTCGTAAACTATCACATCTCCAGACCAAAATTTATGTGCCCCATTTACACTATAATAAATATCGCTTCCATCTGGATAAATAACTCCAATTCCAGTTGATGCTTGAA
>CAYXBV010000018.1:0-4087 GCA_964463425.1 uncultured Gammaproteobacteria bacterium | reverse complement strand
ATAGTATTTATTTATGTCTACTAATTAACAAAAAAGGAAATATGGAATCTACTAAAAGGGGTTTCTTGTGGTGGTACTCAGTAGTCTGGTTAATCTTGGGGGCATTAGTTAACTTTATTGACTGGTGGACTCTTGATGATTATGATACTGGATTTTGGGCGGTTGCAATATCAATACCAACCATTATTTATTTGATTAAAGATATTAAATAAATGAAAGAACAACCCATGAAGAAAACAAAACACTTTATCTTGACAATTAGAGACGACGACAAAATAGAAATTGGCCTGTATAAGCTCTCGGAGTTTCTTCGTGGGTTGGGATTTGAAAGAGGGGATTTAGTTGATGTAACGGTCAAAAATGGCTACTTTAGCCTGACCAAAATTACAAAACATCCTGGATCTGAAGATAAATTGCAAGACCTACTTTATGATTTCGCAGAATATGTATTAAAAATTAAAGACGCGCACGAACTAGACCAACTAGTTGAAAGGACTCTCAATGAAAGACGATGAACTAACCGTAGACTCTAAGGCGATCCAGAAATTAATCCCTGACTTTGCTCCGAGCCCAAAGATTTACTTCAACACAATTAAAGAACAAATCCTTGGCAACAACGGTTCTATGGCCGATTTGATTTATTTTCTCCAGGTAGCTAAGAGAACAAATCTTGACCCGACGATCAGACAAATTTATGCCATTTTTAGATGGGATAAAGCTTTGGGTAGACAAAAAATGAGCATCCAAACTGGCGTTGATGGCCTAAGATCGGTGGCAGAGAGAACTGGTTATTATGCGGGTAGCTCTGAAGCTGAGTTTACATATATAAAAGATGGTCAATACCCAGATAAAGCCAGAATTACCGTTTATAAGCTCAACCCTAAGACTGGCGAGAGGATGCCAACAAGCGCTAGCGCTAAGTGGTCTGAGTATAAACCGTCTCAAAACGATTTTATGTGGAAGAAAATGCCAGAAACGATGCTGTCCAAGTGTGCTGAGGCAAAAGCCCTAAGAAAGGCATTCCCAGTGACACAGGGGCTATATTCTACTGCCGAAATGAATCAAGCAGATGACATGGCGGAGCCGAAAAAGGTATCTGAGGCAGTTATAGCCAAAAGAGTTAAAGAAACGCAAAAAATACTAGATAACGTCAAAGGAGAGTGAAATGTCAGTCATCAAAATAGACTTAGACAAAATCCCGCAGCTCGTTGAAAAAGGGGGGGATATTATTTTGGACCCAGATGCTAGCAGCGAGTTGTTTGAACTGCTAAAAATCCAGCACCAAATTAACAGCGCCCTTGACGAAGCCAAGGAAAAGATCAAAGAGAAGGCGCTGGAATATAACGCTAATTTTAGCTCGGTACTGTCTGACAAGATAAGGATCATGTACCGCTCTTATGGCTCAAAATACTCTATTGATAAGGGTAGAATCGGGGAAATCCCCAAAGAGCTATATAAAACGTCGTATCGTGTCAAAACTGAGGAGCTGGAGGAGTACGCAAAAGAGCACGGGCTTCCGCTTGGAATTGTGGCGAATGAAGAACGATCTAAAAGTATATCAATCACGGTCAGACATAAAGAAGACCTTGAGTGATGAAATACGGCAAGGCAACTCAAATCGGAACTAAAAAAAAGAGTCGTACCGCCGTAAATAAAGAGGCAAACAAAAAAATTAAGTCCTCTGCTAAATATCGGTCAATTAATTATTGTGAGTTAGACGGCATAAATTACCCAGAAAAGTTTTTAGCCCCAGCTCACAAACACAAAAGGGTTTGGTACCGCGGAAAAGAGCACCTGCTGTCATCTGAGGATCATTGGATCAAGATTTGCACAAGCTGTCACGGCTTTATAGAGAGCAAGCCATATTTAACGCAATTAATATTTAAAGTCCTAAGAGGAGGAAAAAATGAGCAACAGATCAAAAGGTAAGACTTACGAATTAGAAATAGCCAAAGAATTGCAAGAAATATTCCCAGGCTGTCACAGGAATTGGATGGCTCAATCAGCCATTGGAGGAGTAGATTTGGCGGAGACTGGCTGTTTTGATTTTGAGATAAAGGGGGGCAATTATGCCAATATAGCCAAAATAAGAGGCTGGTTAAAACAAGTTGAGGAAGAGGGCAAAGACGAGAATTTTAAGGTAGTGGTAGTTAGGCCGATTAGAGAAGAAAGATACGTAGTGATGCCATTTAAAGATTTTAAGGAGATTCTTAATTTAATGAAAAAAGAGGGTCTTATATGACAAAAAAAGAAACAGAGGCGCTAACGGCGTTTATTTTAGAGCTTGGCAGATTGTCAAGGCGAAGAGATACGGTTATGATGGATATTGAGAAAATAGTAGAAAAGGAGTTGGACGATGAGTAAAAAGCAAGTTTTTCGTGCATCATATTCCACCCTTAGACTTTGGGAGCAAGGCCGATGGCAACAGGCTATCAACGCTTATTTTAAACTCCAACCCTATACCAACAAATATATTGAGTACGGCATTAAAAAACACAAAGAGTGGGCCGACGAGATTGAAAAGACTGGAAACTTCCCCAAAATATTCGGCACTAAAAAACTCAAAGATCCCAAGGTAGAAATCAAATTAGAAAAACAGCTCTCTGACTGGCTAGAACTAGTCGGAGTAATAGATTTGTATGACGACGATGTTATTTATGACTGGAAAACTGGTCAAACCTCATCCTCAACTTATGCTAACGGATTCCAACCAAAGGTTTATCAAATCCTATTCCCCAAAGCTAAAAGAGCAGAATTACATCACTATAACCAATATAATAAAAAAGTAGACATGAGCATCCTTCATCTAACGGATAAAACGCTAGAGGACGGCATTAATTGGGTGGTTACTATTGGGAGCGAAATGCACTCTTATTTTAATGAAAACCAGCTATACGAAAGGTTTTTATGAGGACAAATTTGAATTTGGAAATCTGGCTAACAACCAAGGAAGCCTGTCAATTAGTAGACAGAACAAGACCAACCATCAACACCTGGGTGGCAGAGGGGCTAGTGGAAACTCAGTACGTCGGGGAGAAGCCACTATTTAATAAAAAGGATTTATTAGAAGCTAGAATAAAGAAAGAAAAAAACTCAAGAAGGGAGTAAATTAATGCTCTGCCCAGAAAGACGGTTGTATCTCGCCATAGTCAAACAGGCGATTAAAGACTTTTATTTTGGGTGTAAATACCAAGATCAAACTAACTTCGTGAGAAAGCAAGAGGCATACCGGTGGGTGTCTCGTGAAGAGGGCTCTTTTCACTTATGCGCAATTGCCTGGGGCAACCCAGTCGTATTAAAAGAAAAATTATTAAATACTTTTGAGAGGCTAAACAATGGCGGAAAAATCAGGCAAAACTAAGTGCAACCACAAGAATAAATGGAGATTTGCTGGACAACAAGCAACAAAGGGCAAAGATGTCTTTTTAATTTTTACCACTCTTTATTGCAAAAAATGTGGAGAAGTTCAGGTCAGGCTTAACAAGATAAGTCTCACGAAATGAGTGGATGGATCTTAGTCAAAAACCCCAAGGGAGTTATTGTGGAGGTCGCCGCAGACAGGTGGGCGGAACTATCTGAGCTTGGCTATGAAAAAACAACATCTGTCATAACGAGTGAGGCCAACAAAAAAGCATTGACTGATGGCCACAAGAACAAAGTGGTATTTTTAACAGAAGATACTCCCCATATTACTGGCGGCAGATATTATTCGTGGTGGCTAGCTACCGCCGTGCAAGCTGCTGGATTTGATGTTGTTATTTATACAAACAGAACCCCCGTTTTCATTAAAGATTTCAAAGATTACCCACAGCCAGAGGTTGTTGTGGTTTCAAATCTTTATGAAGTAGACGTTGAAGCAAAATTTTATGTTGGCTCTCCAATAGTCGGTAGCATAATGGCGTGCAAACTAGCTAAAAAATATAACAAAATTGCCTATTGCGAGGTTTTTGACCCATTCCCGATGATGGAAAAATACAGAGGCAAACACAGTTACCCCTTTTGGAGTGGATTAATTGAGGACATGAAGCAACCAAATGTTAAGATTATTAGCTTATGCCAAACCGCTAGCGAATATATTTATCCCTGG
>CAYXBV010000017.1:2920-5359 GCA_964463425.1 uncultured Gammaproteobacteria bacterium | reverse complement strand
GCGAAGAACAATTAAAGGAGCTGGGAATCAAGGTGAACGAAAGCCGTGATAAGAAAAAATGAAATTTCTTCTAGGTGATAAGCGCAACTTATTATTTCTGTCTTTGTTTACTTTTGTTTTTGTGGCGTCAAGCGCACTAGCCATTTCTAAAGGGCAGGAAATATATCTAGAGCAAAGAAGAACGATTTCAAAATCTTTTACACCAATACCTGTTTTGTCTGAAGAGTCTGGTTTTCCTGTTCTCTCGGCCCAAGCCGCTTTGGCGGTTGATCTCGATGCCGGTTCGGCTCTCTATGAGAAAAACCCTGAAAAAGCTTTACTACCAGCTTCAACAACGAAAATAATGACTGCCTTAGTGGCGATGGATTATTACCCGACAGACACAATCATTAAGGTAGGAAAAGTCAGTGTTGAGGGACAAAAGATGGGTCTTGTTCAAGGAGAAGAAATATCTGTTTTGGATTTACTGTATGGTTTATTGATTTACAGTGCCAATGACGCTGCTGAAGAATTAGCTGTTAATTATCCAGGGGGTAGAGACATGTTTATATCGGCGATGAACATAAAGGCAGGGCAACTGCATTTAGACAATACTTCTTTTTCTAACCCTTCTGGTCTAGATGGCAACGGCCATCACTCAACTGCCAGAGATTTGATTAGGGTGGCAGAAGTAGCAATGAAAAGGTCATTATTTAGAGAAATGGTCGCTATCAAAGAAAAAAACGTTGCCAGTATTGATGGAAAGATAAAACACAGGCTTGTAAATATTAATCAATTGTTGGGAAAAGTAGATGGTGTTTTAGGGGTGAAAACAGGTTGGACTGAAAACGCTAGAGAAAATTTAGTTACCTATATCGAAAGAGATGGAAAAAGAATTATGATAGTTCTTCTTTCAAGTCAAGACAGATTTGGGGAGACAGAAGAGTTGATCAGTTGGATATTTGAAAACTATGAGTGGCAAGAAGTAGAGTTCTCCTTAGAAGAGTATCGCCAAATTTAGTTCAATTATTCTCCGTAATAATCACTCGTTATGGCTGAAATATAAGCAGAAAAGCCCCGATCACCTTCAAAAACAATAATGGGTTGGTAGAATTCTGCTGAAATACCTGCGTCATAATAAGCTAAATAAATACGTCTGATAATAATTGTGCTTTCATTATTTACTCCCTGATTAGCGATAAAACCATTTCCTGCCTTTAATTCCTCCCATGCAGCTTCAGCAAGTTTTATTGGATAGGTTGCATATTTGTCTTCATCAACAGGGAAATAATGAAATTCTGAGGCGATAAATTGTTTTTCTCGCTCTCTTGCTCCACTAACCATAAACCAAGCGTTAGCCTGGGTTGGATTGGAAGTTAGACTTGGCAGATCGTCATAACTTTTTCTAAATAGATATACTTTTACCAAGTCCGCTTCAGATAAAGAAAGTGCGTTAGCAAAACTGCCCTCTTCTATTTTCAGAAACTGATGGGTGGTTGGTCCAGATAAATCATCAGGCAAAAGATTAGCCGAAGATAAATACGATCTTATTTGGGAAGCGGCAATTTCTGGAGCTGGCGGCCTTTTTTCTAAAGGCGACGAGTCTTTGGACAGATCGTAACTAATAGAGAAAATACCATTAATAATATTCATATCTAGATTTGATGGTGCTTTTTGATGCTGGAAGCGGTAAAGAGTGGGAGAGACCTGTTCTCCGTTGGGCATAAAACCAAGATCAGTTGCTTTGTCTTTAGCAAGCTCAAGATTTAATTGGGTTTGAACTGGTTTGGGCATGAAATAGACTTTTGCTTGAGTGAGTAAAACAGGAACCCCTCCCTCAGGGGTTTCTAGAGTGTAAGTTGGGTCTCCGGCAAGACTGCTTTCTGGGAATGGTAATTCAGGTAATTTTCCAAAGGAAACGGTTGGTGGTGGGGGAGGCTCTGGGTAGAAGTGTCGATAGACACTAATTCCAGTTGAAAGGGCCATTCGGCCAATAATTAAAGCTATTAACCCATAGAGACTGTATCTTATTATCTTTCTTGTTGTTATTGCAGTTTGAGTCAGAGAGGCCATTTTTAGATTACTTCTAGTGATTTTTACTTACTAGGCTCCTTTGAGTATAGACTTTGTAGGTGGTAGAATTCAATTACCATGACGGCTTCTGAGAGTAAAAATGTAAGAGTTAGGATTGCTCCATCTCCAACGGGGTTTGCTCATGTGGGAACGGCATATGCGGCCTTATTTAATTATGCTTTTGCAAAAAATATGAGTGGCAGTTTTATTGTTAGACTTGAAGACACCGATGCAAAACGACATGTTGAGGGAGCAGAACAAGCAATTTATGATGGTTTTACTTGGTTGGGTTTTACTTGGGATGAAGGTCCTGACAAAGGTGGGAAATATGAGCCCTATAAACAATCAGAGAGACTAGAAACATACAAGGAAAAAGTAGAAAAACTT
>CAYXBV010000017.1:0-2820 GCA_964463425.1 uncultured Gammaproteobacteria bacterium | reverse complement strand
GCCCTATAAACAATCAGAGAGACTAGAAACATACAAGGAAAAAGTAGAAAAACTTTTAGAAGAAGGAAAAGCTTATAAGGATGATGGAGCCGTTAGATTTAAAAATCCAGGAGAAGATATTGGATGGAAAGATATTGTCAGAGGTGATATCAATTTCCCGGGCGGTGAGGTGACAGACTTCGTTATTATGAAGTCCGACGGATTCCCTACTTATAACTTTGCGGTGGTTATTGACGATCTCTCAATGAACATAACTCACGTCATTCGAGGAGAAGAGCATATCTCCAACACACCAAGACAGCTTGCCATATACAAAGCCTTAAACGAAAAAGCACCTAGGTTTGCACATCTACCTACACTTAGAAACAAAGAAAGAAAGAAGCTTTCTAAAAGAAACGACCCCGTTGATTTGAGAATTTATCAAAAAGAAGGCTACTTACCCGAGGCATTTGTAAACTTCTTGTGTCTTTTGGGTTGGTCTCACCCAGAAGAAAAAGAGATTTTTTCATTAAGTGAGTTTGTTGAGGCTTTTAGTTTAGAAAGAGTCAGAAAAGCAGGGCCGATTTTTGATAAAGACAAATTGGATTGGATTAATGGAGAATACTTAAGAAAATTAAGTGATTCAGAATTTGCTGACAAAGTGGCTAAGTTTTTTAAGAAAAAATACTCTAAGGAGAAGATTGCAGAAGTAATACCTCTTATTAAAGAAAGAATCAAAACATTTTCTGAGTTTGAGACCTTGGCGGGGTTTTTCTTTAAGGAACCCGAAGTAAACAAAAAATTATTCGGAGAAAATTACAAGAAACACATAAGTATGGCTATTAAGGTATTAGACGAAATAAAGGAATGGAACAAAGAAGCTGTGGATAAGGAGTTATTATCAAATATTGAAAAGAACAACTTTAAAACGGGAGATTTCTTCATGGACTTAAGAATTGCTATTACTGGTAAGAAATTTACTCCACCGATTAATGATTCAATTATCATTCTCGGAAAAGAGAAAACATTGAGTAGGTTGAAACCTTTTGCTAAATAACATGGTCAAAACTGCCGCCAAGAAAAAAAAGAAAAATGTATCCTCTGAAGTTCTGCGACAAAGATTAAAACTCAAACACTTAGAAGCAAAGAATAAATTCTCAGAAAAGTATCCAGATGTAGAAAAGTTCTTAAAAGAAAAGGGAGTTCAATTAGAGGATGTTAGAAAACACTCAGCCAAGATAATCGGAGCAGGGGCGATAACAGGAACCATTCTTCTGACTCCTCCTGGTGATGCTCAGATACTGCCTGCCCCCAATGAAATAATAGAAAAACTTAAGGATCAGGGGAGAGTAGAGGGTGTTGATACACCACAAAAATTATTAGTAGATACTTTGGCATCAGTGTTGCCAAATGAAATAAGGTCATTAACCAGGTCAGAAGAAAAATTTTTAGAGCAACTTTTTCAGAATATATTGGGTGTCAATGCTAGGGCGACTTTAGAAGGCGAACACTTGAATACTACTTTTGGTCGTATTGGTGCTGAACAACATTTAAGAAGATATCCCGGAGATGTCTTGATTAATCACGGTTCCGGAGATGTTCTTACAGAAGGAATTGCCCCTGGTCTTGGTGCTTGGGGTTATTTTGCGCAATCAAAGACTGCGTTTACTCCCGATTTAGAGGAAACAGAGAGGTGGTACGCCGTTGTTCAAACACTATATTTACCCGATTGGAACACACGACAGCCATATTTAAGAGATTGGTATAAATACAGGAAAGTATTAATTGTTAATACTGATAATGGAAATGCTGTTGTTGCTTCTATTGCTGATTCTGGGCCCGCTGCATGGACAGGGAAGCACTTCGGGGGCAGTCCTGAGGTAATGGACTATCTCGGTGGTCCAAGGTATAAGAAGGGCCCTGTTATTTTGTTTTTTGTTGACGATCCAGAAAACAATGTGCCACTCGGCCCAGTGGAATATAATAAATTAAACTTGCCGGAAGGGGCATTACACGAAATATGAGCAAAGTATATTACGATCATTTAATAGTTCTTGACGATATTGAGAAAAAAATTAAAAAGATTGCTCAAACGCAAGAAGAAAGAGAAGAGTTGTGGCAACTGGTTGATGATATTATTCACCACAGAGTGTTGGCATGTGTTTTAGATAATCTGCCAAAAGATAATCACAAGGAGTTTTTAGGAATGTTTCATGAAGCTCCACACAGCTTGAATTTAATGGACTATTTAAAAGAAAGAATTAAAGAAAACATTGAAGAGTTAATTAAACAAGAAATAGGCGGCTTGGCTTCGGAACTGTTAAAAGATCTTCAAGAAAGAGAATAATTATTTTTCGAGAGTAGTGCTGATATACTCAAGATATGGAGAGAAATTTTGGTGGCGTTATTTGGACCAATCACGCACTGCAAAGACTAAAAGAAAGAAATATTTCTCAAGGAGATGCATGGGCAACTTTTAGGCGCCCGGAACAATCAAAGTACGCAGAATCAAAAGGTGCTTGGATATATTACAAAACATACGGAAATCAAAAAATTGAAGTTGTTGCTAAACAGAATGAAAAGAATGAATGGATAATTCTTTCCGTCTGGTCAAGGCAAACTTTTAAAAACACGAAGAAACCTGATTCACTCTTAAAATTAGTTTGGAAAAGAATTTTTAAGAAATAGCCCCATCTTTGGTATAATAGGACTCTTCAATGCGGGATGGTGTAATGGTAGCACGCTGCTCTCTGGAAGCAGAGATTGGGGTTCAAATCCCTGTCCCGCAGCCAAATTAATAGTAATATGACCGAGATTTCTGGAAAAGATACTTAGGATGGT
>CAYXBV010000016.1:0-5683 GCA_964463425.1 uncultured Gammaproteobacteria bacterium | reverse complement strand
AAATTTATTTCACAACTAAGAGCAGATGTCAAGGAAAGCTTAACAACTGAAAAACCAAAGGAGATTAAAAATGAACAAGAAATCATTACTGAGCCTGCCACAAGTCCTAAAGTGGAGCAGGGGCAAGCAAGCGAGTTTGTTCCCACAGGTAAACTCGACCCGACCAAAGAAGAAGATGCCCTTAAAATCACAGAATACCACGCCAACTGGGTAGCCAATGGAAGTAAGTATGATACTCGTAATGTTTGGGAAGGGATTCACGATAAGGGGAGGTGGGACAGAGAGAATGAAGTAACTATCCCTGGAGCCGTAGAATATACTCCAGAGCAAATTGATACTGCTTATCGTACCGCCCAGAAATCCATACCATCCCCAATGCCTGATACAAAACTGTACGCAATGCCGGGCAAAGAAAAAGAACTTGCTGCCATTGCGGATAAAATGACCCGAATGTCCAAGAAGCGTACCACTAAAAAAAGAAGCACCTTACCAAAAGCAAAAAAACTGTTAAAAATTAAACCTCCGACAAAAGAAGATTCTATTAAGGCTGTATTTGCGGCAACGGCTAAAGAAGATTCCCGCTATGCCATTGCAGGCGTTTTCGTAGAGGGGGAAAATATTGTTGGTACTGATGGTAGACGTATGTTTATAGCAAAGGGTAAATGGGGCAAAGACGGCATTTACTTAAACCCAGTTTCATTAAGAAAGGGTTTACTTGGCAAGGTTGATAAGAAGGGTGAACTAAGATTTCCAAAATGGCAAGAAATTGTCCCGGACGTAAGCGACCAAAAACCGATTATTGTTAATGACTTGAACGCTTTATTGTCGCACATCCAACGGGCAAGCCTTGTAACGACTGAGGAATCAAAAGGGATTCTTGTTATCGCCAATGAGGATGGGTCTTTAGGTTTTGCTGGAGCTGCACCAGAAGTAGGTCATACTGAAATCAATGTTAATCCCGGTGGTAAAATACTTTGTGGAGTAAATCCTCAATTCCTTCTTGATACTATCAAATTCCACGCCGGGCGTGGTGATAATAGTTTTGAATTTTATTTTCCAAAACCAGACAGGCCAATGCTCACGAAAAGTTTAGATGGCAAAACATCTACCGTGATTATGCCTGTTAATGCAGATAAACCTTCAGAGGCGGTAATAGAGGATATTGCGAAGCTCAAAAAACCCTTAACCAAAGAGGTAAAGAAAGACCACAGACAAGGTGGTTTTCTTGATAATACTCCTATTGGTAGTGAAGCGAAACTGATAGCTAAACTTGAAGAGCTAATCGGTGAAGCTCCAAAACCTAAAAAGACTAAGCTCAAAAAAGAACCCAAAGAATCAGTTGTTTTAACTACGAAAGCAGCGATAGGACAAACTCTTAATGAAGCTGGCAAGGGTATTGATAAAGCGTTTGGTATGATGAGTACCAGACTGAAGAATATATCTTTAGGTTTATTTCAGGATGTTCGCAATAAGTATATAAATCCTACCCTTACAACTGTAGCAGACAGGGTAAAAGTTGCTCATAGTTTAGTTGACGGTATAAGAACTGAGATGAGCGCCGAAGATCAAAGGGCTTTTGATAAAGCGGTATGGCAGGCTGACGATGAAACTACAAATAAACTGATCGCTAAATATAAATTACAAGATGAGTACGCTCAATACAGGTCTATGATGGACGTTATATTCCATGAAGCCAAAGCGGTAGGTATTGATATGGGGTATCTTGATGTTTATTTCCCCAGTATGGTTAAAGACTTCGATGGCCTGATGGGTTTATTGAATAGGCAAGAACAATACGAGCCGATAGTAATGGCTATGCTCATGGCTGAGGATAAAAAAGGCCGTCCGCTTAATAAAGACGAACAGATGAAAATGATAGATTCACTTCTGCGAGGTTATCAGCTTTCCGGTATAGCTTTAGGCAGACCTGGATTTGCTAAAGAGAGAACTGTATCGAGAGAAGACTTTAGTTTAAAGAAATACTATTATGGCTTTGAGGAATCTATAAGCAGGTACATCGAGAGTATGACTGAAAACATACACGCTCGACAGTTTTTCGGTAAGACCACAGCGGAGATTGTTAAATTAAGAGCCAGTATTAGTCGTAACCAAACTGTAATAGCCAAACTCAAGAGTGGTCAGACCAAAAAGAGATATGATCTACAACAACAAAAGTTTATTAACCTAACCCCCGAAATGGTTCGAGCTGAAATAGACAAACGAAAAGCAAAGTTAGTAGAACTTCAGGCAGAACTTGACAAGAAAGATAACGGTTCGTTAGATAATTCTATCGGTGCTTATGTCCTTGATTTAATTGAGGATGGTAAATTAAAATACGGTCAGCAGGAAGAACTTGTCAATATATTTCAAGGTATATTCCAAGCCAAAGGCTCTGGTAAGTGGATGCAGACTGTTAAGTCGTTAGAGTACGCTGGCTCTCTTGCACAGATAAGCGCGGTAATAACACAATATGGCGAGGCTGTTTTGCCACTTCTTTACGCACCTGGAACTATGTTACCTAATTATGTTCGGGCGCATATCGGTAAATCCAATATAAAACTTAGTGATATTGGCGTTGCTCATATCGGGCAGGAATGGGTTGACGCTGATCTTGACGGTATTGTTAAAAAGCTAATGAAGCCTTTTGAACTTGCTGATAGAGTTGGTAAGGAAACTTATGTAAACAGTATAGTTGATAAATATAGAAAAATGGCTGTTAAGAATCCCGAAAAAGCAAGGGTTGAAATAAGAAAATACTATCCTGAAGATGGCGTTGAATCTGTATTAAATTCGCTCAAAAGTGGTGAAATTGATAACAATGTAAAGGGCTTTGCTTTAAATGAACTTGCCGATGTCCAGCCTATTTCAAAGATGGAAGTACCTGAACTGTACGCCAAAGCTGGTAATTGGAAAGTATTTTATATGTATAAGACTTTTATTCTTAAACGAATAGATATACTTCGCAGAGAGGGATTCGCTGAGATAACCGCTGGAGTTAAAAGCGGCGACAAGGAAAGAGTTTTAAAAGGTTTTGCAAGGCTTCTCTGGCTGTCCTTTATGTTCACGCTTGCCGATTCCAGTATGGACGCGATAAAAGACTTCGTAAAAGGCAAACCATTAGACAAAGTGGAAAATTATGTAATGGATAATCTGCTTCAAATGGTAATGTTAAGTAAATATTCGGCAAGTAAATCTCTCAGAGAAGGGCCAATAATCTTTCTGAAAGATAACATAGTTTTGCCAGTTACTAATATCAACGCAGCGGTGAAAGACATATTTACTCTAATGAACGAGGACTCTGAAAAGGGCAGCGAATTTGTCAGGAGAATACCTTGGATGGGTGATACCTATTATTGGTGGTTTGGTGAAGGCGCGAGAAAAATAGATGAAGGTGTTTATGAGAAAAACTAACGATTAAATTAAGGGATTTACAATGGCAGAGGTAACAAAAGAGGATATTAACAGAATCTACGATAAGCTCGATCCTATGGGAGAAAGCATTGTTAGGATCGAAACGCAACTAAAGTTAATGGTTATTCCTGCTCAGCCTTGCGCTAAACTGACAGAACACTTAGCGGATTGCAAAGATACTAAAAAAACTTTCAAAACAGCTATTATAAGAGCCGTTGTTGACGTTGGCAAGGTTTGTATTGGTGGTGTTATAGTGTATTTCTTCTCAAACAAAAAGTAACAGATTTTTCTTCTCATCCTTCTTCACGGGCGGTTGGCAACGTGCTGGCCGCCCAATTTTCTTAAAAAATATTGTCCAAAAAGCCTTAATATTGAGCCGAAAACCGTGATATTGAAAATAAATGATAAAAATCTCAAAAAAAGGCTTGACAAACACAAGCGGAAAGTCGATGATGTAACTATGCGACGATTAGAATTACAATCTAAACTCAATGAAATTAAACCAGGAACCGGTATGTCAAATCTTCGTGATTCTGATTGTCGCAGCCGGTTTTCTGGTTTTTTTATTGGAGATAAAATGAAACGGCTCGATATTTCAACACCTAAATATCCAAATACATTTACTTTGGTCGACGATGAAAGCTTTGAAGAATTGTCGAAGCATAAATGGTGTGTACAAAAAGGTGGCAATACATTTTACGCAGTAAGAAATATGCCACGAGATAAAAATGGGAAGCGGAAAAGAGTTCAGATGCACAGGCAAATTATGAATTGTCCTGATAATTTACAAATAGACCATGTAAATCACTGTGGAATTGATAATCGCAAGAGTAATTTACGGATTTGCACTCATAGTGAAAATCTCAGAAATCAATTTCCTCAAAAAAACGGCACATCGAAATATAAAGGCGTTTCTCTGATTAAAGACCCGTATAAAGGAAAATTCTATAAATATTGGAGAGCACGAATATACTATAATTACAAACAAATACATCTTGGTTGTTTCGCTACTGAAATTGAAGCGGCCAAAGCCTATAACAAAAAAGCCAAAGAGTTATTTGGCGAATTTGCTTTATTAAATATTTTTTAGAAGTGAGGATATTATGGCAGAAAAAGAAGCATTACAGGCTCAATTAGAGCAGAATCGGAATGACCGACAGAAGTTAATCGAAGAGGGCGAGAGGCTCTTAAAAGAGATTGAGGACGCCGAGACTACCTATTCTATAGGCGATAGGTTCTTGCAACGTGGTGGCGGAAAGTACTTACTTGGCATACAAAACCAAACAAATTCCGTTTGGTATAAGGTTTCTTTGATAGATTTAGATAACGGCCAAATATGGAGCAGACCCAGAAAAGTAGAAAACACGTGCCATATCACAAAAAGCGAGCTTGAGGTTATATGTTCAAGTGGAGCTTTTACCCGATATTGGGATTACCAGAAAAAAGAATTGACAACTTAATAAACATCACCCTCCTTCAACCGTGGAAGCAGGATACTCGGTATATAAACCCTCGCCCCTCGACCTGTGACATCGGGGGGTTGCTTTTTGAAAGATAAGCGGGATTTTATTCTAATCGAAAATTCAACCCGCTAAAAATAGCCAGTGTGTAGCTGGTAAAAAAGGGGGCTGGTTTCTCAACCACCTGCGATCAGCCCTTTTGAAAAGTTAATATCGGCGGATAGTACAAATGGACGTGAGATAACAGTTTAAGACACTCGAAGAGCCATTTTGGGGACTATATTGCAGGTTCGATTCCTGCCCGCTGACCTGCTCCAATCTGAGAGCCGACAGGCGTAAAAACTTGGATGCCTTGATGAGTCAGATTAAGCAAGGACAGAGTCCCCTATGTATATAAGCATACAGACGTGCGGTTAGGCTAACAGGGGCAAAACGATAGGCTGGTTTAGTTACTGGGGTTATTCGTTAAAGCGTGACAGCCCGGAGAGTACGGGCATTTGAAAACTAAAGAGCTAAGGCCGTTCAGCGAAAGCTACCGTCACCTTAAAAGCCTTTTGAGGCGGGCGAGGGGAAAGTGCGGCCTAAAGCTCATTATTGAAAATTGAATATACGGGTAGAGTAGCGTACGTTATAGGCGAACGGGAAAGCAAGCAAAGGAATTGTTTTTAAACGAGTCCGAAGCGTTGCAAATAGGTGCGATTCCTTACCGCCACTCTACCCTCCAAACAACGGGCTGGGGTTTTAAACTCCTCTTTTCCCAACTCCCAACCTCAGCCCAATTTTTAAAAGGAGAAAAATATGAATAAGAAACC
>CAYXBV010000015.1:0-5693 GCA_964463425.1 uncultured Gammaproteobacteria bacterium | reverse complement strand
GTAGGACAGTGGGTTCTGATCCCACCGATCTAGGTTCGAGTCCTAGTCTGGCAACCAAGTTGAACGGATAGGTTCAAAAGACAACAAATGCCTACTAACTTATAACGAATAGAATATGGCAGATAAAACGAAGTTAAACGATCTTGTTTTGTACTTAACTGGCACAACTATGAAGCCAGTTTTAGATGATAAATTATGGAAAGCGTATGGCTACAGCAGGCGGCCAAAAAGTGGAAGTGTTTTACATAAAATGTTTCCAGATAAATTTGAGTTGGAAGATTACATAACCAAGGAAGTGTTAACAATGGGACTCATAGATAATCTAAATGCTATTAAGAAGTCAAATAAATCCACGGAAGAAAAATTACTCATTGTTTTTGGCGTCATTGATCAATTTTTAGAAACTACGAAGCACATGTTTACTTCTGACTCTTTTATGGACAACCTACTTTCTTCTTACTCTAGCTACGTCAAATGTGATAAAACAAAAATTCATGAGCCATGGATTATAAAATCTAAAGATAGATTGAATAAGAAAAACTTTGCTAAATTTATGGTTGGAACGATTACTTTGCTTGGAACGGAAACACACAACGGTGATTTTTTCTTAAATACTTCAATACTAAGGGATACGATTAATAACTCGATAGTTGACGAAAAGTTAAAGGTTTCACTGTCAGAAGAAAAGCGCAAAAAGTATTTAGATTTATTATCAAACAAGATTCTTAATATATGAAATTTGGAATTAGAACGCCATCGTTAAAAAGAAGAATTTCAGCTAGGACGTCGTGGAAACGGTATGTGAGGCATAGTTTGGGATTAAAGGCTCCAAGAGGTATGGGTATTATTACAAACCCCAAGAAGGCTTTGTACAACAAGGTATACAACAAAACATCTGTGAGTGTGGACAGATTGCTCAAAGTCCCCAAAAATAATAGTAATGATGCTCAAAGCGTAACTAATCCGTCAAATAATAAAAGTTACCCTGTTGGGATTGAGGTATCAAACACAGGAAATATCATCAGAAGTTCTAGCAAGGCCCTAACTGTTACTAGTAAAAACTTTGAAGAACTAAGGAAACAAATTACCGATATTTATAACAAGCGTGTTGAAATAATCAAAAAACTCAATTCTGCAAAAACAAAACAATTTTTCTTAACCTTCGCACACTTTGGCAGTTATCTAGTTATTGTTGGTTTCTTTTATAAAAGGATTGCCGAGACTAGAAAAGCACAACAAGAAATAGTCAAAGAGCTAGAAAACCAGGTTGAGTCTACTTTTGTTCAATTAACATTCGCGGACAAATCTCAACTTGAGAAAAGTTGGCTCAATTGTGTGGATACCTTCAAGGAATTAATGGGTAGCGAGAAGATGTGGGATATTACTTACGCAGAAGGGGTTGACAGAGCAAAAGCCCGCACAATGGCACAAACGGCAACAAAGAGAACGCCAATATGCAATAAAGATAGAGATATAGAGTTTGTTAAGAGTGATCTTCCCCATCTACTACTACCCAATGCTAATGGCCCCGATTTGTTTTTCTTTCCGACATTTCTTATTTTGTTTAAGGACAATCGAGACTTTGGGATTTTTGATCTCAAGGATATTAACTTTGGATTAAAACTAACTGCATACATCGAAGAAGAAAGTGTTCCGAAGGATACGGAAGTTATTCAGCACACATGGAAGAAAACAAACAAAGATGGTTCTCGAGACAAAAGATTTAATAATAACTATCAAATTCCTGTAGTGAAATATGGGGATATGACTTTGGATTCAGAAAGCGGTTTGGAAGAGTCATTCATGTTTAGTAATTTTGACGCTTTTTCAAATTTTACCAAAACATTCGAATTTCACTTCAATTTATTAACAAAACTATAACCATGTTCAAATTATTTAATAACTCGAAATATAAAGATGACAACGAAGCGATAACTGCGCTTATGCGTATTACGAGCATGGGCTTTGGCGATGAACAAGATTTTAAGAAAGAAAACATGTTAAGTGTTATTGGAGATATTGAAAAGGAATTTCAGAATACTACAAATCCAAGATTAGTTTACTGGTTGGGCATAGCGTGGAGAAATTTTACTGCATGGCATATTCGAGGAGACGAGAGAAAAGGAAATCTAGATAAAGCGATATCTTATTTTAATAAAGCGTTTGGACTATCCAAAAATACTCTTCCTGTACAATTACCTTTAGAAAAACGGCATAACGCCGAATATTTGGATCAAATAGACATCGCTGGAGAACTTGGGCATATGTTGGTAGATGATGCTCCAATCAGAGATTTAGATCGTGCAGAAAAGGCTTTAAAGTTTGTTTTCGATAACACAAAAGAATATGAACCATGTCTTTGTTCATATGCTGAGCTTTTCTATAAACGTGGGAATTATTTGAAAAGTGCAGAGATTGGCTTAAACATAAGTGATAGGTGTGCAATTTCACCTGAATGGAAAGATAGCCCTCCACCTGCGCCATTGGGAATTGTGGGCAGTGCATATCGCGCATTAGCTAAACAAGCCAAGAAAGAAGGTAATAACGATGTGGCAATTATATACTTTGAGAAGATGAAAAAACTGAAGATTGCGACAGAAAATGACTTAAAGATTTTAGATAAACTTAAGAATCAACCTGCTAAATAAATTATTGATGATCAAAATCGAAATAATATGTACATGCTTAAAAAAGACTTTGCACTTAAGATATCATCCATTCTCGCCAGTTCTTATTACAAAGAATGGGTTGACTATTTTGAAAAGGTACTAAGAGCAACACGGAGCAAGCGACATAAGCATAAGAAAAATGTATTGCTTGCAATGCAGTACAAACTAGCGCAAGCCGAAACACTGCTTTGGGAAAAACTAAGGGTAGGAAGAGAAAGAGCCAAAAAACTACACGAGAAGGGCCGATTAACTCCAAAAGAAGAAAAGGAGCTTCGTGGGCTAGAAGATCATATTCTCATTCACGAGCAACTAATACGAATCTCCAGAACGATATGTGATGGTATTGCATGGAGGAATTTGAACTATAACCGCACTTTCTTAAACTCCTCTGCTAGAGGCTTTGGTGCAGGAAGCGTAGATGTTAACAGTAAAGAATTTAGAAGCGAGTTTATGTGGGCACATAGAATTTCCAAAGCGCTGGATAGCCTTGTGATCCTTAATGATCTAACTCACTTTCTAAGAGTGGGTGATTTAACTGAAATCAAAGATGGGGTTGCCTTCATTCATGAAATCAAAAAATATGGGAAAGACATAAAGAATATGTTTACCCTTAAAAAGGTTCAGGGAAAAGCAAAAATAAGTAATCAGGCAAAAAGATTACTTGAACTACAAAGGATTGCGATAATAAACAAAGCTCGGATTGGCGGAATTGATATTGGAACGAGAATAATGGAACTGGAACCACAAACCTACACAAACAAAATCAAAAGATTATTTCGAGAATCTGAAAAGAAAATGATTGTATCGGAAAATTTTGACGACTGTATAAATATCGAGGTAACAAATTTTAGAGCTATTAAAGGAAGTAAAAATGTTAACGTCGAGGAATTAAAAAAACTCTCACCTAAAGTGGAATCCAAAGATTTAGTATTAGTTCATAGCAACTGGGACACGTTTTATAGCGACGAAAAAGGCAATTTTATTAGATCGGTTCCTCCATATTCAATCTTCCCGTTTTCAGCCAAAGATTGTATGTACTTAATATCTGGTTATTACCTGGTTAAATACACATTAAATGTAACCAAGCTCAAAGAGATATTAAAAAAACACAACTGGGAAATTGAAGATCGTAATGAAACAGATCTAGATAAGCAGATTGCACAGTTTGAGAAAGAAAAAGATAGGATGTTTTTGGTAAAAGAAGGGCTTTATGCACATTCTCCAGACGATCATGGATTGTTTATTATTAGACGTGGCCCATTTAGTGTTGATTTTGATGCGATGTTTTATGCTCGGTTGACAATGGAGTATCTCACGTTTTCTAGTTTCCTTGATATTCTTGAGTATATGTATAGTGTTGCTTCACAAAGACAAAAAAGTGACGCATATTTCCCCAGATTCAAGAACGAAAACATGTTATGGAATTAGTAAAAGTCAGCCTATGAAGATTCAAATAGTAAAAAAATTAACAGTGTTTCTGAACAACCACTCAATGAAAGAAGAATGCGAAATTGTTTATCTAATGGTTGAATTGAGAAAATTACTTGATAGAAAAAGAGAACAAAATAAACCTGAAAACTATTCACTCGTGCGTTTCCATGCAGACTGGGTAGTCCATACTAAAAAAGAATATATCACCAAGGCTATGAAAGAAATCATGACAAGGATAGATCAGTCAATTGATACTTATCCTAAGGATGACAATATAGATTTTCTCCTTTTACCAAAGTTTAGAAATGAACTTATCAGTTTACTTGATGAATACGGATTACCATCAGATTTTTGTAATAGCGACGACAGATGGTTGAACTTTATGATAAACCTTGCTGCAGTTCTTGCCGATCAACCTATCGTTAACCCAATACTAAACATTGCTGAATTTCGATACGTGGATATAAAACGAGAAGGAATTATGGCAACAATTGATTTCAAGAACAAGAAAAAGGGCGCAAGTATCACTCTAGGGTTTGGCAAATAAATAATATATCAAACTATATCAGTATACCCCTTTTTTTATAGTGTCTCATTTGTCTCGTTTAGCTTTGAGTTATAATGATACAAAGGTTCTAGACCAACCTGCTCAGCCAAGATTGGATAATAAGTAATAACATATGAACTTTAGATTACTAACTGATGAGGAGAAAATAACAATTAATTCGACATTGGCTCCTAATGTAGTTTTTCAGGATAACAAATTTTGGTATGTAAAAAAAACACCCGATGTTAAGAGGCCTTTCCTCGGATACATTCTCGGGAAAAGTTTCTGCAATATTGCAGAAACTAAACTATTATCTGACGAGGAGATGATGGAGCTTAAAACACTATTTTCTTTTAATATAGACGCTTCAAAAGATAACACTTTACTTGTTAGGCTAGCTTCCTCTCATAAACTAGAGGAATTGCCGTGCCAGACGATCGAAAAGGCAGTAGCAACAGAATTGATTTACTCTACTTGGATTAGAAGGAGGGATACACACGCATTGAATAGAGAATATAACCCGCAAGGTATACCAGTTTTCTACGATTTCCATATAGCGTTTCTTGCTGAATTAAAATGGATTCATTCAACATTGTTCTTTAAAGACAGTCCAGATTATGGGCATCCACCGTCATGGAAAGTAAAAGAGGTGAGTGAAGGCGTGACTACCGAGCGAGTGAGGGATGTAACTACACAAAGTAGCTTAGCCTGGCACTATGTAAGAAGTATTAAACAGTTTGTCAAAGAGCTTTCAGATGCGGAAGAATCTGTTAAGCAATTGGCCAGTACAGATATTCATAGTTTAATAATCTCAGCAAGTTTTGATTTACCCGAAGCTGATAGGATTGAAGATTTCTTACGAAAAAACCTAATTACACTACATTCGGACATTGAAGAGATGAAGAAAATTATATTTAAGTGAACTATTGTTATAATGATACAAAAGTACTAGACCGACCTGCTCAACTATTTCAGAATAAGAACCGTAGGCATGCTATCCTACAACTAAATGAGATGAAAAATACTTCTAGTCAAGCAATAAACAC
>CAYXBV010000014.1:0-11920 GCA_964463425.1 uncultured Gammaproteobacteria bacterium | reverse complement strand
ATACATTTCCCTAGTTTCTGTTATTTTTTGGAAAGGCAATGATTGGTTCCCAAAAATGAATAACTATGTTGGCCCCCTAATCGTCTTGTCTCTTTTTGTTGCTTCCGCTTTAATTTGTGCACTAATTACCCTTTCTTATCCCTTCACTCTTTGGCAAAAAGGAAAAATTAAAGATGCCTTGAAAGTAATTCTCTATACAGCTTTTTGGACAATTGGTTTTATTGTCTCCTTCTTATTCACTCAAGTAGTACTAATATAAATTAATTTTCTAATTATAAACACAGACAAAAACCTATCATTATTGACTTCTGCAATTCCGTAATTTATTATTCCAGCTAGATGGAGGAAGAACACATTATTCCTGCTAAGAATAAGGAACCAACTTCAAAGGCGCCTTCGAAATATCTGTCTATTCAAAAGAAATTCTTAATCATTGCGGCAATTATTTTCGTATTTATTGTCATCGGAGGAGCATTTTGGTTTGGGTCCAGTCGAAGCAAACAAGAACCTGAAGTGTCACCTACACCAACAACTGAATCAAGCCCAACGGCAAACCCAGAAGAAGATACCGAAAATCCAAGTCCGTCACCAGAAGCAACTAATAGTCCATCACCCACGCCAACACCTGCACCAGTTACAGAAGAAGAAGTAATTGCAGCAACGACCTCTCTAGATGGCTATCGAGGTAGCAATGGTTTGGGCTCTGATGCTTTATACATTTTAATAGGAAGGAATTTAAGCGTTATCCAACGCGGTTTTGTTAGCTTTGACTTAAGTAGTTTGCCAACAGACGCTGTTATCGAAAGTGCTACCCTGCGTATGTATCAAGAAAAAATAGTTGGTAATCCGTATGGAGTTGGTGGAAGTCTTAGAGTAGATCACCTTGATTATGGAAGCAGCTTGGGTAATGAAGATTATGGAGCTTCTTCAATTTCATCTAGTTTTACAACCCTCACTGATAACTCTGTAATTGAATGGAAAGATGCCAGCGTTACTGATTCTCTAAAAAACGATCTATCTAACGGAAGAGATAATTCTCAATATCGACTTCATTTCGCAACTGAATCAACAGGAACCTCAAGTGATCTTGTCTATTTTGAATCCGCAAACAACTCAGAAGGAACAGGAAATCTTCCTCAGTTAATCATTAAGTACCACTAATCACTCTTTTATACCCATACAAATGAAACAGGAGCAGGCTTGTCGTATAATTCGACAATTTTACCTGCTCCAGGTCATTTTGAATTTAATCAAAATGGTTCGTCGCCCCTTATTGTGATCGTCTGTTTCTTTTGATAAGAATCAGGTCATCATGTAGCGTGCGACCGCATACGTTGACTGCCCGGAACTTCCGATTTGACTGCATTTGCCAAATAGTGTTTCCGACTGTCAATAGATCGCATGGACTGATGTCTTCAAAAACAGCTGGCTGTAGAGGTTTCTTTTCGATCAGCTCTTGCAGTGTGCCACTTTTGATAACAACATGGCCATCTTCAACTTCATAATCGATCAATCTGAACTTTCGCATTTTTTTGCTCATTGATTGAGCCTCCTTTTTAAAATTTTAATGTAGGGTGCGACTGAAAAATTAGTATATTATAGTTAACCTATAATGTCAAGATTGTGGTGCTGGGAAGGGTAAAAAAAGAAAAAACGAGTAAATTCTACCCATCCCTTGTTTGTTGCAGTTTAGTTAGGATTCGTGGCTGGTATGTACCAACTTGATGGTAATTTCATCGGTCTCGGTGGACCTTCAATAAGTATTTCGACAAGTCGTCCATTAAGAGCTTGAATCTGTAAGACCGATCCGTCTGTGTCGTAAATTATATCTCCTCTTTTTGGTATCAATCTGGTACTACGTACTGGTTTAGCTCCTTCCAATAAAATAGTGCCCCCAAAAAACCTTGTGAATACATTTGCTCCCATACACACGCCTCCATATTACATCTTAATAATTTTAAACTGCGTGGAGAAATTATATAACATTATGGGTTCTAATACAAACTAGCATATATTATGTTGACTTTGGCCACAATATAGGATAAAATCGCTCAGATTCACGCTATGTATACTTTTAGCGAAAAAATAACAAATCATGTTTAAAGAAAGGTTTTATAAACGATTCTACGAGCAAGAGAATGAGCCGAAACGTCCCGATTTCGGAAGTAGTATTGCGCCTAATCCAATCAACACACTTATACAAAAGCATGGAGAAAGCTTGATTGGCGAAATAGTCGGAACAAAATCGGGCACTTATTATGTGGTCAGAGGAATAAGCTACCTTAAAAACGAAGCGGCAATGCGAGGATTCAGAGCAACTCAACTGGGAGACTATACAAAAAGTCGTCCGCACATTGTCTTTATGCCTGGTAATGCAAGCGTTGTTATTACCAATTCTCTTAAAAAGAGTGTACTTCTAACCAACAAAAACGAATACAAGAAAATTTTACAAGAGATCAATGACGAGGGTGGCAATGTTGAAATTCCTCTAGAGAAAAAGTCTGGATTTGATATTTTTTAAGATTTCCTCCTATTATGTTCCACTTCACACACTTATCTGTTAAACTAACATCAGGCGGTGGTTTATGTGATTTCATTAAACATTCAAAGAAAGGGGGCGATAACTAATGGTTTTCGTCAAAAAGAAAAAGGGCGAATCAGAAGATAGACTGATTGCTCGCTTCAGAAAAAAAGTGGTTAACGAAGGAATCTTGTTTGAAATTCGAGAAAAGGAAAGATATAAAAAGCCTTCCGAAAGAAGACAAGAAAAAATTAAAAGAGTTAAGCACCAAATAAAACTAGAGAAGAAAAGAGAATAATTTCTCACTTCTTAGAAAGAAAAGTTTCTACATATTGTTTCCTGTGATATTTTGATATCCCATGCTTTCTTATGGCAATACCGTGTTTTTTGGTACCATACCCTTTATTGCTTTCCCACCCATATCTTTGATATCGAGGCTTTTCAGCCAGAATTTGCATGATGTTGTCTCTGTACACCTTGGCGATAATTGATGCAGCTGCTATTGAAATTGATTTCTGGTCACCCCTGGTAATCGCCAGTTGCCTTGCTCTTCCATCTGTTAGCTTATGATCTTTTCGTGCCGCTTTTCGAGCCATGGGTAAAGCCCTAACGTATGGTACAAAAAAGGCGTCTATGAGTAAATAATCTATCCTTTTCTGAAGTCTATTATTAGCGTTTTCAATGGCTCTTCGAAATGCCATTTGGTTTGCCTTAGATATGCCGATTCTATTTATAACAGCAACGCCTACCTCCCCTGTTCCCCAAGTCAAAGCATTTTTAAATATCCACTCACTCGCAACCTCTCGTTTTTGAGCTGTTAATTTCTTGGAATCATTTATAACAATATTTTTGGGTATTTTAACCTTTGAATTAAACACCACACACCCCGTTACAATTGGACCCGCGAAAGAACCACGACCAACCTCATCTAGTCCAGCAACATATTTAAATCCTTTTTTCCACAACTTTTTTTCGAAGGAGAAATTAGAGGAACTCATTACGCTGTGATTATAACACGTAGAGATACAGCCTTGTACCTAGAGCGTTTTTTTGCTACAATTTCAAACCGTGAAGGGTGTAATAAAGTACCTTAAGGGAGTAAAGGCTGAACTAGGCAAGGTTATCTGGCCCAAAAAGGAGCAAGTAATCAAGCTTACGCTGATCGTTTTTATCATTTCAGGAGCCATTGGTCTTTATGTGGGAGTTTTAGATTTTTCCTTCACAAAACTACTTGAAATATTATTAATCAGGTAATAAGCTGACTTAATCACCAATATGAATAAAACCAAAGATACTAAAAATGCCGTTAGTGAACGTGGCGTGGGAAAAAAGAAAATCCCAGGTCATATCGTCATTAATGACAAGAAAGACCCTCGAGCAAAGTGGTACGTCGTTCACACTACTTCTGGCCACGAAGTACGTGTTGCCGAAACACTTAGGCAAAGAGTTGAAACAATGAACTTTAAAGACAATATTTTTGAGGTTCTTGTTCCTACCCAAGACCGAGTGGTCATAAGGGGAGGTAAAAAGGCAACCATAAAAGAAAAGATTTTTCCTGGCTACATGTTGGTAAAAATGATTCTTGATGATCCAACCTGGCTAGCTGTAAGAACAACACCAGGTATTACTGGATTTGTAGGCGCAGGAAGCAAGCCCACACCTCTTTCCGAAAAAGAAGTCGACAACATTCAGAAATTCGTTTCTGCACCAGCCAAAAGATTCAAAACCAAATTCTCTGTTGGCGAAGCTGTCAAAATTACAGATGGTCCGTTCTCAGACTTCCTAGGAACAATCGATGATATTGATGATGAAAAAGGTAAAGTTAAAGTATTAGTTTCAATTTTTGGCAGAGAAACTCCAGTCGAACTAGATTTTCTCCAGATTGCCAAAGTTTAACTAAAGCTTTACTTTTAGGCAATATTTGGCTAAAATTCCTTCTACCTCGTTAAACATTGCTTTCTCGAGGGAGATATAAAAAAATATCGAAAGCTTCTTAAGTAACTAGCTTCACGATATTTATCGATTAATTAATATGGCTGCACTAAAAATACTAACAACACTAAAAGTTAATTTACCGGCAGGAGAAGCCACACCAGCTCCCCCTCTTGGTCCAGCATTGGGTCAACACGGAGTAGCCATTATGGATTTCGTAAAGGCCTACAATGCAAAAACGGCTGATATGAAAGGCAATATTGTTCCCGCTATTATCACCATCTTCGAAAACAGAAGTTTTGAGTTCGAAATTAAAAAAGCTCCAGTTTCAGACATGATAAAGAAAAAACTAAATCTTGAAAAAGGTTCAAGTACGGCTCCCAGAGATATCGTTGGAAAGTTGACCCAAAAAGACTTAGGGGAAATTGCTAAAGAAAAAATGGATGATTTAAATACCGAAGATATTGATGCTGCAAAAAAGATTGTGGCCGGCTCAGCTAGAAGCATGGGCATAGAAGTAGAGGAAAAATAAGTCATGGGAAAAACAAAAACAGCCATTATCAGCGGAGAATCTGAATCACAAGATCCTAAAGATAAAAAAAAGAGAAAAGGCTCACAAAAACAAGCCCACAAGGAAAAAAAAGGAGTTAAGGTTCCTGGACTTAAAGGAGGAGAAAGAGTAGTTGCCGTAAGATCTGAACCAATCGTTGAAGAAGAAAAGAAAGAAAAAACAACCAGAAAAACGGAAAAAAAAGCTAAAGTGCGTGGCAAAAAATACCTAGAAGCTCTTAACAAAGTTAACAAAACAAAAACATATGCGCTTGGTGAAGCTATCAAGCTCGTTAAAGAAACATCCTATTCTTCGTTTGATGGTACCGTTGAACTTCATATTGTCGTTAAAAAAACAGGCATTTCGGCAAAAGCATCACTACCCCATTCAACAGGAAAAGAAAAGGTAATTGAAATTGCCAAAGAAAGCACCATCAAAAAACTTGAAAAGGGAAAAGTTGATTTCGACATCTTGCTCGCTACGGCCGACATGATGCCAAAATTAGTTAAATACGCAAAGATATTGGGGCCAAAAGGGTTAATGCCAAATCCTAAAACCGGAACCTTAATTAAAGATATTAAAGAAGCAGAAAAATTCTCCGCTAATAAGATTCATTTAAAAACAGAGAAGAAGGCCCCCCTTATGCATACTCCTATTGGTAAGGTTAGTTCAAAAGAAAAAGATCTAATTGAAAATATCGATGCCATCTTAAATGGCGTAGGCAAAAGACAAATTGTTAAAGCCTATCTCACCGCCACCATGGGCCCTTCTGTAAAAATCAAAACTTCCTAAGCCTCAACCTGTATTGACAGTCTGTTACGGCTCCTGCTAGCATAAAGTTAATGGAAGACAAAGGTGGGGACAGTTGGGTAACAAGAATGTTTAGAAGAAGAAAAACACCTGATGTGCCACCTGTCATGGAAGAGCAACAACCAATTACGCAAACAGCCCCACTTCCCCCAAAAATCGTTATGTCTGGTCCCAAATCTAGACAAGAAAAAAGAAATGACAGAGGCAAAGAACTTGCACAACGTGGTTTCGCACTGCAGGTTGAACGTGCAAAAACCAGACAAACCGTTGACAACCCCCCTACAGTTGATGGCGAGCAAATTAAAAAAAAGAGCGAGCAAGTAGCAATCGGGCAAATCTTAAACCAAGCAGCTGCCATTCAAGACAGAATTTCCACAAAAGAAACACCAGTTGAACGAATCAATAAATTAACCCAAACCCCGCCAACTAACTCATCCTTACCAGAAGCACCACTCAAACAAAATATCGCCGCACCTCCCAAGACAACTGCTAAACAATCACCTGAACCAGTTGTGACTAAAAAAAAGGGGGGTAAGTTAGACCCCATTGCTCTGGCTGAGTCGCTTAAAAATCCGACTTCTGAATGGGGGAAAAAAGAAGTTCCTCCAAAACAACCAGAACAACAAAAATCGGTTGCTCCTTTTGAACCCGGCACTTATCCAGGTGTTGACAAATGGCAACCAGGAAAGGGTGCCATCGACAATAAAACAGCCATGAAGATAAGAGAAAAGGTCCAAAACATGCCTGACGGATTTCCTCCTACTGAAACCAAACCTGCAATAGAAGAAAACAAAACAACACTCTCTCCGATTCCTCAAGAAAAAGTAAAAGAGCCAGCTTGACTTAGTTGGCCTATTTTTTGTATAATCAGTTTCGTCCTAAGACAGCATGCAGACAAATAAGACATGCCGAGGCAAAGCATCTTAATGCGCCTCGAGCGCATTTTTTAATGGAGAAAATATGAAAAAAGATCAGAAAACATTTTTCGTCGATAATCTTACAGAAGAATTAAAAACCGCAAATGCGGCTATTCTTATCAATTTTGCTGGCATGAGCGTTAAAGTCCAACAAGATTTAAAAAAGAGACTCAAAGCCGTTGACGCTAAAATGATTGTTGTTAAAAACACTCTTTTTAAGCTTGCTGGTGAAAAAGCAAAAATTCCACAGGAAGCCATGACTGATACAGCCTTATCTGGGCAAACCGCCCTTGTCGTCACTGAAAAAGATCCTGTTGCTCCCCTTCAAGTTCTTGGTAAGTTTGCTAAGGAATTCGAAATCCCTCAGTTAAAAGTAGGTGTTATTGAAGGATTCTTTCAAAACGAAGAAAATCTTGTCAAACTATCAAAGCTTCCAAGCAAGGATGCTTTGGTTGCTCAAGCACTAGGAACCATATCAGCCCCTCTTTACGGATTGATTGGCACACTTCAAGGAAATTTACAAAAATTAGTTTTTGTCCTCAATGAGGCAAAAAATCAAAAATCTTAAGGAGGTGATAATGATGGCAGACAAAAAGAAAGAAACAAAAAAGGATTTATCAAAGACAGTTGAAAAACTAGTCGATGATGTCGCAAAGCTTTCCGTGCTTGAACTAAGTCAATTAGTTGACGCACTGCAAGACAAGCTTGGTATTTCCGCCATGCCAGTAGCTGCAGCCGCACCGGCCGCAAGTGGTGATGAAGCCGCCGCAAGTGGTGATGAAGCCGCCGCAAGTGGTGCTAATCAAACAGTAGTTATTACTGCTGCTGGAGATAGTAAAATATCCGTTATCAAGGCAATTAGAGAAATAAATCAAAACTTAGGACTTAAAGAAGCCAAGGATATGACCGAAACCCTTCCTGCTGAAGTATTGAAAGATGCTAAAGCTGAAGATGCAAAAGCTGCTGCAGAAAAGCTTAAAACAGCTGGTGCAACAGTGGAGTTAAAATAAGATATTCGATAAAAAGAACTTCTGGCGCGTGATCAACTATTTTTGTAAATAGTATTACACGCGCCTGGTACTCTAAACAATTCACCTTCCTGTGAACAAATGAACGAACTGCACAATGGAATCAAGTGTGGTCAAAGCCCCAGTGAGGAGATATGCCCAAATTAACCAAAGTGCTCTTTTGTCGTTTTGTTCATTCATAACAGCTGCCATGAGAGTGAACGTCAAACCCAAAAGGATCATAACGCTTCCCCATCGCCAACCGCTCGAAATAAAAACGGCTGTGCCGAATACGATTAGAAATAATCCAATCGTAGTAATAATGGAAACTTTTGACTCTCGCTTGTTCATTTTATCGCCCTCCTCAATATCTCAAGAGTAAAAGGACAATTATCCCAACGATCTCAAGGATGAACAAAAGCCCAAATATTATCCTTCCAAAATGATACTTTCGTGCCTCACGTGATATTCTGGCGTTATAAAACAGATAACTGAACACCAGAAAAAATCCTAGCAAGACTAATGCAAAAAGAGTCCAAATGTAGCCCATTAAGCCGGCGGCGAGTGCAACAAAAAATACAATCGCTGCCACTATTATGCGAACACGTTGTCTTCGCATAATGGGTTCTTCAACACTTCTTTTTTTCATTGCAACTCTCCTTTTAAAATATATTGATTAATAAAATCAGCAACGAAGCTACACAAATTCCGATGGAAATCCAAATATAGAATGTTTCTTGCTTTTTGGTCAAAGCACAACTTGCTCCGCAGATTGATCCCATAAACACAGTTGCAACAAAGCATATGGTTCCAAAAATAAAACAATCTCGGAGAAAAAAGACAACTGAAGAGAACAAGGCTGCAATCGCAGCTATACCTAGAAACCTTACAAGCCTAGGCCTTCTGTCAAGAAGTGACTCGAATGACATTTGATACCTCCTTGGAATTTAAGTTAATAAAGTGAATATTAATGATAAAGAGCACCTGAAGGAACATTATAACAAAGGCTAGGCATATATTCAAACTATAGGAGAACGAAGCTTACAAGCTTGCTAAAAACTTAATAATTTCCCTTTCGACATTAAGGCCTGTGTCGTGTTTCACCGACTCCCAGCGTGGAGCAGAATTAACTTCTAATATAAATAACTCACCTGTCCTGTCCACTCTCAAAACATCCACCCCGCCTATATCTATTTGTAAAGCCGCGGCAGCTTTAAGGGCAACTTCCGCTTCATCTTCTGGGACTGGACTAAGTTCTTCTCGTTTTCCCTCAGGAAATTCCCCATTCACTTTGTCTATAAATCGCCTTCTCCATCGAGTTGGGCGAGTAATACCCGCTAAAACCTTTCCGCCAACTACAAAAATCCTACTTCTTTGCGATGACGCCGTAAATTCTTGAGCAATAAAATTCATTTTTTCCTTTTTCCTTAACTTATCTAACTTCTCATATAACTCATCCAGTTCACTTTCGTCTCTCGGTGACCAAACCGCATGGCCTTGTTTGCCGGTTGTACCCTTAATAACAAACGGGTATCCGAATATTTTAGGTGCCTTCTTTCTAATATTGTCCAGCGTGCCAAAATACGTTTTAGGTACTGGAACACCAGCTTCTATAAACAATTTTGCTTCAATGGATTTAGGAATAGGAATGCGAATTAAGTCCTCCCTTTCAAACACTCTATCAACAATTCTTACTCCGTGTTGCTTACAATAGTTAGCTAAAAGAGATGCTTCCTCGTATCTTTTACCCACAAGCCGAATGTATACAGCTGAGAATGAAGCCACGTCTTCTCCCTTAACCGTTAATGTTACTTTCCCATTGTCAGTCAGATACTCAACATCGGAAAATGAAGCTGTTAGAAGTGAAACGTTAAGCTCTTTGGCCTCTTTTGCAAAGGGTTCTATATGTTTCGTCCCACCACCTACAATTACTAATATCTTGCTCAATCTTCCTCCCTTACAGGGTTTACTAAAAACCCAGCCAAATCTCGCCTACCGACAATTAGCGGTCTTCTTAATTTACTCCTGTCGGCCACTCCTGCCGACGTATTTATCTTTTTGCCCTTTAACCAATAGGTTAGGTTAATAATTGGTCTTCTTTGTTGCCCAATAGAACTCCAAACCGTCTTTTGCCAAAGAATGTTGCTTTCTTCTAATAAACCCATATCCTGTGCTAGTGTTTTATCTATTGAACTTCTCCACGCGCCCGTATCTATCTTTGAGGACACAACCAGCTTCTTACCATCTTTTCCTTTTATCTTTACGTCCTCAAAAATATTAAGTGTTCTTATTCCTTCCTCTGCCCTAACTCGATCAGCAAAAGGTCCTGCAAAAAGAGATTTTGCAATCAAAACACCATGATCCGCATCTTTTACCTTTAGGTCTTCTACTCTATCCAATCTTTTTCTTAATCCGGCTTGATTGGCAATTTGAATTTGTAATCCAGGTAAGAAGTTTATTTCCAAAATCATTGGACCTTTCTCGGGATGAAGAACAACATCAACTCCTAAATATCCTAAGCCGGCTGCTTCCTGACAGTTAACGGCCATCTTTAATATCTTTGTCCAGTTAGGTATTTTTATTCCATGAAGCTTTCGTTTTGTACCAGGCTTATAAGGAATATACTTTCCCTTCCACAAGGCTTTTGTAGTAATTCCTGTGGCAATATCAATACCAACGGCAATCGCCCCCTGGTGCAAGTTGGCCCTCCCACCCGACTCTTTAGTTGGCAATCTTAACATAGACATAACAGGAACTTTGTTAAAAACAATGATTCGAACATCGGGTGTTCCTCTATATGCATATTTCCTAAAGGATTTATGTCTCCCCACATATTCTTCAAAAAAGGCTATATCGGGCACATTTTGCATACTGTAAGCTCCTTCAAGAATATCTAAAATATGTAGTTTTAAATCTTCAACTGTAATCTTTTTTCTGCTAGTCGTAATCCACCCATCTTCGTCTTTTGATCTTTTCTTTACAACGATTATTCCTTCCCCACCAAGACCTTTATTGGGCTTAAGAGCAAAAGCGTCAGGTAATGTGCTCCAGTCAAAATCAATAAGTTTTCGAGGCTCTTTAAACCTCGCATACGTTTTGGGCACTGGAATACCAACTTTTCTAAGCACTCTTTTGGTGCGCAACTTTGAATTGGCTATCTTCTTACCTTGTACAGGGTTGTACGGATATGAATAAAGTTGACTTCTGGCATTTAGCCCTAATATTGATGAAGTTTTAACCATAACTGTTAGTCGCTGATTAATCTCCTAAAACGCCAAAGTTCAATAAATCTTAGACCAACATACTTGCCCACCAAGTAATCAATAGCAATTACTATTAACAATAATATCTCTGGATTAAGTAGGGCAAACTCTTGCATTGGCTTTAAGGTTAAAAGAACATATGAAGCAAGAGAAAGTATTAAAGTTTCAGTAGCTAAATTGATGGCTGTTTTTGCGCTTTTACCAGACTGCACTCTGCTAAAATCTTCAGCCAAAAGAACTAATACCAGTACAGGAAAAATGGAAACATTGGTTAAATCAGGATGTTGAATAATTGGTGCTGAGAAAAGAACCCCCAATACGCCAATAGAAACAAACCAAAGTAAAAGCGCCATTTTGGGAAGATACTGCAATTTAATTTTAAGTTTCCTTAAAGCCATTCTTGCCATCGTGGAAACGGCCACAATTAGTAAAAATAAGGCTATTCCAACCACTGGACCTGTAGCCACAAATACAATTGATAAGGCGGCAGGAAGGAAAATACCAAAACCTCTAATTCCCAACAAATGCCTAGCTGAGGCGATAACCGCGGCTACCATTGGAAGCAGTAATAGCAAGATAATCGTATTCGGTGGCACACCCGCTCCAACGGCGCCTCTAATTGCATATTTAATTGGATTCGTTGGCCAAACTGGCCCTAATTCTTGTTCTTCTAATAGTTTCTCGAGTGGCCCAATAGTTTCTTCAGTGGGTTGAGTTAAATCTGGCCTGGGCGATGGGCTGGGTTCAGCTTCAACCCCCGCTGACTGACTAGCCGTACCAATAGGAGGCAAACCTTGAGCAAAAATATTTGTAACCACAACAAAACTCAAAGCTGTTGCGGCCACAAAACTCATGATGATACTTATTTTACGCATAGTAGTATTATACCAGTGTAGAGGTGTTTTTCCCCTATTTGCAAG
>CAYXBV010000013.1:0-12147 GCA_964463425.1 uncultured Gammaproteobacteria bacterium | reverse complement strand
CATATGTACAAAAAAGTTAAGCGTAGGGGTACCATGCTTTTATGTGGAATATGGGGAGAAGAACAAAAAAAAGTAATCCTTTATTCTGCCTCATTTGTCTTATTCAGTCTTTAAAGTGATACGCTTGTATAAGCAGCTATGGGTCTGAAAGGTTCTAGACCGACGTGTTCAGCCATGACTGGTATTCCTAGCAATCGACTTTTCGGAGAGACCGTGAATTAGTTTTTTCTTTAATTAAAGCCTAATAAAGTATATAATACAGTGTATTGCCCCCTTAAGATTCTTCTTTTTCTTTCTTAAGAAAAGAAACTTATGTTTTGTAGATAAAAGTCTTGTATGAATAAAATTACCAATTTTGACGTATTAATTGTTTACTCTGATAAAGTTGCTAAAAGTGCAAGTTCTATGTCTAGAGCTATCAATGCACCATTTCGTAAGGGGTCAAAGAATGAAAGCTATAACCTAGTTTATGGTTACTTTTTAAAAACTTGTCAGAAGAATAATTTAAAAGCAGCCTTTACTACATCTGCTGATATTGTCGGTGCAGGAAAATGCCAAAGTTATTGGCTTTTTGAAAAAAATGTTTGGAGAAAGGTTCAAGAGACAGGTTTTTCAAAACTTATTTTTGTTAAATTCACCCCATTAAGTAAAAGTAGAAAAATAAAGCGTAATTTACTTTTTTCTTCAAAACATATTAAGCCGTTTAACGATCCACACCTTTTTAACATTTGTTTTGATAAGCAAAAAACCTATGACGCACTAAGTGGTTTTTCTGTACCTACGGTAACAATAAAAGATAATACAAGGCAAGGTGTTATAAAGGCACAAAAGCTTCTAAAGGGGAAAATAGCTAAACATCAAAACAAAAGCGACTTTTCAGAAGAAGTAGTAATAAAGGATAGATTTGGAGCTGGCGGGTTAAATGTCTATAAATTCAATAACGATCAGGCTAAAACGATGATCGCTTTAGTAAAAAAGCATAAAAACATATCTTTTGTCATCCAGCCTTTTGTAAAAATGGATAAAGGGTTCAGATTTAAAAACTCTTCTAAGCCAACCGACATAAGGTTAATAATTTTGGGACAAAAAATTATTCAGACATACATTAGAGTTGCCAAAGAGGGGGATTTTAGGTGCAATGAGCACGCAGGTGGACTGCTAATATATATATCTAAAAGTAAAGTTCCCTTGGAAATAAGAAAAGATACCAAAAGAATGGTTGATATCTTGGATAAAAAGTTTTCGTTGTATGCTCTTGATTTCATTGTCAGTAATAACGGTAATGTTTATCTACTGGAAGCGAATACTAGACCAGGGTTGGATTGGAATGTGTCAATTAAGAAAAATGAAATTGAAGCAAAGAAGCTAATAAGAATTATCGTAAAAGAAATAAATAAACGTGCAGACTTATCCAAAAACAAATTTGAAAAGAAAATAGTAGTCCCCGCCAAAGACACTCCAGTAATTGAAGAGTATCAGCCCTTCCAAATCCTTTAACGACAACTCAGATGACTTAATTTTATTACTAGCTTATGGCGTATTCTTTTTTTTAATGTCTCAAATGTTTTATTTATTGGTGATACAATTAACTAATGGATTTTAAAAATAGATTTAACGAGAAATATAAAACAACGCCTAAATTATTTGGGAAAGAACCTATGCCGATAATGAAAAAGGCTTTGACCCATGTTAATAAAGGTAGGGCATTAGAGCTAGGTGTGGGCAATGGAAGAAACACTCTTTTTTTATTAGAGAACTCTTTTGAGGTGACGGGTGTGGATATGTCGGAAGAGGGAATCAAAATATTAGAAGAACGTGCTGGCAAAAGTCCGGATCTTAATCTTGTCGTCAGCAATGTTTTGGAATTTGAAACAACGGAGAAATTCGATTTAGTATTGGCTATTGGACTACTTCATTTTTTGGAAAAAGATGAAACAAATCTTCTTATAAAGAAAATTAAAAAATGGACGGCACCAGGGGGTTTTAACGTTATTGCGACAAGAATGGTTCAAAATCTTAGGCAAGATTTGCCTTATATATTTTCTCACAATGAATTGAAAAAGTATTATGAAGATAATAATTGGCAAATAGAAGAATATGAAGAAATTGAACAAGGAAGTAGGAAAATAGCCTCATTAATTGCCAAAAAGCTTGAAACGTAAATTAAAAGTTTGGTTAACTGCCCTCGTTCAACGAATTTAACACATGAATTTTAAAAACAAGGTTCACGGTATTGTTGAGAGAATTCCAAAAGGAAAAGTTAGTACTTATGGCCAAGTTGCCCGATTGGCTGGTAATCCAAAAGCAGCTCGGGCAGTTGGGGCAGTAATGAAGAACAATCCGGACTCAAAAAGGATTCCCTGTCACCGGGTGGTTTCTTCAAAGGGTGAAATGACAGGCTACACAGCTGAAGGAGGAGTTAAGACGAAAAAAGAAAAACTATTATTAGAAGGTGTAGTTTTTAATGGTGACATTGTTGAACTATCTCGCTCCCAAATATCTGGATAGAAAATATTTGTTATAATCTTCATCATGGTAAAACTTTTTATTTCAGACAAGGTTTATATTAATAAATCAAAAATACCCAATGCTGATCGGGGAGTGTTTGCAAGAAATGAGATTAAGAAAGGCGAGACTATAGAAAGATGTCCGATTATCGAGATTTCGAAAAATGACACAGCAGCTTTAAAAGATAGTTTTCTTGTCACCTATTTTTTTTATTTCGGGAAAAACAAAGAAAAAATTGCCGTAGCCTTAGGTTTTGGATCAATCTACAACCATTCATACAAACCTAATGCTAAATATGAGATAAAACCAAATAATAAAGTAATTGAATTTACAGCAATCGGAGCTATTAACAAGGACGATGAGATAACTTTTAATTACTCTAATGGTCCAAAAGAAAAGAAAAAACCATTATGGTTTAAGGTTTAATAACATTTACTGTGTTTACTGTATACATATTAAGAACTAACAAGAACACACTCTATACGGGACAAACCAAGAGTCTAGCTACTAGACTAGAAAAACACCTAGAAGGGAAGGGGTCAAAATACCTAAGAGGATTTAAGTCCTTTGAGTTGGTGTATACAGAAGAATGCAAAACACGATCAGAAGCTTTGAAACGAGAACACGAATTAAAGACGCTATCAAAGAAAGAAAAAGAAAATTTGATAGTCAATCAGTGATTCCTTGACATATACTATTAACCTGTTACACTAACATCTGTTCCGTTAACGCGGAGCCAAAGACTGTTTTTTTAATCAGATTTAAGTCAGTAAGTAAGGGTACCCCGAAACTACATTTAATAACGTATCTTTCCTTCAAACACTTGCATTCCCATTAAGATAAGCAGTTTCATTTGAAACTTATGTATAAACAAAGAAATTATTCTCGCAATTCGCGAGGTAGAAACAATTATTCGCGAGGAGCGAATATCAAGAGCTTTGATCCTAGAACGGTTATTGGAAAAACTGTTAATCAGAGCCCAAGTGTGTGCGAGGTTAAGAATAAATTCTCCGATTTTGTTCTTGATGGTCGTTTGGCTAGCAACATAGCTGATCACCGATTCGACGCACCTACGCCTATTCAAGATCAGGCCATACCTGAAATTTTGGCTGGCCGAGATGTTGTTGGTGTGGCTAATACAGGTACAGGCAAAACAGCCGCCTTTTTGATTCCTCTTCTAAATAAGGTGTCTCGTGATAAATCTAGAGTTTTAATAATTACACCAACACGAGAATTAGCTGTGCAAATCGAGAAAGAGTTGCAAAGTTTTTCTAAGGGCATGAATATCTACTCTGTTGTTTGTATTGGAGGAGTATCAATTCATGGTCAAGTTAACAGGCTTCGAAGAGAGCCACAATTTGTAATAGGGACTCCAGGAAGACTGCTTGACTTAGAAAACCAAAGATACCTAGACTTCAGCAGATTTAATTCAATTGTTCTTGACGAGGTGGACCGCATGCTTGATATGGGCTTCATCGTTGATATGAGGAAGATTATTTCAAAACTACCAAATACCAGACAATCATTATTTTTCTCCGCAACCCTAAGCGAAAGGGTGAGGGGAATAATGAGTCAATTTGTATCTGATCCAGTTATGATTTCAGTTAAGACTGCTGATGCTAGTACAAATGTTTATCAAGACATAATTGAAGTAAGAGGAAGAAATAAAGCTGATGTTTTGTGTGAACTTTTGGATCAAAAAGAAGTTTCAAAGACATTGGTATTTATGCGTACAAAGAGAAGTGCCGACAAATTACACAGAAACCTTTTAAATGTTGGTTTTCATACAGCTGTTATGCATGGAAACAAAAGTCAGAATCAAAGACAAAGATCTCTTGAGCAATTCCGTCACGGTAAAGTAAACACACTAATCGCTACTGATGTGGCTGCTAGAGGAATTGATGTTGATGATATTTCTCATGTTGTTAACTATGATCTTCCTGAAAGCTATGATACCTATATTCACAGAATTGGAAGAACAGGAAGAGTCGACAAAAAAGGAATAGCCCTAACATTTATAGGCTAAATTTGCTATAATAGGGAATCTTAAAAAATAACGACATGGGAGAAATTATTGAGAACTTCCTCAATAAAGGTGGAAGAATAAATAAAAGGTATCTAAAAAGCACCTCAAAGGGCCCCGTTTTGGTTTTTTACAAACAATGGTATCGTGGCCGAAACATACGTGAGGCAATCTCCAGAGCTTTGGCAGGCTAATCAAACATCAAGCAGGTGTATAATAAGTAGACGATGCAAGTAATGTTGCCAATTTTAATAATCGCTGTTCTTTGGGGAGTTGCTGATTTAATCCGAAAATTAACAGTTGGTAGTAATTTTCAAATCGTTTCTCTTGCTTTTAATTTGGGTACGATTTTCGCTCCTCTAGCTATAATTATTTACACTTTAATAAAGAAGGGTTCATTCAAATATAGTTTCCCTCATCTTGGAATAGCATTTTTGGGTGGCACCTTAGCTGGAATAGGTGGTTTACTTCTCTTTTATACCTTATTCAAAGGGGCGGGAATATCAACAACAGTACCAGTGATACGTATTTTAAGTATTATATTAGTCGCCGCTGGTGGAATTTTATTATTCGGAGAACCCGTTACTGTAAAATTTGTATCGGGATTGGCCTTAGCTCTTTCTGGTGTTTACCTATTATTGTCATAGAAGCGACAATATGCATTTTCATTTTTCCACAGCTTTATTATTAGGCGTGGTCGTGTTCGTCTGCCATTGCCTCCGCCTTGGTTTTATGAATTGTTCCGTCTTTGTGTTCAGCTGGAGTATAAACAGTGTAAAGTTTTAAATCTTCTTTTTCAGATGTGTTTATTAAATTGTGTTTTACGCCTGCTGGAACAACTGTGGCCCAGTCATCTTTAACTTCCGTTTCTTCGTCATTTAAAACAACTTTGCCTACACCTTCTTCAATTCTAATGAATTGATCAACATCGCTGTGAATTTCTTCACCTATGTCTTCACCTGGCTTTAAATTCATAACAACCAACTGACTGTTTGGCCCCGTAAATAAAACTTTTCTGAAGTTTGTATTTTCCTTAGTTTCTTTTTCAATGTCTGCTACATATCCTGTCATTATTGTCACCCCCTCCTCTAAGTAATTTATAGCGTGATTAGCTTGTTTGGTCAATACAGCTTGCTTTCGATGAGGTTGGAGCTTAGGGGTGAGAAGTTTAGTCGATATTTTGACTAAGCAGATATTTTCTCACCCCTATTTTTTTGACTTTTTTTATATTTTGGGTAATTGTTGTATTACTCGTCACATGCGAGATAATCGGGAACTAAATTTTCTAAATAAATTTGCAGCCTTTTCCCGTTATATTCTTTCAGGCACTCAAGATATCCTTTTTGGTATTTGAATTCTATTTTTCGAGCCCACCTTCTCACTGCCATTATTTGCTTCGGTGTTAACTGTTTCCGGAACGATTTATTTTTATTGATAAATTCCATCAAACTGACGCTTGCCATATAGGTACTCCTTGTACATAGATTTAAACGATCATTTTGCGGGCTGCATTTGTTAAGTCAACCCTGTTGTCAACGCCTTGCTCAATCAAGCCAAGTTTTACTAAGGGGCCTGAGTCGGTCCCCGACTGCAAAAGTCCGGGATCGTATTTTAATCGCCCCTTCTTGATATAAACTTGTACAAGAAATGCCTTGCAGCAACTAGGAAAACAATTGATGTCGATAATCTTAAACAGTTTATTCAAGCACTTCATGCAACCCTCCCTGGTGCGGTAAATTTCCCTTGCGGGTTAATATAAAAGAGCAACAATTACAAAGTCAAAAAGCAAAGTTTAAATTGCTATGGGACACATTATACATACAATCTTAATATTTTTCAAAAATATAATGTAAACTAGTCAAGATACATGTTTCTTTTAATAAACAAGCATAAGGGAGCTTCTTCTCATGACATCATATATTCTGTGCGTAGAGCAACTGGAGAAAAGAAGGTTGGTCATGCTGGAACTTTAGATCCAAGTGCCACGGGATTATTAATTGTAGGAGTAGGCCGCGAATCAACAAAGAAGCTGGGCTGGATCGCAAAAGATACAAAAAAGACATATGAAGCAGAAATTTTCCTAGGTGAAAAGCGAGACACGGATGATTCTGAGGGGAAAGTTATCTCTAAGCAGAATTCGCCCAAAATATTAAGTATTGGCGAAGTTAAGAAAATACTAAAAAAATTTAAAGGATCACAAAAGCAACAACCACCAATATATTCGGCAATTAAGATACAGGGCAGAAAAGCATACGAACTTGCGAGAAAAGGAAAAGAGGTAATTTTAGAAAAGAGAAACATATCGATTTACTCGATTAAATTACTAGATTATAAGTTTCCCACTCTAAGTATCAGAACGACGGTTTCTTCAGGGACATACATCAGAGCTATTGCTCGCGATATTGGCGAAGTGTTTGGATGTGGCGCGTATTTAAAAAATCTTGTCAGAACTCGAATAGGTAATTACGATATTAAAAACTCTATTGAGGTCCACAAGTTAACGGCCGAGAATTGGAAAGATTTTGCGATTGAGATAGATTAGATTAAAATATTTAAAGTGAACTTAATATCATCAATATTTCTTGGCATTCTGCAGGGATTTACAGAATTCTTACCTGTTTCGTCCTCGGGGCATCTTGTTATTGCCCAAAATATAATTCCAGGTTTTGTCCAAGAGGGTGTTTTGTTTGATGTTTTCCTGCACGCTGGAACTGTTCTAGCTGTTCTTTATTATTTTAGGAAAACTCTTTTAAAACTAACTTCAAAATACATATTTCTAATTTTGTTAGCCACCATCCCTGCAGGTTTGGTGGGAATTATATTCAACTCGTCAATTGAGAAGCTTTTTGATGGAACAATTTTAGTCGGATTCGCCTTAATATTTACGGGTATTTTAAATTTTCTGACCGATAAAGCCAAAAAGGGATCGCAAAAAATTACTATTAAAAATTCTATTTTAATCGGCATGACTCAAGCATTGGCAATAATTCCCGGTATTTCCCGTTCAGGATCGACTATTTTTGCTGGAACCAGCCTGGGGATTAAAAGAAAAGAAGCAGCTCAGTTTTCTTTTTTACTTTCTGTTCCAGCTATTGTTGGTGCCAATTTGGTTCAGTTTGTTAAATATGGTTCAGGGTTAAGTGGGAATATTTTGATCTACGGGGCGGGCTTTCTGGCGGCTTTTGTTTCAGGGGTTTTTGCCATCAATTTTGTATTGAAGTTTTTATTAGCAGGTCGGTTTAAATTGTTTGCATATTACTGTTTAGGGCTGGGAATCTTGGTGATAGCCTTCTTATAGAAGTAAAAGAAGCTTGGGTGCGAATAAAACAATACCCACAATAACCGAGAAGATAGCGCTGACAAGCACGGCGGCAGCTGAAACATCTTTTGCAATCTTCGCTTCAGCGTTTAATTCTGGACTAACGAGATTGACCATAGCCTCAAGCATGGTGTTTAGAAGCTCAAAAATAATAACTAGAAATATAGTAATACTAAGGATGAGCCATTCTATCGAATTAAGTCCAAGGAAGTAGGCTGCCCCTAAAGCTAATATTGCGGTAATAACATGGATACGGAAATTCGGTTCTTTAGTAAACGCACTTTTCAAACCACTAAGAGCAAAACGAAAACTTTTGGTAATCGGGTATTTTCTGCTCATGTAACTATTTTAACCCAAACACCAGGAGATGTTCAAAGATAAATGTTTGTGTTAGCATAAACCAGAACATGGCGAAACAAAAAACTAATAAATTTTTCTTATATTTAGTTCCTGTTTTTGTTCTTTTAGGGGCACTTGTTCTTACAATAACTTCAAAAAGAATAACTACACCTGCCGGTTGTAATATCGACAATTATTCTGGTCAATTCAGTGAGGGTGATAACATAGCCGTCTTTGAAAACAAAACAATTTCTGTTCCCGTTCTTGCCAATGCATCTGAAGAGGATACCGTATTGGGTATTGCGTCTCCGAACGAACGATGGATAGAGGTGGACTTATCAGAACAAAAACTGAGAGCTTGGGACGGAAATGCTCTTTTTTTAGAAACACCGATTTCCTCGGGTTTGCCTTGGACACCGACTCCCAAAGGTGAATTTAGAATTTGGATAAAACTTCGATTTACTAAAATGGAGGGTGGAGAGGGTCAATACTATTACAATTTACCTAACGTTCCCTATGTTATGTTTTTTGAGAACGAAAATGTACCTGGTTGGAAAGGCTATGGATTACACGGAACATATTGGCACAATTCTTTTGGGGTGCAAAGAAGTCATGGATGTGTAAATCTTCCAACATCCGTGGCAGAAAAATTATTTTATTGGACGACACCAGAACTTGGAAATAACAAATGGGTCGTTTACGCTACAGATAAGAACCCAGGAACAAGGATTGTTGTCCACGAATGAATTTTTATTTAAATCAAGAGGCTGTGTTGGGAGCAACTAGTTCAACTTTATTTGTCACTTTCATTGCTAGTTTTTTGATTTGGTTTATGTTTGCCGGGTTAATTATCCTTTGGTTTGTTGATGGAAGGGTAAAAAAAGAACAGGCATTTCGTGCTTTTGCTGCGGCACTTTTAGCTTGGGTTATTGCCCAGATGCTAAAAAGTCTTCTTCCTTCTGTTCGGCCATTTCTTGTTAATGGTCAGTTACCTTTGACTTTCACACTTCATTTTGACAATGCTTTTCCTTCCTCGCATTCAGCCATTGCCTTTAGTTTGGCCTTGACACTTTGGCTACATAATAAAAAATTAGGCGTAATTTATTTGTTGTTAGCTATTTTGGTGGCAATTGGGAGGGTAACGGCCAATGTACACTACGTTTTAGACGTAATTGTTGGTAGCATGATTGGAACTATGGTGGCTGTGGTGGTTGAAAAACTTCGTCTTTTTAGGTTACTCAAGCCAAGAAAATAGTATTAAGTAAACCCAGGCACCTGAATATTGACTTCTGGCAGTTATATTGTTAGACTGCTAAAACTGAACTAGAAAATGGCAAAAAGAACAAAAATTATTCGAAAAGTACCAGTTGTCGCTATCCGCGGTTCTGTTGTGTTTCCTTACACAGACACGATTTTGTCTTTTGGAAGACAGAGATCAGTAAAAGCCATTAATGCAGCTTTCCAAGAAGACAAAGTAATCGCTATTTTTACTCAAAGAGACGCACGAACCACACAGCCTACCCAGAGAGACCTCTACGAAATAGGAACAATTGTTACGATTACTCAGATGATGCAATCTGATGGCGAAATTCACGCTATCGTTAAGGGTCACAATAGAATTCGATTAGGCAAGTTTACAGCCAGTCAACCTTATTTAATTGCAGAAGTTGAAGAGATAAAAGAAGACAGAGAAAAAACTCCAGAAGTTGAGGTTTTAGCCAAGAAGCTTACTGAATTATTTAAGAAAGCTGTAAACCTTGGCAAGCAAGCAGAAATAGTTACCGTTATGAAGCTTGTTTCCGGTCAAGTAGAACCTGTCGAACTTGTTGATCAGGCAGCTTCACTTTTGGACATAAAAACAAACGAAAAACAAAAGCTTTTAGAAACGTTGCCACTAAAGACAAGAATGAAAAAGGTATTAGAAGCCCTTGCTCGAGAAATTAATGTTTTGGATTTAGAAAAAACAATTTCTCAAAAAACTCAAAAAAGATTTGAAGACCAAATGAGAAAGGCCATGTTGAGAGAAAAAAAGAAAACTATTGAAGAAGAGTTGGGACAGGAAGAGGGAGAGCTGGGTTCAGAAGAAGTCAGCGAATATAAAAAGAAAATATTAGAGGCAAAAATGCCCAAAGATGTTAAAAAGAGGGCTAAAAAAGAACTTAAGCGGCTTTCTCAGTTGTCCCCCCACAACCCAGAAGGTGGTTATATTAGGAATTATTTAGATTGGCTTACCGATATGCCTTGGAGTAAGTCTTCAGACAATAATGTTTCCATAAAAACCGCTGCTAAGGTTTTGGAAGAAGATCACTACGGATTACAAAAAGCCAAAGAAAGAATATTAGAATATTTGGCAGTGATGAGTGTTAAAAAGAATGCAATTGAAAAAGCAAAAGCAAAATTAAAAACAAAAAGTAAAATAATAAAGAACGAGGAAAGTCAGCCTACAATCCTTTGTTTTATCGGTCCTCCGGGAGTAGGAAAAACCTCAATTGGAAAGTCAATTGCGCGAGCATTAGACAGAAAGTTTGTAAGAGTGTCTCTAGGTGGAATTCGAGACGAGGCCGAAATAAGAGGGCATAGGCGCACATATGTTGGTGCTCTTCCTGGGAGAATTATTCAAGGAATTAAAAATGCAGGAACTAAAAATCCGATATTTATGTTAGACGAAATTGATAAGCTAGGGATTGATTTTAGGGGAGACCCATCATCGGCCTTATTAGAAGCACTAGATCCTGAGCAAAACAAGGAATTTTCCGATCATTACTTAGAAGTACCGTTCGATTTATCAAAAGTAATGTTTATTGCGACAGGTAACGTTTTAGAAACCATACCTCTGGCATTAAGAGACAGAATGGAAGTTATTAGTTTTCCTGGATACACGGAAGAAGAAAAATATAATATCTCAAAGAACTTTCTTTGGCCTAAACAACTAAGGCTTCACGGATTGGTTGAAGAAAAGATTAAATTATTAAGTGAAGCAACCAGAGAAATTATCAATCGATATACCAGAGAAGCTGGTGTTAGAAATCTAGAAAGAAACTTTGCTACCATCTGCAGAAAGATCGCTAGATTAGTAGCTGAGAAAAAGAAATTTGATAAGAATATAAAAATTGTTAATGTGCGTAAATTCTTAGGTCCACAAAAGTATTCTTCTCTTATTGCTGAGAAGAAAGATGAGGTTGGCATGGCCACTGGCTTAGCAGTTACTCCAGTAGGAGGAGATATTATTTTTATAGAGGTAGCTTTAATGCCAGGTAAAGGAAAACTTCTTTTAACAGGACAATTAGGGGACGTGATGAAAGAGTCAGCAAAAGCAGCTTTTACTTGGACTAAGGCACACTGGGAAGAATTAGGACTCAGAGAAGATTTTGGTGGATCATTAGATGTTCATATTCATGTACCAGAGGGAGCTGTTCCTAAAGATGGCCCTTCAGCTGGAGTAGCTATGGCGACAAGCTTAGTTTCGGCCCTATCTGGAATACCAGTTAAAAGAGATGTTGGTATGACTGGGGAAATAACATTAAGAGGAAGAGTATTGGAAATAGGTGGCGTTAAAGAAAAAATAATTGCGGCACATAGAGCTGGACTAAAAACAATTGTGTTACCCAAAGATAATAAAAAAGATATAGAAGATGTTCCAGAGAAAACAAAGAAAGACATCAACTTTGTATTTACAAACAAACTGGAAGATGTTTTGAAAACGGCAATGAAGAAATGGCCACCCAAGAAAATAAATAAAACTCGAAAAGTTATAACAACTCCTTCATATATAGCCGCTAACTAAATATTTCTTCAATTTAACTATTTTTTTAAATATCCGCGCACCAAGTTTCCTCTTCGAAATTGTTATTCAGCCTCAAATAGAGTAAAATACTATCACCCGGCCCCATCGTCTAGCGGCTTAGGACACTGGGTTCTCATCCCAGAAACCGGGGTTCGATTCCCCGTGGGGTCACCA
>CAYXBV010000012.1:0-13178 GCA_964463425.1 uncultured Gammaproteobacteria bacterium | reverse complement strand
GGGGATGACCGTATGAAACCAGAAGATACAGAACAATTTGAAGATGAAGAAACTGAAGAAGCGGCTGAAGATGAAGAGATGGAAGATGAGGGCGAAGAGCCGGAAATGGAAACAGAAGAGGAACAAGAAGAAGAGGACTTTTCAATAAAACATTGTAAAGATGTTCTTGATCAGGTTGTAGCTCAAAGCCAAAAAAACGGCCAACTTCTTGAAGCTTTAGTAGATGCTTTAAATTCTGATGAAGATGACGAAGACGAGGATTATGAAGACGAAGATGAAGATATGGAGGATGAGGATGAGGATGAAGAGGATGATGAGAAACTTAATTCTGAAACCCCTTCGAGCGTAGCAATGGGAGATAGAAGTATGAGAAAAAACGGGGCAAATGCACAGCTCAAGGCGATGAACAAATTACTTGTTCAAATGTCACAATATCAAAAAAAACAGGATAAAGAAATCGCACAGATGAAAGAAACAAGAAGTACTAATCAATTCAGTGCTCAACTAAAGGCGATCTGTCAAGAAAATCCGAACATAGATTATAGTTCTCATAATACGATGTTAATGCAGTTTTCAGGCACTAAGAATAAAAAATTATATCTAAAACAGGTAAAAAATACAGGATTACAGTTTTCTAGTGATACACCTGGAAGACTACTTGCTGGAGTTCCTAAGAATCTAAAGAATAGAAAAAACGTTTTATTGCGCTTTTCAAATAGATCCCAGCTTGTTCAAAATACAGCGAGGCAAGCAGGCGTTGATTATAAAGCAACATGCAATCAAATGAATACAGAATCAGCAGCAAAATTTAAGAGAACATGGCCGACAGAGAATTCTTATATACAAGCAAAAGTAAATCTTTGCGAAATAGACGATTAATATAACAATTAATAACGATTAATAGAAAAGAGAAAAATTATGGCAGATTCAACCACTAATTTAGATTATGGTATGGAATACTATGATACAGTCATAGCTAAAATAAAGACAGATGAGGCTCTTGTTGTAGATGGATATGCAAGCATTGCTCCTGCAACTGGACTTTTAGAAAATGGTGACGATACAGCGGGTTTAATTCCGGTTGGCCTAGTCGTAGGATCAGTAAATCGTGATAATACCACCACAGGTTTAACTGGCGACGGAACAATAAAGGCGGTAGTAAAATCTGGTAGAATGATTAAAAGTAAAGCGGTTACAGGTGCTACAGCTATAACAGATTATGGTAAGAAGGTATACGTTACAGATAATCAGACTTATACTCTTACAAAACCCACTACGGCGATCCCCGTAGGATGGGTAAAGGCTTGGATATCTGCTACCTTATGCGACATTCAGTTATTTACTGGTTCAGAGCTTTTAATGTTGAGCGGAATACCTGAATCAGGACAGATCAATATGGGCTATTTAAGTGCTCAATCTCTTGGTGGGACAGGTGCATTAACTGTATTAACAGCAGTAGCAAATAAAAGAGTGACATTAACTAGCGTTTCTGCTTATCCGCAAATGGATGATGCAGCGGTGGGCGGTGCTCAGACTTTTACCGTAGATATTGGGGGTGTAAGTGCAACTGGTACTCTAAGCTTAGGATTTGCGGACTGCGATGATCTCGTAAATGTTGGGGTTCCTGTGACTCAAGCTCTTACAGTTGCGGTTACCGCCAATCAAGGCGACGCAATAACATTAGAGCTAGTAGCGTCTGGTACGGGTTTTACAGATAATACCGTTGCGGGTTTTAATATAATTTTAAATTATACAGCCCTACCAGGTTCTTAGATTTTGGTTTTAAAATAGAAAGAATAAATTATGGCACTAATTAATAATGCACTGTCGCAAAAAGCCGGTGCTCAAAATGCACTTATGGAAACTTGGCGACAACAGTTTCCTATTTATGAAAAAATGCAAAAAGCTTATTTGCATTATGTTCCGTATACAAATATCCGTAGCGCTGACTATGTTTTTAAACAGAGAACACCTTTTCCAAAGCCCTTTCCATATGGTAACGGTAGAGTACATCAAGGTTTAGTTGACAAAAAAATTACATTAAATAGATTCCCTTACGAGCTTACTCTCGATTGGGATGAAAGAGATAGTGCAGATGATCAACTTGGAGATATGGCTACACATGTAAGTGCTGGTGTTAAAAGATTTCTGCAACTACCAGATGTACTTATCGGTGAATATATGACCGGTGTCCCAGTTATGAATTATAACGGATTAGCTTTAAGTTATGATGGTGTAAGTATTTATAGTACTGTCGACGGCTCGGCCTCAGATCGTTTCGGAGTTTCCGGTGGAAATATAATAACGGGGTCTGGAACTTCTACAACCGCAAAAGTTCTAAGTGATATTTTAGCGTGTAGAAGAAGATTATTACAGTTTACAGAGCCTGTAACAGGACAACCACTTCATAATGGTCCAGATATAACATACAGTAATATGTTGTTTATTATTCCAAGTGAACTTGACTCCACTTTTCAACAAATAGCCGAAAAAGCTATGATTTATGACGAAGCCGCAATAACCACAGCACAAAGTAATATGGTTGTTGGCAAAATTAAGTATCAAGTTAATCAAAGGCTTACAGATACAAATGACTGGTTTGTTGTTGTAGATCATCCTTTTTGGAAACCTTTTGCATATTGTGCTCCTAAAAAAGTTAGGCAGATTATGGCTACAGTTGCAAACAGTGATAGAGCTAGAGAAACACTACAAGAATCTATGTATTGTGATTTAAGATTGGCTTTATCCCCTTGGTTGCCGTTCATGACTTTAAAAGTTTCTAACGCATAAAAAAACAGATACTTATATTCTTGCCTCTATAAAAAAGGAGGCAATATTTTTTTAAAGGATAAAGAAATGAGCAATTTATTTGTAAAACCTATTACTCCCACAAAACAGCAAAATTTAGCGGTTTTATTTGGAGAGCCTTTCAGTCTTCCAAGTGCTGGGGGTGAAATTCCTGCTATGTATGTCACTGCTATAAAAGGCGATGCACCATTCAATGAGTCATATTTTGACGGGGTTTGTTTTGAAAAGAGAACACAACCGCCAGAAGCGAGCAATAAGGAAAACGAAGGAAGAAGTTACCCAGATAGACTATTAACTGCATTGCTAACAACCGTACAAGTTAAAGCTATTAGAGAAGCGGCAAAAACTAGATATAAAGCTATTCCTCCACGTCCCAATATCGAATTTGGAACAAAAAACGATATTATAGGCAAAGAATACGCAGACGCTTATAAGGCTAAGGTTTCTGATTTTTTGATTCTTGAAAAAGCCTCTGAATTTAAACCCCACGCAGAGGAATATAAAATGTTATTAAATGAGATAAAAGCTATACAAGAAGAGACAGAGATTAATACTGTAGAAAAAGATATCTACGCTTCACAGGGAAAGAGGAAAAAATAATGCCTTCTGCCCAGGCTATATTACTTTCAGCAGAAGTTGAAAAAAGAATTACCAACCAAAAGCTGGTAGAATATACTAACGAAACAGGGTCGGCTACAACAATAGATACAGATAGTTTTTATGCTTGTTGCGATGATACGCTAGGAGTATTTCGTAATAAAACAGGTGTTGAGCCTGATATGGATAATGCCTTGCACATTGCAAAATTAATTCCTGGAGTACTATATTTTCTTATGTTCTATAAGGGTAGAGATGCCAGCTTATTGAAAACCTTTGAAAAATCCTTTTTTGCTGGAATGCACGATATCGCCAATAGAATATATCCAGTACTTATTTCAAACAGCAAAATAACACAGACTACGCAGAAAACGGGAACATTGCCGGACATGGATCGAACTTTATCGGTCTTTTCAGGAGGTGTTTCAAGATCGGGTTCTAACTTTATACCGAGTGAAACAGATTGTTAAGAAATTAAAAGGTGAATTATGGCAATTAGAATATTAGGATCTAACTACTATACGGGGTTTTCGAAAGATAATCCCCCTCGAACTATAGATCTTACGGATGCACCCGTAGTAATAGAAACTGCTGCAACACTGTCTATTAAGGAAACTCAAATAGTTCAAGTAACGTTGAGTTCTACAGCAGAGTTTTATCTTACTACAGCCGTAGATGTTACAGAAGCAACAACAAGGTTAAACGCGGACGCAACCAGAGCGTTATATCCTTTAGGAGTTTGGGGTTTAGATATTTCGGGGATTGACGATTTTATATATATAAGATCCACTACGGGCGGAACGGTTTCAAAAGCCGTATCATTAACATTTTCTGAAAGGGATTAAGTATGGCGAGTAAGGCTGAATTATGGACACAACTTTCTAATGCTATTAAGATTGTAGATGAATTGTGGAAGTTTGGAGCAACAAACACAGCAAATCTCGTAACTCTTATAGATGTACTTACAACTTCATATCGAGGAAATCATGTTGCAGATATAACTTCCGCGGTAAAAAGTTTGCGAACTGCAATATCCAACCAAAGCGTAAATACTGCGGTTTTATCTCCAATTTTGATAGAACTAGCTAAAATAGGATATGACAGCTTGTCTACTTCTGCATCTTTGGCATTAGACGACATTGCAAAAGGGATGGATACAGCCTCTGAAACAGTATCTGAGAGAAACTGGACATACGGTTCTGTGGCTGTGGGCGGTTCTAACATAGGGGATGGAACAGTACTGAAACTTACAATTGATGTATATGCAAATGAAATAGAAGATGGAGCTTGGGATGGTGGAATAACAAAAATTGAGGTAACTCAAGATAAAAATACAGGAAGTGCGGCAAGCTCTGAATCTGCTATTGTTTTTGGATCTGGTGAAATTCCGTATGACAATTTAGATATGGGAGATGCCCCTGCAGGAACGGCTAGTCTAACGGCTATAGACAATAGCAATGGTATATTGACAAATGGTGGTTTTGAAACAAGTTCTGGAACTGGAGCTACTTTAGCTTTTTCAGGCTGGACATTGTCAGACGCTACAGACTTTCTTGAGGAAATAACAACTACTTATGGAAATACCGCCCAAGCAATAAGTTTTGAGGATAATGCTAATATATTACAGTACATTACTCAAGCTTCTGGAGCTATAGAAAAAGAGAAGCCTATATTTTTAGTCGTACCATACTATAGAGATGCGTCATGTGACGGGAACTTGACTATTAGACTTGGATCTAATACCACCACGGTAGCTCTTGTAGCTCAGGCAGGTTGGAACTATCTGATTATAGGAAACGCTGACGAAAATGGCTGGTATGAGAACTATAAGGAAAATGACAGTGATCTAGGAGTTAGAGTACAAATTACACTTGCTTCTCGAACTACAGGAAATCTTATAATAGATAATGTTATTCTTGCACATCCGACAGCATTTAACAGTAAGTGGTATATGATGCTAGCTGGAGACACTGACTATATCAACGGTGATTATTTTACATTTACAGATTCTGTAAATGGTGTTCTTGGTGGTGATGGTAGAATTCAATATACCTTATCCAGATTATTTGGAAAATACCTCCCACATACAAGCGGTACGCCTACATATGCAGACGCATAGAGGAATTTATTATGAGTTTTACTTCTCATCCTGATTATACAGAAATCATAAAAAATTCAGGCTATTTGTTCTGGAACCCAACCGACCTCTCCAAAGGCGAAGCTGGATGGGGGACAAAACTCGGATTTGTTGAAAAAGGCGTTGCTTGGGAACCCGGACACGGATTTATCGAACTGGACCAACCCGAGACAGGAGATGAGCCAGTTATTGGCATATATACAGGTAATAATGTAAAACTTGCAGCTAATCTAAGAAATTATAATGCTCTAGCTTTGGGTCGATTATTTCCGGGGTTATCAGGTACTACTTTTGTAAAAATTCCAAATACTATAAAAACAGGTACAAATTATTATGCTAATTCTTCATATTATGGTCAATTACTATATGTTCCAAGCGATCAAATAAACCATCCTTGTTTATTGTTACAAAAAGCAGTTCCTCGAATACAAAGTACTGCAAAAGTGCGAGTATCTCACGTTGATAAAATGATTTTTCCTTGTATTTTTACAGGAGCGAGAAAAACTTCTGGCGCTGATGGTATTATGTATGTTGGTCCAATTTCTGGAGCGGTATTGCGATGACACCAAAACAGTTTTTTACAAGATTACAAGCAGATTTGAAGGATTTAGTCTGGGATGATGTACCGAACAGTAAAATGTTCGGAGATTCTGTTTTTGTAGTTGCAAAAATACCGATTGAGCAGATCTCAACTTTTAGACCGCCTGTGTGCTTTATAGTGGATAACGGCGGGCGACTTGACAGCGATCACCCAGGCTTAATTGATCAGAATTTTAGTTTGACGATATTCGTTGAAAACCTGCAAGATCACATGACACAGGGAATTTTAATGGGTGCAAATCGAACTGCTGGAACTTCTTTAGGTGCAGGGTTGTTAGATATAGAAGAAGAATTACTTCCATATTTGATAGACAAAACCGTTTTGACTACAAAAATTATGTTGATCGAAAAAGGGGTTCCTAAAGCAAACGTAGCAAAAAGTAATAATCCCTCTATGTTCAGAGCCTTAACCTTATCTGTTTTATTAAGTTTGTATTAAGGATCAAAAAATGGATTTTCAGGAAAATGGAAAAGCGGGCAATAGTGAAGAAAGGCTTAAGGCTATAGAAGTAGCTATTCTCAGAGGTGCAAAGGCTAAAGAAGAAGCTACGAAAAAAGAAGTGGCATCGAGGAGCACTTCATCGGCAAGTGGTGAAAGTAGAGAAAGCGACCCTGTGGCAACTTTGAAAGCTGCCGGACAAACAGCGCAAAATATAGCTGGTGCTGCAACGGGGGATTCAAAAGATATAGCTGCTCTTGTGAAGCAGGGGTTTGATCTGCTTGCCAATGAACTGAAGATAGGAATGGCGAATTTCCAACAGGCAACAAATGATTTTAATAAAGCCAGATTTGATAAACCTAAAGATCAAGTTACAGAGATGGCGGATCAAATGGCACAGGCAGGGCATCAAATGGGTCCTGAAGAGATAAACGAAATGAGAAGACAAGTTAAAGAAGTAGAACTGAGAAGAACCATTTCAAAGCAAAATGTAGATGTAGAATTTTCTGGTGTAGGATTGGGCGGAAGGGCTTCTGAAGCTCTTGGAGTGGGGAACGTTTTTAAGGGAATTAAGCGACTTGGAAATTCTCTTGGTAACATAAATAGTTATATAGATAACTATAATACAGAGCATTATGATTCAATAAATAAGGATAAAACAGTTACACAACAGGGATTCACAGAGGGGGAATAAAAAATGGCGGTTATTGTTTACAATGGTTATACTCTGCCTGATCAATTCTCAAAATTTTCATACCAAAATAATTATCCTACTGCAAGCTTTTCATGCCAATTTATTCTTACCGCTGCAACTGAGGCGGCGCTCGTAACTGCTTGCAATTCTGCGGAATCGTCTTTAAGAGAATGGAACAGGGATTTTACCATGTCTTTTGGTGGCAGTGCTGAATATAGTTTTGGACATAGTTCTAATACGGGCTTTCTTGCTCAACCATCATTATCAATTATTGCGAATAGATTGCAAACAGGTACTTCAAGAGCCTATAAATTTTCTGTAAGTTTTTCACTCCCTGCGGATCAGTTGGGATATAATTATAGACAATCAGGAAATATCAATCTGTCTCAGGATATAAAGGGGCGGTTGATGTTAAGTATATCAGGAAAATACACTGCTGGTGGAAGTAATTCTGCATATGACAATTTTATTGCACACGGCGAAACATGGGCTAACAGTATTGCCTCAGGTCTAGGAACTTTTGAAAAAATGAGTGAAAATTCCTCTCACGAGCAAGAAGATAAAGTACTTACTTTCTCCTTCAGATATCAACAAAAACTTAATCTAACAATAAAATATAATTCTTATACAATTCCAGGAAGCTATAATAATTTTAGTTTTAGCGAGACATACACAACGTTATCAATGAGTTTTGACTTTGCTATTGCCCATACGTCCGCTGCGTTGGCAGAAGGACCTCTAAGAATTTTTAATGAAGATCTTACTATTTCGTTTAATGGCTCTGCTGTATATAGTTATAAACATAGTGCTAATACGGGGTTAATAACAAAACCAACTCTTAGAAAAATATCAAATACGACACAGGATGACACATTAAGATTTTATAATTTTTCCATAACTTGTCAATTGCCAAGTGATAAAGCTGGTTATGGATATAGAAGAGATGGAAACATATCAACCTCTTATGGAAGCGAAAGAAGGAGAACTATAAGTTTTACAGGGGTATACACAGCAGGTGGGGTTAATTCCGCATTGCAAAATTATACAGCTAACGCAAAAACGTGGGCTAATCTGTTTTTAACTGCTTTTGGTGGAACTTATGAACTAGTAGCTGAAAGCCCTAAGTTTGAACAAGAAAACAAGATAGTTAATTTTAATTTAACTTATAGAGAGCTTCTCACAAACGATTCAAAAACCAATTTAAATGAGGAAAAAATTCTTGAGGCAAATTGTAACTATAGAGTCAATATAGCTCAAAAAGTAGGAATATCTATAGATTATAACCAGGTTCCTCTTACCACAATTTCTGTGAATTATTCAGCAAAAATTGATAAAGTGTTAGTCCCCACAGATACAGATATTGAGGCTACATACCGCTCGGTTGTTAGGCCGTGGATTGTTGAGCATTCTTATCTGGTTTTAGGAATGGGGAGCTATGCTCAGTCAGGTACAGATTTTGTGATTGAATCCGAATCATATTCAATTAATCCCCATACCTATCAGGTGTCTGGAAGCTTAAGTTTTACCGCACTACAAGATCTTTTCCAAATTATAGAATTGTCTGAAAGAATTAACATTACTAGAAATTATGGAATAACAACCCAAAAAATATGGGACGGTAAACCGTTTACATATAATATATATGCAGTAGGACAAGAACAAAGAATGCGGAGATCTATATCTATTGTGAAAGTTTCTGAGATAGCTCATCTTCCCTCGGACATCGGGGGTGGATATGTTAAAAAAACACAATCTGAAGATAATAGAGTTCAGGAAATTGGAGTGGGTAGCGTTGGAACTCTTGCGGGTGAATCTATATCGGTAAAACTTTATACATCCACATATTTGCAAGATTATATCTATATAGCTGATTCTGTTTCAGCAGACCCTACAGCGGGAGGATTCCATGATCCAAGAGCCTAGTTTTATTGAAGAATATCAAGGTTGGAAAGATCCTAAAATTATTATAGGCGGAGTTCCAATTGTTGAGCAGCCTTTTTCTTGGGCTCTAATCCCCGGGGCTACTCCTTATATTATGAATATTATGATCCCTCTTGGACCACTAAATGATTTATTGTTAGCTGTCCCCAATCCTACAGAAATACACGTTGAAGTTTATGGCGGAACAAGATCACAACCAGAAAAACAAGAATTTTCAATAAAAGAAGTTTTTCTAATTCAGCCCCGGGAACAGAATCCAATTAATGCAGTTTGGCAAGTTGCGGATAAAAGATTTGCATGGAGAGGACAAAAATTATTTTTTTCTTATAATAAGACTAGAGAGAAAAACGATATTATAAGAGCTTTTGAAGGGTTGCCAGAAACCGATCCGTCCAAAATAAGAGAAGCAACAGACAAATATAATTCTGGAAGATATCTACCGTGGACAGTTAAAGAAAATGGATCGCCCTATAGTATGCTAGAAATAGCAGGGCTAGAACTGGCTAAACTAGGAATAACAATAGATCCAGAAGATTTTGCAGTAGAAAATAAGAGCTATATAATTGAAAACGTTGAAATGTCTGGAACTGATATTTATAACGGTTTAAATAGTTTACTCATGAGAAGTAGATTAGGCTTAAGTGTGACCCTATTAGGAGATATAGAAGTATATTCTGTTGATTTTTTTGATAATTCTCCAGAGGATCTTATTGCTTATTTATCAAACTTGTTGCCAACTCAGCCAAATAAACTATATAGACAGGATTTATCACGGACTAGACCAGAACGGATAAAAATACACTTTGAAAAGAAAATTGAAACAAAACTTTCTGCTACAAGTTCTGAACTTGTAACGGATAATACTAAAGATCCCATGCCAATTTCTATAAATTCGCCTTCTATAACTCAAGATAATATTACTAAAAGACAAGTTATAGGGTGCGAAAACGTTATACCGGTTCCATATCCTTATAGCGATGCTGGTGGTAAACTTTGGAATGTCGGCGAATATGTACCAATGTGGAAATATTTAAAAGATCAGAATTTAAGCGAAGCGATAGTAAATCAATATTATTTCTCGGATATGTTGGCCGTATACTTTGCCCAAAAGCAAACAGGAACTTATGTTAAAAGCAGACTTAGTTTAGCTTTTCACATTGCCAATACAATAAAAAAGCACTATAGACAAACTTATCAGATTGATCCTTTTTATATGGATAGAATAAAAAAATGGGAAGCCCGAAGAGTAGCCGTAACTGATAACTATTCCAGGTTTTCGCCCCCTTCTCCACTGTGGGCTGATTATTGTGTAGCTCCCAATGCCAGAATTCCGTTAGTCGCTAAAAAATTAGCGATATGGTCTCCTGTAAAATATTATAATTGGTTTATCGATATAGAGGACGCAGACAGAGAAAGACCAACGGCGGGGAGTATTGGCGGAGTTAATCAGGCTCTAGGAATTTTTAGAGTAAAATATCCTGTCGATGTTACAAGAAATATTAAACAAATAATTCCAAGTGCTATAGATAATAGTACAGTGCCAGGGGTGGTTTTACAAGCACTCCAAACACAAATAACTAGTATGCACCTATCAGCAGAGCATAAACTGGAGACTTTGGTTTCTATTATTTGGAATACTGATAGATTTGGATCTTTTAATTCAAGAGGAAACACTTTATCAAAGTCTTATAGTTTCCAAGATTTTACTTTAGCCGATCCAATTTGGGATAATAAATATAGAACAATAGACTTAGATTATCAGCTTCATTTAGGAAAAGGGCCAGATATAGAATATTTATCTAGGCTAGATTATGCTCGTTTTCGATATCCTGATATTGTAGAAGGTGCTCAGGTAATAGAAAAAGATGCTAATAATATAGGCAATATAGAGGCTATGGCACAATCCGAAGGTGCAAAACTTATAAATCAATATATTGATAGAGTATCGGGAAATGCAACTTATGCGGGCGCTGTTACAGGCCAATTAAAGCTCATAGGCAACATTAAGAGCATTATATATACTTTTTCACCTGGAAAGGGATTGGAAACGAGGTTGACGTTATCAGAGCATGTGCCAACCCCAACAACTGAACAAACACTGCCACAAGACGCTCTTAATTTTGTGCAAAGGCAAGTTACAAGAGCCGGAGAACAAAACGAAATAGGAGCGGCAAAATGAGTTATATGAATGATAATGAACAATCTGGATGGAAAGTATTTAGAGAGCATTCTGCGGATGTAGATACAGAAATGAAGGCAAATAAGCAAGGTGCAATGATTACGGCCCAATCTGATATCACAGGAGAATATACTATTGTGCTTCCAGGAGATGAGGCAGGATGGTTACATTGTGCTGAAAATACTAGAGCTTTAGGAGCTTGGGGTCAAGCGGTTCCTTGTATGTTGACTGAAGAAAATGGAATTATCCCAATTTTAGATAAAGCTCTTACACTAGACACCTCTTTTGCATATAAAACAGAAGCTTCTAGTGGAAACGATTCTACTAAGTTCAGGACTGCAGAAGAGGGAGAAAACGGGACTCCTGGAATATTAGTTCAGTGTTTAAATCAAGATTCCCATGAACAAATATTCTTTCCCCTTGGTGCATCTACGCTCAAGGTAGATTGGTTATCTTCAGGAAATGAAAGTTCAAAAGTATATGGGGTTAAAATAGATGGCACTGTAGATACTGCAAACGTAGGAACCACAAAAGATATTTGGCGAGTTGATGGAAGCCAAGTACACTTAATTACAGATGCTAGTTTTTACATGGATGCAACAAAAAAGGGAGCCTTAGATTTCTCTAGCGACCCAGTTCCTGCCGCCTCTATGGGAGAAACCTTATATAATGTAAAATGTTACTTTGATGGTACTAAATGGAAATGGTACATTGTTGTATCTGACGGAACAGGAATAGTTTCAGATAATACAAACGCTATAGATTCAAGTACTAGTATATTTGGTGCAGTAGCGGGCGGTGGAGCGGATGCTGGGAATAAAGGAAGCTTTAAAGAGATTGTATATGTAGAATCTAACTTTCCATATATTCCAACAACTGCAAAATTTCGATATGATACGACAAAAAAAGGAGCATTAGAATTTAGCTCAGGAGCCGTCCCTGCTCCCAGCTCTGGCGAGACCCTGTACAACCCTAAATTCTATTTTGACGGCACTATATGGAAGCAATACATTGTAATATCGGATAGTGGATCACCTACTGTCAACGTAAGAGTAGCTTGGAATTTTAATTTTACCGAGGATCTAACAGAGGGTGAAGTAGTGAACTATGATCCAGTTACAGAAAAATGGACGGGTTCAGGCACAAAAGTATGGATTGACTGGAGCCTTTCTAAAGCAGTAAAATTTGAAACTGGCGGTGATAACACTATATTTCAAGCTGATCTTGTAGTAACAGATAAGGTTAGAAGGAATCAGACACGAGATTTGTACAAACTTACTTTATGTACCGACGATAGCGGGAGTGCTATTACACACCTATACACAAAAAATACAGAAATTAATATGTTGGAAGGTGAGTTGCTCTCTTCTGATCTTGGTGAATTACCCTGGTTAGGTTTAGAAAGTTCTAAGATTCTAACTCAAATAGGTGGATCTTTCTTAATCAACAAGATGAAATGTAGGGTACCTAAGGAGTGGAATACGGCAGAGGGAAACTGGCAATACGTTGAGCTTACGGATTTTAGTAGGTCACTTCCCTATTACTTCTCGCCCGCTAGGCCTATAATGAGTGATCCTATGTTAAAAAAATATGATTCTTGGTACGAAGGCAATAATTCTTTAACGATTGCAACATATTACAGGGAATAGAAAATGTTAAACTTTGAAACTGCTGGTAGTGAATTATTAAAAGTAAAAAATGATCCTGACAGGTCTACAGATGACATAATAATTAATGAAGATTGGTGTATGGTCATGAAAGTCATTTCCATATCTGAGGGTAT
>CAYXBV010000011.1:11064-14303 GCA_964463425.1 uncultured Gammaproteobacteria bacterium | reverse complement strand
AGGAGTGGTGAGATCTCCCCGTGGAACGGAGCCAACACTTGTTTTTATTAGCAAGGTTGGTCAACCCGGTTCCCTACAAAATATTAATGTTCCTTGTTTAGCAAGCCGTTGTATCGAGCCTTTCGATACCAGCCTGTTATTTTATGCCACAGGGTTGTTTTAACCCCTGTGGTTAGAAGGAGGCTACAGTGTCACTCCATGCGACTGGAAGAGACAGGCTCATTATACCACATATTACCCACAATTTCTGGTAAAATGAATTTATGAAGTTAGTTATCCAAAGAGTTAAGAAAGCGAAAGTAACAGCTAAAGGAAAAGACGCAGTGGTAGGAGAGATAGGCAGGGGGCTATTTATATTAATGGGAGTAACTGAAGGAGATACAAAGGAAGAAGCAGAAAGGTTGGCAGAAAAGGTATCGAAGTTGAGAATTATGTCGGACAAAGAAGACAAGATGAATTTGTCTATTAAAGATGTTGAAGGAGAAATTTTGGTTGTTTCGCAGTTCACTCTTTATGCAGATACGAGCAAGGGGAATAGACCTTCGTTTATAAAAGCAGGAAAGCCAGAATTAGCTAATGAACTTTATGAATATTTTATTGACAAACTAAAAGAAAGAGAAATAAAAGTGGAAACAGGTGAGTTTGGAGCTTATATGGAAATTGGTGCAGAATTAGATGGCCCTGTAACCATCATTCTCTAGAAGATCCCCTCAAACAAAAGGGTTCCTGATTTACAGGACCCCCCTTTTGTAGCAGTTCAAAATAGAATGGCAATTATCCGCCAATTCTGAACATTGTTGTTCCGCAAACTTCGCAAACAGCCTTTGTGGCTGGTTTGCCGTTTTTCATTGTAACTTTTTCTTTATTCTTTCCTTCTCTCTTCTCTCTGCATTTTACACAGTACATCATTTTTATCTTCACCTCCATTCACTGGTAGCACAACTCAATTTAAATATATTTGTGCTTACCAAGCTAAGTATATCATTACTTCTATGCCTAGGATGAGGCTGGCAAGCAGGAGGCTTTTGAGGAGCTCTTTCTTGACTTCAACAATACTGTCATTTTTAGCCGATTCGGTGGCTTTATTTGACTTGGGTGGCTGATCGTGCCTAGCTTTTTTGCTATTTTTAAATTGACTATTGACAATAGGCTCAAGCGAATCCTTTCCAAGGGAGATCTGATAACTTTTAGTAAAGGAATGTTTTGCTTTTTCTTTCTGTTTTTTCGTTCTTTTTTTGGCCATGTTTGCATTTTAAGCTAGATTATTAATTTTTGCCAATATCTTGTATTGACATAAATTGCGGTAAATGCCTACAATACCTGAGCAAGAACAATGATGATCGAATCTTGGCAATATATAGTTTGGGGTGTCGCAGGAGCTTGGCTTCTTGCTTTATCTATTGTTCTTTTCTTAATTCTTAGGTTCTTCAATCAATTGGTTAAAAAATCAGACAAAGGGGATTTAAAGAAAGTATTGGAAAAAGTTCTTTCTGTTGAGGTAGAAAACACAAAAGCGATAAAAATGCTTAAAAAGGAAATAGATAAATTAGAAAGCGACGGTCAATTCCATGTTCAGAAGGTGGGCTTAATCAGATTTAATCCTTTTGAAGAAACTGGCGGAGATCACAGTTTTTCAATTGCCTTATTAGACGGTAAAGACACCGGTGTGGTACTAACTGGATTGCATACAAGGGAACGCACAAGAGTTTACGCAAAATCGATAAAAAAAGGCAAAAGTGAACACGAATTATCAAATGAAGAGAAGAAGGCATTTACAAAGGCTAAAAAAGCAAGTTAAACTATCATATGGCAACAAAGATGGGTAATTTTTTTTCGTCCAAAAAGTTTTTAATGATCGCCTCATTTTTGGGGCTCTATCTTTTTTCTGCTGGTGCTTCATGGGCAGCCTTTTCTTACTTTGGAACAAGTAGTCAATCGAACTTCCTTTCTGGTGGCTTAGGTGATTCTCGTTCCAGAATAAATATAGACTTACCTAAAACAGAAACATGTCCAATTAATGGAGGAATGTTTACAAAGATAGAAAGCGATATATGGGAAGAGAGAAGGCCAATTGCTTTAATAATAGAGAACCACGTTGACGCTAGACCACAGTCTGGATTATCAAAGGCAGATGTTGTCTATGAGGCCATCGCTGAGGGTGGGATAACCCGATTCTTGGGTATATTCTATTGTGGTGCTGCCGCTGAAGACGTCAAAGCAGCCCCAGTTAGATCAGCTAGGGTCTACTTTATTGATTGGGCAGCTGAATACGGATTAAACCCCATATTTATGCATGTTGGTGGAGCTAATGACTTCGCTGGTTTTGGTGACACAGTTAAGTTAGCTCAAGCATTAGAACTTTTAGCAACACTGGACTGGAGATATCCAGGTGGAAACGATTTTGATACTACTTTTGATTCAGGTTTCCCTGTGTTTTGGAGAGATTATGAGAGACTGGGTAAAGAAGTAGCTACAGAACACACAATGATGACCAGCTTAGATGCTGCCTATGAGGAAGCTAAAGACAGAGGGTTTAATGCCAAAGACCCCAATGGAGACAAATGGGATGAGGATTTCACAACATGGAGATTTACAGATGATTCACCCAGTGGCAGTCCTACGGCAACAAAGATTGAACTCGAATTCTGGAGCAATAAAGCAGATTACGACGTAGCTTGGAACTACGATAGTGGATCTAATTCTTATCTTCGAGAAAACGGTGGCGATAAGCACATTGATCACGAGACAGGGGAGCAACTTTCTGCCAAAAACGTGATAACACTTTTCGTCAAGGAGAAGGGCCCAGTTGACAGAAATAAACACATGTTGTATACAACAACTGGAGAGGGTGAAGCGCTAGTTTTTCAAAATGGCGAAGTAATCGAAGCTACTTGGGAAAAAGATACGAGGACAGACAGGACAAAGTTTTTTGACGAAAAAGGAAAAGAGATCTCATTTGTCAGAGGGCCGATCTGGATAGAAGCTGTCCCGGCTGGAAACACAATTGACTATTAATAAGGAACTTGCCCAACATTCCTGCCTAAGCGCGAAGCCTCGGTGGGTAAAAACTGCCCCACAAATATGGCTGACTTAACGGACATAATCACTTCTAAAGTTAGAATTAAAATATTAGAGCTATTTTTGTCTGATACGGGCGAGATGTATCACGTCAGAGGTATAGCTAGGGAAATCAGTGAAGAAATTAACGCCGTTAGGCGAGAACTGGGACGTCTTGAAAA
>CAYXBV010000011.1:0-10964 GCA_964463425.1 uncultured Gammaproteobacteria bacterium | reverse complement strand
GGGAAATCAGTGAAGAAATTAACGCCGTTAGGCGAGAACTGGGACGTCTTGAAAAGGCTGGTATCCTCAAGAAAGAGCCTCGCGGAAACAGATTGTATTACTGGGTTAGGTCTGATTATCCTTTCTATGGGGATCTACTATCTATAGTAGCTAAAACAACAGGCTTAGGCGCAGCCATTATTGAAAACAAGAGCAAGTTAGGCAAAATAACTTCACTCATGTTTTCTGGTAAGTTTGTAAGAAGGAAGGCAAGAAAAGGAGAAGAAGGCGTAGATATTCTTGTTATTGGTGAAGCCAACCTACCAGAACTGGCTAATATTATTAGAGTAGAAGAATCAAAAAGAAACAAAGAGATAAATTACACCGCAATGAGCAGGGAAGAGTTTACTTTTAGGAAAAAGCGCCGAGACCCATTTCTTCTTTCCATATTGGCTGGAAGTAGGGTTATGATAATAGGAGACGAGGAGGATTTAGTCGCTTAGAAGATGAAACTTACTGCCGGCAAGAAACTCATTTTAATACTTCTTTTAACGTTAGTTGCTTCTTATATAAGCTTACCTAAACGGATTCCTGTTAATATTCACCTCGGACCTGTTAATTTTGAGAGGACTTTTGAAAAACCAACTATTGGAAAAGATCACGAACTTGTTTTGGGATTAGATTTGGCTGGAGGCAGCCATTTAGTTTTTGAAGTAGACACGACTGATATTTCAAAAGAAAAGAAAGATACTGCTTTAACGAGCTTGCGCAATGTTATCGAGAGAAGAGTAAATCTATTTGGTGTTTCCGAACCCAATGTTCAAACTTCTTCATTTGAAGACAAAGACAGAATTATTGTTGAACTTCCTGGCGTTAAGGATACAGAAGAAGCCAAGAGTATTATTGGTAAGACCGCTCAATTAGTGTTCTCTGAATTAAGCGAGGAAGAAGGGGGAGGTTTAATCCCTACGCAATTAACGGGTGCATATTTGAAAGATGCTAATGTTGTTTTTGACAGGAACGTGGGTAAGCCAGCCGTATCAATAGAATTCACATCAGAAGGGGCAACTTTGTTTGCCGATATAACTAAGAGAAATATTAATAAACCATTAGCGATAGTTTTAGATGGCGAGCCAGTTTCAGCCCCAATTGTTCAAGACCAAATAGTAGGTGGTTCAGCTCAGATTACGGGGGAGTTTACTCAAGAGCAGGCCAAGAACTTAGCAATTCAATTAAATGCTGGAGCCTTACCTCTTAATATTGAATTAATTGAAGAAAGAACAGTTGGAGCCACACTGGGAGGAGAATCAGTAGAAAGAAGCATTAAAGCAGGATTAGTTGGTCTTTTAATGGTTCTCCTTTTTATGATTTTGGCCTATGGAAAATTAGGTTTCTATGCTGATTTGGCCTTGGTTGTGTTCGGTGTTGTAACTCTAGCCTTATACAAGCTAATACCAATAGTACTCACCTTACCTGGAATAGCAGGATTCCTGCTTTCTGTGGGTATGGCTGTGGATTCTAATATATTGATATTTGAGAGATTTAAAGAAGAGAAGAAGAAACGTGATTATGCCAATGCCTTAGAAATTTCTTTTGGAAGAGCTTGGGATTCAATCAGGGATGCCAATATTGCCACTCTAGTAACGGCATTCATCTTGGCTAACCCGCTTGATCTTCCTTTCCTTCATACGTCAGGACCAGTTAGAGGATTTGCAATTACTTTGGCTTTGGGAATAGGGATAAGTTTATTTACAGGTATTGTTGTATCAAGAAATTTATTAAGAGTATTTGTTAAAGAAGGAAAAGAGAAAAAAGAAAAGGAAGGTAAGAAATAATGATTAATTGGTTAAAGTACAAAAAAATATATTTCACTGTTTCTATTATTATGATTACTATATCTGTTTATGCTCTTCTTACTTGGGGATTAAAGCTAGGAGTTGATTTCAAGGGTGGTTCAATCATCGAATACAAAATTGCTAATCAATTTTCAACAGAAGACGTAGTCAGGGGAATTGAAGAGAAGGGTATAGAAGTAACTTCAGTTCAACAAACAGGCGAAGATACTTATTTGTTTAGATTACCCTCAATTGGTACAGAAGACAAAATAGTTATTGAAGGGACGCTTTTAAATGTTACTGGTGCAGTTGAAGAAGAAGATGTTGATGAACTTAGATTCGAGACGGTTGGTCCATCGGTTGGTCCAGAACTAATCAAAAAGACAATTTATGCCATACTGGTTGCCGCCGGTGTGATGCTTCTTTGGATTGCCTACCAGTTCAAAAGTTTTAAGTTTGGTGTATCGGCTATCCTAGCCATGTTCCATGATAGTTTTATCTTAATTGGCTCTTTTGCCATTCTTGGTCATTTTATGTCTGCTGAAGTTGATTTTCTTTTTGTCACTGCTTTATTAACTACTCTTTCATTTTCAGTACATGACACAATTGTTGTTTTTGACAGAATTAGAGAAATTAATAAGACACAAGGAGGCGAGATGGTCAATGTGGCAAACCGAGCCCTAACGGAAACAATGGTCAGAAGTTTAAATAATTCACTCACCATTGCCTTCATGCTTATTGCCCTGCTTCTACTAGGAGGAACAACAGTTAAGTGGTTTGCTGGTGCACTATTAATAGGAACAATACTAGGAACTTATTCTTCTCCTTTTGTAGCCACACCCCTTCTTATTAGTTGGGACAAGGTAGTAAAAACAATAAAAACAACAAGATTAAAGAAATAACCAGGAAAGTAGAGGGACTTCATGCCATGATTTCGTCGTGAACGCCGCCTTATAAGCGTTGGGAAGTGTCTTAATTTCGTGCATTTCTTGTTTTAAGTGCTAAAATGGACTGCTGTAATTATTTTTAACGAAAATGAAGCTCAAAAGCATATTAATCGAAAATTTCAGATGCCTAGAAGATGTAGAATTTAATATTGCAAAAATAAGTGGAAGTTATACATATACTTTAATAGGGATAAATGAAACAGGTAAGAGTAGTTTTCTTGAAGCAATTTCCTTGATTGATGAAGGAGAAGCGCTATATCCTCTTGACTTTTTGGATGAAAAAAAAGCAATAAACATTTATCTAAACTATGACACTGATTCACAAGATTTAACTAAGCTAAAGAAAGCTCTTTCAGAAAAAGGGCTCGATAAAAAAATTGTAAATGAAGTAGAAATAGAAGAATTATGCATAAACGTTGAATTTAAACCTATTGAAAATACGACAAGAAATCAAAATGATTATGTTATATTTAAAAAATCAATATTTTCCAAATTCACACTTCAAGAATCAAACGCAGTACTAAAAAATCCAGACCTAGAGCAAGACGATTTTGACTTGGAGGAATATATTAAAGATAACATATCTGATTATTTCTGGAAAAGGTCTCATAAAATTTCATTTTGGAAATCCTCTAATAAATATTTAATAAATGAGCCTATTGATCTAAACGCCTTTTTGGAAAACCCCGAAGATACATCAATTCCTCTTTTTAATTGTTTTGGCCTAGCAGGTTTGGATGACATAAAATCAGAAATTGAAAAAATTAAAACAACTCCAGCTGAGATAAGTAATCTTCAAGAAAAGCTGAGCGATAAAGTTACTTTAAATATTAAGAAAGTTTGGCCAAATCATCCTATCAAAATAAAATTTTTGATAAACAATATGCACCTATCTTTTTTAATTGAAGATGAGGGAGTTAAATATCAGGCCAAAACTACATCACAACGCAGTGATGGTTTCAAACAATTCATTTCATTTTTATTGACAGTGTCAGCCGAAAACACGACACAACAACTATATAATTCTGTTTTGTTGCTCGATGAACCAGAAACACACCTTCATCCGCAAGCTCAGGAATATCTGAGAAAAGAATTGATAAAACTATCAAAAAACAAAAATAATAATATTGTTATTTTCGCTACACATTCAAACTATATGATTGACAAAAATCATTTAGACAGGTGCTTTAGGGTTACAAAAGATCAAGAAGCCAAAACTAATCTTGAGAGAATAGAAAGAAACAAAAGTACATACTCTGAAGTAAACTATGAAGTTTTTGAAGTTCCAACAACGGATTACCACAACGAGCTTTACGGTTATCTAGAAGTTAAAGGATTAGAGCTCTTAAATACCTTGCCAAAAAACAGAATCTGGCTAAATGAAAAATCAGGCAAAACAGAAAAGGTTTCTTTAGCAAAATATATTCGTCATTCAATTCATCATCCCGAAAATACTTCGAACACCAAATTTACAAGCAGAGAACTATTGAAATCAATCAAAATTCTTAAAAAACTAAAATATGATCAATAGATCATATATCTAAGCTTATTTTATCTTGAGAGTAAAAAGTTCCAATATTGTCCCACACTCCTCAAACCAATAATGAAAAAGCTAATAAAATTATTACGAAAAAGAGGTGAGGAAATGTGGAAGAAAAGTGCCTTGAAACACATACAAGGAAAAATAAGTCCTTCAATATGGGATTTATCTGAAAAGCAACTCTTCGATTTCAATAAAACCGCAATAACCTTGTCATCTCAAGCCCTTGTTTTGTCTTTTACTGCAATTCAGATTGGTAATTTTTCTCTAAACAAAAATTTGATTGGGTGGACATGGAGTTTCTTTTTACTGGTAATAGTAATAGGGATTGTGCTTTATTTTTTAAAATATTTTAGAACCCTATCTTTCGAAATATGTATGCTTGGCCTAAAAAGAAAGAAATATGCAATAAAAGGTAAAGAAAAGGGGCTCCCAAATGCTCTTTTGTTTTCAAAAGAACTTAGCTTGGTTTACAACATACAGCGCCTAATGTATTACTTGTCATTTTTTCAACTCATATTCTTCTGTTTTGCTTTTATATTTCTGATGTTGACGGCTTATGCTACGCTTTAGAGTAAATAGTTCCAACTTCGTCCCACACTCCTCGAGGAAATGAAGTAAGTTGTGAACGCTATTAGGAGCTAGATATTTAATGACTTGAGGCTAACCAATAAAGCCTTTTTCTCGTTTGGAATTTTCTTTTTCTCAACTTCTTTAAAAAGTTTTTCTAAAATTTCTCCTACTTTAGGTCCTGGTTTAATATTTAGTTCTTTCATAATGTCGTCTCCTGATATTTTCAGATCATGAATACTGAATGGTTGTTTTTGAACTTCAATTATTCTTTTTTTGAATTCTTCTAATCTCCATGATGTTTCTCTGGCTCCACCACCCAATCTGTCTCCAACTCTCAAATCAAGCATGTCTTTAATATTTTCTTTCCCAACATTTTTAATAAATCTTCTTATTGCTTTGTCTGTTTGTTTTTCGTCGACAGTGAATTGATGCCATTGAACAAGAGTGATTAGTTTTTCTGATTGTTTTTTTGATAATTTCAGTCTTTCCGCTATTCTTGCTGCAATTCTAGTACTAACCACTTCATGGTTATAGAAAGTAATTGTTCCACTTTCTAATTTTCTGTATGTTTGTGGTTTACCAATATCATGGATAAGAGTGGCAAACCTAACAATGGGGTCCATGCTTTTACAACTCTTTAAAGAAAGAAAACTATGTGTACCCACATCGTGAACATGATGCCTGCCCGGTGATTTTTGTTCTACGCCAAAAGTTTTTTCAAGTTCAGGAAGAATTTCTTTTAATAATCCAACTTCTCTAAAGATCATCATGCCTTCATATGGATTAGTTGAGGCAAGAATTTTAATTAATTCATCTTTTATTCTTTCTTTAGCTATTTTATTAATAAGGGGAGCATTTGTTTTTATTGCTTCAAGTGTTTCTTTTTCAACCGAGAAATTAAGTTCTGTGGCAATTCTCACTGCCCTCATCATTCGCAAGGCATCTTCTGAGAATCTTTCCGAAGGTTCGCCTACGGCCCTGATAAGTTTTTTTTCTAAGTCTTTCTGCCCTTTGTATGGATCAATAATTTCATACTTTTCTCCTTTTCTTTTTAAGGCCATGGCGTTGATAGTGAAGTCACGTCTTTTGAGGTCTTCTTCTAGTGTTTTACCCCAAACCACCTTGTCCGGTCTTCTTTTGTCTGTATAGCCAGATTCGTGCCTAAAAGTGGTTATTTCATACGGATGAGGAGATGATTCATGGCTTATACCGACTGTTCCGAACTTATTATCATAAAAACCATCCGGAAAAATCTTGAGAATTTCTTCTGGGGTAGCGTTAGTGGTGAAATCCCAATCATCAGCGCCTTTTTTCATTAATAAATCACGCACAGCTCCACCCACAAGATATATTTCAAATTCTGCTTTCTCGAATTTTTTTAAAATTTCTAATACGAATTTTGGTAGCTGGACTTTCACTGCGCTACTATTATACTTCAAGGAAGGATAACCAATGAATAGCCAAACTAAAAAATGGAAAATATTAAATAAACTTCCCAAGGGTAAAAAGAAAGTTACGAGTGACGACATTATTAACACACTTCTTAAAAGTCGAGGAATAGAAACAGCCGAAAAAAGAAAAGAATTCTTCAACCCCGCCCTCCCTGAAAAAATCACCCTGCAATCATTGAAAATTAGCAAGTCGGCTGTTGAAAAAGGAATAGCGAGAATTAAGAAGGCCAAAAAGAATAAAGAAAAGATAATTGTCTACGGAGATTATGATGCAGACGGCATCACGGGTACGGCTGTTCTCTGGGAATGTCTCTATGCTCTTGAGGCCGATACTTTGCCATATATACCCGACCGGTTTACGGAAGGATATGGTTTGAATCCAGAAACAATCACTAAGTTAAAAGAAAAATATCCAAATTTAGGATTAATAATCAGTGTTGATAATGGTATTGTTGCCAACAAAGCTGTTACACAAGCCAATAAGTTAGGAATTGATGTTGTTATCACCGATCATCACAAAAAAGGAAAAACAGACCCCAAAGCATTGGCAATTATTCACACAACAGAAATAGGTGGGTCGGCTGTTGCTTGGGTTTTTGCAAGAGAAGTTAGAAAAACATTAAAAATTCCCGAATCAAAGTTTCCAACCGGAGATGGATTAGACTTGGCCACGATTGGAACTATCGCCGATCAAATTCCTTTACTTGGAGCGAATCGTTCTTTTGTGAAGTATGGCTTAAGGGCACTAAACAAAACTACTCGGCCTGGTTTACTTTCTCTTTTTGGGGAAGCAGGTATTAAGAGGGGAACAATTGGTACTTACACGATTGGTTTTATCATTGCCCCAAGAATTAATGCCATGGGCAGACTACAACATGCCATGGATGCCTTAAGACTCCTTTGTACGAAGAATAAAACACAGGCAGACGAATTTGCCTTGTTTTTGGGCAAAACTAACAATAATCGCCGAAAAATAGTTGAGGAAGTAACGGTTCATGCTAAGGCGGCCGTTGAAGGAACAGTTAAAACATCAATCGTTGTTGTTCACGAAAGTTACCACGAAGGCGTCATTGGACTGGTTGCTTCCCGTTTGGTTGAGAAATATTACCGTCCAACGATTGTCATTTCTCAAGGTAAAGAAATTTCTAAAGCCTCTGCCCGCTCAATACCAGGATTTAATATTATTGATGCTATTAGGAATTTAGAGAAATTAATTATTGAAGCAGGCGGACATCCCATGGCGGCCGGTTTTAGTATTAAGACGAGTAATATAGATAAATTTACTAAAGCGTTTGAAAAAGAAACAAAACTTGCCTTGAGCAAAGAAATGTTAACCAAGAAGATGAATGTAGACTTAGAATTAAATTTTGATTTGTTAACTAACGAACTGGCAAAATCAATTGCTACGTTTGAGCCAACTGGATCTGGAAACTATGCCCCAGTCTTTGCGACGAAAGCAGCAACCGTTGTTGAAGCAAGAACCGTAGGTAAAACAAACACGCACTTAAAATTAAAAGTACAAGAAAGTGATAAAGTGTTTGATTCGATTGCTTTTGGCTTAGGTTATCTAGCTCCGAAACTTACATTAGGATGTCTTATTGATATCGCTTACAACCTAGAAGAAAATGAATGGAACGGGAGGACGAGTTTGCAGCTTAATGCAAAAGACATAAAGATAAATGGATAAGAAGATAGAAAAAGATTTTCAGGATTTAATCAAGACCGTTAAAGAGCATGACGAAAAAGCCGACATTGAGAAAATTAAATATGCTTGGGAATTTGTCAAGATTGCCCACACAGATCAAAAAAGATTAAGCGGAGAGCCATTTGCCAATCACCCGTTACAAGCAGCTAGAATTCTAGCCGAATGGAGGCTCGATACGACTTCAATTATTGCCGCTCTTCTTCACGACACTATTGAAGATGGTGGTGCAATTAGATCAGATATTGTCAAAGAGTTCGGAGAAGAAGTAGCTTTATTGGTAGATGGAGTGACAAAAGTAACTTCATTGCGCTTGAAAGGAAGTAAGGAGGAAGTTTTTACAGAGAACCTTAGAAAACTATTATTAGTGATGGCTAAGGATTTAAGGGTTGTTTTGGTAAAGCTTGCTGATAGATTCCACAACATGCGGACATTGTCGGCACTACCAGTAAATAAACAAATAGAAAACGCCACAGAAACATTAGAAATTTACGCACCCCTAGCTGAAAGAGTAGGTGTAGGAGAAATAAAAGGACAATTAGAAGATTTAGCTTTTCCTTTTGTCCACCCCAAGGAATATAAAAAAACAGTTGAAAGTTCAAAGATTCACTACAAAGAAGTAGAGAAATATATAGGTAAGATGAGAAGGGTTTTGCTTACCAAGCTAGCAAAGGAAAATATCAAAGCAAAAATTCATGGCAGGAAAAAGCATTTATATTCTCTTTGGAACAAACTTAATCGTCCAGAGATTAATTGGGATTTTGATAAAATACACGACGTGGTCGCTATGAGGGTTGTTGTTGATACAATCCCTCAATGTTATACGGCTTTAGGGATTGTTCATGGTACCTATCGCCCAGTACCAAGTATTGGTATTTCAGATTTTATTGCTCAGCCCAAACCAAATGGATACCGATCTATTCATACCAAAGTATTTGGTCCAGGGAGACGCATTGTTGAAATACAAATTAGAACACCCAAAATGCATGAGCAGGCTGAATATGGAATTGCTGCCCACTGGGCTTATAGTGACGCGAAGAATATGGGGATTAAAGACGCTATTCTGCAGGCAGGAGGAATTAAAGTGAACAAGAACAAGCTCCTTTGGGTTAAAGAGTTAATTAATTGGCAGAATGAAATTACTGATTCCAAAGAATTTCTTGAGGCTGTTAAATTTGATGCTCTTCGTCATCGTAATTTCGTTTTCTCTCCATTAGGAGATGTTTATGATCTACCTAGTGGTTCAACGCCTGTTGATTTTGCTTATGCGGTACACACAGATCTTGGCAACTACGTAAAGGGAGCTAAGGCTGATGGCAAGATGGTGGGGCTGAATTACAAATTAAAGAGCGGACAGGTAGTTGAAGTACTAAAAGCAAAAACACCAAATGTGAATGCAGACTGGTTAGGTTTTGTTGCAACAACCCTTGCTAAGCGAGAAATTAAGAAATTTGTTTATGGCAAGGGTGAGAGTCCAGAAGAAGAAAATAAGGAGCATTTGAAGAAGAAGGACAAGAAAGGGTAGAATCAAGACTAGATGGCAAGAATATTAATTACAGATACCAAAAAGAAAATAGGAGAAGATGTTCAACTAATGGGTTGGGTCCACAGTATTAGAGATCATGGAAAAGTAACTTTTATTGATCTTCGAGACAGAACCGGCCTAGTTCAATTGGTTGGCAAGAAGTTACCTAAGATAACTTCTGAAAGTGTAATTGAAGTGAAAGGGGAAGTTGCCAAGCGGCCCGAGAAGCTAATTAATAAAAATCTTGATACAGGCGAAATCGAAATTCAGATAGAAAAAGTAGAAATACTTTCTCTTGCAAAAGAAATGCCTATCCCTCTCGATACAGATGGATACGAAATTGAAGAAGGAACGAGATTAAAATATCGATACCTAGATTTAAGAAGAGAGAGGTTGACCAAAAATATACGGATAAGAAGTAAGGCCATTAATTTTATTCGCAACTGGTTGGTTGAAAAAGACTTTGTAGACATTGAGACACCGATATTTACAAAAACAACTCCTGAAGGAGCTAGAGATTTTTTAGTTCCCTCAAGATTACAGCCAGGTAAGTTTTATGCATTGCCTCAATCACCACAACAATACAAGCAACTGTTAATGGTGGCTGGTTTCGAAAAATATTTCCAAGTAGCTCGTTGTTTCAGAGATGAGGATCCTAGAGCAGATAGGGCTTATGGGGAGTTTACTCAACTAGATATAGAGATGAGTTTTGTCGACCAGGAAGAAATATTAAAAATGACAGAACAACTTTTTACGGATTTGATAAAAGAGGTTTTTCCTGAAAAGAAAATTGCCAAAGAGCCTTGGCCCAGACTTTCTCATGCAGAAGCAATGAAAAAGTACGGAAGCGATAAACCAGATTTAAGAAAAGATAAAGATGATCCAGATGAACTAGCCTTCTGTTGGATAACTGATTTCCCACTTTTTGTAAAACAAGATAAGGAAGACTATTATCATGGAATTGGTAAGGCAAAATACGCACCATCTCATCACATGTTTACGGCCCCACACCCTGACGATGTTGATTTATTAGATAAAGACCCACTCAAGGTTCGTGGGTTACAGCACGACATGGTTTTAAATGGACATGAAGTTGGTGGGGGAAGTATTAGGATTCACCAATCAGATATACAAGAGAAAATATTTAAACTTATTGGTTTTGACGAGAAGAAAAAGAAGCAATTTGATCACTTGCTTGATGCTTTTCAACATGGTGTTCCACCTCATGGAGGAATTGCTCCAGGAATCGACAGATTTTTATACACTGTTTTGGGAGAAAGAAGCCTCAGAGAGGTCATGGCTTTCCCAATGACGGCCGGTGGAACTACGTCTGTCATGGATGCTCCTAGTAAAGCAAGCGAAGAACAATTAAAGGAGCTGGGAATCAAGGTGAACGAAAGCCGTGATAAGAA
>CAYXBV010000010.1:0-15296 GCA_964463425.1 uncultured Gammaproteobacteria bacterium | reverse complement strand
CAATATCTTTTCTTGTGTTTCTTGAATTTTAAGGGTCGTCAGTCTGATCTGAGCGTTAAATTGGGCAATCTGATTATAAAGAGTGTTTCCCTGACTCTTCAAGCGAGCTAGTTCTGCTTCATATTGCTTGATTTGGTTATTTAAATCATCTAGTTGGTCTGCCCTCACCGTTGTAACAAAATGCGAACCAACTTTAAAGAGCCCCACTGTTAAAAGAAGTGAGAAGAATATAGCGAAGAATAACCTCTTGGGGTTTATTTTTTTCATTTGCGTCGGCGTACTCTTGAAATTGCGAGGCTGCTCCCGAATAATGCCAGCGATGCGCCTACTACAATCTCAGTAGCCAATATAATACCCATTAAAATGAATAGTTGTACAGTGTCTCTTGGTAATACAGGAATTTCTCCAAAGTATGAAACAATATTCGGCGTTGCATAAAGAACCAAGATTAAAGCAAAAATCCAGCCGATAAACACACCCGTAAAAGCATAGATCAAAGCCTCTAAAATAATCGGACTCCGAATAAACTTCTTGGTCGCACCAATTAAGCTAAGGATTTCCATTTCCCCTCTTCTTGTGGTTATTCTCATACTTATAATCACCAAAAGAACAAGCAAAGATGTTCCAACCAAAAGACCCACAAAAACTGCTCCACCTATCCGAACATACCAAGTAATTGTCCTTAGCCTAGTTACCACATCTCCCAGTGTTGACTCTCCTCCCAAGCTGGCTGTAAACCCGACTTGATCAACAATGCTTACTTTCTTTACTTCATCTATTACATCTTCTGCGTAATTAAGATCTGTCAAAGAAAATTCTAAGCTTGCAGGAAAGATAGAGGGGCTTACTAGTTCAGATAAAAGAGGATTGTCTGCGGTAGCTTTCTTATAAATCTCTAAAGCCTCTTCCTTGGAAACATAGGCGACTTCTTTTACGCGTGAATCTTTGTTTAATGTATTTTGAAAAGAAGAAATTTCTTCTGCAGTCACATCATCATTTAGAAAAGCAATAATCTGTGGTCTTGTTTCAAAATGAGAAAGCGCCTTGCCAGATGAATAAACTAATACGGCCAAAAGAGTGCCGACAAAGAATGTTAGAGCTAATACAAAAATTGCGGCCAAGGCCTGAAATGGAGACCTCTTTGTATAATCAAGAGCTGTTCTGAAATGAATATTTGCCATTTATTTTTGCTCCTTCTTTTCTTCTGTTTCCTCTACCTTAACTTTTACTTCTGTCTTTTCTTTTTCAACTTTCTTAACGGGAGGTTTTTCTTTCGCCTTTGCTTTTCTTTTGGGCGATTCTCCTCCTCCTACTATCTTACCTTTTTCAACCTTTATTTCTCTCTTATTTAGTTTATCAACAATCCCCCTATGATGCGTAGCCATTATGACTGTTTTACCTTCCTTGCTTATCTTTTCAAATAAATCCATTAGTTCGTCAGCAGTATCCCAATCTAAATTTCCAGTTGGCTCATCCGCTAAAATCACCTTTGGATTGACTACTAACGCTCTTGCTAGAGAAACTCTTTGCAATTCCCCTCCGGAAAGCTGAGAAGGGAAAAGGGTGGCCCTTTCTATCAAGCCAACTAACTCCAAAACATCACGAACACGGTTTTTCCACTCAGACGGAGGTGTTCCTTTAACTGCCAAGGCAACTTCAACATTCTCTCTTACCGTTCTTTCTGATAAAACTTTGAAGTCCTGAAAAACCACACCAATTTGTTGTCTTAAGGAAGGAATAAATTTTTCAGGCAAGCGCACAATATTTTTGCCCTCAAAGAATATTTTTCCCTTGTCTGGAAGATAATCTCTTAATATTAGTTTTAAGATTGTCGTTTTACCTGCCCCAGATGGTCCAGTTAAAAAAACAAATTCCCCTTTATCAACTGAAAAAGTGGCGTCTTCAATAGCCTTAATACTTCCAAAAGTTTTTGTAACCCCTTTTAAGCTAATCATGACAGTTTTAAGTTCAATCTTTAGATTAACAAATTATACGTAATATCGCCAGCTCTTAATCGATTTTTCTTCATGAAGTGTTTGAGGTCTTATTCTGTTACTTTAATCTTACCAACATCCATCAACCAGCCTGCAGTTTGAGCTGAAATTGTTTCACCCCACACCATTACATTTTTCCCTACAAAAGCTTCTAGATCTATTACTGTTGATGTTAAATATACGTATTTTGTCGGACCCCCTTCGCGAACTAAGTGGTGCGTACCTTCTCCGTCTATTCCTCCTTTTTCCAAGGAGCCTTCCGCTGAGTCTCTGAAAGTTGCCTCGTCGGCAATACCAGCTTCTTTAGCACCTGTCTCTGCACCGGGAGCACCAGCCGAGGTGGGTTCTTTCGAACCTGTGTTTTTAGTTCCTGATAATGCCCAGCCTGACCCTACTCCCAATACTATTACTAATAGTGCAGCGAGTGCGTATAGAGCTGTCTTTTTAGTTATTTTCTTCGGAAGCTTTTTAAGAACTGGAGCTTTGACTGCAGATTCCGTTGCTGCAGGCTGACTTGGTTGATCGCTTGTCGGAGTCCCAGTTGGCTTTTGGTTTGTTGTAATTTTAGGATCCATATTTCTAAATATATCACTGTCGAGGAAAAACTATCAAGTATCAATACCCTTCTTATAGCTTTAACTCTGCTTCAATAAATTCATCTAAGTCTCCATCAAGCACTGACTCTGGGTCAGCTGTTTCAACTTTAGTCCTCAAATCCTTGACCATTTTATAAGGATGTAAAACATATGACCGTATCTGTGTTCCCCATGAAGCAGGTTTGTATTCTCCCTTTAACCCTCTTTTTTCTGCATCTTTTTTCTCTTGTTCTAAAACCCAAAGTTTCGCTCGAAGTAAATCAAGGGCAATTTGTCTATTTTGAATTTGAGATCGCTCTCTTTGAGCTGTAACAACTGTATTTGTGGGTTTGTGTTTTACCCTTACAGCCGTTGACACTTTTTGTACATTCTGTCCACCTTGTGTAGAAGCTCTAAAAAATTGCCATTCCAGATCGTCATCTTTCATTTTAAGTTCTGGCATGTCTGCTTCATCTATTTCTGGAAGAACCTCAACTAAGGAAAAGGAAGTTTGACGCAACTTATCAGCATTGAAAGGGGATTGTCTTACTAATCTGTGTGTTCCTGCCTCACCTTTTAAGTATCCATAAGCGTGAAGTCCGGCTACTTTAAAAACAACACTTTTTATACCCGCCTCTTCTCCAGAAGATAAATCCACAACTTGCATCTTCCACCCTCTTTTTTCGCAATATTTGGTATACATTCTGTAAAGCATACTTGTCCAATCCATTGCTTCTATGCCTCCTTGACCAGCATGGATAGAAACCAGAGCATTTTTTGCGTCATATTCCCCGGAAAGAAACGAAGTAAGCTTAAACTCTTCAACTTGCTTCTCTAATTTATTAACATCTTTGTTCAAGTCCGAAGACAAACCATCTTTCTTGGCAAACTCGGTCAATACAGATATCTCACTTCGCAAATCTTTTATTTTTTTTACTTCATGGGAAATATCTCCAATTTTTTGCATTAATTTTCTTGCTTTTTCTTGATTATCCCAAAGACTCGGATCAGTCGACTCGGCTTCAAGCTTTGACAACTCAGTCTCTTTCTTTTTTAAATCAAGCGTCTCTTCAATTTTTTTAAAATCGGAAGATATTTTTTCAATTTTCTGTTTTATATCTTGCATAATAAGCTTAAGTATACCAAAAGGCAGCCTGTCCGTAGCTTCATTGCTCGGGGACGCAAATCATGGAGCGAAATTTTTCAGTATCATCTGGATTCAAACTTTGAAATCCTGTTACCACATCATATAAATCAGGAACGTCGTTGGCATAAGAATCTGGTATTTGTTCTGTTACCCCTAGTACTTCTGCCATCTTTTCTCTACCTGCCATTAAAACATTTCTGATAGGTTTGGGTGCATTTTCCCATCCTATTATTTCTGTTAGTATTGTTCTTCCTCCCAATATTAAAAACCCTTCCAGTATCAAAGCCAGAACAAAGCCTATGAACATAGTTGATCCGGCACTACCCAAATTCCACTTAACATATAGTCTTCTTACTCTTGCTAAGGTTAATACCAAAAGAAAAAGCAAAACAATAATCCCACCTGCTTGTATGTACGAAGGCGAGAACGAAAGTTTCCCTAGATTGACGGTTACAGTTTGTTTTAATATTTGAGGCATTTCCATTACCTAAATAATATCACTTTTAATCTATCGGAGTCTTTTTATTCTGTTTCAGGAAGTTTTACTTCAAGAAGCTCTACTTCAAAAATCAAAGTTGAATTAGGAGGTATTACATCTCCTGCGCCAGCCTCGCCGTAAGCTAAATCAGAAGGAATGGTTAATTTTCTTTTTCCGCCAACTTTCATTCCGAGCAATCCTTTATCCCAACCTGGAATAACTTGTCCTACACCAAAAATAAAAGTAAACGGCTCTTCTCGATCGTAAGAGCTATCAAACTTGGACCCATCGGTTAATGTTCCTGAGTAATTTACAGTTATCTGAGCACCTGCAGTTGCTTCTTGGCCTTCACCAATAACTATGTCTTCTATTTGTAATTCTTCAACTGTCATTTTTTCATCCTCTTCTCCTTTAACCTCTGTTGGTAGTTCTTCTTGGGTAGTTTGTACTTCACTTATCTCAACATCTTTACTTTTAGGTGAACCAAAATTACCAAAAAAGACTAGGCCAAGAACTCCAAGGGCAACAACCCCCAAAACAATCATTATTTTGCTTTGAGAAACATTGTCCTGATTTTCTTCTTCCACAACAGCGATTTTTACACATTAACAATTCTGCTACAAGGGGCAATTTTCTTGTGTTCACACTATCCTTGTTGGGGATAATGACACTTCTTCCACTTTTTACCGCTCCCACACCAACAGGGGTCATTTCTACCTATCTTTTTCTTTGTCACCGTCTCATTGCCCGAGAACGCCTTGCTTCCTGTTCGAGCTGTCTCGTCAGCTCCCTTTTTCGCCAAACCCATGGCATCTGATTTATCAACATTTGTTCTAGCTTGATCCAGTGGAATTTCTGGTCGGGGCGCAGCCACTCCCACTCTGAATATTCTTCTTGAAAGCTCTTCGTTTACCCTGTCGATTAATCCTTCGAAAAGATCAAAGGCTTCTTTCTTGAATTCGACCAATGGATCTCTTTGTCCATAAGCCCGTAAGGTAACCGCTTCCCTTAGTCCATCAATATGATCAATATGATTAATCCAAAGGTGATCTACTGAACCCAAGTATGCATATTTTTCAATTTGTCTCATGACCGTCTCGCCCACTTGCTTCTCTCTTGTTTTGTGAACATCGTGAAGAACTTTTACAAGAGCTGTTTTAATTTTGTCTTTGTCTTCTGTTTTAGCAAGTTGCTTTTTAACAGCTTCCTTGGAAACATTGTCAAAGGGAATCATTTCAAGAAGTCCAACAATAATTCGTTCGTGATTTGGTTTGCCTCCGTCTTCTGGAAATGCAGACAATAGTATGTCATCAATTCTGTGTTCAAGTTTTTCCAACACTTCTTTCCTTAAGTCCTTTGACTGCAACACTCTTTCTCTAAGACCATAAACTATCTCTCTTTGTTGATTGGCAACATCATCGTATTCTACTAATCGCTTTCTCATATCAAAATTGAATCCTTCAACTTTAACTTGTGATTGTTCAATTGCTCTAGAAACAATTTTGTTTTCAATTGGTTGATCTTCAGGTAACTTAAGTCTTTCCATTATTCCTCCTATTTTCTCTCCTCCAAAAATTCTCATTAAATCGTCTTCTAATGAAAGATAGAAAAGAGAAGACCCTGCATCACCTTGTCGACCCGAACGACCTCTTAACTGATTGTCTATCCTTCTTGATTCATGTCTCTCTGTTCCAATAACATGGAGTCCACCCGCTTTAATAACTTTGTTGTGTGCTTCTTCCCATTCTTTGTATCCTTTTGTTTTCTCGTATTTCTCTTTACTTATATCAGGCGATTTTTCTGGCGGTGTTCCCCCTAAAACAATATCGACACCTCGCCCCGCCATGTTGGTAGCGACAGTAACCATTCCAGGTTTTCCTGCTTGAGAAATAATTGAAGCCTCTTTTTCGTGATTTTTGGCATTAAGAACGTTGTGTGGAATTTTCTTTCGTTTAAGGTAGTTAGCAACTATTTCGTTTTTATCAATAGAGGTTGTCCCAACTAATACTGGTTGACCTTTTTTATGTTTTTCCTGAATCTCTTTTACAATTGCGCCATATTTCCCCCGCAAGGATTTATAAATCATATCTGACCTATCTTTTCGAACCATGGGGTCGTTTGTAGGAACAACGATAACATCAAGATCGTAGATTTTTTTGAATTCCTCTGCTTCAGTAGCCGCCGTTCCTGTCATTCCCGAAAGATGATCATACATTCTGAAGTAATTTTGGAATGATATCGTTGCCAGTGTTTTGCTTTCTTGTTGAATAACTACATTTTCTTTGGCTTCAACGGCTTGATGAAGTCCGTCACTCCAACGTCGACCAACCATTAGTCTTCCTGTAAATTCATCAACGATGGTTACCTTATTGTCTTTAACAACATATTCCCTGTCTTTTAAAAATAATGTCTTAGCACGCAGGGCGTTTTCAATATGGTGTATTGATTCAAAATCCTTCTCATATAGGTTAGGTGTCTTTAATATTTTCTCTACTCTTGTAATACCATGCTCCGTTAAATTAGCACTTTTGGCTTTTTCGTCCATTAAGTAATCTGTGTCCGGATTTAATTTCTCTACTAAACCTGCAAATTTATAGTACTTATCAGTCGGCTCAGAATCGGGAGCTGAAATAATTAAGGGGGTCCTTGCTTCATCAATTAAAACGGAGTCAACTTCGTCAACAATGGCGAAATAATGTCCCCGTTGAGACTTTTGCTCAAGTCCTTGAACCATATTGTCTCTAAGGTAATCAAAACCAAATTCATTGTTTGTTCCATATGTGACGTCAGTCGCATATGCTTCTTTTCTTTGAGAGGGTTTCAAGTGAACAAGCCTTATATCTCCATGACTTTTATCTTCATAACTAGTGTCATAAACAAATGACTTCATTTCTTGAACAATTACACCAATAGATAATCCTAATAATTCAAATGCGGGTGCATTCCAACCAGCATCACGACGAGCAAGATAATCGTTAACCGTAACAAGGTGGACGCCTTTCCCAGTAAGAGCTCTCAAATAAAGAGCAGGGACAGCTGACAAGGTTTTTCCTTCTCCTGTTTTCTGCTCTACTACTTTGCCTTCAAATAAAGCAATTGAAGCCTGAAGTTGAACATCGTATGGTCGTAACCCAATCGCCCTCCATGAAGCTTCTCTTGCAAGAGCAAAAGCTTCAGGTAAAATATTCTCGATTACTTCACCGTCTTTTAATCGTTTTTTAAATTCTTCACTTTTTTTAACAAAATCGCCATCTTTTAGTTTTTTTGTTTTCGTCTCCAAAGAATTTATCTCGCCCACAATCTTTGAATATCGGTCAAGCTCTCTTTGGTTTAAATCTAATAATTTAGAAAATACTTTTAGCATCCTGTACATTGTATCAGAATTAGCCTAAATTAGGTTCCAATAAAACACCCCAACCTTTCACTTCTAGCGATTGCTAGTAGCTACTCAAACGGTTGGGGTTTAGTTATTTTTGTCCGACAGTTCAGCTTTCTTCTTTGGGTGCATATATCACCACAAAACCTTCAAGCTTTTCAACAATTGATACATTGTCAAAATCTGTGTACGGACAATCCATCGAAAGAAGCAGGTCGCCATAATGCTCTGATCTTTTGATGATGTCTTTAGGCGCCTTAAAAGTGCATCCACATTTTTTGGTACACTGACACGAAACTTCAATCATTGGCATCGTTTCTCCTTGTAAGACAATAAATTGTAAGTTGTTTGTAAAGAACGAGACTATTTTAACCTATAATTACATTAATAGTCAATGAAGCCCACGTTATTATTGATTTTGGCAAATAAACATTATATTTGCCTCAGGGTAAACCTGCGTTATTTTCGAAAAGACATTTTCTAAATCTTTATGTGTTTTATCGCTTAATTTTCTCTTTTCGCCATAATACAGCCTATTAATAACGGTTGCCCCATCTTTTTCTAAAAGTTTTTTGATTGAGGTATAAAAAGCAGGTGTTACAAATTTGCTTGGGATTGTGTCTCCAACATACATGTCGACCAAAACTAAGTCGTATTTCTTTTTCTTTTCTATTTGTTGTTTTACGAACTTCATAGCATCACCAATTACAATTTTCGTTCTATTGTCTTTTAAGTTCATGTACTTTGTTCCCAGCTCGATCATGATTGGATCAATCTCAACACCTGTTATTACCACCCTAGGCCAAAATCTCTTAATTGCTCTTATTACTCCTCCGCCACCAAGACCTAAAACAAGACATGTTTTAACACTCTTTTTTATTTTTCTAGTTTCTTTTAATGAGGTGTGCCACACCTTCTCAGCAACTCCACCTGACTGAGTTAATCCGCCGCCTTTGATATGCACCCCCCAAGCCAAATCACTAACAACAATAAGTTTTCCGTTAATAGGAGATTCTATTTCTTCTAAGATTTTTGTGCCTGAAAGAAAATTTTCTAGCTTTCCCATATTTAAGTTATTATACGCTAAATAGTAAGCCCTCTTTTCTTCGTCTTTTGTTTGGATTATTATATGTGCATGGACCAAACTCCCTTACCTGAAAAGCTAAGGCCGCCAACCCTGACTGGTTTTGTTGGACAAGAACACTTAACTGGCAAAGAAGGAGTAGTTAAAAAACTAATTACGGGCACAAAAGAATCCGGCTTCTTTCCTTCTTTAATATTTTGGGGACCTCCAGGATCTGGGAAAACTACCCTGGCAAGAATCATCGCCAACAAACTAAATCGTGAATTTTTTGAATTTTCCGCTGTAAACACATCTATAAAGGATGTTGAAGAAATAATTAACAAAACCATTCAAAAAAAGGGTGTTCCAGGGCAAATGAGACTGGTAAAAAAGGGAGAGAAGAAAAAAGAAAAAGGCGCCCCAATAATTTTTATTGATGAAATTCATAGATTTAATAAAGCACAGCAAGACAAGTTACTGCCCCATGTTGAAAAAGGAACAATCATTCTAATCGGTGCCACAACTGAAAACCCATCCTTTGAAGTAATAGGACCAATGCTTTCCCGTTCTCGAGTTTTAACCCTCAATCAATTAGGCAAAAGTGCTTTAAACAAAATCCTTAACAAGGCTATTAAATTTCTTGAAATTACTCTTGATAAGGAAATAAAATCCTTTCTCATTGAGTCTTCAAACGGCGATGCTCGCGTTATGTTGAATGTTTTGGAAATTGCCACCAATCTATCGAGATCAAAAAAAATTACCATAAGTGACCTTGAAGAGTCCCTACAGAGAAGACAGTTCACGTTCGATAAAAAAGGGGAAGAATATTACAACGTAATATCGGCATATATAAAATCAATGAGGGCTAGTGATGTTAACGCCGCTCTTTACTATTTGGCAAGAATGGTAGAAGCAGGTCAAGATCCTTTATATATCGCTCGCCGAATGGTTGTTTTTGCAAGTGAGGATATTGGCCAAGCTCAACCAACAGCTCTTGTGGTTGCAAATGAAATCTTTCGAGCCTGTGAAACCATTGGTTATCCAGAATGCCAAATTAACCTAGCTCACGGAACCGTATATTTAGCGCGGGCCAAGAAAGACAGATCTTCGTATGATGCATATTTCAAGGCAGTTGGAGATGTAAAACAATACGGAAATCTTCCTGTTCCTACGAAAATAAGAAATCCTGTGACCAAATTAATGGAAGACCTTGAGTACGGAAAGGATTACGAGCCCTACACGGAAGAAAGTCTTTTGCCAGAAAAAATTAAAAATAAAAAATACTATGAAGAAAAAGAATAATCTGTCGCGATTTATTTAGTTATCTTCTTTTTTCCCACCCATTTCTGAAGAACCTCGGGAACAATAATACTACCGTCTTCTTGTTGGTAGTTCTCTATTATCGCAATTATTGTGCGACCAATTGCAAAAGCAGTTCCATTGAGTGTGTGAACGTGTTTCTTCTCACCCCCGTCTTGATATTTAATGTTTAATCTTCTTGATTGAAAGTCGGTTGCATTTGAAGTTGAGGTTACTTCTCTGTGTTTCCCCTGCCCTGGCATCCATGCCTCTAAGTCATACTTTTTAGTTGCAGGTGCTCCCAAATCCCCTGAGCACATTTTTACAACCTGATAGGGAATTTCTAAGGCTTGAAAAAGCTTTTCTTCCAACGAAAGCAAATATTCATGCTCATCCTCTGAATTTTCTGGTTTTGCAAAAGAAAACATTTCCACTTTATCAAACTGGTGTACTCTCAATATTCCTTTTGTGTCTTTCCCATATGAACCAGCCTCTCGCCTAAAACACGGTGAAAAACTGACATATCTTTTGGGTAAGTCTTTTCCCGATAAGACCTCATTCATATGCATTGGTCCGATAGATTGTTCCGATGTTCCTACTAAAACCAAATCATCTTTATCAAGCACGTACATATCTTCTTCTCCACCATGCTCTAAATATCCCATTCCCCTCATAGACTCTTTCTTTATCAAGGAAGGGGGAATAATTGGCGTAAACCCTTCCTTCACTAAAAACTCCATAGCAAATTGAACTAGAGCCATTTCAAGAAGAACAGCATCCCCTTTTAGATAGCCAAAGCGACTACCAGAAACTTTAGCGGCGCGTTTAATATCAACAATGTCTAATTCCTCTCCTAATTCTAAATAATCTCTATTTGGTGATTTTTTCTTGTCTCCCCATTCTCTGACTATTTCATTTTCACTTTCGTCCTTTCCTGTTTTTACATCATCGGCTGGAAGATTTGGGATTTGAAAAAGCTTTTCTTTATATTCTTTTTCTATTTTTGTAAGTTCGGGTTCTACTTTCTGAAGTTTGATTTTTGTTTCTTTGCCTTTTTCTATATTCTGCTCTTTGGCGTAGACATTTCTATCTGCACGAAGTTTTTCAATCTCTCCTAATAACTTTCGTCTTTCTCCATCTAACTTCAATACGTCGTCAATCAGTGCTGAATCAAGCTGTTTTGCTTCAACTCCTTTTTTGAATTTTTCTACGTTGTCCCTTAGATCGTTAATATTAATCATTGAGTTATTATAACCCTAAATCTTTAGAAATTCCCTGCATGGCTATTAACGCTAACTCTACAAATTCCTTCAATGGTATTCCTAATCGAGGATCACACTCCTCTATCTGCTCTCTTTTAACACCAGCCGCAAAACTTTTTTGATTCCATTTTTTAATAATTGAGTCAAACGTAACTGAAGCCAATTTTCTGTCTGGTCTGACAAGAGCAACGGCAACAATAAAACCGGTTAGTTCGTCGCAGCAATACAGTGACCATTCAAGTTTGTTTTTGGGAGGATTTTGTCCAGTATGAGCATAATTATGAGAAAGTATGGCATTCAATATCTCTTCGTCTACTCCCTCAACTTTTTTTAACCACTCCGCCATCATAAGAGTGTGCTTATCAGGAGTTTCTTTGGTTTTTTCGTAATCTCCATCATGAAGAAGTCCGACGATCCCCCATTTCTCTTCATCTTTTTCAAACCGTTTAGCTAAAGCACGCATTACCGACTCAACAGAATAACAATGCCTTCTTAAGTTAACATTTTGCATATTCTTATGAAGAAGTTCTAAGGCTTGCTCTCGAGAAATCATTTTTTGGGTTTTAAAAGAGGAAACAAAACAGTTTCCCTAATTGATTTATTTGCTAAAAATGAAAACAACCTTTCACTAACACCAAAACCTGTTACGGGTGGCATTCCATATTCTAATGCTTTAACAAAATCTTTATCGTGCATTTGAGCTTCGCTATCTCCCTCATCTCTCATTTTTTGTTGCTGCTTAAATCTTTCGGCCTGATCAGCTGGGTCATTAAGCTCTGAGTATCCATTACCCATTTCGCTACCGGCAACAATAATTTGATATCGTTCAGTAAATTCAGGGGCATCCTCTTTTCTTTTAGCCAAAGGTGAAACCTCAACTGGGTGACCTGTCAAAAATACGGGTCCAGCAATTTTTTTTCTGATTGTTTTCCAAAAAGTGTCAATTAATCTCCCCTTGGCCGCTTTCTTATCAAAAGGAATTTTAAACTCTGTCAATTTTTCTTTCAATTCTTTTGTTGTTGTCTTTGAAATATCAACGCCAGTTTTTTCAAGCAATGTTTTTGTGTAATCAATTCTCTTCCATGGTTTTGACAAATCAACATCAAAATCATTTATCTTGAATTTCAATTTACCAAAAGCTTTTTTGGCAACATATTTGTACATTTCTTCTACCAATTTCATCGAGTCTTCATAATCAGCATAAGCCCAGTAAAACTCCATTTGCGTGTAGTCTTGAAGATGTTCGCGACTAATTCCTTCATTTCTAAACTGGCGACCAATTTCGAATGTCTTTTCAAACCCAGCCACCATTAATCTTTTTTGCCAAAGTTCCCCCATTGAAATTCTTAAATATAGATCTATATCCAAGGCGTCATGATGAGTTACAAATGGCTTAGCATCGGCTCCTCCAACCGTATTTTCCAAAACGGGGGTTTCAACTTCTAAAAAGCCTTTTTCGTACAAAAAGTCTCGCATGCTATGCCAAAAAACCGTTTTTTTCTTTAACAATTCCTTTAGTTCGTCATTAAGAAGCAAATCAACATATCTTTGGCGATAGCGCTCTTCCATGTCTTTTAAGCCATGCCAAGTAGAAGGGATTGGGCGAATTGATTTTGTTAGTATGCCGTGATCAGAAACATCAAGTGAAATTTCACCAGCTTTTGTTTTAACTACTTCCCCCTTGGCCCAAACAAAATCACCTATATCCAATAAACTAACTAGTTTAAATTTCTCTCCTAGTTTTTTCTTTTGCAAAAAAAGTTGAATTTTACCTGTTTCGTCTTTGAGATCTGCAAAGCAACAATTGCCATGCTCTCTTATCCCCCAAATACGCCCTACTACTGTTGCCACTTTGCCAATTGAACTTATTGCTTGGTCTATTGGCTCATGTTTACTGGGGGCTTTTGATGGATACGGATTTATACCAAGATCTCTTAGTTTCTTGGCTTTTTCAAATCTAATTTTTCGAATTTCTTCAAGTCTTTGTTCTGCCATAAAATAAGTATAACTTAAGAATAATAAAAGTTACAAAAAGAAGCCTATTATTTAATTGCCAAAATCTCGTAGGTTACTTTGCCAACGGGAGCTTCAACTTCTGCCTTTTGACCAACTTTTTTGCCTACTAGGGCTTGGCCCAAGGGAGAGCTGTGAGATATTTTTTTGCTGATGGGGTCCGCTTCCCACTCGCCTACTATATAGTAGACATGTTCTTCGTCTTGAATTTTGAGTGTTACCTCTGTTCCGACTGCGATTTCGCCATTGTTGTTTTTTCCACTTACAACTTCTGAGTTATGTACAACGTTTTGAAGTTCTGAGATTTTACCATCAAGAAAATCTAGTTCTTCTTTGGCATTTTGATAATCACTGTTCTCTGATAAATCTCCCTGGCTTCTTGCATTAGCAAGTCTCTCGACTAATTTTGGTCTCTTGTCGCTAACCAATTTGTCAAGTTCTTTCTCTAGGTTTTTTAATCCCTGTTCTGTAATTTGTATTTTGTTATCACTCATGTTGTTTTACAAAAAAAATTCCTTCTCTTTCGGAAGGGGGGGTATTATCTCGTTCGGGAATTGTATCTTTTTACCAATTATATTGTCAAGAGCATTGCTCTCCCCATGTCTCTTAGAAGTTATTATTTTTGCAATAATTTTCACATAGGGTGTAATTGTTTTTGTTCTTTCTGTATTATAATAACTATATCTTGAAGGGAGTGATAACTTTGAAAAGAAACATTAAATTTTTATTAACATCTTTATTCCTCATTATCACACTAGGTTTGTGGGTTTCGTCTCCAATTAGCGCAAAGGGTCAAGATCAAGACAGAGTTCAAGACCCAGCAACTCACGGTGGAGACGCAGTCGACGCAGACATGGATGGTGTCGCCGGCAATGGACAAGGTTCAGCTGGAAGCATGGGTGAAGGAATAGAAAGCGCAAAGCAAAGTTTAACCAGAGTATCTGAACGCGTAAACAATCCGGAAGTTGGAGAACAATTAAGAGTGATGACCGAGAGTCACGCGCAAGTTCAGACAAAGGCCAAAACAGCTTTGCAAAACATGAGCGCTCGTTCTAGGTCTATGAAATTCATTTTCGGACCTAGCTACCAAAACGCTGGAGAGCTAAAAGCTCAAGCAGCTCAACTAAGAAGTGATGCTGGAGAGCTAGCAAGCCTTAAGGAGGAGCTAACTTCAACAACTGATCAAACAGAGGTACAGGGAGCAATGGACAGCTTAGAAGAAGAAGCAGTCGCCCTAGAAGCCCAGGTTGAACAAGAACTTGAAGGTTTTTCTCTGTTCGGTTGGCTAAATCGTATCCTTTCCGGATACTAAGTGGCTAAGAAATAGAAGTAATATGTTTTCAGTATTTTGCTGAAAATATATTCTATTTCTTGTTTTTATAACTATAATTAATTGCCTTTTTCTTTTTAATCGCCGCTATCGTCCAATATACAATTGTCTTTACATAACCAGCCTTGTCAAACCCTCGAGATGAATAATGAATACGTATTTTAGGATCGAATACCGACGTGCCACCCGCTACTCTAAATTTTTTACTAAGCCAATAACCTTCAACTATAACCGTTTCAAAACCTCCAATTTTAAATAAAAAATCTTTTCTAATAGCCATATTGTTACCTTCAAAATATATTTTGTTAAAAAATAATTTTAGAAAATAAACGGCCAAATAAGAAATAAAATGATAACCGTTAAACCAAATTTTCTTAAAAATATTTTCATACTCAATAACATTGGCCCCTACAATAACATCTACTTTCTTTTTCTTTAGTATGTTGTCGATACTTTCTAACCAGTTTTCTGACAATTTGCCATCAGCGTCAATAAAGCAAACATACTCACCTTTAGCTATTTTCGCTCCTTTGTTCCTTGCCGGACTTATTCCCTTTTGTCTTTCTTTAACCACCCTACAACCCAAATCTTTAGCCACCTTACCTGTTTTGTCTGTGCTGCCATTGTCAACCACAATAATCTCGAAAAAGCCCTTCTGTCTTTTAATAGACTTAATAGTTCTTCCAATTATTTTTTCTTCGTTTAAGGCGGGAATGATAAATGAATATTTCATATTTCTAGAAACAGTAAGTGAGCCCA
>CAYXBV010000009.1:0-15929 GCA_964463425.1 uncultured Gammaproteobacteria bacterium | reverse complement strand
TGACTGCCCCCTTTGCTTCTTTTATCTTAAGTTCCTTTGCTAATTTAAACGCAGTTTTCGCACCCACACCGGATACTTTCATTAATTCAAATGTTGCAGGAGGAATTCCTTTCGCAACTGACTCAAAATGTTTTGAGTTTCCGATTCGGAATATCTCATCGAGATGAGACTCCATGCTTTCTCCAATTCCAGGCACCTCCTTTAACTTCCCGTCGTCCCATAAATCTTTGACCTCTGAGGTTAAATGCTCAATCGCCTCAGCAGCTCGTTGATATGCAACTATTTTGAATTTATTTTTCTCGCTATCCTTGAGCTGATATGCAGCCGCAACTGAACGAAGTAATTCAGCTAATTCTATATTTGTCATGTTTTTTGTGTATTTCATGAAGCTCTCAATATCATACATTATTAGCCTTGTTTGTGATATAATTTCATACGAATGCATCTTGGGGCGTTAGCTTAGTTGGCTAAAGCGCGGCCCTGTCACGGCCGAGATCAGGGGTTCGAGTCCCCTACGCCTCGCAATTTGCTTTCTTTAGCTTCTTTTCATATACTCTCACCAGATATGTCCAGAGAAAGATTGACAGCTTCAAAAAGATTTGCTGTTGAAAGTCTTGAAATTCCAGAAAAGGGACTTTTATTCTCTCCAGAAAAATACAAAATAGTAGATGTTTTTGTTACTAAAGTTAGACAAAATGCGCTATCTCGTCCAGATAAAGTTATTCAAGCAGCTCTTATAATGCCCAAAGCTCCTGGTGAAGGTAGTCGCTCAACAGGCTTTCATATGTCTCTCACTAAGATTCAAGAAGACGGAAAACTCTCAGTACTTGCTGGCAATACAGTAGACATTCTTAGTCGCGGCACTGACGGTTTAAGAGCTGGTGGCTTGACGGATATTTTTTTGTTTAACGATCAAGACCGAACTAACACTTTTTATAGAAAAATGGGATATTCAAAGCGAATAGATGCACTACAGAATATTGTAGGAAGACATTTGGGGATGCTATATATGGGTGTGGAATTTAAAAAACAAGAAGAACTGGAAGAATCAGCGAGGGAAATAGCCCCAAAATTAATGAGTTTTTTTGATTTGTATCCCGATGTAGTAACTCCTTTTTATATCAAACATACGATGGACCACAATCTTAGAGTATTTGGACTTAGACTGAAACGCTGACTTCTAACTACTTTTGTTCCATGTCCTAATGAGAGCAAAAAGTTCCAACTTCGTCCCACACTCCTCGCACGCTCTATGATATAATTTAAACATGACAGAAGGAAAAGAAAAATCACCAGAAGTAAAACCAACAAATCCCTTGTTTTCATTTATAAAATCAAACTATCGTGGAGGTTCTGTAAGAGAATTAATTGGCAAAAGCTTGAGAGAACTAGACGAGCATGATTTACCAGAGGACCCTGAAGATCTTAAGAAGACTTTAAATGAAGCAGTTGACTATGCCGACTCTCTTAGAAAAGCCCAATAACGACGCAAACCTCTTTTGTTATTCCTTGCAATAAGTTCCAACTTCATCCCACACTCCTCGCAAGAAGTAGTAAGCTAACTTAGTTCACGAAAATAACTATTTAAGAGCTTTTCCATTTCGCGCAATTATCACAAGTCCTAATACCATAATTGCCGTTGATACAAACATCAAACTTTCAGGAATATATTTTGTCAACATGAATCCTCCAATCATTGGTCCTATTATTTGAGCCAAACTACCCAAAGAGCCTGAAACTCCCAAAACTGCTCCTTGCTCCATATTACCCACACTCCTAGAAAGAGTTCCCGTCATCAAAGGACGAATTATGCCACCACCAAATGCGAAGAATGTAAACGCAACAAATAAGAGAGCGGGGTTGCTAGTAATCGCTAACAACATTAGAGCAAATATGATAGACAAAGCAGCCACAATTTTTAGCGTGTGTTCTGCAAATTTATCTATTAACTTTGGCAGTACTCCTCCCCTAAATATAATATTTATCAGCCCAACATAGGCTAAAACATATCCAACGCTCTCAGCTGTGAAACCATATTTTATTCCTGAAAATAAAGCAAAATTACTTGTCCAAATTACATGAGTCGAATTAAATGCAAATAGTTCAAAAATAGGCTTAGATGTCTTTTTATTTGATAAATATCTTGTTATCGCTTTTATATCTATAATTTTTACTTTTTTGATATTTTTATCTCTCTTAACTGTTTCTGGTAAGAATATCGCCGTAGCTAGAATTGACAAAAGAGATATTCCTGCAGCTGTAAAAGCGGGAACTGCAATTCCAAATTTTGATAGATACCCACCTATTGCTGGTCCAATTAGGAATCCTATCCCGAAAGCCATACCGCTTAAGCCAAAAGCTTTACTTCTATCTTTCTTATCTGTCACGTCTGCTATATATGCTTGAGCAATTGTAAAGTTACTTCCCAGAGCTCCATCAACTACTCGTGATAGAAATATTAAAAACAATGAATTTGAAAATCCTAAAAGAATAAAGCTCAGAAAAGTTGAGACTTGAGAAATAATTAACAACAACCGCCTACCATATTGATCGCTTAACCTTCCCATAATAGGAGCTGAGAAAAACTGAAAGAATGAAAACATACTAGGAATTAGAGAAACCACAAAAGGAGTGGCTCCAAAACTTTCAGCATAAAAAGGAAGTAGCGGTAATACTAAAGAAAACCCCAAAACTTCAGTTATCTGAATTACGAAGATAATGATTAGCTCTTTTGATAATTTCATAACAAGCATTAATCCTAGCAAATAATATTAAGTTTACGAACATTAAATATTTTTGCTTTGTAATTGGTACTTTTTTTCCCAAAACTACAGTGATAAAGTAAAAATATGAACGAAATAGCAGAAAGCCCTCAAGAATCACCAATACAAGAACTAAGGAAAAAAGCTGAGGAAAAATACGAAGGAACTACTGAGCCTCTAGCAAAGAAGACACAAATTGAATGGAGCATTTTTTGTGGACTTGAAAGTCATCAAATTACACAAGAACTAACAGTAAACTGGATTAAAACCGAAGAAGCTTATTATAAAGAAAGAGCTAATCAAGAACTTGCAAGTAATGATGTTGACATCAATACTGTGCATTATTTTGAAACATGGGAAAAACATCATGATGCATTATTGGGTGCAACAGGCAAAGGTCCTGTATCAAAAACCATCGAAGTATTAAGAGACTCTGCAAAAAGCTGGGAAGATATGGCTACTAAAAATCGTATAAAGCTTAACGAGGGAGGTCCTTTTGGTGAGAATATTGCTTTTTCTATTACAACAGCACAAAATCAAATTCCTAGATGGGAGAAGATCTCCTCAAATCTAAATACAGCCGCCAGACTTTTTGAGAACGAACCCAAACTGACTGTAGCTGAAAAACCAGTTGAGCAGCCCGTTCAATAACTTCAGGGCAGTTTCTAAGCCATCTCCATAAACAATATTTTTGACCTATTTTTCTTTTTTTGACAATTACTTGTCTTTTTGGAGGATTTTAAGCAATAAATCTAAACTGTCTTTGTCGTGTATTGAGGTTACAACCATTTTCCTGTCTAGTTTTTTTAATTTAGTTTTTATTTTTTTAATATCTGCTTCTTTTGATAAATCTGACTTGGTTAGCAATATTAACTCTTCTTTCTTAAGTAAATCTTTGTTGTATTCCCCTAGTTCTTTCCTAATAACTTCGTAGTCTTTAATCGGATCTTCTGAGTCCGACGATACGCAATGCAATAATAAATTAACCTTCTGTATGTGTTTTAGAAATTTAATACCAAGACCTTTCCCTGTAGAAGCTCCCTCAATAAGTCCTGGAATATCTGCGATTATCTTTTTGTTTGGTAATACGCCTAAATTTGGAGAAAGTGTCGTAAAGTGATACTCAGCCGTTTTGACATTAGCATTAGTTAACTCATTTAATAAGCTACTCTTACCTGCGCTAGGTATGCCTATTAGTCCGTAGTCAGCAATAAAGCTCAGGTTTATTTCTATCTTTCTTTTTTTACCCAACGTTGCTGGGGTCGTAAATTCTGGAGTGGTATTTATAGAAGAACGCAACTCAAAGTTGCCAACACCCGCTCCACCACCTCTGCATAACATTCTTCTGTCACCAACCTTGTTAAATTCATATATTTCTTTTGTTTTTAAATCTGTAATTTTTGAACCAACGGGAATCTGAATTTCCAAGTCTCCCCCTCTTTTTCCTATCATTTTGTTTCGCCCACCATCATGTCCGTTTTCAGCAGCAATAAGTTGATCTGGGAAAAATTGATCAAGAAGTGTTAAGTCAGAGCTAGCCTTAAAGTATAAGTCGCCACCATCACCACCGTTACCACCGTCCGGTCCAGACTTTGCCATTCTCCCAAAAGAAATAATGCCACGTCCGCCGTCACCAGCTTTGATTTTGATTTTTATTTCATCTACTAACATATGTGGAATTTTACCATGATTATAAAATTCATGTTTTATTATTGTTTTTTAAATAATTATGGCAACATATGCAAAAGGCGAATTGTGAAAAAGAGCAAGAAGCAATTGTATAATTAGATAATTACTTTAAATTAATCCCTAGTTTGCAAATACCGTTAACAGCACGCTTAATAATTTTTATTGAGCAAATAAGTTGTGCATACTTCATGCCTGTGGACATTCGTGAAAACTTGAGTAATTTAATTGAACTATTTTGCTTTTATGCCTAGAGGTATTTATTCTTGTACCTTCATGCTTATGCGCACACTACCTGCATTCAATATAGTTATACTTATTCACTCTTGACTTTGTCTGAGTTCTACATTAAATTCTTGTTACTTAGTAAATCTGCCTCCTGCCACTAAGGGAGGTGAAAATTTTGAACTTAAAATCAATATTAAAATCACTCAAGCTTCATGAATCTACAATAAGTATGGTTTTGGGAGGAATTGTTATTGTTGTTGTCGGCATCTTAGTAATTAACTACTTTAAAGACATTGAAACAGGCACAACATTGCCTGCAGGACAAGAAACCCAAGAGGGACCTACCATTACAAAAGACGGAAAAACTGTTCATATCGTTCAACCCGGAGACAGCCTTTGGAAGGTAGCCGAGCGTTATTATGACTCAGGATACAACTGGACTGACATTGCTCTTGAAAATGACATTACTAATCCCGAGTTAATCGAGATGGATCAAGAATTAGTCATACCTAATGTAGAACCTAAAGAAGCTACCGTCACCATTGCACAAGAAATAATGGACAACCAGATACAGCCTATCTCAGGAGCAACATATACAATTGCTACTGGAGACAATCTCTGGGACATTGCCGTAAGAGCATATGGAGATGGATACAGATGGACGGATATCGCGGTAGAAAACGACCTAGTAAGCCCTAGCATCATCCATGCAGGCAACACACTAGTTCTTCCAAGATAACACTAGCCTTGACACAGAACTGGATAATTGGCGCAGTTTGCGTCGGCGGTTCATCTGCAAAAAATAGCTTTCTAGATAAGAATATAATTACTAGCGCAAATTTGTGCTTTTAATATAATTGTGGGAAATAAGGTGAGGAACGTGTTATGTTATTCTTACTTAATACTATTTATTTGCGGCGGTAGTTCAGTTGGTAGAACGTCTGCTTCCCAAGCAGAAGGTCGCCGGTTCAAATCCGGTCCGCCGCTCATTTTCTAGATACTCTGATCCCTGAGGTTGTCTTCATACTTGCGTGTTCTGAAGTGGCTACATTTTTCATGAGGTTCATTGTTTATACCCGCCATACACAATAAACCCTTTACTCCCTGACTCGGAGGACCTTCTATCAAACCAGGTGGGTCAATAAGAGTTTCAACTGCAAGAGTTGGAGTTTTAATATTTTTTTTCTTAAACACTACATTACAAACCCCCGTAAACATATTTCTATTACTACAACCTGGAACTGTGTTTTCGACTTTAGACATATCAAATCACCTCACTTGCACAGATTTAACGGCATTATACATGAAATGTAAATTACCATCGATATTATCGGTCATGTTTACATTAATAAGATTCGCCTGATATAATTCAAGCCACATATATGGGTAATATTATTTGCTTATGTACAACGAAAATAAATCAGAAATGAACAATAATCATTTTATTGAAAATTTGAAAAACCAGCTTATTAAGCCTGAAACTACGCTGGCTGACCTTCCGGTTAAACAACAATTTGAAATAATTCGATCTAAGGCAGCAATACACTCAGAGGCTATAATCCCGAAACATGGTCAACGTGGAGAGTTGTTGGAACTACTTGAACACTCAAAAGAAACAGGCAAACCTTTAAACATCAAATTTGGCATAGATCCAACTGGTCCAGACATACACATGGGGCATGCGATTTCCCTTTTAATGCTGAGGAGATTTCAATGGATGGGCCATCATATTGAACTTGTAGTTGGGGACTTTACGGCAGGAATAGGAGACCCTAGTGGAAAAACAAGCGAAAGAAAAGTTATTACAGACAGAGATATTAAAAAAAATATGTCTACCTACATTTCTCAACTCTCACGCATACTTGATATGGATCAAAAATTGAAAGTAAAAGTTTCATATAATTCTGAGTGGTTATCCGACATGACGATGAAAAAATGGATGCCCATACTACACAAAATAAGTGGTAATCAATTATTCAATAGAGAAGATTTCTCTAAAAGACTAAAAAGTGGCGGTATGGTTAGTGCTGCAGAAATACTATATCCGTTGTTTATGGCTTATGATTCTGTCGTTACCAAGCCTGATATAGAGCTGGGGGGCGTTGACCAACTTCTTAATCTACATTGGTGCAGAGAGCTTATGCAATTAAATGATCAACCAAAAGAAATGTTTATCCTTGTGGACCTCCTTCCGGGCACTTCGGGAGAAAAAGATAGCGAAAATCAATTTGTAAAAATGAGTAAAAGTAAAAATAATTACATCATGATTAACGAGGAACCTCGTGAGATATATGGCAAAGTTATGTCGATCCCAGATAAGATTATGTGGATATGGTTTAGGGAATTGACAGAAATAACTACCCAAGATCTGGAAACTTTGAAAGATTTGGTAGACAGAGAAGAATTTCATCCAATGGAAGCTAAAAGGCTGCTTGCAAGAGCCATAGTTGGCACGTTTAATCATTACAATAAAGACACAATTAATTCAGCAGAAAATTCTTTTAACCAAAAATTTGGAAAAGAGAGAATCCTTATTCCTGATGACACAGAAAAGATAGAAACGCCTTCAGGCAAACGATTAATCGACGCTTTAAGTGAGGCAACAGGCGAATCCAAAACAAATCTAAAGAAAATGGTCAATCAGAAAAAAGGTTCTGGAATAAAGATATTAGAAGGCGAGCAATTTGAAAACGCATCAGTAGAGGATTTAGTTGGGAAAACAATAACCAAAAAAGAAGATACAATAGCTAGAGTTGGAAAGAGAAGGTTTTTCAAATTTATAGCAAAATAACGTTGACTTATCTCTCAAAATCGTTATCAAAGGATGCAAGCAAATACTCACTTTTTACGTGGTCTGAACAACTCTGCGATGAAAGAATAGTAATAACCAGAGCAAAAGGCTCTTATTTCTGGGATGACAAAGATAAGAAGTATCTTGACTTCGTATCTCAGCAAGTGAATCTAAATTTAGGACACTCTCATTCAAAACTAACTACGTCTATAGTTAAACAAATTAAGTCACTAGGTTATATCTCCCCATATTTTATATCAAAGCCAAAAGTTGAACTCGCCAAAGAATTAGTAAAGCTTACAGGTCTCGGGAAAGTGCTTTTCACAACTGGAGGTGGCGAAGCAAATGAAAACGCAATAATAATCGCTAGGCAATTTTCTGGCAAAGACGTTGTTTTGAGTCGTGATCCTTCTTATCATGGTGCTACCTGCGCTGCACGAACGGCAAGTCGCGACAAAACAAGAAATCTTCCAGGTAAATACGATGCTCCATTCTTTGAATATTTCTCCGCGCCAAATTGCTCAAAAGGCAATTACAAAGACCATAACCAATGTTGCGCTGCTTCCCTTAATGAATTAAAAAAACAAATTAATAAATTCAACGGTAATATCGCAGCTATTATTATAGAGCCAATACCTGGAGCCCAGGGTGTCTTAATACCGTCGAAAGACTACTTGACTGATCTAGTTAGTATTTGTAGGAAAAACAACATTTTAGTTATATTTGACGAAGTAATGACTGGGTTTGGAAGAACTGGTAAGTGGTTTTCTTATCAGCATTGGGGAGTATTTCCTGATATAGTAACTTTCTCTAAAGGTATCAATGGTGGAGCCGTTCCATTAGGTGCTGTTGTTATATCTAAAAAGATTGCTCGATACTTCAATCATCATAAATTGCTCTCTGGTTTAACAAATAGCGGGCACCCTCTTTCCTGTGCGTCAGCAATTGAAGCAATAAAAATATATAAAGAAGAAAAATTAGTACAAAAAGCAAAGAAAAATGGATTATTGCTTAAACAATTAGGAGATAGATTTACAAAAAGATATCCACAAGTCTCTGACTTTAGAAGTATTGGGCTTTTTGCAGCATTGGAGTTTAATAACTCTGGGTTAATAAGCACTACTGAGGAGTTTGTAAACCAAATATATCAAGAAACCTGTAGTTTGGGAGTTTATATTCAAGCACGTCTTAATTGCATCCTCATTGCTCCACCGCTGATTATTCAACCAGAAGAGATACGTGTTGGCCTAATAACAATTGATAAAGCTATTAAGAAATGTTTGGAAAAATACTCAAAAAGTTGACTTTTATATCTTCTTGCAATATATTACAGGATATATTATGGAATTTGAATCTAAAATTCCTGGTCTACTAGCGCATTCTAATGCTAAATTTGAATTTCGGACTTCTGAGCATAAACACGATCTCGAGCCTCTAAAATCAGACCTAGCTATAATTCGCAGTTCATTAAGCAAAAGCAAAAATGGCACACTTGATTATGAAATTACCTTCCCCGATTCTTTTTTAATTAAACCTCTTACTACTGAACAACGCAAAAAACTCGACCAAGAGCTCGCTGGATTTTATGCTAATCGAAGCGTCGAACATCAAAAGATAATTGCATCCGTTCCCATCAAAGAATCTTTCGAAAAAATGTTGCACATTCCTTCATTATTCCAAGAATCAAATGTTTCTCTTTCATTAAGTGATATCCCCTTTAATGAGGCTTGCGGGGAATGGGCAGGTAAAAAGAGAGTTTTTTGGTTAAGAGAGTCAATGGCAACTAGACTTCTTGATTTAGGACACGCCTTATCAGAAGTTGGTTTAATGCTCCATGTAGAGGATGCCTATAGACCTATCGGCGTACAAGAAGGCTTATTTAAACGAAGGGTTAATTGGATCTCCAAAGAACATCCGGATTGGGCATGGGAGGATGTTATTACAGAGGCCAAAAGTAAAACCGCCGTTTCACCGAGACTAGCCTCACATAAGTCTGGAGCTGCTATTGATATAACACTTCGCAAGATAGTTAACTCTTTACCTTTAGACCTCGGAAATAAATATCCTGAAGGTGGTGCATTAGTAGCAATAGATTCTCCCTTCGTTACTGTTGAACAGTGGCATACTCGACAAATCTTTGCAAATAGTTTTAAGATGGCAGGTTTTACAATCTATCCAGGCGAAGATTGGCACGCATCGTTCTGCGATAATCTTGCTGGAGTATCACAAGGCAGCCGCATTAAAGATTATGTAGCAAGATATGGTCCTATAAAGAAGTTTTCATTATATACTGGCGAAATACTTGACGTATATAGTAATCACGAGTATGATAAGTTTTTTACAGATAATTAATACAAAATGACAATAGAAAACAAAAATCGGCTTAATACTCGGTCCGTTAAGTTTTCAGAAGAACTTGCCCCAACAATAGAAAACCTAAGAAACCTGGAACTTGCCCCCTCTATACCCGAAAGACTGCGCCCACTCCTAGATCATCTAACATACAAGGTTGACAAAAAAATAAGCGAAATTGAAAAGAAAGGAGCTTCATTTCAAATATATGGACCAGACTGGTGCAGAGAAAATCCCCAAGTGGCCGGGACTGCGCACGCAGAGGTGATAATAAAAACATATGGAGAAACTTATGCACTGCCGAATAAAAATCCCAAAGACAATGTTAAAGCGCTTGATTCGGGTACTCATGATATGTATTTGATCTTTGAAGATAATAAGCCTGTAGGGACAGCCGTTATGGTAAAACAGCCCAATGGCTGGGCAGAACTTGGAAGGTCTGCTAGTTTGGGTGGTGTTGGCAACCGAATCATTCAAGATCTACGAATAATAAGATGGCTAACTACTGAAGATGCTACACAAAGTGTTGTTGGCATATTTTCTACATGTCGAACCGCTCCCGACAGAAATATTGGAACTGAAGAAACTCCTGAACTTATGCGAGGCGGGCAGGCCGTAACACACATGTGGTCAGTATTTCCTGGTGTTGCTGTGGGTGGATTTGGTCCACTCTATAAAAAACATGGAGCCTTGGAACAGTTTGCCTATGCATTTGTCTCAAAACAAGAATCTACTATCCCCGCCAATCCATTCATTTATGATTCTGGTGATAAAAAGTTCGTTAATAACTGGACAACTTACTATCAAATTCGTGAAAAAATAAATAGTGTTGATAAAAAACTCGAGAAACCTTCCTATTCTATACACTATCCACCTCTTGAAACAAAATTGACACACTTAATTCATGGAGAAATTGTCATAGAAGAGAGCGGGAAAGTGAAATCATTAGATAAAGCAATATCCAAACTTAATGATGTTAAAACTCCATTCATACAAGTACAAGTACCAATCGACGTAGACTCCCGAGCTCTCCAAAAAGAACTATATAGTAAGGGCTTCCAAACTTTCTTGTTTACACCTGGCATTGAAGATTTGCAACCGCCTTTCTTATGGTTCGGAAAAGTAACAAAAGGAGTCCCAGTTATCTCAACCTTCTGGCAAGCAACTAAAAAGGAAAATCCTTTTTGGAACTACGATTTATCAAATTATGCAGCCGACGTTGCAAACAAATGGTAGAAATTCTAAATAATGCTCCTTCCCCAGAAATATCATATTTCGCTAGTTTAGTAGTGGATTTACGCCTGCATAAAACAATGGAGCTACCTTTCGGATCTTTAAACTCTAGGCCTTCGGGTATAGTAGAAATCGACATAGAGACCCCTAGTGGCACATATAGTGGTTACGGCGAAGGAGCTACTCTACCCATACCACTTTTCACTGACGATAGTGCTGCAACTGTTTCTGGTGCGGGAGCTTTCTTGCTACGCAAAATACGATCGGAAGGTCCGATAGGCATATCTCAGGCTCTTGATATTATCCAAGATACAGAATTTCCCAAGGGAGAAAAATTTCCGACTGCCAGAATGATGATCGAAATGGCATTGTTGGATGCATATGCCAAAAGCATGGGTAAATCAATGGGAGAACTCCTTGGAATTCCACAAACTCTCAAAAGTATTCCTTATGGAAAAAGTATCGGAGTTGGTACTTCAAAGGAAATCATAGAAGAAGCAAACATGTCACTTAAAGCAGGAGCTTCAAAAATTAAATTGAAAATAACTCCATCGTCTCACCAAGAAGTTATTAAGGCTATAAATAAGCTTAAATCCGGTGGCAAATTTGAAATAATGGTTGATGCAAATGGATCATTTGATCCTGAAAATAAAGCTCATATAAAAATATTAAAAACAATAGACAAGCTTGGTCTTTTGATGATAGAAGAACCAGTTTCAAGAGTTGGTCGACTAAAAGGAATCGAGGCTGTTAAAAAACTAAGACAATCTGTAAACCTAGATACTCCTATTTGTCTAGACGATTGCCTAACAGATCTTGAAACTACAATTCATGCCATCGATCAAGGTTATGCTGATGTAGTTAATATTAAGCCCGGAAGAATAGGTTCTATTATTAAAAGCGTCGAATTAGGTTCATATTGCCAACAAAAAAAGATTCAAATAATGGTGGGGGGCATGCTTGAAGCAACTCCCGGTAGATGCATGACTGTTACACTTGCCGCACTGTTTCAATCTCTTGGCTCTAATATACCGGGAGATCTATCTTTGCCAAAAGAAAGACTTTACGAAGATCTTGTTGATGATCCTGAGGTGCTAAAATACACACCCGACGGCCAGATTACTATCCCAACTGGACCAGGATGGGGATTCGGTAAAATAAAAATATTCGGGTATTAAGAATAGAAGAATCTGTTATGCTGTCGCCTTATCGATAATTGTCTGTATTTTTTCTTCTAAGGGTATCTTGCCTAAACTTCCATATAATTTTTCATATATTCTGACTATTTTACCAATATGCTTTTTGGCTCCACCAAGATGTGGGTCCTTCATCCTCTCAGCTGCCTCTTCTATTTTATGCAAAACATCCTCTCCTTGCTCGAGAAGCAATCTGTTTTCGCCAGCAATTTGAATATATGGTGAAACCTTGGGTCTGCTTAAATCAAGAGTTCTTCCTGGCTTAGTATATACAAACGACAGTTGATCGCCTTTTATACGAGAATATTCCTTATCAAACAATCTCTCATCAAACCCAGCCTCTGTCTCTGATGCTTGTATAATCCAGCCCATCTTTACTGTTGTTCCATGTTTTGTGCGGTACCATTCCATATCAGCCATCTCTCTTATAACATACTCATGCTCCTGTGAATTCTTTTTAAAATACTCTACCAAATCGTTATATTCTGGTGTTTGATCAAACTCCGACGACAAAACTACATTATAGCCTTCTAGATCCAGATTTTTAGCAACTTTTAATAACATTTCTTTTGTAATTTTCGCTCTACGATCTACTTCTTCTGAATCAATCCACTCATTTGTTTTAGCATGCGTATCTGCTACATGATGAAATATTTCCTTTAGACCAAGAGTTTTCTTAATCCTTTCTGCAACTAATATCATGCCTAATACATCAAAAGGTAGCCCGACACTGATCTCTTTAGGTGTAGTCAAGCCTGTCCCATAATAAATAGTTCCGCGAGGTTTTGCTTCTAATGCCTCTAGGTTCGTTGCCTTGAGGGTGGGCTTTTGCTCAATTAACCCCTCGTTAGGAATTAAATTTAGATAAGACTTGAATTTCTCCTCCAATTTATTGTTTTTTATGCCCATATCTTTATTTTCAGTTGACATATTATAGGAATTTATCACAATAAATCATAACATACAACTTTTTAGTGATTTGTCCCTATCTTGAAATATTTTCCAGTAGTCAAATTATATATTCTCACTTACAAACAAGCAATAAAAGTAAAGTGGTATAATTCGATATATTAAGCCGAGGTAGCTCAGGGGTAGAGCACTGCTTTCGTAAAGCAGGGGTCGTGGGTTCGAATCCCACTCTCGGCTCATTCGACAAAACAGAATTAGACTGTTAAAATCACAAACTAGCATGACAAGACGATCTAGATTGGCACGATCCGAAGAAAGAAAAAATATTAAGCGAGCCGCACTATTTGGCACGCTAACAGTTGGCATTATAATTGCTTTCATATTTTTAGGGCTTCCTGCTGTTGCTAAATTTGCTGGTTTTTTGTCTAATCTCAAAAAAGGAAACACGCCAGTTGAAATAAGCGACACCACTCCTCCAGCTCCACCCATCTTCGAAAGATTCGCAGAACACACCAAAGAACAACAACTTAAAATTTCAGGAAAAACTGAACCCGGAGCAATTATCACATTGTTCCTAAACACAAACGACGAAGAAATCATCGCCAATAACGACGGTGAGTTTAATTATACCTTCAAGTTAAGAAAAGGAGAAAACACAATATCCGCAAAAACTAAAGACTCTGCTGGCAATGAAAGCCAAGAATCAAAGGTGTATGAAGTTGTTTTTGATAATGAAAGTCCCGATCTAGAAGTAACATCCCCAGAAGAAGGAAAAGAGTATTACGGCTCCAAAGAAAGACAAATCACAATTGAGGGATTAACCGAAGATGGAGTTTCACTAACAATCAACGACAGAATTGTCGCTGTTGACGAGGATAGAACTTTTACATTTCTAACAACACTTAATGAAGGAAAAAATAACTTCAATATTAAGGCAACAGATAAAGCCGAAAACCAAACAGAGATGGACTTCTCAGTATCTTTTACTCCTTAGTAGTCTTCATCGAAATCGAAAGAAGTAGTCCCATCCATCCCATTACCCAAGGATAAAGCAAGCTGTTAACAAACATACTATGCACGAGAAGGGCAACTAAACAAGACAAAAAAGTTATTCCATATACATTTTTCGCTAGCCCACTCACAATTTCCCCTATTAATTTTATAAAAACAATTAAACCCAGTATGCCGGTTGTTGCCAATATCAGTAACAAGCTAGAAGCAGAGCCAGAACATGCGTGTGAATTTGGGTTAAATTGACTCAAGTATTCTGTTCTAGCAAGACACATATTATTGTAACCAACCCCAAAAAGAGGGGCTTTCTTAAAAATACTCAATGTGTCGCCATAGTCCTCTATGCGCAAAGCAATGCTGGCGGTTCTTTCTAATTTAACTCCCTCACCTCCAGGGCGAGGCAGTAAAATTACTGTTAGTGCAAACAATGAGATCAAGGTAATTAGCAGTTTTGTATTTTTTTTCACGAAAGCGACAACAAATATTCCACTCACTAAAGCCAAATACCCCGCCCTTGAGTAAGTAAAAGCAATTGAAATAAGAATTATTCCGAGAATAGGCAAAAGCCTTTTGTTTTTCTCCTCAAGGTATTTAACTAAAGCAGCCAAAAATCCAAATACAAGTATTATGCTCGTGTGACCAGGATCTAAAAACGTTCCCAGCAGTCGATAATAATGATCATCCCACCCCCATATCGTAAAGGTTGTTATATCGGGATAAATAAAGTATTGCAAAAAACCAAAAAGAGAGACGGCCAATACAACATATATTAAAGAGCCTAAAAGTTTCTTTGAATATTTTTTATCATTTTTTGCTGTGTTCCATGCCAAAAGGAAAAAGGATGTGTAAGCAAAAAGCCTAAATAAATATAGACCACCTACATACAATCTTTCTCCACCAAGAATTGCAAAAGACAAAAGATAAGAAAATAAGGCTACACCCAAAAAAGTTAGCAGATAGCCAAATATCTTAGGTTTTTTAAAATTCTCCATTAAGAAAATAAATAATCCGACACCAGCTATCAAATCGATTGGATGCAAAACAATACTCGATCCAAGAAGGTTTAAATTGATTCTGATAATTTGACCAAACGGAAACAGAACCAAAAACGCAAATATTAATATTTCTGTTGTATTTTTTATTTTTCTCTTTGAAGAAGCCATAATTTACTCCAAGCTAAGTATGAGTGAAAACTCATAACTAACGCAACCATTAAGCCCCGAACTCCATCTATAAATCCTCTTTTTAGTAAATAATTTGATAAAAACTTACCTATTGGCCAAACAATTATTTTTATTAAAGTAGATTTCTTGCCTTCTTCCAAATTAGCTTGAGCATGCAATACGGACATCGTGTTTATACTATTTACAAAACTTGTTAGGGTTGGATGCGGGTAATGTGATAAAGAATTTTTTAATTCGCGCGTTCTTCCGTTGATCTCCCATGTTTCATGCACCCTTCTTGTCCATTTTCCAGCTTTTCGTCTAGCTAAACGAACAAGAGAAATATTAGCTGTTTCGCCATGTTTTAATTCCTTGCCCCACAGATAGTCTGTCCGTTTTACGTAAAAGCCCATGTAGTTGATAAGAGGGTCGTTGATAATTTGAATAATTTCATTTCGAAGTGAATCCGATATCCTTTCGTCTGCGTCAACAAAAAACACCCACTTACCCTGAGTCCTACCTAATCCATAGTTTCTTTGCGCAGAGAAGCTCGAATTGAGACTCCTTTCGTATACTCTAGCACCAGCCGTTTTTGCCA
>CAYXBV010000008.1:22672-24237 GCA_964463425.1 uncultured Gammaproteobacteria bacterium | reverse complement strand
GCCAAAGACATTTTAATTGGCCAATTATAGTGACCCAAAATGAAGAATACGCAAAGGGCGTTGCCTTGAGGTATGTTTCCGGTGGACATATTAACGCAACATTCGCAGGTCATTATGATTTAGCTACGTTTCTTATTTTGTTATTGCCAATTTATTTACCCTTATTACTACTGGTCAAGGATATTCGGATTAAAACGGCCTCGTTAGCCGTTCTTCTGTCTGGTTTGTGGTTACTGTCTTTTTCAGGATCAAGAATATCTGCGGCATCGTACCTTGTTGCTTCGACTTTGTCGTTACTTTTAATTAAAAAATATAAAATTATTCCCGTCATGATTCTTATAAGTATTTTGTTTTTTAGTTTGTCTTCTAATTTGACATCTAGATATCAACGCCTGATTGACGTAGGTAAGGAAAAAATCGAGGAAGTTAATAAGAAACTATTATTTGAAACACAAGAGGGGGTAGTCCTTGCTGTTGAAGATCCAGAAAGCGGATCGTTCAGAAAGAAGACTACTGTTCCAACCCCAACACCAATTCCCGTATTTGAAGACAGGTCAACATCGATTCGTTTTGATGTTGAGTGGCCAAGAGCAATAAGGGCTCTCACAAAGAGTCCGTTGTTGGGGACAGGGTATTCATCGATAACTCTTGCCACAGACAATGATTACCTTAGGTTGTTGGGCGAAGTTGGAGTACTTGGATTTCTTGCTTTCTTCCTGATATTTATTAGAATTGGAAAGTTGATATATGATGCGCTACCCTTAAAAAAGAGATTTAAGGGAGTTGAGCTTGCTTTTATAGCAGGTTTTACAGGAGCATTGCCGGCAATATTTATAAATGCAATGTTTATAGATGTTTTTGAGGCATCAAAGTTTGCTATCATATTTTGGCTTTTAGCCGGGTTTGCCGTCGCTTTATTGCAAAATGAAAACAATAATTGAACGAATACAAAAAGTAAGACATATTGAATATTATTTGTTAACAATAATATTGATTTTAGGCTTTTTGGTGAGACTTTATAAAATTAATAATCCAATTGCTGACTGGCACTCTTTCCGTCAAGCAGATACTGCCTCAGTAACTAGAGTTTACGTAGAAGAAGGAATTAATTTTTTATATCCACGCTATCATGATTTTTCGGCTACTCAATCAAGACTTTACAACCCTAATGGTTATCGTTTTGTTGAGTTACCCATCTTCAACGTTATCCACGCAAGCTTAGTTAATATTTTTCCTCAATTTTCTTTGGAAGTATGGGGACGATTAGTTGCCATTTTTTCTTCAATGGTTTCCGCAGTCATGATTTATCTTTTGGGTAGTAAATTTATAAGTAAATATGGTGGACTTTTCGCAGCAGCTGTTTACATGCTTTTACCATTCAACATTTATTTTACAAGAGTAATATTGCCTGATCCTACTGCCATAACATTTGCCCTTGTAGCTCTATGGTTTTTTGTTCTCTTTATGGAAAAGAATAGGTCTTACTGGCTATATTTGTCCGGAATATTGTTTACAGTATCGATGTTAATGAAGCCCTTTACCGCTTTTTATTTTGTACCTGCGGC
>CAYXBV010000008.1:15950-22572 GCA_964463425.1 uncultured Gammaproteobacteria bacterium | reverse complement strand
GCCTTTCTTTATCAAACCAAGCGAAAGGGTTGGCCTGTAATTGACACATCGCTAGAGACCTTAATAGAAAGAGGCGCCGATTACTATGTGTCAGTAAACCTTAATGACACAGATACTCTTATGGTTGAAGAAAACTACGAAGTTATAGAAAAAACTGATAATTATGTGATAATTGACTTGAATAAGCCGATAAAAATATGAAAAAGAGATTAAAAATTTTAATGTTGGTTCCCTTTTTACCTAATATTCAAACATCTGGTGGACAAACACGTTGGTACAATATTATTAAACATCTGTCGAAAGAGCACGATATTACGCTTTTTTCTTTGAAGAAAGATGACTCAGAGAAAAAATTTATCCCCGAACTTAAAAAATATTGTAAAGAAGTAAGAGTTTTTTCAAGACCCAAGTCTCCTTGGACTTTAAAAAATATTTTGTTAGCAGAACTTGGATTTTATCCACTCGTTGTTATTAGGAATTTTTCCAGTTCTGAGAGAAAGGCAGTTAAAGAGGAGTTGGAAAAGGGAGATTATGATCTTATTCACGCTGAAGCTTTTTATGTTATGCCCCACATACCACAAACAAATATTCCCACAGTTCTTGTTGAACAAACTATTGAATATATGGTTTATAAGCACTATGTTGACAATGAAGTTCCTATTATTCTGAAACCGCTTTACATGCTCGATGTTGTTAAGCTTAGGTATTGGGAGAAGCATTATTGGAAAAAAGCAGATAAATTAGTTTCTGTTTCTCATGAAGATCGTCAAGCAATGCATGATCTAATCCCTGATGTTGATGTTGACATCATTCCAAACGGGGTAGACACAGACCATTATGTTGCCAAAAAAGTTGCCAAGAAACATCCCGCGAGAGTCATGTATGGAGTGACAAATTTTGAATGGTTACAAAACGTAGAAGCTGTCAATCTTTTAATTAACGAAGTTTGGCCAACAATTCACAAAGAAGAGCCCGAGGCAATACTTTGGATAGTGGGGAGAAGGATTCCTGAAAAAATTGTTAAACTAGCAAAGGAACGAAATGACGTCGAAATTACGGAATCAATAGAAGATGCAAGAGACGCATATTTGGCAGCAACGGTCATGGTTACACCAATAAAGGGAGCAGGAGGGACCAGGCTAAAGATTTTAGAGGCAATGGCTGCTGGATTGCCAATTGTTTCAACCTCCGTGGGCGTAGCGGGGCTGGGGTTAAAGCATGGTAAGCACGCTCTTGTGTCGGACAGCATGTCGGGGTTGGCAAAACAAGCAGTAAAAATAATCAGAGACAAGAAGACGGCTGAAAAAATGGGCAAAGAGGGTCAAAAATTTGTGAAAGATAATTTTGATTGGAAGGCAATTTCCAAACTTCATAAACCGATTTACGACGATATTTTAAGAAAGACAAAAAAACGTTGAAAAAAAATCCAAGCCTTTCGATAATAATTTTAAATTACAACACAAAAAATCTTCTTAAGGATTGCCTACTCTCTCTTCAAAAAGTAAGACAAGAGGTAAGTTTTGAAGTAATTGTAACCGACAATGGTTCCAAAGATGGTAGCTGCGAGATGCTCAGAAAAGATTTTAAATGGGTCAAGCTGGTTGAGAACAAAGCAAATATTGGTTTTGCTGCAGGAAACAATCGAGCAAAAGATTATTGTAATGCCGAAAATATCTTATTTTTAAATTCCGACACAATAGTTCATGGAGGAACATTAAAAAAGTCATTAGAATATTTAGATAAGAATACGAAAGTTGGTGCCCTGACTTGCAAACTTAATTTGCTCGATGGTGGTGTTGACAAAGATACGCGAAGGTCTTTTCCTACTCCTTGGGTTTCTTTCACTCACTTGGTGTTAGGTCTAGATAGAGTTTTCCCCAAATCCCCCCTTTTTGCAAAGTATTGGTATGGATACATTCCAGAAGACAAAACACACGAGGTGGATGTTATACAGGGTGCTTATTTTTTGACTCGTCGAAAAATATTGGACAAAGTTGGTTGGTTTGATGAAGATTATTTCCTTGACGGAGAAGATATTGATCTGTGCTGGAAGATAAGAGAAGCTGGGTGGAAAATTGTTTATTTCCCAGAGGTTTCGATAATTCATCTCAAGGGTGCGACAAAAGGAATAAACAAAAAGGTTAAGAAAAAAGCACCTCTTACTGAGAGAATTAAATTTAGAGCGTCGGGTGTCACATCTATGGAAATTTTTTATAGGAAACGACTTTGGGACAAGTATCCTCTGCCCTTAAACATAATTGTTATTGCGGGAATAAAATGCCTCAGAATAACAAGAGTACTTAAACTCCTTTTATCATGAAAATATTAATTGATGCGAGACTATATGGTTTAGAAAATGCTGGTTTGGGCAGGTATCTTGTTAACTTAATTGATGAACTGGCCAATTTTGACAAAAAGAACGACTATGTTTTATTACTGAGAAAAAAATATTACGAAGAGTTAAGTGTTCCAGATAATTGGGAAAAAGTACTAGCTGATTTTAGACACTATAGTTTGGCAGAGCAGGTAAGAATTCCTAGAATTATATCTAAGTATCAACCTTCAATTACCCATTTCCCTCATTTCAATGTTCCTCTGTTATTTAAGGGGGAATACGTAGTTACAATTCACGATATTTTAATGCACAAACAGAAAGGTAGGGATGCAACTACTCTCCCAGCGCCTCTTTACTATTTAAAGAGAATTGGTTATCACACAATATTTAAAAAAGCGGTAACGGGATCAAGGAAGATCATTGTTCCAAGCATGTTTGTTAAAAAAGAATTGATGGATTATTACAATTTGGACAAGAGCAAAATAGAGGTGACTTATGAGGGTGCAGACACAGGTATTACTTCTCGGGGTAAAAGGAAAAATCTTTTTGATAAATACAACATTACTTCTCCGTATTTTGTATATGCCGGTAGCGCTTATCCACACAAGAACTTAAAGAGGGCGATAGAAGCCATAGTTTTATTAAATGAAGAGATGAAGGAAAAGATTCTTTTTGTCATGACTTCGTCAAGAAATGTTTTTACGGACAAATTAAAAGAAATTGTTAAAAAAACAAAAGCTCAAAAATACGTTAAATTTTTAGGTTTTGTGCCAGACGATGATCTAGGTACTTTGTTTAAACATTCAGAAGGGTTTGTTTTTCCATCCTTGTCTGAAGGTTTTGGCTTGCCAGGAATGGAGGCGATTCAGGCTGGAACACTAGTGCTTGCATCGGATATTCCTGTTTTTAAGGAGGTATACAAAGATAGTGTTTTGTATTTCAACCCCTTTGATTTTTCTTCAATCACTAAAATTATGAAAAGCGTATTAATGATGCCCAAAAAGGAAAGAGAAGAGCGTTTGATTAAAAGTCAGAGTTTTATTAACAGGTATTCTTGGTCTACAATGGCAAAACAAACTTTGAAAGTGTATGAAAACAGCAATTCTTTACGATAGAGTTAACAAGTGGGGTGGTGCTGAAAGAGTTCTTTTAACCCTCCATGAAATATTTCCCGATGCGCCTCTATTTACGGCTGTTTATTCTGCAAAAAATGCCCCTTGGGCAAAAGTGTTTCCTGAAGTAATCCCCACATTCTTGCAAAAGATTCCTTTTGTAGTAAACAAACACGAGCTTCTTGGCACTTTCACTCCGATTGCTTTTGAAAACCTTGATTTGTCTGGTTTTGATTTGATTATTTCGGTTACCAGCGAAGCGGCGAAGGGGGTAATTGTTCATCCGCCAACGAGACACATTTGCTATTGTCTTACACCAACAAGATATTTATGGAGCGGTTACGATCTATATTTTAGAAATCCATTATTAAAATTCATATCAAAACCAATTGTAAACTATTTGAGAAAGTGGGATAAAATTGCGGCTCAAAGACCTGACAAAATGATTGCGATTTCGCAGGCTGTTAAAGGTCGGATTAAAAAATATTACGGTCGCAATTCAGAAGTTATCTTTCCTCCTGTTGAGCTAACTCAATTTATCAAAGAGTCGGGAACAAAAGAGAATTTCTTTTTGGTTGTTTCACGACTTGTCCCTTACAAGATGGTAGATTTAGCTGTTAAAGCTTTTAATGAATTAGGTCTGCCACTAGTTGTGGTTGGTACAGGCAGCGAAGAAGTAAAGCTTAAAAGTTTAGCAAAAGACAATATAAAATTTGTAGGCCATTTGACAGACGCAAAGCTTGCCGATTACTATAAAAAGTGCAGAGCTTTTATCTTTCCACAAGAGGAAGATTTTGGTATAGTTGCACTTGAAGCACAAGCAGCAGGTGCACCAGTAATTGCTTTTAAGGCCGGAGGGGCCTTGGATACGGTGATTGACGGAAAGACAGGAGTATTTTTTGACAAGCAAAATATAGAGAGTCTTAAAAAAGCAGTTAGAAAGTTTGAGAAACTGTCGTTTAAGCAAAAAGATTTAATTGAAAATGCCAAAAGATTTTCAAAAGAAAGATTTAAAAGAGAAATCATTAAAGCAACAAAACATGGATGATGTAAAATCTCATTTATACGCACTTATTTTTTGTGGCGGAGGCGGCACTCGCCTTTGGCCCTTTTCGCGACAAGAAAGACCCAAGCAATTCCTAAAAGTAAACAGCAGCAAAACTCTTGTTAGAAACACCTTTGAAAGACTGCTTCCCCTTATCCCCGCAGAACGAATGTTTGTTATTACGACTCCAGGTTACGCTGACGAGGTGGCAGAAGAACTTCCTGAAATTCCCAAAAGCAGAGTTATTGTTGAGCCGGCTCGAAAAAATACGGCCATGGCGGCTGGATTGGGAGCGGCTCACATACAAAAAAAGGATCCAAAAGCAATTATCGCCAACATATGGGCGGATCAATTAATTGAGAAAAAAGTTGCCTGGAGAAAATCCGTTTTTGCGGCTGCTAAATCGGCCTCTGATGGAGAAAATTTAGTAACTGTTGGAGTGGCCCCAACACATCCGCATACTGGCTTAGGTTATATTAAAAAAGACCGTGTTCACGACATTATCAATTCTGTAAATGTTTACAAAATAGAGCGATTTACAGAGAAACCTAAGTTGCCTGATGCAAAAAGGATGTTTAAGTCAGGTTCGTATTTCTGGCACACAGGTCCTTTTGTTTGGAGAGTAGACGCGTTTATGAAAGCGGTAAAGAAACATTCTCCCGCCACTTCCAAAAGACTAGAGGCGATTTCCGAGGCTTTGGAGAAAAATTATGGAAAAGATAAAATAATAAAAGAGTATAAAAGTGCTCCAGATGCTTCTATCGATGTTGTCCTTGCAGAGAGAGCAAAAAACTTCTTAGTTGTTCAGGGAATATTTGATTGGTACGATTTGGGAGATTTCTCCGTTTTATGGAAAGTTGGCAAGAAAGATAAAAATGAAAACAGTGTTATTTTGGACAATGGTGGTGAGTGGCTGGGTATCGATACTACGGATTCTATGATTATCTCTGAAGACAATCGCATGGTTGGATTAATAGGACTGACAGATATGATTGTTGTTGCAACAGAAGACGCTGTTTTGGTAGCACCTAAAACTCAGGCTCAAAAAGTTAAGCAAATAGTTAACAAATTAAAGGAAGGGAACAAAAAGAACTTTTTGTAGTATAATCCTGCCTGATATGTATTATTACTTCATAAAAAGGATTTTGGATATTGTGGCTTCAATTGTTTTGTTGATTATTTTCTCTCCAGTTATTCTGATAACGGCGATTATAATAAAAATTACTTCTCCAGGTCCTGTTTTTGTAGAAAAGTCTAATGCACATATGAAAAGGTTGGGCAAAAACAAAAACGTTTTTAGGCTTTATAAGTTTAGATCAATGATGGTTAATGCTGATGTATTAGAGAAGACGGATCCAAAATATAGAATTTCATATATTCAAAAACGCAAAAGTGGCAATTACAAACCAAAGAATGATCCCCGAATTACAAAATTCGGGAAATTTATTAGAAAACACTCTATCGATGAAGTGCCACAGTTTTTAAATGTTCTAAGTGGCAATATGAGCTTGGTAGGCCCAAGACCATATCTTGCTGAAGAGTTAGCAGAACAGTTAAGGAAATACCCAGAAGCAAAAAAATACACAAAAGATATGTATACGGTCAAACCTGGTATTACTGGATTTTGGCAAGTGACTGGTAGGAGCGACGTCGCTTTTGATAAAAGAATACAAATGGATGCTTATTACGCAAAGAAAAAATCTATCTGGTTTGACATTTTAATTATTGCCAAAACCCCATGGGCAATGGTTTCTGGAAAAGGAACTATATAGCTCGACATAAAGCCCCCGATTGATAATAGGTCCGTAAGTTATGTATTATGATTAGTATGCCAATTGACGATATTCCTCAACTAAAACCAACAACCACGACCCCAGAGAAGGTTGTCCAACCAGAAACGCAACCTGCCCAAGAGGGTGGAAGCGACAAGGTCGATATCCCTAAATTGAACATAAAAAACAAGGGCAACAAAAAACCTAAAAAATCATTCAAGGAAATATTTAAAAGTCGAAAAGCCAAGACACTTTTAATAGGTGGGGTACTGATTTTTGTTTTAATTCTGGCTACAGTTATTCCTTCGTTGCTGGTTTATAAAAAGGCGAAAGCCGTCTACGCTTCGGCCAAAAATGT
>CAYXBV010000008.1:0-15850 GCA_964463425.1 uncultured Gammaproteobacteria bacterium | reverse complement strand
GAATAGAGTTTGTAATAAAGACCATTCCAGATATTATTCCGAAGGCAGATGAACTAGCCATTAAGGTTAGTGAAGCAAAATCGGAGATTGAGAAAATAAAACCATCAAGATATCCGGTTAAATTTGGAAAACTGGCCGTTAGGGAAAACGTTAGCAAAGCGATTGACTTAATCAGTCAAGGTGCCTCATTTATAGAAAAAGGAAAACCGCTTTTAGAAGCAGCACCGTATTTGCTTGGAGCTGAAGAAGAAAGAACTTATCTTATTCTTTTCCAAAATGACAAAGAACTGAGACCAACAGGTGGTTTCTTAACAGCCTATTCTATTGCTAAGGTTTCTAAGGGGAAATTTGAACCAGTTTCTTCAAGTGATATTTATAATCTGGACAAGCTATATCGTCCATCAATCCCTGCGCCAGATCCTATTATTGATTACATTCAGGGTCCATATGTACTATCACCCAACCTGCGATTGCGAGACATGAACTGGAGTCCAGACTATTACGAAAGCATGAAGCTATTTTCAGAAGAGATAAAAGAGGCGGGTATTGATGATATTGATGGAATCATTGCTGTTGATACAGAGGTGGTTGTAAATCTTTTGGACGCTATCGGCCAAATAGGAGTGTTTGGTTTTGGTAATTTTAGTACAGAAATAGTCGAAGAGTGTAATTGTCCGCAGGTTGTTTTTGAGCTAGAAAGTTTTGCCGATGTTGAAGGGCCGATTGTATGGAGCGAGAATGAACCAGGAAAGATAGTTTTTGCTCCAGAAAATTATGAAAACAGAAAGAAAATAATTGGCCCACTAATGAATTCAATTTTGGCAAATGCAATGGGTCAGCCTAAAGATAAATTGCCAGGACTTTTTGAAGCAGTCTTTAAATCCTTAATTGAAAAACATGTTCTCTTTTACATGTATGACCCTGTGGCTCAAGCTGGGGTTGAATCTTTTGGCATAGCTGGAAAAATGGATGCATATGAGGGTGATTACTTGCACATAAATGATGCTAACCTCGGTGGGAGAAAGTCAAATCTTTATGTTAAACAAGAAGTGAGTCAAATTGTTTCTATATCTAAAGACGGAAGTGTTGAAAAAGAAGTAACAATTACTTATAACAATCCAGAAGAGTATGATGGTTGGCTAAATTCTGTTTTGCCCAATTGGGTAAGAATATATGTTCCCAAAGGATCAGAGCTGATAGATATTAGTGGGTTAGAGGATATGACAAACCCTTATGAAGAATTCGATAAAACAGTATTTGCTGGATACTTTGAACTAAGACCTTTGGGTATATCAAAAGTTACCTTAAAATATAAACTTCCTTTTAAAGTTAATGATGAGTATAAGTTGTTTGTTCAAAAACAATCTGGTACAGACGCCCCACTTTATACGATAGAAGTTGGCAAGCAATTTGAAGAATTATTTCTTCGCACAGATGAAGAATTCAAGTTTAAGATTTAATTTTTTAAAACCTCTTTTGTATTTGCTCTAAGGCAACTAAAGTATTAGGATCTTTGATAAGCGCAATTGCTTCATTGATCGATTTCCAACCCGTTGTGTGAAATTCCTTATCTAGAAGTTCTTTTTCGGGCCTGAAAGCAAATTTATCAACAGGTACAAAATACCAATAATCATAATGAACTTTGCAAGGATTACCTTTGTTGTTCACCTCTGTAATTGTTCGGAGTGAAGGACCACCATTTCCTTCAACTTTTCCGATAAGGCCCCACTCTTCTAGCATTTCTCTTCTTAAGGCCCTTACAGGACTTTCGCCCTTGTCTGGGTGACCACCATTAAATAGCCACAGTCCTGATTTTTTGTGATATCCGATAAATACCTCTTTTGTGCGAAGATCAAAAGCTGCAAAATATACACAAAAATGATCCTGAGGATTTTCTTCTTTAGTTCTGTTTCCCAGTCTCATTCTGGCAAAAAACTTATTGGAGATTAATCTTTGGCTCTTTTCAAAAGAAGAATCCTTCAAGACATTTCTTTCTCGTTCAGGACTTTTTGACATATATGGGATTATAACTTAAGAAGCTAAAAGCGCAAATATGTTAAGTAATCGTAATTAAATTAATAGTGCTACAATATTTTGAATGATACCTAGAACTTACGCTTCAGAGGCAATTATCCTTGCTAGAAAAAATTACTCTGAAGCAGACAGAATAATAGTTGTTTATAGTAAGGCACATGGCAAGCTATCTTTTATTGCTAAAAGCGTTAGGAAAACAAAAAGTCGGAAGAGAGGGGCAATTGAAATTTTTAGTTATATTCGTTTTTCTGCTGCACGCACCAAAAGCTTAGATATATTAACGGAGGCAGAAATAATTTCTTCATTTCCTCAAATTAGAAAAAATTTAAAGAAAGTTGCCGTTGCGTATTATTTTGTTGAGGTGATAGGGAGATTAACAAGTGAAGGAGAAAAAAACGAAAAGTTATTCTCTCTTTTATTGAAATATATACACGATCTTCGTACTGAAGTTTTACTTAAAAAACTTAGAAAAAATTTCGTCGAAGAAGTGATTGTATTGCTCGGGTATTGGCCAAAAGATAAGCCGATAAAAAACATAGACTCATTACTAGAAGAAATAACGGAAAGAAATATCAACTCAGTGCGTGTTGGTAAAAAACTTCTTGCATGATTTGTAAAAGGTCAACTACTAGATAATGAGACAATGACTAGTTATAATTTGATAAAGATATGAAAAACAAAATGGAAAAAATTGTTGCCCTTGCAAAGAGGAGGGGTTTTATATATTCAGGAAGTGAGATTTATGGTGGTTTGGCTAACACATATGATTACGGACCTCTTGGTGCAGAACTGCTTCGAAATATAAAAAATCTTTGGTGGAAAAGATATGTATCACGCAGAGAAGAAATTGTTGGAATCCACACAAGTATCTTAATGAACCCCAAGGTATGGGAGTCGTCTGGTCATGTCGAATCTTTTGTGGACCCCTTAGTTGAATGTAAAGATTGCCACAAGCGTTTTCGCGAGGATCATTTAAAAGAGAAAAAATGTCCTGATTGTGGCGGTGAGTTAACAGAACCAAAACTCTTTCAGGGAATGTTTAAAACGCAAATAGGTGCGACTGAAGATACGGGTGCAGAGACATATCTTAGGCCAGAAACAGCACAGGGCATGTTTGTCAATTTCAAAAATGTACTTAATACTCAGCGACTAAACTTGCCTTTCGGTTTAGCTCAGATAGGAAAGGGATTTAGGAATGAAGTTACTTTAGGGAATTTCATATTCAGAACATTGGAGTTTGACATGATGGAGATAGAATACTTTGTTGAACCAAAAGACGGCGAAAAGTATTTTGAAGAATGGAAAAAAGAAATGTGGAGTTGGCTAGCAGACCTAGGTATTGATGAAAAGAGATTGCGTTGGCGAGAACACGAAAAGGACGAGCGTTCTCACTATTCAAATCGCACAGAAGACATCGAGTACGAGTTCCCCTTTGGTTGGGGTGAACTTTACGGTTTAGCATATCGCACAGACTATGATTTGAAAAACCATTCAGAAAAATCTGGGGAAGATTTGCGTTACCACCCCGATGAAGGAGAGCCATTCTTCCCGCATGTAGTAGAGCCAACTTTTGGAGCTAACAGGACGTTCTTGATGACACTTCTTGATGCATACAATGAGGAAGATGGTCGAGTTTACTTGAAGCTCAATCCCAAGATTGCCCCATACAAAGCGGCCATATTCCCACTTCTTGCTAACAAGCCAGAACTTGTTAAAAAAGCTAGGGAAATTTACGAAGACCTAATTAAGGAGTTCTCTGTTGCTTGGGACGAGAGAGGAAACATAGGGAAAAGATATTTTGCTCAAGACGAAATAGGTACTCCTTATTGTATTACGGTTGACTTTGATTCATTAAAAGACAATGCAGTAACAATTCGAGATAGAGATACTAAAAAACAAGAAAGAATTGCGATTGACAAGATAGTTAGCTTTCTGGAGAATAAAATAATAGGTAAATGAATAAGATAAAAAAGTTTCTTCCCCTAATTCTTCTTTTTCTCGGGATTGTAGTTGTTGTTGGTGCATACTTTTTTGTTTCGAGAAGTAAAAAAGATAAAGATGTTGTTGAAGACACAACATCTCTGGTGGAAGTTCAACTATCCGATCGACCAATTGCGTCGCTTATTCCATCCGATGACGGACATTGGCTTACTTTGTTAATTGAGAAGATAACAATTGATGCAGCTAGTCTTGATTATGAGTTGTTATATAAATTGCCAGATGGGCGAACACAAGGCGTTCCTGGTTCTATCACTCTTAAGGGAGAAGAAGAAATTGAGAGGGAGCTTTTATTGGGATCCGAATCATCAGGTAAATTCAGATATGACGAAGGAGTTGAAAAGGGAACACTAACCTTGCGCTTCAGAAATAATAAGGGCAAGTTGATTGCTAAGTTTTCCACAGAATTCATGCTATCGTCAGGAGTATCTGAGCTAGCATCGGTAGATGAAGCTTTCACTGTAAAGTTAAGCAAAAAATCCAGTGAATTCTTTATAGTCATGGAAACATTTGGTATACCAGGAGATATTTCAAGTGAGGCGCTTTCTGGTCCATACGGAGTTTTTTCGTCAGCTCCCACTTTGTTAGGCACAGGCGAAATAGATTTAGGCACGCTTTATCGATGGTCAGGCAAGGAATGGAATAAGGCTAGTAGCGAGACTTCGGGCATAGGTATCTTCATAGGCCTTTCAGAATAGCTTCTAACGCTATATTTGGTGTTTAATTGCAGTATCAGTCCATATTGACATGGCCGTGAAAATATACCAGAATGATATATAGTGGTGAAAAGTGGTGAATACTAAATAGAACTATCTTAAACATGATCTGCCCAGACCATAACAAAAGACTCAGATTACTATCCTACTCCGATTATGCTTATTGGCCAATATACGACGAATTTAAGCCCAAAAAGAAGAATAGCCGTTCCCAAAAAGATAAGAGAAAAGCTTGGGAAGAGAATGATCGTCGCAAAATGGTATGAAAACTGTTTGGTTCTAATTGGTGAATCGAACTGGAAAGCACTTTTAAACAAACTTACAGGCGAGCCAAAGGTGATTACAGCGCCCGTAAGAGACACTGACAGGTTTGTACTTGGGTCTGCATATGAGCTTGACCCAGATGATCAGGGGAGAGTTATTCTACCCTCCTCCTTAACAAAATATGCAAATTTGTCAAAGAATGTCGTTTTTGTTGGATTAGGAGATAGAGCTGAAATTTGGGATAAGGACGAATGGGAGAAAAGAGAATTGTATATAGCTCGCCACGCTGGCGAATTTATAGAAAAATTAGCAGAAAAAGATGAAAAATAGCCAATATCATGAGCCGGTCTTGGTCCATGAGGTAATTAGCTACTTGGGTTTAGATGCACCTTTAAAAAAACAAGCTTACTTTATAGACACAACACTCGGAACAGCTGGACATACATTAAAAATTCTGGAAGCCGGAGGAAACGTGTTGGGTATAGATGCTGATGAAGAATTGCTTGAAATTGCCAAAAAACGCTTGGAAACTGCTTGCCCTACTCTGAACGATTCAGTTCAGGGTTCCTTCAAGTTAGTAAATGGAAATTTCAGGGATATAGACACAATGGCAAAGAAAATGGACGTCAATGGTTTTGACGGTATTGTTTTTGATCTTGGTGTTAGCAATCTTCACTTAAAATCTAAAACGCGCGGATTTTCATTTGAAAGTGGCTCTGCGCCGCTTGATATGAGAATTAACAGTAAAACGCAGGGTGTTACCGCTGCGGATCTGTTGAATAATTTGCGCGAGGATCAGCTACGTAGTCTATTTAGTTCAGTGATGATACCGCCCGTTGCTAGAAAACTAGCCAAAGTAACTGTTACTTATCGAAAAGAAAAACAAATTAAAGAAACGGCTGATTTTTTAGCGATCATAAGAAGGGCGAAAATCAGTGGAGGAAAACTTAATCCTGCCACATTGCCCTTTATGGCGATACGAATGGCAGTGAACAGTGAGCTTGAAAACCTGAAAATTGCACTTCCTAAAGCAATCAATTTGCTTAAAAAAGGAGGAAGACTGGTTGTTATCAGTTTTCATTCTGGAGAGGATGCGATAGTTAAAAACTTTTTCAAAGACAGGCAAAAAAGTGGATTGGTAAAAATATTAACTAAAAAACCAGTAATGCCAGAAAGAGAGGAAACTATTAAAAACCCTCGTGCTAGAAGCGCAAAACTAAGGTGTCTCGAAAAAATATAAACATGAATAAACAAAATAGAAAATTACAGACTAATCAAAAAAGTACACCCTTTAATGTACCCGTGGCTTTAATTTCCATATTGTCGATGTTTGTCGTTGCTACGGTCTTTTTTGCCATTGAAGCTTCAACATTGGGGGCACATTTGGCTAAACTTGAAAACGAAGAATTCTTATTGGCTAAAGAAAAACAGGAATATTCAAATCAGTTAATTAATTCATCTTCATTAAGTGGAATGGGAGAAAAGGCCGAAGAATTGGGTTTTGTGAAGCCCTCCAATGTTATATATATAAGCGAGAAAGAGGCATTTGCTAAACTTCCGTAACAGATATATATCATGCAAACGCGTATAAAGCTTGTTGCCGCATTTTTTCTAGTAATTTTTATTGCTCTAATTGGGCGGTTGTTTTTTTGGCAGGTTATACGCGGCAAGGATTTGTCGGCTCAAGCAAGAGATCAATACCAAACTGGGAAAAACATATCTGCGCCAAGAGGCAATATCTTAGCAAATGATTCGACATGGCTAGCAGCAAGGGGAGAGGCGTGGTTGGTGTACGCTTCTTTGCCAGACATTAAAGATGATTATAGAAAAATTGCCGATAAGCTCGCCCCATTTTTCGTTGAGGAAGATACAGAGAGGGCAGATTTATTAATAGAGGTAGAAAGAATATTTTCACTATTATCTAAGGAAGAGGTTGTGTGGATTCCGATAAAACACAAGGTAAGCACAGAAGTTAAACGAAATATTGAGGCATTAGGTATAGAAGGTATCGGTTTTGAAAAGCAAGAAACTAGAATGTATCCGGAGGCTTCAAGTGCAGCTCATCTACTTGGTTTTGTAGGAAAAGACACGCATGGTGAAGATATTGGTTATTTTGGACTAGAGGGATATTACAATGCTCCTCTTTCGGGAAAACCAGGATTCTTGGGTAGAGAAAGAGATGCGAGGGGTTTACCGATTGGCATAGGAGACACGACAGAGGTAACTGCAATCTCAGGTGTTGACTTGCTAACCCATATTGATAAAACAGTTCAATTATTGCTCGACGAAAAATTAGTAGAGGGAATTGAAAAATATGGAGCAGTTGGGGGAACGGCCGTTGTTATGAACCCTAAAGATGGAGCAATTTTGGCCATGTCTGCATATCCTTCGTATGATCCGGCGAGTTATTCAGAGTATGGAGACATATATTTTAAGAACCCAATTGTTTCAGACTCCTTTGAACCGGGATCGATATTCAAAGTATTGGTGATGGCTGCAGGACTTGACTCAGATGCGGTAGAGCCTGACACAAAATGTGAAATATGTGATGGTCCCCTAAAGGTAGACAAATACTTTATTAAAACTTGGAATAATGAATACAACGCCGATGCGACGATGTTAGATGTAATTGTTCATTCTGACAACGTTGGTATGTCTTATGTGGGGCAACAAGTTGGCGCAGACACTCTTTATGACTATCTTGATGCCTTTGGGATAGGTAGTGCAACTAATATTGATCTTCAGGGAGAGATAGAACCAAGATTGAGAGAAAAGGGGACTTGGAATATTGTTGATTTAGCGACAACGTCTTTTGGACAAGGAGTGGTTACAACTCCTATTCAAATGATCCGCGCTGTTAGTGCAATTGCAAACGATGGTGTTCTAGTGACACCACAAATTGTCGATAGAATAATGGGAGAAACCTGGGGAGAAGATATAAAACCAGAAATTGGCAATAGGGTGGTTTCTGCAAAATCAGCTAATGAGGTGACAGCAATGATGGTTGAAGCAGCTAAGAATGGAGAGTCAAAGTGGACACATCTACGAGGTTTTAATGTCGCTGGAAAAACGGGTACTGCACAAATTCCTATTGCTGGGCACTATGACGAAGAGAGAACAATTGCCAGCTTTGTTGGGTTTGCCCCAGCAGATGACCCTGACTTTGTTATGTTAATTACCTTGAGAGAGCCATCCAGTTCGCCATGGGCATCGGAGACGGCTGCTCCTCTTTGGTACACAATAGCAAAAGATTTGTTTATCTACTTTGGAATTCAGCCATCAAGATAAGGGGATTAGTTTGAGCGACCAATAAATGTTTTAAATGCAAGAGGCTGAATGTTTGGATGAAACGTACTTGTGATTAGAATTCTGGCCTCTCGATTTCGTTGATCTAAATCATGTAGTACGCTACTCACGGCATGGCAAAAAATATCATCTTCCAAAAGTACTTGTTGATCTTTCTCGGAAGCATCAGTAATCATATTACTTGCTATAGCTAAGGCTTTTCTTGCCGACCCGAGAAATAACGGCTGAAACTTTTTAGGAATTCCTTCAAATTTCATTTCGGCTGACATGATGGGTGAATTATACAAGCTAGTCTTAAAATTATCAAAATCTGGTAAAATACAGAGATGATTCCTTTTTTGAAGAATAAGCTTCATTTTTTGAAAGCAGTATTGGTTGTATTATATTTCCGATATCCAGCAAGAAAAGTAAAAGTAATTGGTGTAACTGGTACAGATGGGAAAACTACAACCTCAACTATGATTTATCACATTTTATTGGCAGCAGGTAAAAAGGTTGCCCTTGTAAGTACAGTTAATGCCTATGTTGGTAGTAGAAAAATTGATACGGGACTACATGTTACTTCTCCCAATTCATGGGTTCTTCAAAAATTAATAAGGGAAATTGCAAATGAAGGGTATGACTACTTAGTTTTAGAAGTAACGTCACATGGTCTAGATCAACATCGATTATTGGGAGCAAATGTTTCTCTTGCTGTTCTTACAAACATAACGCACGAACATTTGGATTATCACAAAACATACGCAAAATATGTAAAAGCAAAGGCAAAATTATTTAGATATTCTGATACGGCGATTCTTAATAAAAAGGATGATTCATATAAATATATTAAAAAAATACTAAAAACACGAACAAGGACTCTTTTCTATAATGACAAGACGCTGAAAAAAGATATTAAGAGTTTGGTTGAAAAGAAATTCACAGAAAGTTACAACAGAGATAATGTGGCGGCTTCAATAATAGCAACTAGGGAATTAGGTATAAGTGATTCTGCAATTAAAAAAGGAATAAAAAATTTTCCTGGCATTCCAGGGCGTATGGAGGAGATAAAAAACAACAAAGGAATTAAAGTGTTTATTGATTTTGCTCACACCCCCAACGCTTTAAAAAGAGTACTACTATCACTCAAGAAAACACAAAAGAAAGGATCAAGGTTAGTATCAATATTTGGATGTGGGGGAGAAAGGGATGTATTAAAAAGGCCCATAATGGGTAAGATATCCGCCGAAATTGCAAATATTTCTATTTTTACAGCAGAGGATCCTCGCCATGAAGATGTTAATGCGATTATTGAATCAATGGTGAGAGGGGCGAAGAAAACTGGAGCTAAAGAGTTGAAGTCTGAGTCTGATTTTCAACCTTTTAATAAAAAGCATGTTTTTGTAAGGATTCCTGATAGGCGTAAGGCTATAGAATATGCTTTACAAAAAGTAGCCAAGAATGGAGACATTGTTGTTATTTGTGGAAAAGGACATGAGAAAAGTATGGCCTTTGGGGACAAAGAATTATCTTGGAGCGACCAAAAAGTGGCTAGTCAGTATTTGCTATAATAAAAAAAATGGAAAAAGTAGACAACATTAAATTGAACAAAGAGATGGTTTTACCTGAAAAAATTAATGTTAATAATTATAAATTCGCAGTACTGGATCAAATTAAGGCGGCAGACTATACATTAAAAGTAATAAAAGACATAGATACTTCAACAGGGTTAGATCCAAGCTTGGGAGCGATAAAAGAAACAGATATTTTTAGACTTAGAAGAGGTTTGTGCCTTCCTAGTGCAAGTGCATCTTGTATTAATTGGGTGGTTAAAAACAGACTTATTGGAGACGATAAAGGTGAAATTAAAGTGGGTGATATTTACAGAATTCTTCTACCTTTTCATGGCAGGAAGGATTTTTCAGACATAGATTCCGACAGGATTGAGAAAGGTTGGTTATTCGCAACACCTGAGGGCGATGTTTATCACCAAGCGATAGTGGCATTCTCTGAAGGATTAGGAGTACCAGCGTTGCCCGTAGTAGGATTTGATTCAATATCTACATTTAAACCCATATTGAATCGAGGGGGTGCGGTGGCGGTATCGTTAGACAATAAATTTGTTATAGATCACACGTTGAGAAACAATAATGGATTGATTGAAAAGACAGATACTGAATGGAAAATACTAATAGAAGGACCAAATGGTTTGGAATCCAGAAAATTTGAGGAAGGAAGACACGTTGTTTCAGTATTAGATATTACAGAAGATGATTTTGCAATTATAATTGATTCTTTTAGGCTTCCTCAAATGTCGGAAGAAAGCATTATTTTAAAATTACCAATAAAAGAAATAGACAAATATCTTAATTATTCAACAGGCGGCTCTTCGCGAGGAATACTTTTTGCTAAAAATAGAAATATTTTTTCATCGTGGAAAAATAAAGCTGCTAAAGTGTGTGTACCAGAAGAAATTATAACTACTGTTAAAAAAGACATGAAGCACTCAGTCTTTTCAGGATAATACTTTCAGTCTTCGAAATCCTCGGTTGTTCTTTTCCGCATTAATGTAATCTTCTAGCATCCAGTTTCTTCCTTGGTGATTTTCATCCCATTTTTCTTTTTCTAGTGATTTGTTTGGGTCCGTGATTAATATTGAGCCTTTTTTAACACCATGCTTTTCTAAATAATCACTGGTGCTATGATAATACGTGATCTTTTTAATTTTCGTCCTAGATTTTTCAACATTGGTTACTATTGCCAGATGATTTTGCCCAAGTCTTAATAGGTCACCAGGGAGGATGTCATTTATGTTCTCCACTTTTATGCAATTAGTTAGGTTTGTAAGCGTATCTGCTGAAAGATTCGTATGAGGCCTTAATATATGTCGAAGAAGGCTCAAAGGACTAGATTTTTTTGGCTTAAGATTTTCAGTTAGAGTTCCAACATGCTTTTCATTTAATAATGACTGAATGATTCTTGTTACAAAACCAGAACAGTCTATTCCTAGACTAGCATTTGCCATATAAAGCCTTATACTTGCTGGTTCATATATATTTAAGTCTTTGCCGTTTTTGCGAAAAAGATGCTCGATTTCATGTTCTATTTCATTAGGAAGTCCTTTTCCCAAATAAACCGCTTTGTTTTTATGACCCTTTATGTTTTGATAATAAGGACAAGCTACTTTGTGTGGACCAATTTTAAGATTGGCATATCGCTGTACCAAATTATAGGTTTTCGGTGGCAAAGAGAGCTTCATTTTTGATATTATAGCATTTGACCTAGTTTTATTTACGATAATTAACAAATATGACAGAAATTAATTCAATAGTTCAGTGGTGGGTAACTCCCAAGCTTCCCAGGCAGCACATTTATATTATTCCAGAAAAAAGTCCAAGGAGTTTGCGTAAAATTATTAAAGCCTATTCACGAAGATGGTTCTTTCATCCAATTAAAAGGAGGATTGCAAGATATTACTTGTTGTTTTTGCAAAAAGCTTTTGGATTAACTGTAATAGGAATAACTGGAAGTGCTGGCAAAACTACAACGAAAGATATGATAGCTTCTGTTCTGAGTCAGGTAGGAGAGACAAGATCTTCGTATAAAAATATTGATCCTGTTTATAGCATTCCTACAGCAATTCTCAAATGTCGCCCAAAGACAAGATACCTCATCTTAGAAATGGGAATAGAATTTCTTAGTGAAATGGATTTTTACCTTTGGCTAGCGCAGCCTAGTATAGGAGTAGTGACCCCCATTTATTGGACGCATACAGAATTTCTCGGCAGCTTGAAGGATGTTATTAAAGAAAAAGGCAAACTTGTTGAATCTTTGTCAAAAAAAGGGTTTGCAATTCTAAGCACAGACAATCCTCAAGTAAGGAAATTGAAGAGATCAACGAAAGCTAAAATTAAATGGTACGGTCTAAATCACGGGGCAGAGATAAAAGGAAAAGATGTTGGTTTTACAAAAGACTTCAAAACAAAATTTACTTTAGAAATTGAAGACAAAAAGCAGGATATATATCTTTCCCTTTTAGGACAGCATTTTGTTTCACTGGCTCTTGCGGCCGCGACCGTGGGACATATTAATGGCATAGATATTAAACTAATTAAGAAAGGGTTGGAAAAAGTAAAACCACTGCCTCATCGGATGAACCTCTTGAGATTAAAAGAAGGAACAATATTAATCGATGATTCGTATAATGCAAATCCGATTGCAGTAATAGAGGCAATACGCTTAGTGTCGAATATTGGTAAAAATAGGAGGAAGATATTGGTTTTTGGTGAGATGAAAGAACTGGGTCGTTATGAGGAAAGGGGGCACAGAAAAGTTGGTAAATTTGCAGTAGAAAAAGGTATTGGCTATATTATTACTTTAGGTTCAGCGACGCGCTTTACAATTGACGAGGCTATAAAGAGAGGAATAAAGAAAAACAACACCTTCATCGCAAAAGACAAAAAGGAACTTTTAATAAAAGTAAGGTCAATAATTCGGACAAAGGACATAATATTAGTTAAGGGTTCGAGATCGCTTGCTATGGAAGAAGTGGTTGAGGAATTAATAAAGAAATGAAAAAGTTGAAAAAAATTACAGTTGCCGTATTAATGGGTGGGAAAACGCCAGAGCATGAAATTTCGTTAACTACAGGAAAAGAAGTCGTCAGGTACCTCAGTAAGTCAAAGTATAAAGTTTTGCCGGTGGCAATTTCTCGAAATGGTAAGAAGTGGCAACAAATTACTACAAAAAAACTTCTTTCATTACCGGATCCCTTAATATTGAGAGGCACCAATAAAGAACTAGTGACAACTTCTAGGGGAGAGATTCAAAGCATAAATCAAATGACTGAAAAACCAGATGTAGTTTTTATTGCCATGCATGGGCCTTATGGTGAGGATGGTACAGTTCAGGGCATGCTTGAACTGGCTAGTATTGCTTATACTGGGCCAGGTGTTTTGGCTAGTGCTTTAGCGATGGACAAAGTTATGTTTAGGAAGGTTATGTTGGGTGAAAAGATTCCAATTCCTAAATATGTGGCAGTAGAGAAAGGAGAGCTTAAGTCAAAAGTTTTTAGAGTACTTGGAAGTCCTCCATTTTTTGTAAAACCTCATAACCAAGGTTCGTCTGTGGGAAGTTCTATAGTAAAAGCAAAAAAGGACTTGAGTAAAGCTCTTAATTTGGCTTATCAATACAGCGACATAGCTCTAGTGGACGAGTATATAGAAGGGAAAGAAATAACCTGTGGTGTTTTAGGCAATAAGCATCCTAGCCCTCTACCTTTAATAGAGATTATTCCAAAGAAGGGAGAGTTCTTTGACTATGATTCTAAATACACAGAAAGTGGCGCAGAAGAGATTGTTCCTGCGAGAATTTCAAAAAAAATGGAAAGAAAAATTCAACAAATGGCAGTTGATGTCTATAGTGCAATAGGGTGTAGGGGCTTTTCTCGAGTTGATTTTATTATAAGAAATAATGGCCAACCTGTGGTTTTAGAAGTGAATACTATACCCGGTTTGACCCCAATGTCGCTTTTACCCAAGGCGGCGTTGGTGAATGGTCTTTCGTACCCAAAGCTTGTTGACAAAATTATCGAATACGCAACTGAGTGAACATTTTAGTTTTCACGACTTGTTCTAGTTGAGCCTGTGTTTTATAATCAGGAAGGGTTTGTCCCTTATTATGAGTACATCAAGTATTTTGCCCTTAGCTTTAGGACTTATAATCTTCTCTTTTCTTATCACCAGCGTTTTGGTTGTTCCTTTTATTAATCTTCTTTATAAGCTTAAACTAACTAGGAGAAAGCAAGCGCTTGGGAATGGAAAAAAATCTCTTTTTGATCGACTTCATGATGGAAAAGCGGGCACGCCGGTCGGAGGAGGAATATTAATAATTGCCGTAGTCACGGCTCTTTTTGCAATTTTGCTCCCCTTGATAACCTACATGGGCGTTTATATACAAAGCTCCTTTTGTTTGGGTGATGAACTGTTTGTCGTCTTTTTTACTTTTCTCTCCTTTGGTCTACTTGGTTTAACAGACGATGTTGTAAAAATGTTTGGAAAGCCTAAAAAGGGAAGACTAGGTATGTGGTTTGGCTTAACTCGCAAACAAAAGTTTATAGCCCAGTGGCTGTTAGCTATTTTTGTTGGGTATTATCTTTATAATAATCTAGGTATTCATATTCTCCATATTCCTATTTTTAATAAAACACTCGATCTTGGTTTCTGGTATGTTCCGTTTGCGGCTACATTAATTGTTACTTTTACTAATGCATACAATATTACAGATGGCCTTGACGGTTTGGCCAGTGGATTACTAATGATATTTCTTATAGCCTTTGGGGCAATTGCTGCGACAAGCTTAGATGTTCCTCTGTCTTTGTTTATCACCATGTGGCTAGGATCATTAATGGCTTTTCTGTACTTCAATGTATGGCCGGCAAGAATTTTTCTTGGAGATTCTGGGGCACTATCTTTCGGAGCGATGATCGCCCTAATCGGTCTTATAACAGGTAGCATTTTCCCTCTCTTAGTAATTGGGGCAATATTTTTAATTGAAGTTTCATCTTCTGCTATTCAAATATTGGGTTGGAAATTTCTCAAAAAGCCCATATTCCCTCTTGCTCCAATTCATCACACTTTTCTAGCGCAAGGGTGGGAGGAGCCCAAAATAGTAATGAGGGCATGGCTTGCTGGAATAATGCTTGCTATTTTTGGTTTATGGTTGGCAACGATATAAATACTTCTTCTCGTGCAAAAACTGAAACTAAAAAAACAAACTAAGACAGCGGATAAGAATCTTTTTATTCTCACTATTGTACTAACAATATTGGGATTAATAGTTGTTGCAGATGCTTCATCACCAGCAGCTTTAAGTAATTTTTCTGACAGGTTTTATTACGTTAAGCAGCAGTCCGTTTGGGCACTAATCGGGTTAGGTGCCTTATTAATAACAGCAAAAATTAAATATTCTTTTTGGGAAAAGATAGCAACACCACTGTTTTTTAGTAGCATTTTGCTTTTGATTTTAGTACTTATACCGGGGATCGGAGTTAAGGTTATGGGGGCAAGGAGATGGATCGTTGTAGGTTCAAATTCTTTTCAACCGTCAGAATTTGTAAAGCTGGCTTTAGCGATCTATATTGCTAAAATTGCGGCATGCGAAAAAGGATCGTTATCATATTTCTTGCCAATAGTTATTGTGGCAGGGTTAATCATGTTACAACCCGACTTAGGAACCACGCTGGTAATTGCCTCAATAGGAATGACTCAAATTTTTATAGCCGGTGTTAATCTGTTTCACTTTGCAGGAGCATTGGTTGTCGGAGCCCTTTCAAGCTTTTTGCTAATTATTACGTCAAGTTACCGACGAGATAGATTGATGACTTTTTTGCAACAATCTAAAGATCCATTAGGAAAGTCATATCATATTAGACAGATATTATTGGGATTAGGTTCAGGGGGAATATTTGGAGTAGGTTTGGGTCAATCAAGACAAAAATTCCTTTTCTTGCCAGAAGCAGCCACGGACTCAATTTTTGCAGTAATAGCTGAAGA
>CAYXBV010000007.1:0-31769 GCA_964463425.1 uncultured Gammaproteobacteria bacterium | reverse complement strand
TAGAGCGCTCGCCTGTTAAGCGAAGGGTCGTAGGTTCGAATCCTACCCGGGGAGCTCAGTTCAATACCTGTTATAAATACCCCTTATCCCCTTTTTTTCGAACTTCTTGATATAATTCGAGAATGACAGAAGATAGTCAAGAAGACATTCCTTTTCGTTCACCCGTATCGGAAGCAAAAGATGCTTTTATGGTCCTAATTGGTGTAGATCGAGACGGAGACGTCGAAATGGGTAAAAAACTGGCCTCAAAAATCAAAACAAAGTTGAAGAAATGCGACACTAGCATTGAAGATTTAATAAAGAGATATTCTTCAGATGAACCTGGTCAAAACGACCTGGGTGATCTGGACCCGGAGGAAGTTAACAAACTAAAAGAAAAGTATGACCTCCCCTAAATCATTTTTGTTCGATACTCATTCCACTCAGCGAGTATATAGATTTTTAGCCTCATTTTTACATACCCCACTTAAGCACCTTCGAACCTGTTATCTTCAAAAGCGAAAAGAATTGAGGTAGAATAACGGCAGATGAAAAACGCAATAATAATCCATGGCACAGGGTGTAACCCAGAGTCTTTTTGGCATCCAAGTATAAAAAGATTTCTTGAAAAGAACGGTTATTCTGTCTGGATTCCTACACTACCCGACTCCGATACCCCTGACTTGGAAAAGTGGCTACCAATTGTTTTGAAAAAAGGAAAATTTACTAAAGACACCATCCTAATTGGTCATTCGGCAGGAAGTCCTTTTATCTTGAGCCTTCTTGAAAGGATAAACGTAACTATTCACAAAGCAATCTTGGTCGCGGGATATTCGCAATTAAAGGATAAAGGAGACAATCCAAAAATACTTCAAAAAACATACAACTGGAAGAAAATAAAGAAAAATGTCAAAGACATCATCTTTATCAACTCAAATGATGACCCGTGGGGTTGTGATGACAAAGAGGGTTTAAGAATGTTTAAACACCTAGGGGGAACTCTAATTATTCGAGAAGGTGAAGGTCATATGGGTTCAGATAGTTTCAAACAACCATATAAAAGATTCCCCTTATTAGAAAAACTACTTGAAGTTAAATATTCAAGAAGCTCCATTGACGGTTCGGACAAGAAATAATCCAATCTCTAAGCTTGTATGTAGCAGGGAGCTAACTTTTTAGCCTCAGAGAACTATGTCTAACTGAACAACCCCAGATATTTTTCGAACTTTTGATATAATACTCGTAATGAAAAGGTTAATTGCCGCTTCAAAAAAACTTGCTTTTGAAGAGTATGATAAATATAAAATCCCCATTGAAAAACACATTGTTCTCTCTCGCGATAAAGGAGTCGAATTGGCAAAGAAACTTAATGCGAACGAAGATGTTGTGGAGGTTGGAACATACTTGATGGATTGTTTACTTGGGAAAGCAATAAAAGACGGGAAACAAAAAGAGCATGTTTCTATCTCATTAGACAAAGCAAATGAAATACTGAAGCCTTATAATATTGAAGAGTCGGTTAAAGAGAATATCAGACATTGTATAAGTGAACATCACGGGGTCAATAAATTCCATTCTTTAGAGTCTGAAATTTGTTGCAATGCCGATTGTTATCGTTTTTTGTCTGTAAAAGGTTTTACTTACACAATTAGATATATAAGAGAAATGCCCTTTAAAGACCTCGTTAAACTTCTTGATTACAAAGTAGCCGAGAAATGGAATGCCTTGACTCTTGATATTTGTAAAAAAGAACTAGAACCACAGTACAAGACAATCCAGAAATTTCTTAAATCCCTAAAGAGTTGAAGTTCGAAAATCGTCCCATCCTGCGAGATAGTAACCCATAATTTGATTTCCTTCTTCATATTCGGTAATATTCGCTCATACTCTCAATTGCTGAAAGTATGTATCCGAAGAGTTTTTGTGATCTGTAGATTAACAAAGGAGATAAAGTGGACGCAAATAGACTTTTGTACCTTATTCCCATTTTGGTCATCATGATTGGCATACCAGTGTTATTGGGGTGGCTTGCTGTATGTAAACCAGAAGCATTGTATAAGTTGAACGATTTCTTCAGGTCTCTGGGGAAAAAGCGCGGGATACCTGAAGTATTTTCAGAAGAAGATACTGATGCCCCCTAACAAAACAGTCCGATCACAAAACGCCTCCGTCTCTAAGATTCTTTGACAGAAGTTTGTCAAATCGTTTCTTAGTTCGGAGGTTTTTTATTGGACATAATAGGTTCTAATATCGTCCATCAGGCGGAGCAAATCCCCTCAAAATAATTTGAGGCTTATTTTGGGTACACTTGAAAGGTTACATCTTTAAGATAGCTAGATGGATCCATTGAAACGGGAACTTCAAAACGTTCACTTCCTAAATCAATTTCAAACTGAATGTATGTATCCCCCGCATCAGGACTATATTGAGACCAAAGGGGAATAGTTATTTTTCCAGCTAATTCAACAACTCTCTGGGTTGTTGCCTCAGTTCCATCGTAAATGGTTTCAGTTAAGCCCTGATCAGCTTCAACAATTACTGTTTGATCCGCACCTAAATCACAAAAGAAAACACCTTCATTAAAAATGACACCAACTTTCCACCCTCTTATATAGGCTAATGTCGTGAGAATTCCTAGATTGTCTATTTCAATATCTTCTTTTTCTGTTAATTGCCTTATACTCACAGGTTCTTCATTGTCTTCTACTTTCCTTATGATCTCTTCTGAAGAGGAAATATCGGGGGAGGTAATATATTTAGAACCTTCTGGTAGTGTTACTAATTTACGTTCCATAAACGAGAATTATATATATTAGATGTTTAAAACACAACATTATATTGTACTTAGCCTAGTACTAAAATCGTCCCATCCTGCGAGATAGCCTCAGAAAACTCCGTTAACCAAATTTTCTTACCCTCTGTGTTATAATGCCGAACATGCCAGAACAAAAACGTGGAATTGGTCAAACAAACTCTATCGAGAACAAAGATGATGCAGAAACTGAGATTTTTGTAATAGAAACTGATTTTGAAGTTGAAGACATAGGTCTTTCAAGTAATATTCCTCATGAGATAGATGCGCTTACTATTGTAAATAACGAGTCAAATATATTAACCTTAGTCGTTCCTCACGACTTTGTGGGAAGAACAATCAGGAAACTGGAAGAGCTAAGCATAGGTATTAGAAGTGCAAACTTTGACCTAACTCTTTATAGATAAAATAATAGTTAACTGTTTTCGCTTCAAAATAGATTCTAACTTCGTCCATCAGGCGGAGCTTGAGATGATTTGATATACTTATTTTATGACACCTGAAGAAAGCGAGACAGCTAATAATCAAGCTGGAAAAGAAAAGCGGTGGAAATGGGTCGATAAAATAGATGATTCAAAGGAAAACCCAGAAAAGAAACCTGAATTAGGGGGCGATAATCGCACATTTACTAGTGTTGCTAAGCTGTTAGATGCTGAAAGAGACATTGAATTGAAAAGACCAGGAGAATATTTTAAAAAATCCTCCAGCAAGAAAAACTCTAAATAGAAAATCTGAGATTGTCACATTCCGCAAGTCTGAGTTAAGCGAATGACCCCCCGAATAGTTGATTTTTTGCTTAAAAAGACAACGTGTGTGTTATTGAAACACAATAGTTCGAAAATCGTCCCATCCTGTGAGTATTATTTTGTGAGTTTGATGCCAATAATAATTCCGGCAATCGCCCCTCCGCTACTAAAAATCAGTGAAGAAATAGAAAACAAACCAGCTCCCCATATTTTTGGAATATAAGCTCCAACCATAGAACCAATAAAAAGAAAGAAATATATAATCCACTTAGAAGACATAGTTTATTCTACACCTCATGACAACATGAGTATTCGAAAATCGTCCCATCCTGTGAGCAGATAAGGTAAAGCATCAATCTAAGGGAAAATAGCGTTCTTGTACAAAAAGTCTGCAATTGCCTCACTCATAAAAATTAAGCCTGTAGAGGACGGGTGAATATAGTTATCTTTATTTATATAGTCTAAGTCAACATCTCCATTGACCATGCTTTCTTCGTATACATTTATTAATGGAATATTGTGGTTTTTGGCATAATCAATATGATTCTCAATATAAGCTTTTCGCTCACGAACCCAGATACTTCTTTGCTCTGAACTTAGATCCACTACTCCCCTAGCATAATTGTCTTCTGATGGAGCAAATTCTGATAAGAAAATAATTAAGGTGTTTGGTTTTTCAATAACAAGCTGTAAAACAACCTCGTCTAATATTTCCACTTGTTTCCTTAAGCCATCTTCAAGAGGCATTTCTGAAAGCGGGTTGTGACCAAACGAACCTATGATAATAATGTCCAGCTCCCTTTCTAAAATTGCTTTATTAGCCTTGCCATTGTATGTTGTTTTTAAATTAAGCCTTTTATCGAGAGATAAAATATTTGTTGCGCCATATCCATAGTTGAATAAACCAAAAACAGTTCTCGGATAATAATCTTCTAAGTCTTGTTTTAGGTAGTCAAAATTTTCTCCAAGGCTATCAATCATAGAATCTCCAACAAAAATAATCGTATAAGCATCACTTTGTTTAAGCGATGGTTCAAGATAGTGCGCTATTGGAGTAGATGAAGGCAAAAATGTTTTCGATTTAATCACTTGCTCGTTGTTATTTGAGCCCTGAAAGCTAATAAATACAATGACGAAAATTGATATTAAAACTATTGCAATTAAAAAAATAACGTGGATTACACCTTCTTCAAGAAATTTTTTAGCTTTCATTGATTAAATAAATAATACAATCTCCATGTCGTGAGTGTAAAAGCTAGGAATATGTTTTTGGAGAAAAGACTTAAGTACTGTGAATTAATGTTTATCCTCACTTCTTCATTGCCTTTTTTAGTTCGCGAGGATCAACACTTGGAACATCCGGGTTTCTTTTGTGTTGAATGTATTCATAAATAACCGGTATTAATGAAAGAAAAATAATTACAAACACAGCGTAGTGGAAGTTCTCTTGAATAAATTTTAGATTTCCAAAAAAGAATCCGAGGGAGGTAAACAAAGTGACCCACATAAATCCACCAACTATATTATAAGTAAAGAATTTTTTGTATTCCATTTTGCCCACACCAGCCACAAATGGTGCAAAAGTTCGAACTATTGGAACAAATCGGGCCAAAATTATTGTTTTACCTCCATATTTCTTATAAAACTGCTGTGTTTTATCTATGTGCTCTTGATTAATAATTTTAATTTTAGGATTATCAACTATTTTCTGTCCAAAAAAATTCCCAATCCAGTAGTTAACTGCATCTCCAAGGATTGCTGCCACAAAAAGAAGCATTATTAGCACCCAAACACTTAATGAACCAAGCGCCGCTATTGCTCCTGCTGCAAAAAGCAAAGAATCTCCAGGCAAAAAAGGAGTAACAACAAACCCAGTTTCAGCAAAAATTACTCCAAATAAAAGCGCGTATGTTAAAAAACCGAAATTCCCAACAAATTCTGCCAGGTGTGTGTCCATATGGAGAACAAAATCGAGAACTGTATTAAGTATTTCCATCAGTGGTTATCATATCAAATTTACTAACTATCTGTAATACACAGCTGGGAGACAATATCGTTTGTAATTAGAAATACACTTCTTGGACATGAAGAAATAATATATGCGTCTTCGCTAACAAGTGACTACGAAGACATCTGTCCATACAAGATAAAAAATGGAAAATAATAACGTCCAGAGATATCAACACGAACGAATTTACAACCGAGCTTCATAACCTAGAAGAGAATCCTTAAGAAAAAACAGACATACACGACAAATATCCAGAAAGGACCGACGAACTTCTTCAGATAATAAAAGACACCTTAGACCGTTCTCATTCACTTAGAGTGCGCAGCCCTATCCTCTTTCTGGAATATGTTGATGAAGAACAAAGAAAAAAGTTAATTGAGCAAGGATACTTCTAAAATACCTAAATCGTCGGTGGACAATAACTCTTATTATTGCCTATTTAAGCAAACCCGACTTCTTTTGGTACAATAAAGAAGATGAAGACAAAAAAGAAAATATTCCTACCAAAGTGGCAACGCTGGTTTATCGTTCCCTTCTTTATAGGTACATGGCTATTCACGACCTATATGGAATTCTTTAATCCCGGAAACACTGAAAAGCTTGGCCCTGTCGGATTTATTTTTATGACCATCTTATTTCTCGGCTTATCTGTAATGATGTGGTTAATGACAAGCGGGAAACTCCCCGCTTATATCATTGAAGAAACAAAAAAGAAATAATCCTTCTCTTGCAACCATAACGCACAAAAAACATCACTAATAAAGCATTGCTTTCAGCATATATTCTTTTGTGTCTTAATAATCGATGCCTGTGTTCTCCATCATGGCATCTATATCCATAAACTCGACATCAGATGGCGTGTTAAATGCAGCATCGCTAATCACGGTAGGTGTACAAATATAACCACCGGGGACACTTCCATCAGATTGATCCCACATGTCGTATTCTTCTTCATCAAAACATGTTTTAATTCCCTGCTTATCAGCATCTGACCACGAATACATGCAATTATCTTTCATGATTACATTTCCCTCTTTACCGTCTTGCGTTGTTATTTTGCCTTTATACTGCTTGCCCTTAAGAATTCCGGAATATTCAACCCCATTTACTTGATACTTACATTCCATAGGAACACCTAATGCAACGGCGGCCTTTAGAGATCCTGAAAATGGTTTGCTGTCGGAAACCTTCTGTATTAAATTTCCCCCACCCTCACTAGCATCACCCTTCAGATAAAACCAGCCCGCACCTGCAGCTATTACTACCAAGGCAATAATAATTAATTGTTTTCCTTTTATGTTAATCACCACCTTCCATACTTCATAATAATATTTAAACGACCCTCTTTGCAATAACTATGTTGCCATTGGTTTGATATAATTAAATATATGAAAAAATCACCGCTATTAACGATTTTTTATATCTTAATTGGAGTCTTCCTTGTCATTATCAGCATGCTTTTTGTTCCCCTTATCAACGAGTCTGTCAACGGCCCAATTACTCTATTGCCTTTTATACTCTTTTCTTTATTGGGCGGGTATTTGTTGATACTTACTAAAAAAAGTAAAATCAAAGGTACTCAAAAAAAACTGCTAATGCTAACTGGTGTTTCAGCCTTAGCTTTTTTTATAGGCATTCTGTTGCACAATGTTTTTTATGGTATTGCCATCGTGACTGGACACATTCCTGCACTAAAACATATTTTTGAATTTCTCCACGCCGCCTTCTTCATCATTGCTATGCTGGTTAGTCCTTTAGGATACTTGGTTGGCACAATTGGTAGTATCGTCTTCTTTATAAAAACAAAAAAATAATCTCCACACAAACTTGACAGGCATGATTTTAATGTTATAATGAATATATATTCAATATGAATATTAAAAAGAAGGTGATAGATTATGCCAAAATTTGATGGAACAGGACCCAGAGGAATGGGCCCAAGAACAGGTAGGGGTTTCGGTCCTTGTGGTCGAGGCTTTGGTTTGAGAAGAGGTTTCGGAGGTGGTCAGGGAATGGGTGGATGGTTCGGTTGGAACAGATCCCAAACTCCTAAAGATCAGCTAGAAGCTCTTGATGATTACAAAAAAACATTGGAAGAAGAACTAAAAAACGTTGATCAAGAAAAAAAAGAGTTAAGCAAGGAGAATAAATAAGTAATCATGCCAAGACCAAGAAAAACAAGGCACATACGGTTCAATCCAAATGTGTATTATTTCAAGCCTAGGGGTGTTCCAATGAGAACTCTTGAAGAGGTAGTTGTAGCACCAGACGAACTTGAAGCAATAAAGCTACACGACGTAGACGGATTGAACCAACAAGGTGCAGCAAAAAAAATGAAAATTTCTCAACCAACCTTTGCTAGAACAATTAACGCTGCTTACAAAAAAATTGCCGAGGCTTTCATAAAAGGAAAAGCAATTAGATTCGAGAAGAGATCTTAAAAGTCTTTAGGTGAACTAAAAAATAATAAGTAGTCAATACTAATATCCAACTATTTGACGAGCGATTTCTTTAGCAATAATTTCGTTCCCCTTAATATTATAGTGACAACACTGATCTTGATAGATTTTTTCTTTAACTCCATTGAATATCTGCGTCAAATCAATAAAGCTCACGCCATATTCTCTGATTATTTTGCCTTCATCAATAAGCGCCGGATAGGCTTGCTCTACTGCATATTTATAGTCAGGAATGGCTGAATTAGTCACCTTTTTCCCAATCGACTCGGGTGAATCAAAAAACGCATATTTCTTTTCATTCAAGGTCAGTTCTTTTGATCCAATTAAATATTGGTTTGGTTGAAGAAAATGAAAGTACTGTATGTCATTCGCTTCAGATATTTTGTTCATTTCTACCGAAGACCTTTTCCATATATCCACTGCTTCTTTAAATAATCCCTCTTCGTTCGTCATACGTGGCATGTACTCAGTCGACTCAGACAAAACCTCAGAATGAACAGATTCTTCCTGTATTGCTTTTAGTGCTTTCGCCACTTTTTGATCATAATGTGTATCAACATACGCCCACAATAAGCGTGCAAACGCGCTTAAATTAAGCGTGTTTTTAGCAATCTTTTCTTTTTGTGCCATTTTCTTATCTTTAATCTCTGCTATTGTTGCAAACTCTTTTGCCAATTCTTTATTTTCAAGATTTTTTTGCGAATATAGATTCCATAACCTGGGGAAAGAGGGAGTTATGTTGTATTTCCAGTTATCTGCATATGTTAAAGCCACTTCATTAAAACCATCAATATTTACAACGATATCGAATTCTGCTCCCAGGCTCAAAAGATAAGTAAGTGTCAATAATTGTTGGGGTTGTTTCCATCCTCCCATTCCTATCATTACTAACTTTATTTCTTTGTTTGAATATTCCGGATATTTTTTTAACTCTTCGACTAAAACGTCCTTTGAATAAATATATAATAATTCAGCAACAGACCCACCAGTAATTCCAATAATAACTTTCTCATCTGATTTTTTTTCAACAGGAGAATCTCCAATAAAACCATATTTGTTGTATTCATAGTATTCATAATCACCAATATCCAATCCAGGATCGGGCACACCATTCCATGCAGGATTATGAACATAGCCAAGGTATGGATGCAAAATGTCTCTATCAATCCAGAAAGCCCCTGTTGTGTTGTCGCCTAATACCCCCTCTTCCTGTTGTTCTCTAAACATGCGGCCATCAATCCGTTCTTTGATACCTAAGAAATCTAATCCCAACAATATCCTTGTCCCCATTTCTAACAAAACAAGGAAAAGAAAACTTCCTATAAATATGTTTCTTAATATTTTAGATATCTGCATAAACGCTTTAATCCTTGTTTAAATATGTTTATTGTGTTGTTTTCTAAAAAACGCTTCTTAGGATATATTAACCACACACACTTCTCTTTACAAACAACTTGTAATGTTTTTAATAACTATTTATGTTTGTTTCTGGTCGTTTTTCTGCTATAATTCTTTTTGTCAGGTGTCTAATTTTGGTCTCCGAATAGGCTCCAAAAAAGACTTCTGCTTTCGAGGGGGTGATAGATAGTGAATTCTAAACTTTATGTAGGTAACCTTTCATACAATGTTACCAGTGATCAATTAGCAACACATTTTGGTGAAGCTGGTACCGTGGTTGACTCTGTAGTTATTACAGAACAACATTCCGGACGCTCAAAAGGATTTGGTTTCGTTGAGATGAGCAGCCCAGAAGAGGCTAAAAAGGCCATCGAAATGTTTAATGGTAAAGACTTTGAAGGTAGAGACTTAGTGGTAAACGAAGCTCGACCAAAAGAGGCAAGATAGAGAACACGTTTCTCTAATTTTCCATAAGTTAAGTTACAGCATTTTGTTGTAATAATAAGTAATTTCTGTATTTTCCAGCCTGGTTTTATTCTCGGCAAGACAAATAATTAGCAAATAAACTTTATTATATGAAACGCTTTCCTTTATTGATTGGTTTCGTGTCAATCCTGATAATTATTGGGGGGGTATTTATATTCTCTAATAATTCAAAAGGTGAGACAGAGACTACTCCCCCTAGTTTGCCAGACTCATATGAGTACTACTGGGGGGAGGGTTGTCCTCATTGTTCAAACGTGGAAGAGTTTATTGAAAATTGGGAACACAAAGATCAAGTCCAGATAGACAAGAAAGAAGTCTATAAAAATCAAGCCAATATCGAACTTTTCAAATCCCGCGTAGAATATTGCCAACTTCCTAATAACCAAGTAGGTGTGCCCTTCTTATTTACTCCTAGCGGACAATGTGTCGTGGGTGATATACCCATTATCAATGTTCTAGAGCAAATTAAATTTAAAGAGGAGTAAATTATTCTAAGTAATCTTGAAGCTTTTTTCTTCTACTTGGGTGTTTTAATTTTCTTAATGCTTTAGCCTCAATTTGTCGAATTCTTTCCCTGGTAACCCCAAATACCTTGCCCACTTCTTCTAGGGTCATTTGTTTATTTCCTTCTAGTCCAAATCTTAATTTTAATACTCTCGCTTCCCTGTCAGAAAGTGTGTGTAGTACTTCGTCTAAATGATCTTTCAATAATTGCTTTGAGGCTAGATCGACCGGAGATAGCTGACTTTCGTCTGGAATGAAATCACCTAAGAAACTCTCCTTATCGTCCCCTACCGGAGTTTCTAGGGAAGTAACCTCTTGAGCAATTTTAAATATTTCTCTTACTCTGTCTGCGTCTATCTCTAGCTCCTCACCTATTTCTTCAGGTGTAGGTTCTCTACCTAATTCTTGCATTAGGCGACGACTGACTCTATAAAGCTTATTTATCGTTTCCACCATATGGACAGGGATTCTTATTGTTCTAGCTTGATCAGCAATTGCCCTAGTTATCGCTTGCCTTATCCACCAAGTAGCGTAAGTGGAAAACTTAAAACCTCTTCTCCAGTCATATTTCTCAACGGCTCTAATTAAACCCTGATTTCCTTCTTGAATTAAGTCCAGTAAGGAAAGTCCTCTACCAATATATTTTTTTGCAATGGAGACAACAAGTCTAAGATTTGACTCTGTCAACTTGCTTTTAGCCTTCTTTTCCTTTTTTTCGTATCTTTTTGCTAATTCTATTTCCTCTTCGGCAACAAGAAGTGGTACTTTTCCAATTTCTCTTAAATACTGTCTAACTGGATCCGTAGATTGTGATCCTTCTAATTTCGTTAGTAATTCAATCTCTCGCTCTACTTTTTCCTTTTCTTTTTCGTCACCGGCCACCTCTTCAACGGATACCGACTCAAAAACATCGATATTCTTGGTTAATAATTGCTCATACAAACTATCCAGTTCTTCTATTCTTTTTTCTGCATCGGGAAAAACCTCTAAAATTTCTTCTTGGGTAAGAAATCCTTGATTCTTGCCTGTTCTGATTAATTTTTCTACTTCTTTTCTTTGTTTTGCTTTTCTTTGTTTTGCCATGTATTTATATATTAAAGGATTATACTCCTACTTTCATTCTCTTCAAGTTTAGTTAGTTTCTCAGATAACTTACCAAACTTTTCTTCTGCTTTTCTTAACTTGGTTTTTTCACCTTTTTCTTCATGCTCACGAATTTCCTTGCCAAGCATCTCAAGATCACCCTTGACCTTCAATAAATTTAATTCCTTTAGAACGAGTTCTTGTTCTTTCTTCAAAACCTGAGGCCTTTCTATTAAATTTTGAACGTCTTCTAAAATCATGTCCGCAAACCCTTGTATCAATTCCTTCGGTAATCCTGCCGCGAAATCTGAGGGGTTAAACCCTTTCTTCTTCTTTGTATATTTCTTGTATTCTTCTATGATTCTTGTTGCCAGAGGTGTGGCAAAGAGAGAAAATGTTTTCTTTTCAGAAAGGATGCCTGGATCTGATTGAAAAGCAAGCGCTAACAATCTTTCTTCTAATAATTCTCGTCTTAGTTTTGTCTTTAGTCTTATTGGAATAGCTATTTTCGGCGTTACTACTTTATCTTTGGCGGTTGTCTTTCCAACCTGGTCAGCCACAGCCTCCCTGGGTACGCCCAATCTTCTGGCCACCTTTTCTATGTAATGTGCCTGAACAATTTCATCAGCTATTTCTGTCAATATCGGTACTATTTCCTTGCTTATTTTTGCCTTACCTGGCCCAGTTGTTTGATCATATTTTGAAAAGATAAGTTCGACTAGAAAATCCCAAACCCCTTGTGCGTTTTTTAATGCTTTCTTGTATCCCTCTGGAGCTTTTCTAGCCATATCGTCAGGGTCTTTGTACTTACCTAGTCTGGCAATTTTGACTTCGACTCCTTGTTCTTGAGATAGAGAAATACTGCGCCTTGTGGCTTTGTCTCCCGCCGCATCTGAATCCAAAGCAAAAATAAATTCACTGCAAAATCTAGCAAGCAATCTTACTTGTTCTTCTGTTAAAGCAGTTCCTTTTATGGCCACCGTATTTTTAACCCCAGCTTGCCAAGAAGAAAGCATGTCTAATTCTCCTTCAACAATCACAACTGCGTTCTCTTTTTTAATAAATCTTCTTGTTGTGTTTAGTCCATATAGAACTTTACTTTTATGATAGACCGGTGTTTCTGGAGAGTTAATATATTTACCCGCTTCCGTCTTGTCTGAAGGTAGTACTCGCCCTGCAAGACCGATGTTGTTGCCTCTGTGATCAAGAAGGGGGAATATTATTCGGCCCTTAAACCTATCAATTGCCCCACTTCCACGCCTATAAACAATGCCTGCTTTTTCCAAATCTTGATAACTATACTTTTTCTTATCTATCAAAAACTTTTTTAGAGCGAGGGGAACATTTGGAGAAAAACCAATATTAAATGTCTTTATTGTTTCCATTTTAAGTCCGCGTTCTTTTAGAAGATAATTTAAAGCTGGTTTGCCAACTTTGTGACTTAAAAGAATGTAATTGTAAAACTTAGCAGCAAGAGTATTTATTTCAATTAATTTGTCTCTTTCTCCTTTTCCCTTAAATTGTTGTTGGACTAGTTTTACTCCAGCCCTATCGGCTAAATACTTTAAGGCTTCTGGAAAATCCATTCCCTCATATTTTTGAAGAAAAGAGAGGGCATCTCCCGATTCGCCACAACCAAAACATTTAAATATTTGAAGTTCAGGAGAAACCATAAAAGAGGGAGTCTTCTCGCCATGAAACGGACATAACCCCTTGTAATTTCGACCCGCTTTTTTAAGTTCAACGTGTTCTGAAATTATCGGTACAATGTCTGTCTTAGCTTTTACTTCTTCTATTTGGTCTTGAGGCATCTTGATGCGATTTTAACATAAACCTAAGTTTTCCCGAAGAAAAACTGAGAGTATTCTCTGCGGTGGGTACAGGATTCGAACCTGTGTAGGGATTACTCCCTCTGGTTTTCAAGACCAGCGCGATTGTCCACTCCGCCAACCCACCAAATATCTTGGCGGTGGAGGTGGGATTCGAACCCACGTAGCCGTGAGGCTCACGCTTTCCAAGCGTGTGCAATTGACCACTATGCGACTCCACCTTAGCTTCAAATAGGTAGTCAGTATTATATCAGACTTTGTTAAAAGTAGCCTTTGTATGAAGAATTATTTCTGCTCTTTGTTTTTTTCTGCTTTTTCCCACTTTCTTAATTCCGCTCTTCCTTGTTTCAACATCAATCTTTCTCTTTTGGAACGTAGTTTTCTTACAGCTTGAGCGTATTCAAACCAACCAGATTCTTCAAAACCTAGCAGCTTTACCTTTTTTTCCTCTACTCTTCCCTTATGTTTCTTTTCTTCTCCTTCAATTTCTTCTTCTTTTTCTTTAAACAGCATTATGTAATACAAATATCTTTGAGCGACAACCTTTCCATTGATTGTTGCTGACCCACCGGCGCGTCCAGCTTCTTCTAATATCTGCGTGTCCATGTCTATTGACTCTAACATTAGGCGCATGGCTGCTCTAGCTGTTGACTCAGCTTTCCTTGCTGCGATTTTGGGTATTTCCCATTCCTCACTGTCTTCAAATTGTTTTGCCAAAAACCAGCGTTTTTTGCCTTTTGTTTGCCTATAAACAATGGCTCCTGAAATTAATACTAATTCTTTATTCATATGTTTTTTATATCTTTCCTGCGGAGGGTACAGGATTCGAACCTGTGCCTCCCTAGGGGAGAATGGTTTTCGAAACCATCGCCATAGACCACTCGGCCAACCCTCCCTATTATATTCTGTTTTGTGCACCCGGCGAGAATCGAACTCACAGTCTCCGGCTCCGCAAGCCGGCGCTTTGTCCTATTAAGCTACGAGTGCTTATTTGAGTCCGGGTATTTTTTTAGAAAACCAGTTAATCGTTTTATCTAGAGAAGTATCTTGAGCTTTCTCTTCCGGCAAGTATTTTAATAATATTGCCTTAATTTCTTCTTGCTTCTCCCTATTAATCACTAGCTCCAGCCTATCTGGAATACCCTGCTTTTGAATAATTAAGAGAGGAGAATCAAACCTCTTTCCAAACCAAAACCTGACAAGCATCTCCCATTCAAATATTTTGCTTCCTATTTTAACCCCCCTATTCGTAATTAAATAATTAATATTTTCTGGCTCTACGGTTGTCAACACATAGATTAAGAAAATAATAGAAACAATTAAAATGACTGGCATAAAGCCTTCTGCAAAAAAGAGAATTAGGCCAACAATAGCTGCCATGGCAATAACCGTTACCCAAAATTCTCTATTCATTCTCTTAAAAGGTCTTGCTTGTGCAGTCCAAGTAAGCAATTCTTTCTCTGGTGTGTGCCTTATCTTTTCGGCAATATCACCATCTGGTTTTCCTGTAAACGTACTTTTACCAATATTTCTTTCGTCCTGAGCAGACATTCAAGTTCATATTATACCTTACTTTAGCTTCCCAGGTAAACCCAATTTTGCTATAATACAAACATTGGAGGTGTCGCATAGTGGTCAATTGCACGGGCTTGCTAAGCCCGAGCCTTCGGGCTACGTGGGTTCGAATCCCACCGCCTCCGCCATATTTTGCTTTCGTTATTTTTTGTAAACCAAAATGCAAGATTCAACCGCTGTCGGAATAATTGGCACCTCATTAGTTTTGGTTGCCTATATCTTCAATTAAGCCGGAAAATGGAAGAGTCAGGATTTCGCCTATGATCTCATCAATTTTATTGGTAGTGCTACTTTAGTCATCTATGCAATTAGTATTAAAAGTTATCCCTTTGCTGTTTTGAATCTTGTCTGGAGCTATATTTCTTTAAAAGACGTTTTTAAAGATTTTAGAAACTCAAGAAGCTAATGTTAAGCAACTTACTCTTTTTACTCCCGCTTCCTTTAATACTCGAGCTGCTTCTTTTGCCGTAGAGCCGGTTGTCCATACGTCATCAAATAACAGGATTTGTTTATTTTTGCTTATTTTCTTGCCTACCTTAAACACTCCCTTGATGTTTGTTCTTCTCTCCTCTCTTCCTAAGCTCGCTTGTGGTTTTTTTGATGTTTTTCTCGTCAGTATATTTTTATCAAAATCCCAGCCAAGCTTTTCAGCGATCATTTTCCCTATTTCTTCAGATTGATTAAAACCCCTCCAATTTTGTCTGTGCCAATAAAGAGGAATCGGTACGACCACTGGATTTCTCGGGAGGGCTATTTTCTTTTCTTTTAATTCACTAGCGGCATAACTTGCCAATTCCTTGGCAATTTCAAAAGCAAATTTGTATTTCATGCCCACTATTGCTTTTCTTACGCCTCTTGAGTACTTCCACAAAGATAATCGTCCATCTAACCCTAATAGTTCTCGACATCTAATGTGGGTTATTCCGTAAGGGGAATCGTAATTACATATCGGGCAAGCCTGTATCGGCTCTTTTGTTTTACTTATACATTCAGGGCACAAATAATAACCATTTTTACCGCACCCAAAACATTTGCGAGGAAATATAATATCAGCCAGGTTCATTGCTTCACTAAAAAAGCAGCAAATTAATGCTGCTTTAATACTATCATTGTGGAGACGGAGGGAGTTGAACCCTCGTCCAAGAGGTAAAATCAAAAACGTCTACAAGCTTGATCAGTTTTTTTAATGTCCTCTAAACCTTACCTACTGATAGGACGATTTAAAGTAAGACTCATAAATCTTGACTACATTTCTTAAGCCTAGGAAATGCGCTGCATTCCGACTGGTTTATGCCTTGTTAACACGGTCGAAAAGCGTAATTAACAGACACCAGCTTAAGCGAAAGCGAAATTAAATTCGGGTGCGCTAGCTAGACCAACATTTTTGTTGGCATGTAATAAGTTGGCTGTTGATTAACGAGTGACGGCCCCACTCGACTTGCAGTTTTTAAAAGTACAACCTGTCGAAACCTATGCGTCCCCTTAATTAGTTTTTTAATTCTCTTTCCGTATCTCTGTCGATATCTTTTCTTTTCTTTATTTCCTTCTTTTCGTATTTACGTTTTGTCTTAGCCAAAGCGATATCGACTTTGATTAAGCGGTTTTTAGTATACATCTTTGTAGGCACAAGCGTCAATTTTTTAGCCTGCATTTTTGTCCTTAGAGAAGTAATCTGGTCTCTATGCAGCAAAAGCTTCCTTGCTTGGGTTGGGTTATAGTCCCCCAAAAAGGCAGATGCAATATTGGCATTAATTAAATAAACTTCGTCACCCATGATTTTTGCATAAGATGTTGCTAAATCTACTTTTCCATTTTTGACAGCTCTTACCTCATGGCCGGCAAGAACAATACCTGCTTCAATGTTTTCTATCCATTGATAATTAAATTTCGCCTTTTTGTTTATAATTTTCATCGGAGTTAAGAGGGGAAAAAATTAGTCTAGTTTGTGGCTAATATTAATCGAGTAAAGCTTATCTTCTGTAGCGATTATTATTTTGCCAACTTCTTCAGATACTACTAATCCCCTTGCTTCTTTTATTTTATCTGAAAAGTACTGTGCTTGGTAATTACCTTCCTTGTCGACAACAATAATTCTTCCTGTTTCTCTCTCCATTAGATAAACGAATTTAAGTTCTTCGTTTGTATAAATAGCCGTTGGCTTAGAAAGATTAGGCACTATGTCCGTAAAAGTCAATGTATCTTGATTTCCTCTTGTAAATTTAAACACCTTGCCTGTTTCTGACAAAAACCAGATAGAACCGTCTATGGTTAAATCAAAAATACCACTAAGATCTGGTTCTGCTCCCTCTGTTAACCAGTCCTGTCCTGAACCAAACTCACCATCAACACCCGCATGTCGATAAACCTTAGATGTTCCACGATCGAGGACATAAAAGTTTCCGGCATAAGCAGAGATAAGGACATCGCCTTCCCATTCCCCTTCTACCATTAGCTCTCTATCGTCTGAAACTTCATATATGTTTCCGTCGGAAAGTACAAAAACCCTATCTGAATATGCAGCTACTCCGTCCGCATCCTTAACTTGATCTGGGCCAGCAACAATTTCCGTTTTCTTTGTTTCAATTTCTATTTCAACAACCTTCTTTCCGTTTTTGTCTAATACATATAATTTGCCATCTGAAGCAACCACTTCATCGGCCTTAAAACCATCGGTTAATATGGATAAATCTAAGAAAAGGTCTGGTTCAAGAGTGTATTCTCCCAACACTTGCCCGCCAGATTCTTCAATAAGGGTAATTAAATTTTCTAAATCAGCATCTTCAACGCCTTCGTCTTTTATTTGACTCGTAAGTGCAATTGCGCTGCGAAACAGTTCTCTAGCCCTCTCTGGGTCAAGAGTGTAAAGACCTTGTGCTTCTTCAAATTCGTGTTTTGCTTGATTAAGTCGATCTTCATAACGCGCTTTTTCATCTCTAGCCATTTTTTGTCTTATCCCAAAACCAATACTTACAAGAAGTAAAACAACAAGAATTGAACCAATAGAGACAGTCATTTTCCTTTTTTGAACATTAAACTCGTCTTCCCCTTTTCGTCTAATGTAAATTTTCTTTTCGCCAGGTTTGTTTCCAAAAAGAGAACCTACTTTCTTCATTTGTTTTTGGAAAAAAGAAGCGGAACGAGGTTCTGATTCTTTATCGAATATTTCTTTCCTTTGTAGGGTGGTTTTCTCTTCCGGAATAACTTCCTTTTCTGGCTTAGTAAAAACAGATTGTGTTTTTGAGAATTCAACCAAGACGAGTCCAAAGTTGCCAGCATCATCCATTGAGTGAACAGCCGGGGCCAAAGATTCAATAGATTCATTTATCCCCGAATTTTCAAGAGCGGCCTTAATAACCCCTTCACTTAATGCGCTAAAAACTTTTTTAGTACCTAGCAAAAATACGTCATCTTCCTCTGGGTGCCCTGAAGCAGAAGCCGGGCCGTCACTCTTGCTCACTAATATTTTTGCCAACATGCCATTTCTAAAAATAGCTGCCTGCCCACCGCCGCCACAAGCTGTATTAATTACTCCTTCAACGATCGAGGCCGCCGCGATTTCAATATCGCCCCATGTTTCTGAAAACTCAGTAATTACTTTTTCAACCGAATCATTAAGAGCATTAAAAGCTGTTTTCTCTGTGTTGCCAAAGTATTCTTCATGAAATCTGGTTAACAATTCTCTTCCAGCAACAACACTTTCTATGCTTTCTGTTTTTTGAGACGTTTCTTTTTTGGGAAAATTTGTGGAAATAACAGCCACTAATTTTCCTCGAAGTTTTAGTTTCTCGGGGTCATCTGGGGCAAATTCATGAACCTGAGCCCAAGATGTTTTTCCTGGAGTTCCTGTAAGTTTAGCTAAATTGATATCAAATTCTGCCACTTTTATAAAATAATTAGGGCAAGGACGAATATTACCAAAGAAAAGATCAAATGAGAAATACCTAACAATCTTATTGGTCCTTCAAAGCCTACTTCCAGTGTGTCTGTCATTAGCTGTATTTGTCTTAATACCACAAAAGCGAAGATGGCATAAAGAACAAGAGCAAATAGAACGACTACTTTAGCAATTAGCCAAACAGATATTCCCAATATCGGTAACACTGTCGTCATCTTACTCTCCCTTCTATTTTTTCTATCTCTTCTTCTACTCTTAAGTCTTGCAATATCTTGGCAACTTTGTCAGGTTTTGGCACACCCAGGAAGTCGAAATTAGGCACCTCAGCGGCTGTTTGAACAAAAACGTCACCATAATTAAACAGTGTTCGAGCTACTCCCCCCATTGTGTAGGTAACGTCTTGAATTTTGTCGATATTTGTGTCCGATACTTGTTTGTAAATAAGATTGTAAAAATCTATATCAATAATTCTTTCATCTGTAATAATATTTACATTAAAAAACCATGTTAGAAAATTCTCTATAAGAAAAGCAATTGTTATCAAATACCATCCCAAAACAGCGATTAATCCAAACTCATTTGGTAAAAAAGATGGGAAAGAAAAAATATTTAAAAGGGCTGGGGCTGCGGCCATTAATAATCCCACCATTATCCAAGAAATATTAGTCAATGGATGCCTTCGTAGTAATAGGATTATTTTTTCGTCTTTTTCTCTCGTTTCAAAATTTACTTTTTTGGGAAGATAGCTAAAGGAAGACAATTTGCCCTGTGCTTTTTTTTCTAGGTTATATCTTGGTCTTTTGTGTTTCTTTGTTTTCTTTGTTTTTGGAGCAACCTTCTTCTTAGGAGAATGTTCTTTAGCAATTTGTTTCTCTTTTTTTGGGTCTGAAATAAAGATATCTGGCATTGCGGCCTGATTATATCACTTTAAAAGCTAAAATTCCCTAATTAAGAGAGCTTACTTCCTTTCGACATTAAAGAGAGCGTAGGTTTTGCAACTAAGATTACTATCAGGTACACACGTTGGCTTAATTTGAATATTGCCGGGAGCTCTCAAGTTAAACAAATTCTTAAAATTTTGTGCGTTGAATGATCTCCCGTTCACTGTAATTGTTTGTGATATACCGTAGCTATCCCAACCCACACCAATCGTACTAATAGAAGAAATTGCAACACCTCCTTCATTTACAATCTCTTGTTTTACTTTTTCGCCATCCCACGTATCAGGCATACTTTTGTCTGTCTGACTTAAGTGACCGAAAGTGTTGTGATTTAGGTCCCACAAGATAAATGCATTTACTATATCTACCACTTCATCTTCTGTTAACCAGGCTGTATTACTATATTGGCTTCTATATCCCCAGTCACAATAAAACCAGGGCGAGCTTCTATCATAAGCAGTATTTTGAAGATCGGAAATACTACTTCCTGATCCCGCATCTACAGCATGTTTTGTCCATGCAGTATCGCTCCACCCAATCTCTCCGGATTTCAAAACAAAACCTCCATGTGTAGACGAATACCAAGCGGAAATGGGGTTACCACTTGATACCATAACTTTACCTCGAGTTGCTTCTACTGCGGATATCCAATTCCCATCGTTCAATTCCTTTTTAACTACTTGTCCGCTTTGATCTGGAGGAATTGAGCTCTGTCCATCGTTAGTTCGAGATAGAGCATAAGACCTGGCCGCTATAGCTTGCGCTTGTAAAGCCTTCGAATCCCAGTTAGTAGGCATCTCGTACAAATGTTTTAGATACTCTTCTATATTCATAGTTTCATTATTAAATACTTGTTTGTATTCATTGGTACCATTCACAGTAATTGTTATGTCTGTTCGATAATCAACAATCTGAAAATTATCATAGTAGGCACTTAATATCTCATTGTAACTCTGTCCCGCCTCTGCTCTACCTTTTGCTCCATACTGATTCAATCCAACTTTATTTGGAACACCAAAGCTAAAAAATGCAAAACGAGGACTAAATCCAGGATTAACGTCTATATCACTTACACAGCCGCTTAAAGAAGTGTAAGCAAGATGAGGCACTGGAAGACTGGCAAACTTTTGTGTCAACAACTCTTGTTGTTTAGAACTTAAGCCAACAAGGTATGTTTCAACACTGGCCACTTCTCCTGCTAAAAATGTTGCACTCTCACCAACCTTTTTCTTTATAGCCGCAAGACTTAAGCTGTTTCTTTCCAACCCTTCTTTGTCTTCTCGCAACGCAATTAAGTCCTCTGCATATGCTTCCATTGTCATCCTGTCTTCATCAGCTGCTTTTTGTCTGAAACTTATTTCCCTGAAAGCTTCAGATGCGCTATTGGAAGAAAGAAACGGCAAGATAGGGTCGTAAAGTCTGAGAAATTTATAGTGACTGTTTGCTTTTGCTTCAAAAATTTCTTGAGCAAAAGCTAGATCTTCTTCTCTTTGTCCAATATTTTTTTCAACTGTGTTCAATTGCGCAGAAAGACCATTGATTTGTTTGTTTAAACTACTTACTTCTATTCTTAAATTCGCCAGTTCTTGTTTGTTGTATTCATGTGCTGGTTTCAACGCATCAATTTCATTTTGAATTTTTTCAATACAATAATCCAAATCGCCAGATCCAGGGTTGTCGCAATTTGGTTCGGCTGAGGTAATAAAAGAAGAATTACTTAGAAGTAATGTCGAGACAAATAGCAAGATTATAACAAGCAAAAGGGAGAGTTGTTTTCTAAATTTAGAAATAGTCACTGCTTCATAAGTATAGCAACTTTATTTCTTCTCTTTTACTCTTACTTTGTTTTGCATTAAAATATTCATAGATATGAAAAAAATATTATTAGTCCTTGCTTCAATGTTTGTACTTATTGTACTTATGCCTTCAAAAGTATCTGCAGTTGAGTGCTGTCCTGATGGCTATACGTTTGACAATATTAATGACAATTGTCAAAAATGGACTAATTCCATAGGAGGTGGCTACTATGAATACATTGACTGGGGTTGCCCTACGGGTGAAATTTGTGACGAGAATCTATGTGTTTTACCCGAAGAATTTACGGTCAAAGAAAATGCAAAGGGCAATTTTCCCACATGTGATACTAGTAGTGGAAAAGGAATTAATACCGCTATCGGCTGTATTCCATTAGAAGATTCCAATGCTCTAATTGGTTTTATCCTTAAATGGGCTATTGGTGTTGGTGGTGGTATAGCCTTTCTTTTGATTGTTGTTGCTAGTTTTCAAATTATGACTTCCTCAGGTAACCCCGACAAAATAAAAGCTGGTCAAGAACTATTAACGTCTGCTATTGCTGGTTTGTTGCTTCTTATTTTCTCTGTTTTTGTCTTGAGAGTGATTGGAATTGATATACTGAAATTACCAGGTTTTGGACAATAAATATGAAACTAGCACAAGATTTTGACACTATACAGAGCGAAGGTCTTTCGGGTTTTAGATTTTCTGGAAACGAAGGAAATATTGGTAGCATTGTTTCCACTCTTATGACTTACCTCTTTCCGATTGCTGGAATATTGCTTCTCCTCTATCTCCTCTTCGGTGGATTTGGTTTAATGCTCTCGAGAGGGGACCCAAAAGCTGTTCAGGGAGCGAAAAGTAAAATCACCAATGCGCTGATTGGTTTCGTTATTGTTTTTGTCGCGTATTGGATCGTGCAATTAATTGCATCTCTTTTAGGATTAGGAAAAATAGGTGAAATATTTAACTTAAATCCTTAATTTCTCCAAAAAAACTAGGTTGCGCCTGATAATCAGGTTTCTGAATAAATCAGATTAGTGGTTAATCCACATCGCAACCTAAACCTTCATCAAGTGAAGGGTGTCATTCTCCAAGATAATCCAGTGGACATAATTCGAATTCGAAGCGGTTATACTGTAATAACAAAATCTTTATACACATCTCGGGTTTGACATCGTACATGTATTCTTCCAAAGTTCTTCGATTTCCTGCTTCAAGCGTCCAGTCCCCGACCTGTGCATTACTTTGACCAACTTCGTAGTAAAATCCACAAGACACTCGAATGGGTTGATCCCAACCATTCACGAGAGTCCATTGTACCCGATCGCTCTCTAACCAACCATTCATCTGTACAATGTGGACATTTTCCAACCTTATGACGCCTTGCGCTCTTTGGATGTCCGATTCTGCTGTTTGTGTTGCTTCTATTTTCGCTGTTTCTTCAGCAATAGCAGTTTCGGTCGCAATAGCTATTTGGGTAGACTGCACTTGCTCACGCAACTGTTTTTTGTTTGCTGAAACTATCGTTCCCCCAACCATTGAAACTATAAAAAAAATAACCAGCAAGCCAGGAAGCGCAAGATATGCAACAGCCTCATCCCACCTCTCGTCACTTATTGCCTCGAATCCTTTTATAATTAGCTTTATGAATAGATAGATCACAAAGCCAAAAACCCATGCAAGAATCAAGACAAAAATCATTATTACTGTGTCGCCTAAACCGCCACCTGTTGGAATAAATTTTCCAACTTTATTCCCCCACTCATCAAAAACCGAAAATTGTTCGTTCATCTCAAACCTCCTTTGGGTTTGTATATATGCGGTTAATTACTACGTCCACTTAGATTGATAAAGTACAATGGTTTTTGTTTTGAAGTCCATCTTTATATATCAAAGACAAACATCTAGCTAATCCATCTCTGGCTAGGAATTATAGGCTAGAATTCAACTTAAATCAAACTTTTCAATGGAAAGAGAATATACTTTTTGCTAAACTTAAGTCGTGAATAAATTAACTATTAACATAAGTGATAAATTTTTTGGGAACGGATCAAGCAATCCCCTTACCCAACTTGAAGATGTCGGATCTCTAGTTTCAATTATTGTAAATGCTGCTTTTGTCTTAGCTGGTATTATATTGCTCTTTTTCCTTATCTTTGGCGGAATTTCTATAATAGCTGGTGCTGGAAAAGACAATCCAGAGCAAGCTGCAAAAGGGAAACAAGCTATTACGTCAGCAGTCCTTGGTTTTGTTGTTGTTTTCGCCTCCTATTGGATAGTACAATTAATCGAACTTGTTACTGGAATTACAATATTGAATTAAAATGAAACTATTAATCGCTCAAGGAAGCCCTTTGGGAAAAGTATCGCCACCACCCTCAATTGTAAAATTTGGAGGAGTTGAGCAAGGTGGTATTGGCAATTTTTTGAACATAATCATTAAATTCCTTATCGTCGGAGCAGGTATTTATGCACTAATAAATCTAATTTTGGCAGGCTATGCTTTCATGTCTGCTGGCGATGATCCAAAAAAAATGGCTGGTGCATCGGCCAAGATTTGGCAAACTCTTTTGGGCCTTGCCATAGCAGCTGGTGCTTTTGTTTTAGCTGCTATCTTTGGACAACTAATATTTAAGGACCCTACTTTTATACTTAATCCCACAATTCCAACACTATGAATAAATTAGCTGATATACAACTTGGGCCAGACGGTGGATTCAAAGGGTTTGGTCCTTTAGGACTGGAAGGTGGAGAAAATGCTTCGGCAGTATTCACTAAATTTGTTTCCAGCACAATCGGCTTGATGACAATCATCGCCATCATTTGGTTTGTCATTATCATAATAATGGGAGCCATAGGTATCATTAGTTCAGGGGGAGACAAAGCTTCTCTAGAATCTGCTAGAAAAAGAATCACAACTGGCATTATTGGTTTTGTTGTAGTTATTGCGGCCTTGTTTATCGTTCAACTGATTGGACGCTTAATAGGAATACCAAATATATTAGATCTACCGACCTTACTAGAAAGAATTCAACAATAGTGAACTACCTTGCGCAAGATTCAATAAAAAATCCTGTTTTGAGCCCATCTTTACAATCAAAATCTGGACTAGCATTCTTTCAAGACCTGTTGCCCAGAATTGTAGGACTGGCTTTTGTGGTAGGTGTTCTTATCTTTTTCTTTATTATGATAACTGGAGCTATTCAGTGGATTACTTCTGGGGGCGATAAAGCCGCTGTTGAGGGTGCTAGAGGAAAAATTACCAATGCTGTTGTTGGTGTCGTAATTTTACTTTCTCTTTTCGCTTTATTAAAAATAATTGAGGACTTTTTCGGAATAAACATACTTGCTCTTGACATAGGGCCGTTGTTGATTCAATAATATACACAGAATGCTAAACTTTTTATACTCAAGCGCAGTTTTAGCCGCAGACGACATTAACCTTAGTCCCACAGGTGAATTTTCAGCTCTTGGTGACTTAACAATTGGTGGAATTGTGGCTGGATTTATTCGATTAATTTTGGTTATTGCCGCTCTAGTCTTTTTCTTCATTTTGGTCATTGGAGGTATTCGATGGATTGCCTCGGGTGGAGATAAAGCTCAAACAGAAACAGCCAGAAACCAAATTACGGCTGCACTAGTTGGTTTAGTTATTGTTTTCGCAGCTTGGGCTATAGTTCAACTAATTAATACTTTCTTCGGTATTGATATCTTTAGTCTTTCTCTTCCAACCGCTCAATAAAACAGGCTTGCTCGAAACACTTCTCTAAGTTAAACTTGGTACGATACATTAAGAAAGGGTTTAATTATGAATTTTCATATTAAAAATGCTATTGCCCAAGCAGGCGATGTTAATCAAGTGAAACCGCGGCCAGATGGAGCAATACAAACACAAGATGGCGTAGCCACTCTTCGAGGACTTGAGGGTGTTTTTGCAAATGTTATCCAGGTTGTATTAGGTTTAGCTGGTGTTGTTCTATTCATCATGCTTATCATGGGAGGATTCAAATTTATAACCGCTGGAGGAGACCCCAAAGCGTTGGAAAGTGCAAAAAAAACATTGACTTACGCCATCATGGGCATCGTCCTTATTGCCCTTTCATTTTTAATTCTTCGATTTGTATCCACTTTCACAGGAGTTGATGTTACTCAGTTTCAAATTTTTCAAGGAAACTAACCTCAAAACAAGAATGTACAAGCTGTCCAAAAAGCTCGGCAAAATAAAATATTCTTTATTAGTTGTTTTTATATTATCTCTCTCTTTTTACCTCGGGGTATTCGTCTCAACTTCTTTTGCTCAAAGCGACGAATTTCACTCTCTAAGACCTTATCAGGCTGACCCCTGGAATACAGAGGTTTCTGATACAGCCCTTTTTTGTGGAAATAATTTAATTGTTGCTGACACAATTACTGTGACCAGAAATGACGCTCAATCCTGTACACCTCTATCCAACGGAAAAGAGCGATGCAGCTTTGTAATAAGTAACTCAAAAGACATTCTTATTGATTTGTCTGGCGCTGACCTTCCTATTCTTGGCAATACAGAAAATGTCGTAAATATTAATAAAAGCTCTGATAACTCTGATTTTGAAGATGCCGAGAAAACAAATGAATACGTTAGCTGGTATTTAAACGGTACAACTGGAAGGGCTGAATATCCCTTTCTTGACCCCACCAATGAAGAAGATCTTTCTAAAATTATCGACTTTTCGGGACCCTTAAAAAAATTGTTACCATGGAATGAGCAAGCAAGAAGTCGAATAAAGACAATAGAAAGAGTTGTTGATAAAAACAAAGATATTAATAAAGACGGTGTTATCGAAGAGCAAGATCGCCACGACCAAGTCGTTGCTTGTACTTACGGTGTTCCCATAAAACTATTTGGACTATGGGAGGTGGCCAGAGTAGCCGAAGTACCTGTTCCTTGCTACAACGAAGGCTTTCTTTCTTCTTTTGCAAAATTTTTCAATTTGAAAGATGAAAAGAAAATATCTGAATGGAAAAACCATTTACCTCCGTTAGCTGAGAATTTTGAAGACTTCGCAGATTACTGGGTAGCTTACAAAAGGTGGAGAGGCGAAAGGTGCGCCATCGCTGAAGTACCCAATCTTATTCCTGTCATTGGTGGTAAAAAATTCTTTTACTGTTTCGACGATCCAACAAAACCAAACTACTGGGCAAATTTGTTCCCATATATCCCATTTTCATCAACTGAAGATCGGGTTGGCCTCGTGGAAACACAAAGTATAACCACTACTTCCCCGTCAGCAGACGTTGTTTTGAAAGAAGTTACCTTTGATAATCAAGAACCAGCCGAACTATTTTTTGCACACGCAGAAGAAGTTGCTGAATTGGCCAGTATTCTGCAAAAAACATTTGTACCTCAAGGACAAGAGAATAACTTATCACCATCAGGGGTTATGACTTCCGAATACTGTGATCTTGTAAATATTCGCACAAACGAAGGTGATGATCTTTTTGCTGGCGAGATTAGTGGAACCCTGGCTTATACAGCTGAATTCACATGTGATCTTCGTTCCTCTGGTAATGCATGCGAACAGGCCGGAGGGGTATGTCTTAGTGTTCCCAGTTGTAGCCGTGTCGGTGAGGGAACTATAAATGGCGGGTCAGGTTGTAGTTCCGTAAGTGAAATATGTTGTACCGGAGGTGAACCTGCTACAGAACAAGAGTGCAAGAAAGAAATATATGCAAACCTATCTGTGATAACGGAAACACCCATGGTTAATGAAATATGGGCAAGGCTAGTGGCCGGATCTTCAGGTGTTTTTAAGAGAATGTTTCCTAAAATCGGCCCCAACACTGATCTCGGTTGTGTTCTAGATATACCTGGAGCTACAAACGTAACCTACTCAGGAGAAGGATTGATTTATGCAGGCAACCCTGGAAGCGAACGATCAGGAGAATCCGCTGAATTATATTTCCCCCACCTAGGAGGAATATCTGAGTATTTTCTCAAAGGAACACAAACTCTTCTTAGACCCAAAGGTTATGGAGAAAATATTGTTTTCGGATCCCCCGGAGACCCTCTCTGTATAGAAAATTCAAGCAATGTCGATATCTGCTCCAACGACTGCAACAATACTCCTTCCAATGTTAATATGGCTGGAGTCAAAGAAAAATTTGAAGATCTCGCTAACCGCTGGCTTGCCTCTGGGTCTCCTCGCACAGATAAATACGAGCAAGTTGTAAGTGCGTCCCTCTCAAGAGGTGTCGATCCTATTTTCACCCTGGCTATCTGGCTTCATGAAAGCGGGGCCAGCAACTACCTTGGAATATGTAATCAATTTGGGGGCGGAGATCCATCTTCTCTTTATTGCCAAAGAATACAAGATTTTGGTATAAACCTGCCTGAAGCTGAAACGATAATCAACTCTAGTGGTGCCATTATTGAAGATAATTTCAGCAACCAACTGGGGCGTTTTGTTAATCTTCCTGGATACTATCTTTCCGCGTGTGACGTAAACAGCGTTAACTGCCCATGGGAGATTTTTGGAGCAATGTATACAGCTACTGGTTCATGTACTCCCACAGATTCTTCCAACGGGTATGTTACTGGCATACTAGAAATATACCGATGGCTATCTTCTACTCAACAATTACCGTGTTATCCAATCAGTGTTTCGAATTAGAGCTATTGTCTCAATTAAACCTATGACATATGATAAATAAAGATATGATAAAAAAATTCATTGTTTCATTTTTGTTGGCAATTATATTGATTCCCGCGTTGTTTGTCTCTCAGGCAAAAGCCCAAGAAGGAGGAACTTGGTACAACCAATCTTTTGAAGAATGGTCCGCTAAAGTTTTTGATGACAGTAATCCTCAAGAAATCTTTGGAGAGAGATATACCTATGCCCAGGTAACTTGGATCATGCACTCTCTTCAGGCTTTTGCTCTTGGTGATGATTTAATTAACTGTGTGAGTGTTTCAAGTGGAGACCTAAACAAAATTCAAGAATGTGTTGAAGGATTACAAGAAACAACCTCATATATCAACAGTCCGTTGTTAGCTATCGGCGCTCTTGGAGATTCTGTTCTCTCTATCCAACCAGCTTCCGGGGTGGAATATGTAGCTAATGTCGCCTCTCGGTTAAAAATAATTCCAGATGCTTACGCACAAGGAATTGGCTTTGAAGGACTCCAACCAGCCTTGAAAGCGTGGAAAGTAACCCGCAATCTGACCTATGCCCTCTCTATCCTTGCCGTAATTGTTATATCTTTTATGATCATGTTTAGGGTGAAAATTTCGCCCCAAGTAGTCATTACTGTTCAATCTGCGCTCCCTAAAATTATTATTGCGCTGGTGCTTATTACCTTCTCGTATGCTATCGCTGGATTTATAATTGATATTTCTTATCTACTTTTGGGAATTATTTCTGCGTTGGTAACAAATTCTGGCGTAGAAATTTCTAGCCTTGGTACAATAGATTTTTTCAATAAATTTGTCATGGGCTCAGGCTTATTCTGGTCTCTTATCTTAACTCAGGTCTTATTCTTGTTATTGTTCGGAATTACGGGTGCATTAGTAGGAGCTGGAGCTTCTCTTGTCACTGGAGGAGTTGCCCTTGCTCCAGTTATTATCGGAGGCGGTGTCGGAGCTATTCTTTTTCTAATTATTATCATCATGATGATTGTCGCCGCCGTAAAAATACTCTGGCTTTTATTAAAAACAACAATCAATATTCTTCTTCTAATTATTGCTGCACCGCTAATGATTCTTGCGGGAACCTTCTCCTCAGGGGTTGGATTTGGTCCTTGGTTGAAGCAACTTGTTGCCAATGTAGCTGTTTTTCCAATGGTAAGAATTATGTTGTTCTTAGCTCACTATTTCTTTTGGGGAATGCGAATGCCCACTGAGGTTGATATCGCTTCGTGGGGTGCCATCAACCCCCTTAAAATTGTTGCCTCTGGTGGAGCCAGCACCATTCTGCCTGGCTATCTCCCCTTCAATGTGGGAACTGGACTATTAGGGTGGATCCTTTCATTTGGAGTATTTTTCCTAACACCTAAGATCGGTGATATTATCAAATCAATGATCGAAGGAAAACCATTCGCTTATGGAACTGCTATCGGAGAAGCCGCTGCCCCTGCTCGCTATGGCGCTGCTTTGGGACTAGGAAAAGGAACTGAATCGATAGCTAGAAAAATGCCTGAAGGTCCGTTCAAGGAGTCTGTTGCTACACTATCGAAAAACCTTCAAGAAAAAATCACTGGACGATAAAACAGGAAACCTAGTCAGCAGATAATCTTAAGTCAACACAATACCAAGTTGTTTCTTGATCCACACTACATCTTCTTTTCTTAAAAACCCTGAGTTTGTTGCATGTCGGAACATATCTCCATGGCCGGGACTTCTTGTTTCAGCTGATTCTCCTTTTGGAACCATTTCCTCCGACCGCGTAACTGTTCTGTGGTCTCTATATGGTTTTTCTTTTATTAGAGAGCATTTAGTAGAAGTGCCAGCTCTATGGTACCAAACCAAACCAGCCACCCACCAAGCCCTAGGATTGTCTTCCGGTGCTGTTTCCTCTTTTAGTGGCATTATTTTATCCCACGTTCTAGCTTTACTAGTAAAGAAATCTGGATCGCTTAAGTCACCAAGTTTTGGTCTTAATTTAATAGAATCTAAAATATCGAACGATCTCTTTCTTCTAAGTATCCAGTTACCAAAAGTTCCACCTGGCAACTCACCAGCATCCCTTGTATCTCCAATTTCTGTCTTTGTCCAGGGAAATTTATTATCAGCAAAACTTACCCCTTTAGTCCAAATATCCCAAAGCGCTATCTTTTCTCCTGAAGGTAGCTCTATTTTGGCTTCTTGTAGATATCCGCTACATAAATCTGGAAACTGTCCTAGACTCATTGGCAATCCACTATGACTTACATACTGAGTAACTCTGTTTACTTTCCCATCTAAGCCAAGACCGTACTCAATTGCCCTTTTGTCTTCAATGTGAGCTATCCATGAAAATAAAGTGCTCACAAGAGGAGGAAAACCTATTCTTAATTCCACTTTTGCCTCGAGTATTTTATTATCATCTTTGATTGTTTCATCTACTGTTGCAATAACTCCTTTTCCCAGCACAGAGGGTATTTCCATTAATAACGCTGTTTTCCAAGCTGCCCAAACCACATCAATCCTTCCATTCACTCCGTCTTTTTTCAATATATTGTTTAACCATTTTGCAAACATTTCTGTATCTTCAAACCCTTCTGCGTAAATCGTGGAGGGGATTCCTTCTGTTTCGACAATATTCCATGGCAAATTTTCGAGTTTTTCGACTTGTTTGGGTGAACTCTTTCTCAAATTGTCTAACCATTCTTTAATCAACTTGTTTTCTTTCTTGTCAAGTTCTCTGTGTAATTTTTCTTTGTCTGGTAAAGCAATGTCTCTTATTGCTTCCATCGCCGTATTAACAGCTTTTCCAAATTCTGGCTCAGCGCGAAAAAAAGATTCCCAGTGTGATTGGTCAGGGCTCGATACAACACCAAACTTATCCGACATTTTGGCCGCGGCCTCTGGGTTTTCGCAAGCCAACATCCTTTGCACAAATGCCTTGTCAATAATTTCTCTTGCTGTTACATGGTTATTTAATTTTTGAAGTTCTGGAAACACTTTCCCTATCTCTGTTAGTTCATTCTGTTTCGGTTCAATAAACAGCAACTCTATTTGATCATCTCTCAATGGATCCTTACCTTCCATTATTCTTGCTCTATTTGCCAACTGCGCTTTTTTTAATTGTCTGGTCTTCCATCGATCAGGTCTCTTATTATATTCTCCGTACTCTCTCACTCTTTCTTCCAACGCTGATTTTATTGCTGGTTTCAAATAATGATCCGCAGGTCTTCCAATAGAATCATCGACCGTAGTAAAAAGTCCTTTGAGATATACCATACCTGGCCCAGTTATATTATCCAAATCATATACCTCAACATCTGAACCATGTTCTAGTCCCTCTTTAAACGCAAGAGCTTCAAAAATAGCTTCCTTTACTTCATCTATCTTTCCTTCTCGTATTTCTGAATAATTCAGGTGTTCTATTACGTCTCTGCCTTCTACTGGATAACCTCCAAGACTTTCGGCGCGAAGACTTTCTAGTCTCTTGGTTTCTGACTTTGGCGGTCCGCCTGGGGGCCCCTCTGCTTTGTAATTAATATTGGGTCTGAATTCTGACATCTTAAATATTTTATCACTTCAGAATATTTTTTGCTATTTATGGAAAACCTTGTGAAAAG
>CAYXBV010000006.1:0-46636 GCA_964463425.1 uncultured Gammaproteobacteria bacterium | reverse complement strand
TAGCACGCCGCTCTTTGGAAGCGGAAATTGGGGTTCAAATCCCTGTCCCGCAGCACATTGGTCTGGTGCTCTGGCAATAGTAGTACAACATAGGGCTATTTGAAGCTAAATTGGAGCCTTTTGTCTTTTGGGATTAAGTTCTTGTCAACCGATAGAAGCAATTTTCTTTTTTCTTCCAGTTCTCCCTCCAACATAATATCTCGTGCCTGAAAAGCATTATTCAGATATTCTTCTATAAGTTTCAACCAACCCTGGACGGACAACTTTGTATTATTAATCCTTGTCTCTACTCCGACAATATTTACAAGGATAACTTATTTTTGAATTACAAACTACTCTAGCTAATGGAGTAATTGTGTTATTTATGATGCTACTATGTTTAAAAAACATATCAAAAACTATTAATTTGTCAAACATGAGTTTCTTGAAAATTAGCGCAATTTGTTATAAAATCAACATGATTCCTTGCCTAATCTAAGTATAGATGACAGAACAACAATTAAAAGATAAAATAAAGTCCTTGGCGGAGAGAAGGAAATCTGATGAAATCGTATTCTATTTAACTGGCGATAAAAAACCTCCTCAACTTTTTGCTACAACAATTGCTTCAGATGTTTTGCCAATCTTTGATAAACACTTATCAAAATTGGGAAGAAAAAATAAATTATCTCTTTTTTTATATAGCACAGGCGGAAGTTTAGAAGCTCCTTGGCCGCTAGTTTCCTTAATAAGAGAGTACTGTAAAGAATTTGAAGTTATTGTACCCGCAAAAGCTTTAAGTGCAGCTACATTAATTTGTCTGGGTGCTGACAAAGTAGTAATGAATCCCTCAAGCTTTTTAAGCCCGATTGATCCACTTGGATCGTATAGGCTTGGCAAGGAAAGGAAAAATATACAAATAGAGGATGTTACTGGGTTCATTGATTTTGCAAAAACCAAAGTTGGTGTTTCAGAACAAAATTCATTGTCCGAAGTAATGAAATTGCTATCTGCCGAAATTCCACCTTCGGTATTGGGTTCTATTAATAGAACCCATTCTCTAATAAGGTCATTAGCAGAGAAAATGCTTAGATTACATAAGATTAAGATAGATGAGAACCAAGTTAAACAAATAATAGAAAATCTTACTGAAAAACTCTATTCTCATCGCCATCTTATTGGGAGAAATGAGGCTAAAACAGCAGTCGGATTCAAAAATATTATTTGTTATACTACCCCAGACGAGGAAAAAGAAATAAAAGAAATTTTTGGATATTTTGTAAACTCAATGCAATTAGATAAAGCATTTAACCCGTCAGAACTCGTAAGTGGAACTTCTCTTGAGACCAATTTTGAGTTGAAAAGAGCAATAATAAAGAGTTCAAAAGGAGAAGATGCTTATATGACTGATTATAAAATTCAGAAAATTCAAGAGCCAACAGCTCCCAAACCATTCAACATATCCTTTGTTGATAGAGGGTGGAACGAAATATCCGTTGGGGAAGAAAGGACTTCCAGTAGAACGAGAAGGAGGAGGTGACAAGCATGATGAATAAAAAAATACTGAAAGATACAACTGACTATACGGGGAATACTCCTACGGCAAGCGACCTACAAGATAAAACAACTGAATCGCAAACAATTGAGCAGTTGAATTATCAAATAATTGACCTTCATTCATATACAGAATATAAAACGCCAATATTAGAAAGACCTACTGAAAAAGATGATGTAGACGAGGAAATTATCAGGGAAATATCAAATATTAATTACAAACACGTTCTTACACCAGCCTTATAATACATGGATGCTTGCAGTAGCAAACACAACAAAACTTCAGGGAGATATAATTATAGATTATCCGTTTATTGTTCCCACAACTGACGAACTCAAAATTATAGAGAGAAATATTGATGGAAGTTTAAAGACCACTCCTATTTCTCAAACACAAAATCCATATTTAACAAGCAAGGCTTTTGTAATCGCTAACTCATTTATGTCAGATGCAATCATAATTTCTCAATCTTGCGATATTCAAAGAAGGAATTATATTCACCTATCTCCGGTTAAAAAAATAAGTCTTCTTATACAAGAACTTAGTGATAAAGAATATGACGAAAAGAGAATAAACAATGTTATAGATAGTTTGAAGGATGAAAAAATTAATTATTATTTTTATATCCCTGGAGATTTTGTCGGAGGGGTTACGCTTGAAGATAGTTATGTAGATCTAGAAGTGGTGGGGATTGTTCCTTTGGCAAATTTGTCCCCATATAATCGTCCAGTAACCTTAACAGATCTGGGAAGACATAGGCTTTCATTCAAGTTAATAAATCTATACGGGAGGCCCTTTTGATTTATTGCTAGGTACAAGTAGGAGTAGGTTGAATGCTATATGAAAGGTTGGCAACTTGCCGCCTAAAAAAGCTCATGACATACTCAACTAGAACCAGTCATTATTTTTAGCATTCCAATCTCTCTTTCTAATTTATATTTACTATGGTTTAATTGGGATCAATAATATGTTCAAAAAAATATTTTTTATCATTCCTATTTTGGTAGGTTTTTTACTTGGGTATTTTGGTATGAGTCTTTGGGGACAAAATGTTTTTTTGAAAGGAGCAGTTCTTTCAGAATATTATGTTGCTGGTGATGGTAGTTTAACTCATGATGTTTCTGCTGTTGTTGTTAGTACATCTACTCCATCTCCAACCCCAGAACCAACTGAAACACCAAAGCTAATACCTTCTTCCACACCCAGTCCCACACCAATACCACAACCAGTTTTTAGTCCAGAAGAAATTCACGGATTTATTGAAAGGTTTGCTGGTCAATATAGCGTTGATCCAAATGTATTGCGACATCTAGCAGTTTGTGAATCCGGCTTTAACCCGTTGGCTGAAAAGTTGAACTATGTCGGTCTTTTCCAATTCTCTCCTGATACGTGGATTAAGTATCGGGAGTTAATGGGGGAGAATGTTGATGTTGATTTAAGAGCTAACGCTGAAGAAGCAGTTCAAACAGCTGCCTATGCCTATTCTTTGGGACATGCCTCCATTTGGCCTAATTGTGCTCCCTAGTTCTGATATATTATGATATACTAAATCACTGTGAAGGATTATCTGACAGTCAAAGAAACTGCCAAATATCTCAAAAAACACCCCGACACGGTTAGGCGTTGGATTAGAGAGAAAAAAATTCGTGCAACTAAATTAGCAGGCAAATATGGCGTGTATTTAGTCTTCAGGAGCGATCTTCTCGAGTTTATGATGTCCAAGGTAATGGAAGAGAAGTAGTAAATGAAAGAAACATATTCAAAAAGTCTGGACAAAATCATAAAAGAATTTAAAAAAGGAATTGTCAAAATAGATGTTCAAAGATTAACAGGAGAACAGATGGAGGCAATGGGCCTTTTTGGTTATATTCCTGAAGGGGAATTTCGCATTGTTGCTATGGGCAGAGATGAGGGTGGAGAAGTATTGCACGCAAAGACTATGGAAGGCGTAGATGAGCATAGGTTTTTACATGGAGAAGATGAGTATTTCGACTCTGTTTTAAGTAAGGCCAAAGAAATGTTTAACTTCAGAAAGTAAAGCTTGAATACTATTCATCATCAGGATATAGCACCACGCCACACACAGATGATTTTAATAAGCGAACAAACACACTATTGTGGACATACTATGGGTTGACATCGGAGTATACGTTTGGTAAGCTTCCTGAAGCTTGCTTGAGCAAGTTTTTATTCTCCTGTTCGAAGATTATAGCTGTTGAGAAGGAGGATAAGATTGCACATTACAAAACCAATAAAACGCAAAAAAGGAGTTGTTTATAGGACAAGGATTTATTAAGGAAAAAAAATAAAGACAATCATTCAAAAGGAGGCACCAAATGTTAGGAAACGAGGGCTATTTAGAAGCGAAAATAATCGATGCTTCTGTCGATATTCCAGGCAGATCTTTTTCGAGTATGCTTGGAAAGGGAGAAATCACTTTTTCTCAAAACGAAATGGGCATATCGGTTAGTTACAAGTACGAAGGATCAGAGCGAAAGATCGGCTGTCGTTTCTCTAAGCATGAACTCGGGAGATTGCGAACTTTGTTTGAAAAAGGTGGCGAATTTTGTTTTATGCCCCGACGCGGACAAGGAAGTTTGAGGATAGACAGAGTTCCTTCTTCAAGAGACATGATTGTTCAATTTGGATCTGGAGCAAGATATTTTGTCCAACAAGATGAATTTCGGGGAGCACTTAAGTTAATGAAACACCCCCTAACCGACTTGGTCAAAATATATCCCCAGGTGGCCCAGGTTGTTGACGAATTCGTTGCTTTCAATACCGATCTGATTTGGGCTTTTGTATTTGGGAGTGGATTGGGGGAAAGAGATAATATTGCTCGTTATTGTGGTGAGTTGACCCGCAATCAGCTTAACGCACTCAGGCGAGTAGCGAATATTCCCGATGACATTGAGCCAACTAAGAATGGAAAGTGGGTAGAATTCAGGACAAATGAAAGCGGGCCATTCAAACTTCTTGACGTGAGCTCTTACGAAGACACAGGTCATAATTGGTCCGATATAATAGTTTATTCGGATACCAAGATGACTCACGATCTTTTCAATGCACACCACGTACACCATTTTTACAAAGGGGGGTTGTCATCTGAAAACCTTTTAGACCTTATGAAAAGAACGTGTGTTGTGCCTAGTGACGTCTTTGTTTTCGTTTTTGACGAAGAATTGACCGCCACACAAAAAGATTTTGATGAAGTGCCCCTGGTAGAAGTTTTTCGAGAGTCTGAAAAACATGGACCCTATGCTCATCCGATGATGGATGGGAAAACAGCATTGAGCATTGTTAGAAGTCGGAAGTTAAGAAACTTTCTCGGCTTAGAGAGGGGAGATAAAGTACTCTGTCCGCTCTGCGACCAACGCAATTGTGATGTTCACTTCTCTTCCGGAAATGAAATTTGGATTGAGAAAGCTGGTAAGGGTGAAGAGTTTCTTTATGCCTTTCAGGCGCCAGGCCTAATTGGTTCTGATGGAACGGATCGATTGAGCCCCTGGGCTCCATTGGTTATTGGGCGGGAGACACTTGCGTGGCCTCGTGAGATTGTTTCTATGGAGGTTGACGGTAAAGATGTCACCAATGCCACCTGCGGAGTTGAGGTGTTGGAGTGCAGCTATGTAAAAGTTGTTCTCAGGCGGTAGCGTTTGTTGGTTATAAAATATATTTTTAGATAGAGCCAAGGGGTATCACACTTTTCTATAAAGTGCCCTTGGCTTGTTTTTTTTGTTCTTCTTATTTATTATCCTTTTTAGTAAAATATGGCTAGTTTTATTGGTTTAAAGTTGAAATAAGTTTAAGAGTTGTTAATTCCAAAAATAAAGCTTGAATAGTCCTCATCATCAGGATATAATGCCTATGCACATGATGTAAGACGAAATACCAGATGGCTTAAAAAGCCTTGTGAAGCCGTCCATCTGGGCGGTTTTTTAGTCTCAAAAATGTGCGTTCTTTGACAATCAAAATATGACTGGAAGTGTAAAGACGAATACTTATCGTGTTTATACATGTATAGGTTCAAAAACTCGTCACTATTTGAGGGTTTGATCCTGGCCCAGGACGAACGCTGGCGGCGTGCCTTAGGCATGCAAGTGGAACGAACTATCTTCGGATAGTAAGTCGCGAACGGCTGAGTAACACGTAGGAATCTACCCCTTGGCGGGGAATACCTATTCGAAAGAGTAGTTAATACCGCATAAGATTTAAAAATGAAAGGACGTAACTGTCCACCGAGGGAGGAGCCTGCGGCCCATCAGCTTGTTGGTAGGGTAATAGCCTACCAAGGCTACGACGGGTAGGGGGCGTGAGAGCGTGTTCCCCCAGAAAGGCACTGAGACACGGGCCTTACACCTACGGGTGGCAGCAACCGGGAATCGTGCGCAATGGACGAAAGTCTGACGCCGCGACGCCGCGTGAGGGATGAAGGCCTTAGGGTCGTAAACCTCTTTTGCCAGAAGGGAGACCGACTGGAGAATAAGCACCCGCTAACTACGTGCCAGCAGCTGCGGTAATACGTAGGGTGCAAGCGTTGTCCGGATTTATTGGGCGTAAAGAGTTCGTAGGCTTCCTAGTAAGTTATGTTTCAAAGCCCGGGGCTCAACCTCGGAAAGGGGCATAATACTGCTAGGATTGAAGAATGTCGGGGTTACTGGAATTGTCGGTGTAGGGGTGAAATCCGTTGATATCGATAAGAACACCAAGGGCGAAGGCGGGTAACTAGGCATTTCTTGACGCTGAGGAACGAAAGCTAGGGGAGCAAAAGCGATTAGAGACCGCTGTAGTCCTAGCCGTAAACGATGCTCGCTAGGGATGGGGAATTTATTTTCCGTCTCGTAAGCTAACGCGTTAAGCGAGCCGCCTGGGGAGTACGGTCGCAAGACTAAAACTCAAAGGAATTGACGGGGACCTGCACAACCAGTGGAGCATGTGGTTTAATTCGAGACGAACCGAAGAACCTTACCTGGATTTGACATACTAGTTGCACATCTCTAGAGATAGAGACTCTTTCGAAGGTACTAGAACAGGTGCTGCATGGCTGTCGTCAGCTCGTGTCGTGAGGTGTTCCCTTCAGTGGGGTAACGAGCGCAACCCCCGCCGTATGTTGAATATTCATACGGGACTGCCCGAGTCATTCTCGGGAGGAAGGCGGGGACGACGTCAAGTCAGCATGGCCCTTATATCCAGGGCTACACACATGCTACAATGGAGCCGACAATGGGTCGCCAAGTGGTAACACGGAGCTAATCCCATCAAACGGCTTCTCAGTGGGGATTGAGGGCTGCAATTCGCCCTCATGAACGTGGAATTGGTAGTAATCGCGGATCAGCTATGCCGCGGTGAATACGTTCTCAGGTCTTGTACACACCGCCCGTCAAGTTAGTGAAGTTGGAAGCACCCGAACCTCGATTGTATCGGGGGAAGGTGAGACCAGCGACAAGAATTAAGTCGTAACAAGGTATCCGTTCTGGAAGGAGCGGATGGATCACCTCCTTTCTAAGGAGTATCACGACTGCTTTCAGATTTATCTGAGGGTAGGTATACACCCAGCTTTTAGGTCACGGTTAAACTGTAAATAAACCGAACCCGCTTCTAGTCATATTTTGAATGTTAAACAGAAAAACCCGCTTTTTTAAAGCGGGTTCTTTGTTGGTTTAGTGTTTCGTTTTACCTTTCGGAAGACTCTTCAGTACTGATTATCAGTAGACACATACAGAAAAACAACATATATAAAACCTTAAAAAAAGATTGGTTGAATTATAAACAAAGTAATCTCTTGAATTTAGCCAAAAAAAATCGGGTACTAATATCTTGTTTCCTCTGGTGAGGTCATTGATATTAATACCCGTAGGTAAGTAACTAAAAAAGCAAAACTAGAGTGTGGGCATCTCACCGAGATACACAATGGCAAAGATGCCCACACTATGAATATCTCCATAAAATCATGGAAATATCACAAGTAACACGGCGGCGGGGTATATTACCGCAGGACGTTTAACGGGTCCATTGGGTACACCAGCTCACCATCACAATCGATGCAAGGTTCAACTTCGTAGCAAGTCGTAACCTTTTTCCCTGAGAATTGTCCGGATTCATTCCGTACAAAAGGCTTCAATTCTTCACGGCCAGGAATACAAGGAAGCGGTTTCAGGTCACAAACACCGTTGTTCATCATCCAAATCACATCTGTGGGCAGCTTCCAGATGGAGTCTCCATCAGCAGCATTGCCGTACAGTTTACATGGGAAAACTTCTCCTTGAATGATGTATTCAATTACAGGGACTGCACGACAGGGTGAACATACTAATCCTTCCCACTCGCCAGTTTCATAATTGAAAGTAGCAGGTGTAATGGTAGGATTGCCGGAGGGGCAGAACGGTTCTTCTGGAATATCTACTAGGCATTTATCCTTTTTATGGATAGTTTTACCCATGATTTCCACAGATTCCGGCTCATACACTGATAACACCCAAGGTGCATATATCTTTGGACCGTTAACGAACTTGTTTCCATCGGGATCAAAGTATCGTACCCAGGCCCACGCTCGTGTGCAATTGGAACGGGTCACGACTTTGGGATCTTTTCCTGCAATCTCATCCTCAAAATATGGAATAGTTTGACTATCCTGATCAGTATAAGGTTCACAGAATACTTCGCTATTCACATCCACCACGTTGCCAGCATAATCTCTGAGTTGATCTTGAGATCCTTCATGCTGGAAATTGGGCGGCAGAGGATTTGCATACCAGGGCCCAAAACCGTAGGGAATACCAGTGTCGTACCAACCAGAATCAGAGGTTTGCACTTCTTCGGTATTACCAACCTGGCAGGAATCGTAGCATCGTGCATCGTAAGGATACTCAACACGTTCGTTGTAGTAATCCCCACTGCAATCGCCGCCACGGTCTACCCAAGTTACCCAACCAACGAATTGAGTTGAGCAACGACCACATACTTCTGGTTCAGGTAAGCATTTGTCCGGTTCGCTGATAAGTACACCAAGTAAGGTTGCACTTTCCAGTTCAAAGGGTTTTTCCCAAAAGAACCTAACATTGGGGTCTTTGCTGACAAAAACGCCATCAGGATCAAAGTATTCATAATGTGCCCACGCTTTTTTGCAGGTAGCATTAGTATATACTTCAACCGAACCTTTTTTGGTTTCCTCAAGCGGTGAGTTTGCATATATGGTGCCGTCTTCAGTTTTGCAGACATGTTCTTCGTTATACTTATCCACAAAATCCTGAGTCCAATCTTTTGCAATCGGCCGGGTTCCAGTTTTGGTAAAAGTACCATCCCCATTGTCTACCCAGGCATTCCAAACAGCCGGGCCATCAAAAAGCCAAACACCCCAATCCTTGTCCTTGGCAACAGTCTCTGAGCACAATTGATAACAATCTTTATGATATGGATATTCTACGCGCTCGTTGTTGTAGTCATCATCACATCCACCATCACGGTCGAACCATGTTACATACGTGCTTGTAACTTGAGTTGAGCAACGACCACACTGTTCTGATTGACGGCAATTGAGAGGTTCAGAGTATTCACCCCAAACTTCATCAACTTTGGATTCTGTCCATAAATGAATGTAAGATCCATCTTGGAGTACAGGTTCTCCGTATCCGCCTCCAATTCCACCTATCCAATATGCTAAGAAGTTTTCTTCATATACTCCATCGCAATCGGTTTCGGCTTCTGTACTTGGGTCAGGGTCTGGTGTTATAAAACAAGATTCAACTGTAACTTCCATGCTATCTTCCCAATATTGTCTAGGAGCATAGTTAACGTCAACATAACCTCTTACCATAACTATGTGGGTTCCAGCATCAAAGCCAGCTTTAGAAAAACCAGTGTCTACCTTTGTATCTACTGTAAGCCTTTTTGCTACCTGTATACCATCCACAAACATTCTAATGCTTAATATTTTGGATCTTCCATAGTCAAAAGTAGCCCTACCACTAATTGTTTCACACGTATTGCTTTCAGCTTCAAAGATATTTTGTTGGAGATAGCATACTGGCTCTGTCCAATAGCCAGAAGTACCTTCTGTACCTTCCACCCATACTGATCCTACATTAGTAGTGTATCCATTACCACATAAAGGTCTAGGGGTATCGGAATCAGGCACTCAGCCGGTTCATCAATTACACTTTGATCTGGAGCAATCCAGGATTCCAAAGTGTAAGGATCCGACCAAACATGAACCTGATAAGGATCGTCAACATTCACCCAGTCGCCATATTCTCCACCTTCTCCATCTTCCCAAACAGCTTCTTGATCCTGAGCCATGATATCTTCACAGTCAGCATCATAATCTATCTGAGTAATGGGTTCGGGAGTCACAAAACAGTTATCAGGCTTTTCAAGAATAATGTTGAACGGTCCGACAGTGGCTGTTCCAAGATAATCATTATAGTATCCATCATCTGTCCAGCCATACGTCTTAAACTTTAAATGAACAACAAGTGTGACTTGTTCATTACCATCCCAAACACTGGAGTAAACTTGAGGAAAGCCGTAGTTGGACCAAAGAGTATCTACCTCGACAGCATAACGTGAATACTTAATGACACCGACAATTTGACTTAACGGCGGATTGACCACGAACTCATATCCATCACACGTCTCATCTTTAGAGATACCAAGTTCGACAGTAGATGGACATGCCTTAGTAAGCGTGATGTAATAACTATCAAAGTTGTAAGGAACATCCATTACAGTAGTAATATCTGTTGTTCCCTCTGGAGGGGCAAAATCATCATTATAGTTAAAGCTGTCATGAACATGAATTAGTACAATTGACCACCCATTTTTACTTGTGACGTGTATCTGATGACCTGACAAAAATTCAACATCTACATTAACGTCATAAAAAGTGTCAAGGCCTGAAACAGGCGTACTGTAGGCTGTATACTCTCCACAGTCTGGACCAGTTGCACTTGCGATAGTAAAGGACATTACAAGCAATGCTCCAACTATCAGTAAAATTTTCCAAAGCTTCTTCATCAATCCTCCTAGATAAGGGTTAATTGGTTAATAGGACTTTAATAACTTGGATATATTGAACTGCTTGTCACCTCCTTAAGGTGTTTTACATATTTTTGCTTTTTTTTGTTAAAGATCTTTATTTCGCCGTAATTCTCCTTCACTAGACGAACAGGGAAATAATGAGATGATTATATCAAAGATACACAAGAAAACAAATTATAGGACTGAAAATGAAATAATCGATTGGATTTTTAAGTACCCATTGTTCCTAGAGGAGATATTTTCTCGTTGCAAGAGAGCTTGATATTTTCTCTTGATAATTGTCAGCAATAGATAATAAAGAAAGAATCAATCGAGCTTATAGCAAAAATTATAATAACGTAAATTATGAGATTATTTTTAAGACTGTTTGTCTTGAGGATTAAATCTGCGAGGATATTTCCTACGTCTGGGTTGATAGGGCTTATGTTGTGGTTGCGGTTGGCGTTGTGGCTGTGGCTGTGGCTGCGAGCGTTGGACTTGTTTCATTTCTTGTGGTGCGGTTTTCTTTTTTCCCCAACGTTCTTTTGAGGCATCAAGAACCTTTTGTTTATTTTGGTTAGTAGAAACAGGAAGGGGGAGGGTATGAGCCAAGAAAGGCCTGTTGGATTGTCCATCTATAGTTAATTTCATGGCTACTTGGAAACGAGAAAGATTAACAAGATCATTTTCGGTAAAGACTTCTGAAAACTCCTTTTGAAGTATTTGAGCATCTTCAGCACCAGCCGTAAAACTAATCATTGTTCCAATGTTGCCCAAGATTGCCTTTTGGACTTCTTCGGGGATTTGAGCAATGTACTGGTTGGCTAGCATCAAATTAAGCCTGTATTTTCTTGCTTCGGAAAGAATCTTAATAAAGGATGTGGTGGCAAAGTTTTGGAATTCGTCGACGTAAAGATAGAAATCTCGTCTTTCTTGTTCTCTCATTTCTACTCTATGCATGGCAGCAAGTTGAATTTTTGTAATTAACATGGCCCCAAGTAAATTGGCGTTGTCTTCACCAATTCTTCCTTGTGATAAGTTGGCGAGGAATATTTTCCCACCGTCCATGATATCATCAATTTGGAACGAACCCTTTGGCTGACCAATTATTTCGCGAATCATTGGTGACAAAACAAATTGGCCGACCTTGTTTTGAATAGGGGAGATAGCCTCTTTTTGAAGCCGATCTGGCATTTTGTCGAATTCTTCTTTCCAGAAATGGACAAGGTTTGGATCATCTATCGTTTGAACAACTTCGTCTCGGAATTTCTTGTTTGCTAATAACTTTAAAACATCTGCCAATGTAGAGTTGGGTGTTTGAGTTAAGGTGAGAAATGCATTTCTTAGTATGTATTCCATTCTTGCTGACCAGACATTGGCCCAGATTTTAGTAAAGATAGAAAGTAGACCAGAGGCAGCCAACTCTGCTTCTTCTCTAGTTCTTACCTCAAGGGGATTAATAGTCGGTGGGTGACTATCAGCAGGATTAAAATAGATAACATCGTTGATTCTATTCTTGGGAATGTAGTCAAGTAATATTTCAATTAAATCTCCGTGAGGATCAATAACAGCCACACCGCGACCTTTTTTAAGATCGTCAATGGCCATGTTGGCAATCAAGGTGGATTTACCAGTACCTGTTTTACCTAGTGTCCAGATATGGCGTCGTCTGTCGAGAGTTTTAATCCCAAAAATTGTTTCTTTGTTTTTAAAGCTGGTTTTAGCAAAATAATTTATTCCCCTTTTTTCATCTTCAGATTTATCTAAAGCAATTGGTAGATCATCGGGAGCTTCCGAAAGGACAGACGTACCCCAAGCAATAGAAGTGGTTTTAATCTTGTCACTAGGTAGATGCCATATTGTAGCCAATTCTTGAATGTTTAGTATTTGATTGTCATCAACTTTTCTGCACAGTAGACAGGTGGTGGCGGACTTTTTCTTTAATTGAGAAGTTTTCTTTGAAGAAAACTTATTGGCATCAGCACGAGTGAAAACACCAAAACTAGAAACAAGCTCTCTTAGGGTTTGTTTCGTGTTCGCAGCTAGTCGTATTGTGACCTTGAATCCTGGGTAAGAAATTTTCTCAGTTATAATACTTGCGTCCGATCTTGGGGAATAAGAGCCATCTTCGTTTTTCGTACCCCGGTCAGCATATGAGGCTCCTTTTCTTTGCCAGGAAGAACTAGTTGCTTCTAAAGCAAACTGAACAAGTCCTATTTCATCTGGGTCACCTTTTGATAAGACAGAAAGGACAGAAGAGAGAGGATCAATGTCCTGAAATGATTCAAATGTAGCAATTGGGTAATAACTACCTTTACTAAGATAGAGTTTTTTTATATCAAGCTGTTTGTCAGTAAGGGGATCTGGTGTCTGCTCAATAAGAACAAGTGGATAATTAGATTGTATTTGTGTTTTAAGAAAAGGAACTAAGTTAATGTCACATGTTATTTGGAATCTTATTTGTTGATCAATAAGAATGATTTCTAGGGCTAGTGGCTGCGACTTTGTGCCTAAAAGTTTTTGAAATGAAGAGACGGAGTTTATCTGTGTTAATGCGGACAGGAATGTTTGAGCCGCTTCAGGTGTTACTTCTGTGTTTCTTGGAAGTTTTAACAGAAGAGTTGTAAGTTTACTCATACTACTATTATATATACGTATCTTTAAAATTACATAGAGGTAAACGAAAAAAATAGATAAAAAATAGTTTGTGATTAAGGCTAAATTATGGTAAATTGTTGGTTGTTCCAGGGTCCGTAGCTCAGTGGCTAGAGCGCTTACCTGATAAGTAAGAGGTCGATGGTTCGATTCCATCTGGACCCACAAGTATTCCTTCTTCCATCGGTTGACTCTTCAGGGGTGACTATATATAATAGTCACTGCCGATTGAGGCAAGTTACTTTATGAGAAGTTCAACATTTAACCAAAAACAAATCCTTACGGGTATTGGTGATGGATAGATAGTTTATACGCTTCTTGTATGTAACCGGCTTCAAGGCCGGTTTTTTAATTTAAAAACTAAATATATTTGTTAGGGGGCCTGTAGCTCAGCTGGCTAGAGCGCTACATTTGCAATGTAGAGGTCACCGGTTCGAGCCCGGTCAGGTCCACTTTGTTCTTTGACATCTGAAGGGAAAGGTCGCAAAATTCTACTAACGCAGACAGTGGATGCCTAGGTCTTATCTACCGAAGAAGGACGCACATAGCAGCGATATACACCGGTTAGGAGCTACGATCCGTTGACCCGGTGGTGTCCGAATGGGGAAACCCGTCTACATTTATCTGTAGTCAGCTTTTTCTCAACATACAGACTTTGGTTTGTATGAACGAAAAAGTAGGGAACCGCCTGAACTGAAACATCTAAGTAGGGCGAGGAAGAAAAATCAAAAGAGATTGCCTCAGTAGCGGCGAGCGAAATGGCAAGAGCCTAAACCAAGAAGATTCTTCGGAATTTTCTCGGGGTTGCGGGACTCTAATATGGGAGTTAATAAGGTAGCAGAACAACTTGGAATAGTTGACCATAGAAAGTGAAAGTCTTGTATGCAAAACCAAATTAACCTCTAAGAGTATCCCAAGTACCACGAAGCACATACTTTGTGGGAATCCGGGGGAGCCATCCTCCAAGGCTAAATATATGATAAGAACCGATAGTGAACTAGTACCGTGAGGGAAAGGCGAAAAGAAGGGCGGAACGCCCAGTGAAATAGAACCTGAAACTGTTTGCGGACAAACCGAGAGAGCTTTAATTTATTAGAGTGATCTCGTGCCTATTGAAGAATGAACCGGCGAGTTACCTCCTTTAGTACCTTGTTTAAGTCACTTTAGTGATGAAAGCACAGCGAAAGCGAGTCCTAATAGGGCGATTATAGGTACTAGGTGGTAGACCCGAAACCAAGTGATCTATCCATGAGCAGGGTGAACTCTGATGAAAATCAGAAGGAAGCCCGAACCCGTGTCTGTTGCAATAGGCTGGGATGACTTGTGGATAGCGGCAATATGCCAATCGAACTTGGAGATAGCTGGTTCTCCCCGAAAGGTGTTTAGGCACCGTGGTCGTGTAAAAATATGGGGTGGTAGAGCTACTGGATGGGTTATCGAACGTAAGTGAGATAACTCAACCAAACTCCGAATAACCCATAAATCGCGACTAGACAGTCATACGGGGCTAAGCTCGTGTGACGAGAGGGAAACAACCCAGACTCTCAGCTAAGGTCTCTAAATTCTGACTAAGTTTGAAAGGAAGTCTTTTTTCATAGACAGCCAGGAGGTTGGCTTAGAAGCAGCCATCCTTTAAAGAAAGCGTAACAGCTCACTGGTCGATGAAAGAGGGCGCCGAAAATTTATCGAGGATTAAGTCAGGTACCGAAGCTAGAGATGTGCATCGTTAAGATGTACGTGGTAGGGGAGCGTTCCATGCGCAGTGAAGCTCAACTGTAAAGTTGGGTGGAGTACATGGAAGTGAGAATGCCGGTATGAGTAGCGCACTAGATGTGTGAGAATCACATCCGCCGAATGCCCAAGGTTTCCGTCGCAAGGTTCGTCCTCGACGGGTTAGTCGGCTCCTAAGGCGAGGCCATAATGGCGTAGTCGATGGACAAGCAGTTAAAATTCTGCTACTTGGAGTGAATCGTTTGAATTGGGGGTTAACTGAGCAGGATAATTGAAGCTTTCAGACAAATGAGAGTGTAAATTGTAAGATAGTTGGAATTGGAAAATCCGTTTCAACGTTTAATTGAGCAATGATACAAAGCACTAAGAGATTAGGGTGATTTCAAACACTTCAGCTTACGAGAAAAGGCTCGCAATGAGATTCAAATCAAGCCGTACCGTAAACCGACACAGGTGGGCAGGTAGAGCATACTAAGGCGATCGGGAGAAGGATTCTTAAGGAACTCGGCAAACAAGCTTCCCGTAACTTCGGGAGATGGGATGCCCACTTTATTGTGGGTTGCAACAAACGTTTGCTAGTCGACTGTTTATCAAAAACACAGGTCCGTGCTAAACCGAAAGGTGATGTATACGGGCTGACGCCTGCCCAGTGCTGGTAAGTTAAAGGGATAGGTCTTCTGTCTTCGGACATTAGGCTTTGAACCGAAGCTCCGGTAAACGGCAGCAGTAACTATAACTGTTCTACGGTAGCGAAGTTCCTTGTCGGGTAAGTTCCGACGTGCACGAATGGCGTAACGAGCTAGCAACTGTCTTGAGAATTCCCCCGGCGAAATTGCGTTGGCTGTGAAGACGCGGCCTATTTCCACCAGGACAAAAAGACCCCGTGGAGCTTTACTGCAGCTTGGCATTGATTTATGCATTTTAACTGTTGAGAGTAGGAGGGAGAGCTTCGGCTCGCCAATGAAACACCTCTCTTTGAAATGTGGTAAATCTTACCTAACAACCTTGAATACAGGTTGAGGGAACGTGCTAGGTGGGCAGTTTTACTGGGGCGGTACCCTGCTAAAAGGTAACGCAGGGGTACAAAGGTTGGCTTGCTACGGATGGAAATCGTAGTGAAAGTACAAAGGTTTAAGCCAGCTTGACTGTGAGGCCGACGGGCCAAACAGGTACGAAAGTAGGTCTTAGTGATCCTCCGATCCGCTATGGTTGCGGACGGAGCTTAACGGATAAAAGCTACCCCGGGGATAACAGAGTAGTCGCGCCCGAGAGTCCATATCGACGGCGCGGATCGCTACCTCGATGTCGGCTCACCACATCCTGGGGCTGAAGAAGGTCCCAAGGGTTGGTCTGTTCGCCCATTAAAGTGGTACGTGAGCTGGGTTCAGAACGTCGTGAGACAGTTCGGACTCTATCCGGTGGAAACGTTTGAGTCTTGAGGGGAGCTAACCTCAGTACGAGAGGACCAGGTTGGGGGAATCCCTAGTGTGCCGGTTGTCGTGTTTACGGCAACGCCGGGTAGCTACATTCCTAAGGGATAACCGCTGAAAGCATATAAGCGGGAAGCCCACCCCGAGATGAGGACTCAATTGTCATAGACATGAAGACTCCAGAGAGACTATCTGGTTAATCGGCAGGCAGTGGAAGGACAGTAATGTCTTAAGCTTACCTGCGCGAATCAGTCGATGAATTTAGCGTCCATTCCCTTCAGTTTTCAGAGAACAAAAAAACATTAACATATGTGGTTAATAAAGGAATTTATTAACCATAAAAATAGCCTAGTAATTTTAGCGGTGTGGAACTACTCCTTCCCATTCCGAACAGGAAAGTAAAACGCACCAGCGGCGACGATAGTATAGGGGCAACTCTATGCGAAAATAGTTCATTGCTGGGCTTTTTTTGTGGTTGCAAAATAGACACTAATAAGGTTATAGGTTATAATAACTTGCTTGATTGTATTCAATTATTAGTACTATCAGCTAATTGAGTTGAAAAAGAACGTTAACAATTTATTTAAGAACTAAATTTATCCGGATTTTAGATCCGAAGGAGGGTTCGTGAAGAAGTACAAATCGGTATTCAGGATTCTTTACTGGATTTTGATGGCATGTCTATTAATTGTGGAACCGTTTCAATATCGAAGGGAAGCTTTAACAAAGGCTCAATTAGAGAGTGTTTTACCGAAAGACTATCTTCCTGCGTTTTATGAACAGGTCGAAGAATTGGATTTCTATTTTTTGAAACGAGAAACTCCCTCTATTTTGAAAATAAGTCTGGATACAATTTGTTTGATTAATATAAACAAAGTTGCATTTTGGCACACTCCAGATGTATATGTTATCAAAGAGGAAGGTTGGTCCGAACAAAAAGCTTTGGATAGCAAGCCTTGTTTAGCTCACGAAATTGGACATGCAATTGATTCGAGTAACGATTGGGTTTCGGAAACCGAAGAATTCCAAAAAGCCGTGGATTTATCGCTTGAGATGTTGGAAGACGATCGAACAGAATTTTGTAGCTGGTGCTATATAGCAGAACAAATTCTTGCTACATCCCCAGGTATAAATGGAAACCCGTTATTGAAAGATTCATCAGGTAATGAGTGGGGTGGATACTCAGAGCTCTATGCAAACATATTTGCATACAGTTTGTCCCTAGATGAAATACCGCCACCATTGAGAATCTACTATCAGGACTATCTACCATAGATATTCCGAGCGCTTAGTAGGCAAAAGAGAGATGTAATATTATCTCTTTTTTTGCCGAACAGCGCTTTTTTTGTGGATTGAATAGGAGGCTAGAATGCGATATAATGCCTCTTAGTAAAAAGAAAGGCGGCATGGTAAGTGAAAACAAAGAAAAAGACTTCAAAAAAACCTCTTGAGATAAAGAGCATGGGAGAGCTCTTGGACGCTTATGGTGGAAAACCTAAGGGTTTAACTGTGGGACAAAGAATAACTGGTAAGATAGTTGAAATAAACTCCAAAAAGGTACTTCTAGATATTGGTTCAAAAACTGAAGGTGTTGTGGCTGAAAAGGCTTTTGATGAGGCTAAATCCTTTATAAAAGACTTAAAAGTAGGCGAGGAAGTTGAAGTTAGTGTTCTTATTACTGAAACACCAGATGGTTATACAGTCCTTTCTTTAAGAAGGGCAGCCCAGAACTCTATTTGGAAGAAATTAGAAAGAGCTAAGAAAGACAAAAAACCAATTGTTGTTCTAGGTAAAGCTGTCAATCCATCAGGAGTGATTGTTGATGTAATGGGTATTAATGGCTTTATTCCAGGCTCACAACTTGGAAAAGAAGTGGCCAAGGATACATCGGTATTAATTGAAAACAGCTTCAAGGTTCAAATAATTGATCTTAATAGAGCTTCTAACAAAGTGGTTCTTTCAGAAAAGGCTGTTTCAGAAGCGGCTAATATTGAACTTGCTCTAAAAGCTTTGGAAAAGATAATCGAAGGAAAGATATACGATGGAGTAGTGACGACCGTTTCAGATTTCGGTTGCTTTGTTCAAATAAAAGAAGATTCAAAAAAGAAAATGTCTCCTGTTGAAGGATTGGTTCATATTTCAGAAATTTCTTGGGACAAGGTAGATAAACCAAGCGATGTTTTGAAAGAAGGAGATACGGTAAGGGTTAAGGCGATAGGGAAGAAGAACGGAAGATTGTCTCTTTCGATGAAACATGCCCAAAAAGATCCATGGGAAACTGCTGGCAAGAAATACAAAAAGGATTCAAAGATAATTGGCAAGGTTGTTAGGTTGTCTGATTTTGGTGTTTTTGTGCAATTGGAGCCTGGTATTGAAGGCTTAATTCACCTAACAAAGATTCCTCCTGGGAAGAGATATAGTCGCGGACAGGAAGTAAATTGCTATATTGAAGATGTTGATGTAAACTCCAGGAAAGTTTCGCTAGGCTTGGTTCTTACAGCTAAGCCCGTTGGTTACAGATAAAAATCTTGCCCCAGAAAGTACAATGAATAACGAGAGAGAGCCACAATTTACTCAAGCGGAAGAAGATAAGATAGGGACTGTTGTTTCGGTTTTAATTGATGAAGGGGAAGACGCTATTCACAGATTACAACAAACAAGATACGATTTCGAGAGGTTGGAAGATGCCGTATTAAGCAGAACGGGATCAGTATTGGACTCTAAATCCATTGGTGGAAGAACGGTCGAATTGGCCAATGAAGCGATTAGTAGAGCGGGAAAAATCTTAGAGGAAAGAGGAGAAGATACGGCCAAGCATATTAAAAAAAATGATTGAGGAAAAAAGAAGCGCAATTAATTAATAAAAGGTGCCTAAATGGCGAAAACTCACTCTCAGTATATATGTCAGCAATGTGGCTACTCTCAGGTTGGATGGGCTGGTAAATGCCCTAATTGTGATACCTGGGGAAGCTTAGTTGAGACTATTGTTGAAAAGAAGGTAGGAAAGAATACATCAGGAAAAACAAAGATTGGCAAGAAACCAAAGGAACTATCTTCGATTCCTTCAAGAAGAACCCCAAGAAAAACAACAAACATATCAGAATTAGACAGGGTTTTAGGAGGAGGTTTGGTGTCAGGACAGGTATCTCTTCTAGCTGGGGAACCTGGTATTGGTAAGTCCACATTATTACTTCAATTGGCGAACAAACTTGGAGACACGCTATATGTTTCAGGTGAAGAATCTGCTCATCAGCTTAAATTACGTGCAGACAGGCTTAAAGTAACCAGAAAAACGATCCAAATAATGGAAGAAACAGATGTTGATTCGATTATTGTCCAAATTAAAGAAGCAAAGAAGTTGTCGTGTATTATCATCGACTCTATTCAAACAATGACAACTCAAGATCTTTCAGGACTGGCTGGTTCAGTGGGGCAAGTAAGAGAGTGTGCTTTTAGACTATTGTCAGCTGCCAAAGGGAGAAATGTACCACTTTTCTTAGTTGGACACGTTACTAAGCAGGGGGTAGTGGCTGGTCCGGCTGTTTTAGCTCATATAGTTGATACTGTTTTATGGTTTGAGGGAGATAAAACAACGACCTTAAGACTTCTCCGAGCCGTTAAGAACCGCTTTGGTCCTACGGATGAGGTTGGGATCTTCTCAATGGAAGAAAAAGGCCTAATAAGCATGACAGATCCAGAAAAGATGTTTCTTACTAAGGGGCGCAGTAACGTAGCTGGAAGTGTTGTTTCTTCGGTAATGCAAGGCTCAAGACCAATAGTGGTTGAAATTCAAAGTTTAGTTGTATCCACGAAGCTAGCCTTCCCTAGGAGGGTGGCTCAGGGGATTGACTCCAAGAGACTGGAGCTATTAATAGCGGTTTTGGCCCGTCGCTGTGGCTTACCTCTATACGATTATGATTGCTTTGTTAATATTACTAGTGGAATCAAGGTCAAGGATACCGGTGTTGATCTAGCTATTTGTCTATCATTGGCGTCAGCTTATTTTGATAAGGCGCTTCCAAACAAGTTAATGGCAATTGGAGAAGTGGGACTTTTGGGGGAGATAAGAGAAGTGGTCGCTGAAGCTAAAAGGCTTCGTGAGGCGAAAAGACTTGGTTTTAATATGACTATTTCTCAAGGAAACACGAAGTTTTTAAATCAAGCGATTAAAAAACTATTGCGCTAAGTAGACTTATCCTCAAGTTTTCCACATTTTATTTTCCCCCCAGATAATTACCGAATATCAAAGCTAAATTTTGGTGGTTTAAAACTATGGGCGGGATACAAAATAGATATTGTTTCGGCTATAGGATTTGACAAAATCAATATTCTCGAGGTACACTATTCTCAGTTCTTTAAACAAAAAAAAGAGCATCTCCACCGTTGGCTCTGTCAGTTCGTTAGAACTTTCAGAATTGCCACAAATAGAGATGCCCTTCGTTCAGATTTACCTTGGACAAGACAATCACTTTTGTCTTGAGGACAGGAATCAAGATAAATCCATGAACAGACTAAAATTAAAACAAGGGTCTTGTCAAGACCCGTTTAGAGTTCGGCTCCAAAGGGGGCGGGTGGTACGTAGGGCAGGCTTACTACCCGCTCCTTGTGGAGCCGATTTAGGTTTTTTGAACCTATTTTCGGCCTCATTTTTCAATTTACTTATGGAAAACACAGTATTTATTCACACATATAAAGGCGCCCCAACGTCGGGCGATATCTTTATTGGCAAAAAGGTTGCTAATGAAAACAATACTAATAATTTTTCGTTGAGGGTTTCAGGATTGTTTGGCAAAATGGCTAAAACAACCGCAATCGTTGGTGTTGTTTTATTGCTTATTTCTTTTGCTCCCTCTATTTGGCATGTCACAAAGACACAGGGCACAGCTTTTGTTTCCAAGATATTTGCCAAAACGAAGACAGAGGACGTCACAACGCTCACGAATGAAGCCAGCAATATTGGCTATCAGCCAAGGTTTGATGCTTCACTCCCTCTTGAAAATACAATTAGGATTCCTTCAATAGGTGTAAATACGGGAATCCAAGAATCAACGCTTGAATATTATGAGGAAGCTTTGAAAAAGGGAGTATGGAGGGTTTCTGATTTTGGAACTCCTGCTACTGCAAATAAGTCAATGATTGTGGCTGCTCATCGGTTTGGGTACCTGACTTGGAGCAATGTATTTCGAAGAGAAAATTCGTTTTTTAACTTACCCAAGCTAAAAGAAGGGGAGATAGTTGAGGTTGTTTGGCGTCAAAGAAAGTATGTATATGAAATTTACAAGACTAGTAAGGGAGAAGAGATTTCTGATTACTCAGCAGATTTAATTTTGTACACCTGTGAAGCATTGAGCTCACCGGTTAGAATTTATAAATACGCTCGTCTCTTGAAGGTTTGATAGATTAGTCTTTTAGCCTTGACATATTATCCTATATTACTTATAATACCACCAATCGTATGAAAAAGTTATTTTTATCTTTAGCAATATTAGTCACGACATTTTCTTTACCAAAAGCAATTTTGGCTCAGGAAAATTGTGTCAGTGTTTATGGTGGTGGAGTGGTTTGTGGAGCATCAACTCATGAGCCAGTAGATACCGATTTGGGAGATATTAACCCTTTCATTCTTGGCGCAGGGTTTCTTGTCGCTTCAGGATCACTTCTATATTTTTCTAAAAAACTTGCAAAGAAAGCACAAGTTAACGGATAAGAGCTTTTTGGAGGCAGGGGAGAGAAAATAATTAATCTAATTACATTACTTTTTATCCTTTGCCTTTAAGAAATTAAAGACAAATCGTTTCCTAGACTAAAGAAAAAGCCTGCCAATTTTTTACGCGCTTTTTCGGAGGTTTTTAGGAGGCACATTAACGAGACATACAGACAGAAATCCCAGTCTTTTTTAAAGACTGTTAAATTAAACCCTATTTGTAATCAGATTTAAGCACGGGAGGTGCAAAAATGAACGAGAAATGGATGGGTTTTTTAACCGGAATTACTATTTCCTTAAACCTGCTGGCTCTTGCCTTATTGGTTTTTCCATTAGGGCTTCCAACTGAATTTGTTCGTTGGACGGCAGCAGGAGTAATTGGTCTAGATGCGGTACTTGAAATTGCCGTGTTTATCTTTGCCAAAGGAGGCAGAAGAAGATGAAATATCTGAAAGTACTTTCTTTGTTCTTGGTTACAATTCTTTTCGTTACGGCTTGCCAAGGTTCGCCTTTGGCAACACCCGAAGAGGATGTAACTCAGACGGCGGCCCCTTCAGCAATTGAGGAGAGCCCCGAAGATGACGATGGTGACAAAGGCGCCAATCCGGCACCTGAATTGCCTGGGGAATCAACAGTAAACGAAGTTTTTCGTTTGACTGGCTCTTTGGAATATCCGGAAATCGAATCGCCTGACGCAAGTCGCCAGGTTGTTTTTCCAGATGTTCCTCATGGGGATCGCCCAGCACTCGCGGCCTATGAATCTCCCTTTGAAGATGGAGATTATTGTGACAACTCACCCTGCGGAATGGATGTGCCACAATACTATTACCGCGTAATGACAGCAGGGGAAGTTACAATTCCTGGGTTAGATGTTAGTTGTGTTGCTACCCCAACCAAGGGATGCCTGGTGGTGGTTGTTAACCATTTTGGTCCAACAGCCATGTTCCGGGGCAACACGATTGATAACGGTTTTACTATTGCCGGCAGGGTCTGGGACATGGGGCAACCGGAAGATGTTTCGATTGTAGGCCAAGCTTTGCTTGACCATTACGCTTATCGAATGTCAGCCGTGCCAGATGGTGCTAATTGCGGCACAATAGATGCCTGCGAAACAGTTGAATGGCACCTAGTAGTCATTGGCGATGGGTTGGCCCAAGCACATTGGAGCGGCCTTTTTCGTCGTTAACACCAAACTGTCTTTCACTATATGTCTCGAATCAGCGACGATTGCTTGAAGAATTTCGATCCTCCATGGATCAATTCCTCTTGCAGTTGTCGCTCTTTCGCCTAAATTAATAATTAGAATTTATTAACTGAGTCGAAAGAATGTTTAAAAATATCTTCAAAAAATTTCAAAATTATATTTTCCCAGCTTTAATACTTTTATTGGTGGGAATTATTGCGTGGAAAAACTACGAACCCAACACGATTCTTTCTGGTTGGGATGCTCTTCATCCAGAATTTAATTTTGGTCTAGCTTTAAAGCAGGGGATATCAGGAGTATGGAGAGAAGCGCAGGGTGTTGGTGCGGTTGCGGCCCATTCTCATATGGCCGATTTGCCTAGAATATTTTTACTTTGGATTTCTTCGTTTGTTTTACCTGTCCAATTTTTAAGATATTTTTATATTTTCCTATGTTTAGCCGCTGGTCCTTTGGGTATTTATTACTTTTTGAAGTATTGGTTTGAGCGAGAAAGCAATAGTTTTACCGTTTTAACTGCCTCATTTTTAGGGGCAGCTTATTATTTATTCAATCTGGGAACTTTACAGCTTTTTTACGTTCCTTTTGAAATGTTTACAACCTTATATGCGTTTTTACCCTGGTTGTTTCTTTTTGCTTTAAAGTACTTAAGGGAGGGGGAAAAGAAAGCGTTATTGGTTTTTGCGGGGATTAGTTTGTTTGCATGTCCGATGGCTTATGCGGCCACACTTTTTTATCCTTACTTGCTGGCGCTAATATTGTTTTTGTTTACCTACAGCTTGGTAGGAAGAAACAAAAAGAAAGCTCTCCAGCGCTCTCTTGCTATATTAATCATAACCCTAGCTATTAATGCTTACTGGATTCTTCCAAATATTTACTCTGTTGCTACCCAAGCAGAAATCGTTTCAAATTCACGTATAAATTCTCTTTTTAGTCCTGAGGCTTTCTTGAGAAACAAGAGCTATGGAACTTTTTCAGATATTGCAATTCATAAGAACTTTCTTTTTTCTTGGAGAGCTTTTGATCAAGAGCATTCTGTTTTTGTCGATTTACTTGATACATGGAATACCCATCTTCAGAGTAAGTCAGTTTTGCTAATTGGATATATCATGGCTGGAATCTCCTTTTTTGGGGCGCTTTTATCGTTATTGAAAAGAAATAAGATTGGATTAGTACTTGCCCCAGTCGTTCTTTTGTCGCTATTTTTCTTGATTAATATGAACCCGCCAACGGGGGTTTTGTATGCATATTTATATGAACACATTGGTTTATTTAGAGAAGGGTTTAGGATGCCTTTTGCTAAGTTCTCGACTCTTTTTGTTTTTATGGCTTCGTTATATTTTGGTTATTTTATTTTCAAAGCGTCTGTTTTTCTATCTAAAACAAGAGTGCAAAAAACAGTGAGGTTTTTGTTTATACCGACTGTTTTTGTGGCGCTCTGTATTTTTATGAAACCAGTTTTTGATGGTCACTTAATTGCTCCATTTTTGAAAACAAATATACCTACAGAATATTTTCATGTCTTTGATTGGCTCAATGAACATGAGAATGAAAGAATAGCCAAGCTTCCAATTTACACACCCTTTAACTGGGAATTTCATGACTGGGGATATGAAGGATCTGGGTGGTTTTCTTGGTTTGGAATGGCAAATCCTCAATTTGATAGAGATTTTGACCGCTGGAGCCCATACAATGAGAGCTTTTACAATGAGGCTGCCTTTGCTATTTATTCAGATGACTTAATCGCTTTTGAAAAGACTTTAGAGAAGTACCAAGTGGGTTATCTTTTCCTTGATGAATCGATATTAAATGCTGGGGGATCAGAGCCAATTCTTAGGATAAACGAGATAAAGGAAATGATTGCAGAATCTTCTCATATTCAAGTTGCCAAAGAATTTGGTTTTCTTTCAATTTATGAAACAGATTTTGTTCAGAATGATAATTACCTCAGTACACCGGCGTCCTATTCTTTGATAGACAGTGACACAACCTATTCAGAAAAGGATGTTGTTTATTTGGAAAACGGTGTTTATGTCGAAGACAAAAATGGGGTGACGTATCCTTTTGCTAATTTTGATAAAAGAGCTGAGGTTGAGATCGAGGTTGAGGGAAACTTGGTTAACTTTTTCAGCAAGACACTGGATTTTACAGGAACAAAAGAGTTAGCAATCGAAAACATTGACAGCATTGTTGACATAGAGCTCGATAACAAGAAACGAGTAAAAGCAAGCATCGTGATTGATGGAGAAACTGAAGAAGATTTTTCTTTAGAAAGAGGTTTTGATACGGGTTACAACTGTGATTTAAATAAAATTGGCACAGTTTCAAAAGAAAATGATGGAGAGCGTGTTACCTATAAGGCTTTTGATGGGGGAGTAAGCTGTGATTTCTTTAGTTTTCCGGATCTTTCATATTCACAAGGATATCTGTTGCGAATCACTGGAAAAAACACAGAAGGAAGAAGTCTTAAGTTTTATTTACAAAATACAGACACAGTGAGAATGGACTTAGAAGAACTTCTCCCCGAAGGAGAGTTTGATGAAGCCTTTGTTATTCTTCCAAAGGATATAGAGGGCTCTGGTTATACGTTGAATTTAGAAACCCGTTCTTTTGGTCGCGTGTCATCTGAGAATATTTTAGAGAAAATTGAATTTATCCCAGTACCGATATCGATACTGCAAAAGATAAAACTTGAACCAGTAAGTTATAGTAGCGCTGCAAATGATATAGTAATTGTTGACAGCAGGAAGACTGGAACGGGCTATTACAGTTTAAAAACAAACTCAAAAGAGGGGCTAATTATTTTAGGACAGGGTTATGAGTCAGGATGGTTGGGCTTTGGATTCAAAGAAGAAAATATAAGTTTATTCAACAAGGTGCTCCCTTGGTTTAACGGAGAATATTTAAGACACGTCAAAGCAAATTCTTGGGCCAACGGGTGGTATGTGTCAGGGGACCATCAAAGATTGGTTATTGTCTTTTGGCCACAGTATCTTGAGTATCTCGGTTTAGCTATTTTAGTAATTAGCTTAGTATTTTTGCTTAACAAAAAAGGGAAAACACACTTAACAGTTGACAAAGGTAGGAGCCTAAAGTTAAAATAACGCTAGCTTAAAGATCACTAGGGTCAACAAGCGGCCGCAAGGCACTTCCAGATTTTCTTACAAATGTAGATTTTATTCTAATGACCGTATCGAAAAAACCCATCAGTTCTAGTTCGGCGCGTATAAAAACCTCTGCAACCACAAAGGTAACTGATTCTGTGGAAGAAAAGAAAAAGCTAGACTCATCTGATGCAGCCGGATTTTTAGGAAAAGGGGAAACAGATATTCAAAAGCAAGAACCCAAAAATTTAATTGTTGACAGGAGAGCTATTCCAGATTCAGGTCTTCCCACGGAGCATGTTCAGGGAGTGCTTGATATTGCCAACGAAGGCTCAGGTCTTCTTAGGCCAAAATTTGCGGCTTCAGAGAAAGATGTTTATATCTCAGCCTCTCAAATTAGAAGATTTAATTTAAGGGTTGGAGATTTAATTAGTGGACAAGCAAGGCGCCCAAAGGAAAATGAGCGTTTTTGGGGTCTTCTTAAGGTGGAGGAAGTAAATGGAGGTCCAATTGATAAAGTTGCTGACAGGGCAAACTTCGACGAATTATTAGCCGTTTACCCTGATGCCCAAATTATTCTTAGCACTGACAAAGATACGCTTACAACTAGAGTATTAGATTTAATTGCACCCATTGGTTTTGGCCAAAGAGGGTTGATTGTTTCTCCTCCAAAAGCAGGAAAAACATGGCTCTTGAAAGACATTCTTTCCGGAATAGCTAAAAATTATCCAGAAGTAGGTAAGGCAAAAGGCGGCAGAAATGTTCACTTAATGGCTGCTCTTATTGGTGAAAGACCAGAGGAAGTAACTGATATTGTTCGCCACATGGAAAAAGTAACCGACGGTAAGGGAGAGGTAGCTGCTAGCAACTTTGATGAGTCCCCTGGTGCACAAACCAGAGTGGGGGAATTAGCCCTAGAAAGAGCCAGGCGATTAGTTGAAGAAGGCAAAGACGTTGTTGTTGTTTTAGATTCAATAACAAGAATGGCTCGTGCTTATAACTTAGCCTTGCCAACATCAGGTAGAACACTAACTGGGGGGTTTGATCCAGTTGCTTTATTCCCAGCCAAGAAGCTTTTTGGTGCAGCCAGGAAAATTGAAGACAAGGGTTCACTGACAATTCTTGGAACTTGCTTGGTAGAAACGGGTTCTAGGATGGATGATTTGATTTACGAAGAATTTAAGGGAACAGGAAACATGGAAATCCATCTTGTTAGAAAGCTTGCAGACAAGAGAATTTTCCCAGCAATCGATGTTTCTTTATCTGGAACAAGACAAGAAGAATTGCTCTATGGCAAAAAGGACTTGGAGTTAATCCACACTCTTAGGAGAATGCTTGAAATGGTTTCCCAAGACGAGAGAACAGAAACGCTTTTGGAGAGGCTAAAAAAGAGTGAAAGCAACCGAGATTTTCTTGACAGCCTAAAGGTCTCCTAGTTGGGTAATTTTATTGCTCCCCGAGTTTATTTGACCCTCTTTTTTACATGTGTTATCTTCTTTCTAGCAACTTAGATGGAAGAAACATACGACGTAATTTTAAACCTCTCTTCTGACCTCAAACTCTTTTTTAAAGAGCTAGCAGTTTATGTTATTAAAAATCTTCATTTATCTTTTTTGCGTTTTGAAGAAGGTAAAGGAATTTTTGTCACAGCTCTTTATCGACAAAGAGGGAAGATGGCCAGGCGCCTTATGCATACTGGAATGGCTGGTCTAGCGGCCGCCGGCATGATGATTGCACCAGTTATTGCTCAAGAGTTTCCAGGAAGAAGTGTTGACCCTTGGGAAATTCCTTCAACCTCGACTGTTTTATCTGCGGCAACAGAAGACACCAATACAACCACCTTGGTTTCAGAAAAGATGAGAGATAAGGAAGTTGAATACACAGTTAAAGATGGGGACACGATAAGTACCATTGCAGAGAAGTTTGGAGTTACGACAGACACGGTTCGCTGGCAGAATAATTTAGGTAGCAAAGACACGATAAAGGCGGGACAGGCACTTGAGGTATTACCAGTTACTGGTGTGTCTCACAAAGTAGGTAAGGGAGATACTGTTTATTCCATTGCTAAAAAATACGACACCTCTCCTCAGGGAATTGTTGACTATCCTTTCAACTCTTTTACCAATGACGAGACTTTTGAGTTGGCCATTGGACAAACAGTGGTTGTCCCAGACGGTATACCTCCTGCAGCGGCACCAACTGCACCAAGAATCAGGCAAATTACACCAGACGCTGGAACAGTAGTTGCTTCTGGAAGCTTTGTTTGGCCCGCTGGTGGTTCCATCACACAAAGATTTGCGTGGTATCACAAAGGACTTGATATCGCTAACAGAGCAGCCCCCAGTATCTTAGCGGCTGATTCTGGAACAGTTGTCGCTGCCGGATGGCTTGACGGATATGGATATGGAAACAGAGTAATTATCGATCACGGAAATGGATACAGAACACTCTATGCTCACTTGTCCCAGGTATACGTTGTTCCCGGTCAAACAGTGACCAGAGGTTCGGCTATTGGTAAGATGGGTACAACCGGAAGGTCAACGGGAATACATCTTCACTTTGAGGTTATTCGAAATGGTGTTCACGTAAATCCTCTCAGTGTGCTTCAGTAAAAAAGAGCAAGACAACATAGATTTGGTATAATTTAGTTTCTTGGGCCCGTAGGCAAGTGGTATACCGTACCCTTCGCATGGGTGAGTCCCGAGTTCGATTCTCGGCGGGTCCACAAAATAAGCGACACCCTTTTATATATTATTTTATACTTTGGTATAGTGAGCGGAGCGCCCCTTGCCGTGAGAAAAAAGAAGCCCCAACTTAACAAGTTTAGATAAATCCCTAGAAGCGGTGATTTGAGAAACCTTATATTTTTTCTGAACTTTCATATTAGTTACTTTTGCCCCCGGTTGTTCGAGTGAATTTAAAATATCAACTTGTCTGTCATTTAATTTCCAAAAAGCAGCAGGTATCTCTGTTTGGAATTTAGAGGAAGAAGCAATTTTGTAAGCACTTCGAAGTTGAGTGAGTATCCCATTGGTGAAGTACTCCAACCAAAGAGTTAGGTGTTTATTTCTACCAACACTTTCAATGGACTCCTTCAAAGAAAAAAGATCTCTTCTTAGATATTCATCTAATACCAACAATCCTCGGAAATCATAACCGTGTTTGTAGAGGTATAAGTAGGGGATAAGCCTGGCTATAGAGCCGTTGCCCTCTCCAAACACGTCAGCATTAATAATCGATATTTGAGCAATACCAGCTTGAATGATAGGGCTTTCCTTTCCTGCTTGTAGGTAGTCAATGAATGATTGTAGCTTCTTGGTGTTTGCACTAATTCTTGAATTGGTACCCAAAGTGGGCTTACAGGCGATGTCGTATAGCTTCCTTACCGTTGAGAGAGAAATAGTCCTTGAGGAGATGAGCCAGTCTTCTCTAATGTAATCAAGAGCCTTTTTATAGTTAATAGTCTCTTTCTGCTCTGGGCTTGGTTTTGTGCGAGTTTGAGTGGAGAGAAGTTTAACCATATCTGCCTTACCTAAAGAATTGCCTGCCAATACCAAGGACCAATATGTTCTTTGGAGAGAGGCTTCCCATCGTAATCGGAGTTCTATTTTGGGTGGTATGGGCAGTAACAATATCTGCCGACGAAGGATTTCAATCTTCTGTAAATTGTCTTTTATTTTTGCTGATAAGTTATACGCTAAAATTGTCATGCAACAAGAATGTATCATAATCACATCATGGAGTCAATTTAGTATAAGTATTTATAAACTGAGGCTAAATATGCAAAACATGATAAGATTATGATAAGATTAATTAGATAGAAAATACCCCTTGACAATATATCAAATAACAGTGAATACTGGATATAGCTGGGTTTTCACGGAAAATCCTGCCCAACAAAACATTTTGGTTTTACCTGTTGGAAACCCAGCAACTAAATAATAGAACGGAGGTGATTGACTGCATGTTAAATAACATAGGAGCAACAGAGCTAGGAGTAATAGCTGTGATGCTTTTTGTTCTCTTTGGCAGTAAAAAACTGCCTGAGCTCGCACGGGGAGTTGGAGAGTCCGTCTCCGAACTACGGCGAGTTACGAAAGAGAAAATGTAGGTAATATATGATAGCTGCCCAAACAATCAGAAGACAAGTGTTTGTGGCAATTGCTGTTTCTGCTCTTGCTGGGGCCCTTGTTTTCCCCCGGAACACATTGGCCTCGGCAAGAAGTCCTCAAGACTGTACCGCGAGCAGTAGTTGCACAATAGGCGAATTTCTTTATGATGATTATTATGTTCCAATAACGACGGCTACCTGTTCCATTACTAGTAGATATCCTGACGGATCCTTGCACCTGAATGGACAATCAATGACTAGTGCCGCAAATGGATGGTATTACCACGATTTTACGGCTCCTGCTACAACCGACGTTTATCGGACTCAGGTTTGTTGTATTGCCGGAACCGATTATTTATGTCTAGACAAAAGTTTCGAAGTTGAAGCGTCGTCGACCGCTCCCACAACTGGAGAGATTTCTACAGCCGTGTGGGACTATTCCGGAAGAACCCTGTCCAATTTTGGTGATTTAGTTTCAGATGTGTGGTCAAAACACCTCTTGTTCTTTAGCTAGCTTGATGGGGGATAAGGTCAAAATAGACATGTTGACCAAATAACAAATGGCATTATTAATACAAGTAGAGATGTAGGCAAAGGAATTACTTCTTTTTCTTTTTAGGTTCTTTTTTTGTAGACTTTTTAAATTCCTTTACAGATTCTCCGATACCTTTTCCGAGCTCAGGAAGCTTTCTTCCTCCAAATAGAATAAGTAATATTATGACAATTATTAAAAGTTCTGTTGATCCAATTGTTTTAAACATTACGTCTTACCTCCCTTTTTGTTATCCAGTGGGTTTTAAACATTACCCCTTATTCCTTTTTTTCGTCTTTTGATGTTTTAAGGATTTTTTTGACAGTCTCTCCGACACCCTTTATGAACTCAGGTATCTTTTTGCCACCAAAGAGGAGTATTAAAATTAGAGCAATGATGATTAATTCGGTTGTTCCTATGTTCTTGATCACTTACTACCACCTCCTTACTAGTTAATGTTTACTTATTTAGTGGCAAATAGTCAAGAGGAGTCCTCTTCATGCTTTTTCTTGTCCTTGCCTTCAATATCGTTTTTTGTTTTCTCTGTCACTAGTAATAATTGCTCCACTAATTCGTATTAGTGGTTTTGGCGTAATATGATAAGGAACCTTTATGTAGACAAGTAATAAAAATTTGTAGTACTATATTTTTAGGTTAGAAAAACATATGGCTGCCAAAAAAAAGACAACTTTAAAAGAGGAAGAGAAAGAAAATATTGAAGTTCCCCATACGGAAAAGAAAATAGTTGTAGAGGAGGTTGACTCCAAAGAAGAATCGGTTACGGAGGATTTGAAACAAGTACCTGAAAAAGAAGATCAAAGCCTTTCTTCTGAAACAGAAGAAACTCTGAGCGAGAGACCCTTAGGCGAAGAAGTTCCCCTAGAGAAAACAAACAAAAAATTATTTAAGACAGGAATGATTGTTGTCCTGATTATTTTTGGTGCAACGGGTTGGATTTTCTATCTCACCAGCCGATATTCTGAAAAAACAGCTCAAGAGAAAATTACCTTTGAAGAAGAAACGTCGGTAGAGCCGACAACTGCTCCGACTTTGGTCCAACTAGAAAGAGAAGAAATTACCCTTGAGATTTTGAATGGTTCCGGTGTGGCTGGAGCAGCAGGCGATGCGACTGAGATATTTGAGGCTTTAGGCTATGAAGTATTGGAAACTGGCAATGCCGAAGATACAGTTGGCAACGAATTATATGTTGACCCGGAAGTTGAGGAATTAGTAGAAGCACTGCTGGAAGATGTTGAAAGCGAGCTTGATATTTCTTCAATTTCGGGAGAGCTTGAGGATTCTGACGCTTCAGCGAGAATTATATTAGGGGAATAAGGCTATTCCAGATTTTCTTCGAATGAGTCTTCGTCTAAGTCTGTTCCGGCGATCGTTTTGGTAACCGAAGAAAAAGTGCCCTTTATAAAGTAAAGAACCATTGGTGCGAGAAGAGCAGCGCCTCCTAGAGCTAAGGAAACAGCCCATTCAATGGGAAGTAGGTTGGCGCCCGTTGCTAGCTCTTGAATGCCATAGAGCTGTGTTAATCCAGCGACAATCAACAGAATAAGACCTTTGGCGGTATATTGCTTTTCCATAAATGACAAGAAAAACAAAGGGGTCAAAAATATTCCCAAAGATTTAATAACAATAGAGGCTCCTGTAAAAGGATATTGAGAGTAAATACTCGGATCAATATATTTATATGGCGAAGATAAAACAATACCAAGGGGATCAACAACAGCATCAAGTACATAGGCCAGAAGAAAAAGGCCAACAATAAAGATTAATGTATATTCTTTTTTCACAATTTCTATCTACTTAAATATATATACAAAAAATAAACAGAAATATCAACCTTTATTTTCAATTCGTTTTACTAGAGTTCGCGGATACAAGGAGGCAACGAAGATGATAAATAAGGAAAAACAATCTTCTTCTATGGCTTCAAAGAAGTAACTATTCGGTAGTTGGTGTTGGAGTCGGAGAAGGGGAAACTACCGGCACAACAGGTGGCTCAGCTTCAATGGGTAGTTCAAGTGGTGGGGTGATGACAGGTTCTTCGGCTTCTTGTGGAGGAGTTAAGTTTTCGCCGCTTTCGCTTTCTGCTGGAACTCTTCTTTTCTCTAGGTTTTCAAGTTCAATTTTGGCCAACTCATAATCGTCGGATTCTTTGTTCGCCAAGGAAAGAACAATGGTCATTTCTTGGATGGCCTTTTCGATCTCACCTTTTTCTCGATATGCAAAGGCTAGGTTATAGTGAGCGTTGGCATGGTCAGATTTCGCAAGAACTGCCAACTTAAAGGCGTCTATGGCATTGTCGTAGTCACCAAGAGCATAGAATGTGCCACCCAAAGATATTCTTAAATCGGGATTAATTGGGTCCAGAGCGACAGCTTGATTAAAAGTTTGTATCGTAAATTGATCCGCTCCTTCAGCAAAGGGGGTAATGGCCTGATAGGTTCTGGCCAGAACTTCCCAGTTTCCAGCTCTTTGGGGGTTTAGAGTAACCGTTGCTTTTGCTTCTCTAATTGCTTGTTCAATAAGTTGGGTAATTGTTTCTCGATCTTGGTCAGTAATGTCTTCATTTTGGGCAATGGTGTTTGCGAGAGCCAAGTTAACTTGAGAATAACTTGCATGATAGCGATCAACATATGGATTAATACTTATTGCCTCGCGGAATAACTCATAAGTAACCCCTCCATTATTTTGAGCTAGGGCATCAAGTCCCTTTTTGTATTTTGCCTCAGCAGTTAGAGCTCGGCTTGAAAAGATTCCAAAAACAATTAAACCAACAATAATAGGGACACCAACAAGAAAAGCGGGAAGTCGAGTCGCCAATGAAACGGATGAAATATTTTTTTCATCAGTTGCCTGCGCAGATAGGTTTAGTTTTATTCTTTTCCCTTTAGAGTTTAAGGCTAAAAGAACAAATAGAAGGACAATGTGTGTTTGGACGGCGGCGAAAAATATAAAGCTAATCAGGAGCATGGTCAGTGAAAGTAATATTGAATACTCTTCTATTGTTTTGTCTATAGAAATATCTTTGTTTTTCTTGAAAATACTTTTCAAACGTTTAAAGACTTCGATGGCAATAAGTAGTAGGGCTGTTATTCCCAAAAATCCTGTTTCGGTAAGAACAGTTAAATAAAAGTTCCTTGCAGAGGTAAATCTTAAGTTCCAATTGCCGGTTTGGTTGTAAGACAAAGGACGAAATTGATTAAAGGCAGACAGGTAATTCCCTGCTCCTGCTCCCAAGATGGGTGATGTTTTTATAGTGTCTATGGCAACTGACCAAGAGGTGCCAAAATCAAGCAATTTGGGTTCAGCTGGCTTTCCCGGAAGGAGATTGTAAATAGAAATTCCCAAACCTACAATTAAAAGGACTGTGGCTAGAGAAAGAAATGCTTTTTTGGCTGCGTCTTTTTGAGAAATGACAAAACCTATTCCCAGGGGAAGGGTGGCCATTAAATACATAGCGACTGGTAATTGCCCACCAAGAGTATTAAACAAAGCATTTTGCATGTATGCAGGTAGTTGAGGGATAAACTCGAATGTTTTTGAGAAAAATAATAGAGAAACTACAGACAAAGCAACACCAGAAAGGAATACAACCAAAGAAAGTGTTTTCTTTTCCTCGGTTTCAAGTCCAGAAATAAGAAAATAAAGTAGCGCGGAGGCAATAACAGCTGTGGTTACTCCAGGCACGAAAAAAGCTTCCATGGCATTTGGGGTAACCAAAATACTGGAAACAAGATACGCGATCAGTAAAATTAAAACAGGGATATTAAATTTCCCAGAAGAGAAATCTAGTGAGCCCTTTAGAATTACTCGTATGGCCCTGATGAATAAAGCTAAGCCAACACCAAAACTAAGAATAGCTAATTTAGGAACAGAAAGAGGATTTGAAAAAAGAGATAAAACAATCAGAGGAATTAAAAAAACAGTTGCGTAAAGAATAATTTTTTCTACTTTTTCTAGGGTGTTTGCCATATTTTTATATATTAGCTTGGTTGGCTATCTATTTATATTACTTGAAAGCTATTTAGTCAACAAGCGAAAGATGAAGAAGAGGTTGAATAATGATTATATTTAAGAAAGTGCTTTTTTGTAAACCTTAATTGTTTTTTTAGATACTTTTTTCCAAGAAAAATACTTTGCTCTTTTCCGACCTTGAAAAATGAGTCTGTTTCTTAATTTTTTGTCTTTGAGAAGGCTAGACATAGCCTGATGCAAGTCGTTGTTATTTTTGGTAAAGATGGCTGCATTTGCCGCGACTTCTCTCATGATCTTAAGGTCGCTACATATAATAGGAGTTTGGCAATTCATAGCCTCAAGCAGGGGAAGCCCAAAGCCTTCACAGTGAGAATCATAAATTAGAGCAGCCGCATTATTATAAAGAGAATTTAAGTCTTTATTGCTGATATATCCTAATATTTTGAGATGATTGCTGTTTACGAGCCGCTCACTTTCGCTGGGTGGAAAATCTTTTAATAGATTTGGTCCAGCAAAGACAAGCTGCACGTCGTTGTTTTCTTTTATTAATTTGTTAAAGGCTTCTAGAATTTGAAAAGGCTTTTTCCTTTTTTCAATATTGCCGACAACGAGAAAAAAATCTTTTTTAATTCCAAATTTCTTTCTGATTTTATCTTTTGTGTTTTTATCATTCTTAATATACTTAAAAACAGGGTCACAAGCCTCATGAATAACGGTAATTTTGCTCTCATCGACCGGATACAGACGCATTAAGTTCTTCTTTGTTGTTTCTGATACGCAAATAATTTCATCAGCTAGTCGGAGCGAACGAGGAAAAAAAAGACCAAAAATTACTCGAGTTTTAAGGGGGTATTTGGAGGGGCAGGTTTTAAAACAGACATCATGGACGGTATTAATAATAGGACAAGTTTTAATAAGTGGTGCAAAGTTGTTGATATGAATGATGTCGGGATGGAGTTTTTTAGTGGCCTGACTGAGACCTAAAAGCACTCTGTAAAATCCATTTTTAAAATGAGCGCTATATGAAGGGTATTTACGATAAGCATGTGATATTTTTCTCTTAGGTAAGTTGGAGTATAGGCAGACCTTGACCTTTTTGTTTTTAGATAATGCTGTGACTAGATTGTCGCAATATCTACCTATTCCAGTTTTCTTTTCAATGGCAGCGTGAGCATCAAGCAGGATCTTCATAGATTTAGGAAAACTTTCTCGTATCCTTCAAGCATTTTGTTTTCCGAGAAATCACTGCTTCTTTGTTGAGACAACCGCGACATTTTTTGATACAACTTTTTATTTGTTCCTAATCTAATCATAGCCTTGCCAAATTTTTGTATATTACCTACAGGAATTAGTAAGCCGTATTTCCCATTATCTAGGATTTCAGAGGGGCCGGTAGGGGCATTAGTTGAAATAATGGGTTTGCCTTGAGACATGGCCTCAAGAAGAGCGTATGGTAGCCCTTCTCTTGTTGAAGAGAGGGTAAATATATTTGCTCTAGCTAAATAGTGATTAACGTTGCTAACCCATCCAGTGAATTGTATTTTCTTTTCTAAATGAAGATTTTTCGCATATTTGATAAGTTTTGTTTTTTCGGGACCATCGCCAACAATTAATAGCCTTCCACTGGGCACTTTTTCAGAAAATATTTTAAAGGCATCAATTAAAGTTTCAATAGCCTTTTGTGTGGTTAGTCTGGTAACGGTGATAAAGACTGGGGCTTTTGTGTTAAGTGGAATCGATTTTACCTTGGTGGGTGTTTTTATTCCGTTGTATATGACTTTTGGACTTTTTTTGAGCTTGAAGTTTGTTTTTAAGCTTGTGGATGCTTTTCTTGAAACACAGACATTTATATCTGCTTGATTGTAAAAGAAGGTAATAATTTTTGTTAATATGTTTTTAAGCAGGGGAGATGATTTTTTGGTAAGGGTTTTATTTAATTCTATATGGGTAGTCAGTACGGCTGGTGTGTTTCTTCTTAGTATTTTTTTATGGACCATTAATAGCAAGTTGGCGTGAACACCAACACCAAGAAGAACATCAGGTTCAAATTCTCCAATTTGTTTATTGATCCAGCTGATCTCTTTCAGAAAACCAACAATATTTGAGAGTGAAAGAGTGTAGTTCTGAGGATATTTACCTTGTGTTTTGAAAAAGTGAAAATTATTAGCGGCCTTGCTCAAAAGACGATGTTGTGGCTTTTCTAAAACGAGAGTTTTAATTAACGTTCCTTTTTCTGGTAGTTTTGCTAGCTTAAGTAAGCTTTCAACAAAAGTGCCAGTGCCGCCATCAATACTTTTAGCAAGAACAATGATCTTTGAAATTTCTCTCATTAAACTGTGTTTCCGTCTATTATATACTCAGACAAACAAATGAAACAAAAGATTAAATTATTAACAAGAGAATCATTTTTGGAAAAGTTGTTTCTTTTGAGCTTGTTTTTAATTAAACTGCCTTCAATATATATTTTCTTTCCCATAAGAAGTGCATTATTAACTACCCACAGCATAGCCAGAATAGTAGTGTTGGTATTGTTTGTGGTTATCGTTGTTAAGCAGTTTTTAGGGAAGAAGGCACCATTTACCAAAAAAGGCAAATTGCTATTCGGTATTTTCCTTGTTTATTTAGCATTTCAATCGATCTCAGTATTTCCAGCCATTAGTCTTGGGAGCTTTCTTTATCGCTATAAGGATGTGGTTTTTCCAGGACTTTTCTTGTTTGTTGCCTTGGGCTTACCCAAAGCGAGAAAAAAAATCATTTTTGTTTTTTTACTTACTACCGCGATTAGTTTTTTTTACCAAATGTTTATTTTTTGGGCCACTGGTTTATTTCAGTCCTTAGCCAAAGTCTTTATCTATGAGCCTCATTTTGAATTAGTAGAAATAAATATACAAAGAGCGAGAATATTTGTCGAAACTTACGACGAAATTGTTGTTCCGTTCCTGTTCGTCCTTGCCATGAAATATAAAAAACCTAAGCAAAGAATATTAATATTATTAGGATTTTTGTTGATCGCCTCCACCACTTTGTTTTCTAATTTTAGAACACGAATGTTAATGTTAGCCTTCGCGTTTTTGGCTTCCTTTATTTTGTTTTTAGGCAGAAAAATACTAATTAGGGCAGGCTTCTTATTCTCGCTAGTAGTGGTTGTTTATTTTACGGCGATTATATTGAATGAGATTTTTGGATTTTCTTTTATTGATCGATTGACATTTCAAAACAAAAGAGAAGATGTTGGCACAATTTTAGTGCGTTCCAAAAACCTTGATAAGGCAACTGAGATTGGCTTAGCTTTTCCGTTTACAGGTGCGGGCCTGGGAAATTATGAAGATTACTTGTCGGGAAGAAATATGAATGGCAAATCACAGTTTTCTTGGATAGACCGAGAGAGCGAAATTGCCTCGACTAATCCTCACAATATTTTTGCCCAAGTGGTGTCGGAAACAGGAATTATCAGTCTGCTTTTTTATGTTGGCGTGTTGGGCTATTTCGCCAAAGAAGACTCGCGTATCATATTTGGGAAACAAAAGGATCAATATGCAAAAGCTTTTATTATTTCGTTTTGGACGTTGTTCATATATGCACTTTTTAATCCAACGACTACTTTGCCGTATAATTCACTTTTCTGGATTCTGCGTGCCATGATTTAAAAATGAAAGTATTAATTGACGGTCACATGTTGGGAACTGGAGAGGGAGGGAATGAGCGTTACATTGAGAACCTTTCATTAGCATTAATAGAACAGAAGAATTTGGTAACCAATATTTATGCAAATGGCAATTATCAAATACCAGGCGAGAGCTTAAAGAAATTTTTTATTATCAAAAAAAGGACAGGCAATGTCGCTAGAATCTTATTTTCTTTACCCAAGCTGGCAAAGAGCATACACACAGACATTATTCATGCAACCTATGTCGGTCCAGTTTTTGGCTCCTCTAAATTGATATTAACGGTTCACGATTTTGCTTTTAAGCGTTTCCCTGATTTTTTTTCTGTCAGAGAAAAAATGATTTTTAATTGCTTGCTTCCTATTTCAATGAACAGAGCGGCGGCAATAGTTGTTCCCTCAAAGTTTATTAAAAAAGAACTTGCTCACTATTATCCCCAACACACAAAAAAAACATTTGTAACGCACGAGGCGGCCACAAAGAATATTAGAGCGATTAGTAAAAAAACGGCTCAAAAGAGAGTAATGAAGAAATTTGGGATAAAATCACAGTATTTACTTACACTGAATAGTAGGTATGATAAGCGCAATATTAATAGGGTAATCGATGCATACATACAAATAAAACCAAATTTTCCTGATTTGCAGTTAGTAATATTGGGAGGAAAACACAACATTAGAACAAAAATAAAACGCACGAATATAAAAATAATCAGTGATGTATCTGATGAAGATCTTTCTTATTTATATAGTGCGGCTGAAGTATTAATATATTATTCTCTTTATGAGGGTTTTGGTTTGCCAATATTGGAGGCATTTAAATGCAAAACGCCAGTCATTGTTTCTGATATTCCAGTTCATAGGGAGGTGGCTGGTAAAGCAGCAATTTTTGCTGACCCTTATAATTCAGATAATCTGGCTAAGGCAATCGGCGCTTTAGTTAAAAGCCCAAAGAAGATAAAGACAATGAGCGAGAAAGGTTGTCAAAAAACCCTAGAATATAGTTGGCAGAAAACAGCTAAAGAAACAATTAAAGCATATGAGTTTGCATTAAAAAACGGATGAAGATAGCACTTATCGGTATTAGGGGTATTCCTGTTATTTATAGCGGGTTCGAAGTTGCTGCCGAAAAAATATCAACTGATTTGGTAAAAAGGGGACATGAGGTAACAGTGTATTGCCGACATTCATATGTAAATTCTGGAAAAAAAACACTCAACGGAGTGAAGTTGATAACACTACCAGCACCCAAAAGCAAAAATTGGGAAACATTTGTTCACAGTTTATTATCCACTCTACATGCGGTCCTTTTTGAGCGATATGACCTTATCTGTTATTTTGGGGTAGGTAGTAGCTTGTTTAGTATTTTTCCTAGGCTGCTTAGAACAAAGACTGTTATTAATGTAGATGGCCTTGACTGGAAAAGAGAAAAGTGGGGATTAATTGGAAGAACATATCTTGCTCTGTCAGAATACCTAGCCGTTATATTGCCTAATAGAATTATTACAGACTCTTTGTTCATCCAAAAATATTATGAGAAGAAATTTAATAAAAAATCAAAATACATCCCTTACGGTTTTTATAAAGAAAAAAAGTCAAGCAATTCGGCTTTGCGACGATTTGGTTTCAAAAGAAGACAGTATTTAGTTTGGGTAGGAAGATTTGTTCCAGATAATCATACAGATGAACTTATTAAAGCTTTTTCTAAACTTAATACAGAAATAAAGTGCGTTATCGTGGGAGACGATATTAATGAGAGTGGATACAAAAAGAAAATCTTGAAAGATGGCAAAAAAAATAAGCGCATTGTTTTTACGGGGTTTTTAAAACGAGTTTCTTACGCGAGCGTAGTAAGAAATGCGCTCGCTTATGTTGAAACCAAGCGATCTGGCGGCACACACCCATCCTTAGTAGAGGCAATGGGTTTTGGTTCTTTGATACTGTCTAATAATCATCATGCCAATAAAGAGGTTTTAGGCGATGCGGCTATGTATTACAAAATAGGTTCACTAACAGACCTAGAAGAAAAGTTGAAATGGGTGATTGATAAGAAAAACTACAAAAAGCAAGACGTGCTTAGGAAAAGTATTAAACAAAGAGCTACGCAGAAATACAGTTGGGAAAGTATTGTTGATGTCTACGAAAAGTTTTTTTTAAAGATTATTCAATCTTGTCAATGACAAAACCATGGAAGTCGTATTTGTCTTCAAATTCCTGTTCGCTAATTTCCATAACCGTACCTAAAATCTGAACACTGGGTGTGCCTAGGCTGATGGGGGCACCAACAGCGAGGTCAGATCGTTTAAATGTATATTTCTGGCTACGCTTGCTGCAATCAGCAGAAAGTTTGACAATCAGATATATATCGAACCTATTTTTGTTAATATCTGCGTCTTCGGTTTGATTGGAATTTTTTTATCTTTTTTTTCTTAGCCATACGGATATCATATTTTAAGTAAGACAGAAGTGTAACTTTTGATTACGAGACTGTCATTTTCTGTTTATTGAATGGTAGAATGATTTTGTTGTTGGCAATCGAATCATGATTGAATCAATTAAACAATTATTAGTGTTAGTTGCTAAGTCAGACAAGATTTGGCTGATTCCAGTTATTCTGACGTTGGTTATTATTGCCTTGTTGATAATCAGTGCCCAAATTTCTCCTGTCCCCATTTTTATTTATCCCCTGATATGAAAAAGATAGTCAGTGAGATTAACAGGGTTTTTATCGTCATCGTTTTAGCTATGTTTTATTTACTCGTCATCGGCGTAACTTCTGTATTTTTAAAAATATCCAGACTATTTGTCAAAAAAGAAAAACACACATCTTATTGGAAAAAGGGGCAGGGAAGCGGCTTAAAACGCGACTATTTCAAATCTGCTTACTAAAAACAATATGTATATTTTAGGAATATCATCTTTTTATCACGATAGTGCTGCCTGTTTAATAAAAGATGGTGAAATACTGAGTGCTGTTGAAGAAGAAAGATTTAGTCGCATAAAGCATGACAACAAATTCCCCCTTAAAGCAGTTGAATTTTGTTTAAAAAATGCAGGAATTTCAATTAAAGATATAAGTTATGTTGCTTATTACGAAAAACCCTTGCTAAAGTTCGAAAGAATTTTGCAAACTTTTGTAGAAACATACCCATTTTCGTTAAACCCCTTTACTAAAAGTATTCCCGAGTGGATTAATCGTAAGATAAAGGTGGAACATATTATAAAGAAGGAGCTTGGATTTAAGGGAAAAATATTTTTTGTCCCACACCATCTTTCTCACGCCGCGGCGGCTTATTACACCACTTCATACAAAAAAGCCGCTATTTTGACCGTAGATGGAACAGGGGAGTATCAAACAACTGGTTTGTGGAAGGGGGACGGAAACGCCATCTCTGAACTTAAGAAGATTGATTTTCCAAGTTCTTTGGGCTTACTTTATTCCACATTCACTTCTTTTTTAGGTTTTAGAGTAAACAACGACGAATATAAGGTAATGGGTCTGGCTGCTTATGGTAAGCCAATTTACAAAGAAGAAATATATAAAGTGATTGACGTAAAAGAAGATGGAAGCTTCGCTCTTAACATGAGGTATTTTTCTTTTAGAGAATCTTTTCAAATGTGGAACAGGAGGTTCGAAAAACTATTTGGAGAACCACGAAGGCCAGGAGAAAAACTTACCAAAAGAGATAAGGATCTTGCTGCTAGTACCCAAGAGGTATCAGAAGAAATTTATTTTAAAATGCTAAATCACCTATTTGAAATTACCAAGATTAAAAACCTTTGTGTTAGTGGTGGTGTTGGCCTGAATTCATTGGCAAACGGGAAGATATACGACAATACACCATTCAAGAAAGTGTCTATTTTTGGTCCTGCCGGAGACGGGGGCACCAGCATGGGGGCCGCTTTGTATGTCTACTACGGTATTTTAAAGAAAAAGCCAAGAAAAGCAGTTTTCAATGTTCTTTTGGGGTCAGAATATTCAAGTGAGCAAATAAAAGAAGCTATTCAGAAGAGTGGGTTAAAATACGTATTTTACAAGAAAGAAAAAGATTTGCTTAAGAAAGTGGTTAGCTTGTTAAATAGTAATAAAATTATTGGCTGGTTTGATGGTCGAATGGAGTTTGGGCCTCGAGCATTAGGTTCGAGATCAATTTTGGCTAAACCAAGCCCAAGATCTATGAAGACGGAAGTAAACAAGACAAAAAGAAGAGAGCAATTTAGACCATTTGCCGGATCAGTTTTGCAAGAAAAAACGCATGAATATTTTGAAGTTCCCGAAAAAAATCACTTTTCTCCTTACATGAATTTTGTTTTTCAAACAAAAGAAGACAAGAAAAACGAAATCTCTGCCATTGTTCACAAAGATGGAACTTGTCGCATCCAAACAGTCAATAAAGAAAATGGGAGATATTACAAATTAATTAAAGAGTTCTACAGAAAAACCGGGATACCTTGTGTTTTAAACACAAGTTTTAATATAAAAGGGGAACCAATTGTGGAAAGCCCTGAACAAGCAATTCAAAACCTTTTGAGAACAAAAATTGATTATTTGATAATGGGGAACTATTTAATATACAAAAGTTAATTACAGGGGATTAAAGATTCTTTGGTGAGATACTTATAAATTGTTTGAGCCATGAGATCGTAGCCCAGGGGTGTAGGGTGCCAGTCTGGCTGTTTTGTTTTAGGGTTTTCTTTGTAGAAATTCGGTAGTTCAAAATATTCAACACGTTCTGGGTATTTTTCTGAAAGGTTTTTAATAACTTGTTTGTTTTCATTATGCATTTCTGCCCATACAGGAATAACAATCTTGCTATTGGAGTTTAAGATGAGTCTCTCTAGTTGTTTCTTTTGATAGTTTCGGATATTGTCGTTATCATAATTTTCCTTAAAATCATGGTACGCTTTATCCAAGTGAGGACATTTGCCCACTTCTGCTAATTGATCCATTTTTTCTGGTCCCATTTCTTCATAATAAAGACTAACAATCGGTGCTGTAATTTCAACGATATCCATAAAATCATCTTCTTTTAGAAGGAATATGATCATATCTGGTTCATATTTTTGCCCGCGAAGGAGAAATCTTTCTACAGAATACTGAATATCGTACCCACTAACGCCAAGATTAATTACCTCGAATTTCTGATTATTGGAGCAAGTTTCGCTTAGAAGTCTTTCTAGTTTTTCTGGGTAGTTTTCGGCGGTATTTGCAAAAAGACCAAAAGTAAAGGAGTCTCCTAGAGTCATTATTCTATACGAATTAGGCAATTTATTGATGGGGTAATCGAAACGCTCATGGAGGTGGTCGGAATTGATGGTGTAATAAACTTTTAAGTCAGACAGAGGGGGTGTGTCTTCCTCTGTTGTTTTTGCTATTGGCTCATAGAAAAACTGCAGTTTGGAGTCAGAATTGAAAATAACGTCTTTTTTGTGAATAGGTGTATATGTGGTCTCACCTAATACGCTGGTTTCTTGTTTGAATATTTTTATGCCCAAAAAAACAACAATTCCCAACTGAAAACACACAATAGTAATAATTTTTAATTTCATACTCAGAGAAAGGGTTGTTCTATTTACAAGATTACTCACAAGAAATAAAACCCTCTTTAGTTAGATATTCAAATAAATTGTCTGTAATTATAGTGTGGCCTAAAATAGTGGGGTGACCGTCGTTGGGGAATGACGCTCCGTTGATATTATAAATATCCGGAATGTTCCCATGGAATGTCATATTGTCTCGTGACGCAGTTAATTCTTCTAGGGCCCTTTTATATTCGCCGTTAGTGCTTGGAAAGGTGATGATTAATAAAGGGTTAACATAGGTATCTCGAAAGTTTTCAAGAAAATTCATTTGAGTTTTGAATAAATGAACTCTTCCGTATGTGTCAATTACTTTCTGCATAGCCCTGCTCCAAGAAGGATAAAAGTTTCCCTTCTTGACTAATTTATCAAACTCACCTGTTTTTTTCAGCTCTGCGGCAATAATTTTCTCTTCTACTAACATACGCTCATTTAATTGAACCATATCGCCGTTTTTAATAAACCAAATGATAAGGTCGGGATTGTATTTCTGTCCACGTATTTTATATCTTTCGGAGGCGTATTGAATATCGTATCCTCCAACTCCAAGATTAATAACTTCAAATTGATCATAATTATTACATGACAAAGTGTCATTAAGTTTGTCCTCGAGTTTTTCTGAATAGTTATTTTCTGTGTCAACATAAAGACCGTAAGTATAGGAATCGCCAAGTGTTATTATGCGAAATGTTCTATCGGGCTTTTCGGGTGAATATTCAAATCTCTCGTTTAATGAATCAGAGTTGATTGTATAAGTTGCTTTATAGGGAACCCAGGGGTTTACATTTTCGATTGTGTTAGGCGCTGGTTCATAGAAGCGCTGAAGCTCAGAGTCAGGATTGACAATAATGCTTTCTTTTTCAATTGGAGCATAAACTTTGGTTCCCAATACCTTCATTTGTTTTTGGTATATTTTTATACCTAAATAAAGCGCAATTGCCACCTGAATCATGATAACAGGGAAAAGGAGGCATTTTCGTTTTTTGGACTTGCTTAGTTGCATGGTATTAATGAGTTCTTTTCCAGGTAATTAAGCATGCTGTTTGTCATTAGAGTATAACCCCTTGCAGTTGGATGACCGTCCGGTTGCACATTTGCTGTTTTATTTGGGTTGGCAAGTCCGTCATAGAAATAGACATTATCTTTTGATTTTGCAAGCTCACGCATTCGCTGATCATATTTTTCTTGTGTAGACGGATAGGTAAGAATGACTATTTTTTTGTTGTCGTAACGACCAAATTTATTCATAACAGCTGTTTGGTAATCCAATGTTTCTTGCTCATCGTAACTTTCATGCATAATTTTTAAGGCTTTTTCGTACCATGGATAACTAACAATGCCGTCATCGCTAACAAGATATCCAGATTCATTTTTGGCGTGCAACTCATCCAAAAACTGATCGGTTAGGGGCCTCATAATATTTTCAATTTGGGAAAAATCATCACCTCTTAAAAGCCAAAGAATTAAATCTGGATTATATTTTTCGCCTCTTAGTAAATATCGCTCTGAGGCGAATTGAATATCGTAGCCACGGACACCTAAATTAATTACTTCAAAATTCTGATTTTCTCCATACTTATTATTCAATAGAGTCTCGAGTTGCTTAGGGTAATTGTCTTCGAGCTGCACAGAAGCTCCAAAGGTAAATGAATCCCCGATAGCTACAATTCGGAAAGTGGAATCAGGCTTCTCATTTTCGTACTCTCGGACCTCTCTTAGGGCGTCAGAGTTTATGTAGTATTCTATTTTCTCTTCAAGCCAAGGGGCATGGTCTGGCTCAACACTGTTGGGTTTGGGTTCATAAAAGTTTTCAAGTTTTGAATCTGGATTAGAAGATATTCCCTTTTTGTCAACTGGAGTGACTATTGCACTAGTTCCCAGTATTTTTGTTTTTTTGTATATTTTGACGCCTAAAAAAACGGCAACCACTAACTGAATAGCGGCAACCCAAATAATGACCTTAGATTTCATGCGATTAAGTATACATTAGCAACAAACTACCCTTTTTAGAACATTTGTATATAATGGGGGACATGAATAGTAGAACTAAATATTCAGACAAAGATATTTCTACAAAAACGCAACACTACCTTCTTAAAACAGCTGGATTTGTTATCAAAATTATCTTAAAACCAACGGAGCAAATAATTTTTAAGCGGAACATGATTCAAAGCATTATAGATACTTGGGGAGCAGAAGGGTTTTTAAAGATTGCTTCATCAGCAAAAATTGACTTTGAAATAAAATTTGAGCCAACGGCGGGCACAATGGGAATTTTAGAAAAAAGAAAGGGTAGGGATCACTACTATTTAGCCGTACGAAGAAATATTCCTTCTAAGCAGATTATTGTTTATTATTTTACGAGTCTTCCGACCTTACAGATTC
>CAYXBV010000005.1:0-53376 GCA_964463425.1 uncultured Gammaproteobacteria bacterium | reverse complement strand
GCTCCCCGGGTAGGATTCGAACCTACGACCCTTCGCTTAACAGGCGAGCGCTCTACCGCTGAGCTACCGGGGAATATTTACAAACCATATTATACCAGCAAGCTAAATTTCAATCCAGGATTCCACATGCACGTCTTTTTATGCACATTTTCCATAATCTTCTTTTCTTGCTCCACAATGAGGACAAACAGTTATTCCATATCCAGAAGGTATGGAGTGATGACACTTGGGGCAATTAAACGAAGCTTCGTAATTAGCCGTTGCAGAATTAGTAAAGACGGTGTCAAAGATACCTTTATTGCCACGAAGGCTCTGTAGTGCTTCTTGATTAGATATACCACAGCTTCCCCTTGCTTGAAAAATTATGCCTGATCTGGCCATCTCTCTTTCCATGAGCGCCCCAACTAGAACGTATTCGTGCGCATTTTTAGCAGCAGTTATTAAATCAAAATATTTTTCAACAACAGGTTCTGATACAAGAATGGCTTCTTCTTTATTTCTGAGGTCATTGCCATTTTTTACTTTTTCCCAAATTTTGGGTTCGCTAATTTGTTTTTCTAAATATTCATACCAAGTTATATTTGACGGAGGATTAAAGGAGACAGGAGTTGCCCGAAGGATGTCTCCCGCGTTAATGTTGACAGTATTTTGGTCAGAAGTTTTTGCAATCTCTTTAGCAATATAGAGACACTCGTTTTCAGAATGGGGGAGACAGAAAGCCCGACACACTATTAGTATTTCTTTCTCTGTTGCTTCCTTTTCGAGTACAACCAGCCGAGCTTCCGTATATCTGTGTCGATTACTGGGGGGGCTAAACCAAGCGAGGTTACCTGAAGAGTCTTTTGCTGCCCAATCTTCCATTGCTTCAAATGCAGTGTTTTCAAGGTGATCAGTCTCTGTTTCCCATCTAAGCGTAGGTCTTTTGCCTGATTCTTTGTCGCATAGTTGACTGTTTTGATCTAGGACATAAATATATGTATTTATTCTTTCCTCTAGTGGAGCCTCTCTCTGCTCTAATGAAGCCGCGGTAAAATCATTGACCGTTCTTTTTTTTGCTTCTTCGACAGTTTCTCCATACTTGGGAAGCCAATTTCTAGTATTTAATGCTAATGAGGTTTCTTTAATCATTTTTTCCTGCTCGGGATATTTGAGGGTTGTTAGTTTTCTGACTCTCCGTTGATTAACGGATCACAGTTGCGGCACAGCGCAGGAATTTCACCTGCTTCCTTAAACACAACCTCTAGGTGCATTATTTATTAAATACTTAAATAATTCAAGAACATTTTTGTGTTAGTATTTAATTGAGATTTGGGGCCCAGCTGTTTTTTGGGCACCAAAAGGATGGAGGTGAGATCATTGAAGAAGAAAGATGTAAAACTAATTTCTCAAGTGTTAATGGGGGGCGCCATTATCTCTATTCTTTTAGCGGGGATTGGTTATTTGGGTGTTGATATTTGGTTGGCCTCAACTCAGTGGCTACTAGTTGCAGCAATTTTAGCTCTTTTTGGCCTATATACCAGAATGGAGAGTTAAAATCTCTACCTTGCGGTAATTGTGCGGAGAATATGCGGAAATTACCGTTTTGAATTAATAGATTGACACTTTTTCTCTTTTTTGTTAGTCTTTGTCAGATGAAAAGAAAAGATATAGTGATAGGTTTGATTGTCCTTGCCGCCTTGGCAGGGATTATTTTTTGGTTTCGAAAGCCCAAAGATAATCTGACGGTACCATCTACACCTTCGGTTGAAGAAAAAATGGAAGAGTTCTTTAGCATAGAGATTCCAGAAGATGTTGAGAAAACGAAATTGTCGGGAATAGTTGAGGGGTTTGGTACAGGAATTGCCACCAGGAATTATGAAAACGGTATTTTTGAACATGTAGTTCTGGCCGACTTACCCCAACCAGAGGCTCCTTACTTTTACGAAGGATGGCTTGTCAGGGGAGAGGTGGGAGATGACAATTTTGATTTTATCTCGACAGGTAAAATGATTCTCGCTAAGGGAGGATTTATTTTGGAGTTTAAATCAGACATAGATTACTCAGATTATCGTGGGGTAGTTATCACTAATGAAGAAATAGAAGACAGTACTCCAGAAGAACACGTTCTCGAAGGAGTTTTTAGTAACTGATTTTCGTTGACATCTTCTAGCTAAGCAAGATATCCTAAACTAAATGAAGAAGTGTATTTTCATTCTTAGCCTCCTTACTCTTTTCTTTACTTCAACTGTGGTTGTGCAAGCAGAAAGCTTACTTGTTGTTAATAAAGATGGGCAAGCAATTTGGAAGGTGCTATCCAGCACAGACTCAATTTCTTTGGGCATTCCCGAAAGAGAACATCTTGAGGTAACAGAGGTGGCTGCAAGCTTTGAAACAACCAGTGATGCGAAAATAAGCCTAGAAAAAGAGGGTGAAAATATTAACTTAAGTATTGATTCAAAAGAAGGAAGCAGGAATCTAGATGTAACAAGTTGGCAGGATGACTTAATAGAAGTTGAAGAAAGAGGGGAAACAAAAAAGCTGTCAATCAGAATAGTTGATGGAGAATTTAATATAGAACAGGATGGTATTTCTATCACAACTGATTACCCAATCAATATTGATCCAGAAAAAAATGAAATCTCTGTTCAAACCCCCTCCGGTGCCAGATATCTTTCTATTTTACCTATGGAGGCTGCAGAATCAGTTTTGCGAGCAAAGATAATAACTAGATTTACCGATAAGAAATCTCGCTTGGTTGAAGGAGAAAGAGGCGAACTAGTCTATGCTTTAAATGGTGAAAAGGTGTTGAATCTTTTTAATCTTGTTGACTATCCGGTTGAGGTTGAGGCAAACGTCTCTGTTCTTACAGGAGAGATAGTTAATGTTAATCAGCCACCCTGGTTGATAGTATTAAGCTACTTATTGAGTTAAATCACGATATGAATCCGTTAATTGTCATACTACTACTCTCTTTTGTCGGTAGCATTGCTGGGCTAGTAGGAGGGGTTATTTTTTTATTAAAGAAGGACTGGGCAAGAACTCTCAGCAAATATGCTGTTCCCTTCGCGGCTGGTGTATTGCTTTCTGTTTCGCTTCTTCATTTATTGCCTGAGGCGGCCCATTTAGCTGGTGAATCAGCCTATCTGATCGTTTTAATTGCCCTTTTGTTTTCTTTCTTTTTTGAGCAGTATTTTGCTCATTTGCATCACCACGAAGGCCATACTCACTCAAAAACTAAGGCAACGGCCCCGCTGGTGATATTCGGAGACACAATTCACAATTTTATTGATGGTGTGGCTATTGCTTCTGCCTATCTTATTGATCCTTATTTTGGTTTTGTAGTTACCCTTTCAACTTTCTTACACGAAACGCCTCATGAAATAGGGGACTTTGGGGTTCTGATTTCTTCTGGTTGGTCTAGGGGAAAGGCTTTTTGGGTTAATCTTTTTTCATCCCTTGCCACATTCCCTGGTGCCTTATTGGTTTTCTTTTTTTTGAGAGATGCTGAAGACAAGATTGGAGCCTTGCTGGCCTTTTCAGCTGGAATATTTTTATATTTGGGTGCTTCAGATTTCTTACCGGAAGTTGGTGCCGAGGAAGAAGGGGTTTCTTCATGGAAAAAATTTGCACTCTTGGTATTTGGAATACTAATAATGTATGTATTAAGTCTTTTATCCCCAGCACATTAGTCGCTTCCAATAATTTCAGATTCCAGATAAGATAAGTAAGGTGTATAAATAGAGGAAAGAGAGGTGAATTGAATGCAGATTATCATATACTCAACAACAACTTGTCCTTATTGCAATAACCTTAAGGAATACTTGCAATCCAAAAGTATTGCCTTTACAGAAAAATTAATCGATCAAGATAAGGCTATAAGTGAGGAGATGGAAAAAGAATCAGGAGGATTTAAAGGGGTTCCTTTTGTCGTTATTACGAAAGAGGATGGGGCAAAAGAGACTATTATTGGGTTTAACAAAGGTAAAATCAATTCTATTTTAGGAATACAAGAATGATATTTATAAATTTTAAAACCTATCAAGAAGGTAGTGGTGAGAAGGCTATTGATTTAGTAAAGATTATAGAAGCAGTTTCGGAAGAAACACAAATTAAAATCATTCCAGTCGTACAAGCCACAGATATTAAAGAAGTGGTCATAGGGTCAAAATTAGAAATTTGGGCCCAAAACGTTGACCCCGATAAGTATGGGGCTCACACGGGGGCCGTTTTGCCAGAGGCGGTTTTAGAAGATGGGGCCTTGGGTACGTTTATTAATCATTCGGAAAAGAAATTGGAAAACTTTGACGACTTAGAAGCTGTGACAAAAAGAGCGAAAGATGTAAATTTAAAGAGTTTGATATTTGCATCCGATGTTGCTGAATTAGTGAAAATATTAAGTTTAAAGCCAACATATGCAGCATATGAGCCGCCGGAGCTTATTGGCAGTAAGACAACCTCTGTTTCTGATTCAAAACCAGAGATAATCGCTAAGGCCGTGTCTCTTTCTAAAGAAGCTGGTATACCTCTTGTCGTCGGAGCAGGTGTTAGTTCAGCGAAAGATGTGAAGAAGTGTGTGGAATTGGGAGCAGTCGGTGTGGCGGTTGCGAGCGACGTCGTTGCAGCCAAAGACCCCAAAAAAGAATTATTAGATTTAACAGAAGGATTTAAATAGAAATGAAAACATACATAGCGTCAGATCATGGGGGATACGAGGCAAAAAAAGAACTCATAAAATATTTACAAGATAAAGGGTATGTGATGGAGGATATGGGTAACAAGAAACTTGACCCGCTGGATGATTATCCTGATTTTATTATTCCCCTGGCTGAGAAGGTAGCCAAAGAACTGGGTGCCACAGGTATCATTATTGGCAGAAGTGGAAATGGAGAGGCCATTATGGCCAATAAAGTGAAGGGTATTAGAGCGGCGGTTTGTATAAATAAGAAAATGGCAAAAATGGCAAGAGGACATGACGATGCCAACATTTTGTCTTTAGGGGCAGACTATACGGATATTGATACAATCAAAAAAATTGCCGACAAGTTTCTGGAAACATTCTTTTCGAAGAAAAAAAAGTACGCAAGGAGGGTAAACAAGATTACTTCTTATGAAACTGCCTAGAATTGAAGACTTAGATATTCAAAACAAAAAAGTTCTTTTACGAGCGGATTTAGATATTGATATTTCAAAGGACGGAGGAGGGCGATTAAGGGTCCTACTACCAACCCTGAAAATTTTAACTCAAAAGGCTTCAAAAATCACAATAATAGGGCACAAAGGAAGGCCAGAAGGAAAGGTGGTTAAGGAGCTAAGTGTGGATACGGTAAGTGCCGCTTTAGAAAAATTATTGATACAAGAATGGGGTAAGGAGAAGGTAGAGAATCTCGATTTGGTTATGTCAGAAAACCTGCGTTTTGACAGCGGAGAAGAGGAAAACAGCGAACATTATGCAGAACACTTGGCAGAAGGAAATGATGTTTATATTAATGAAGCTTTTGCATCAAGTCACAGAGAGCACGCTTCAATTACAAAGTTGCCCAAACTATTGCCATCAGCTGCTGGACTCCGTTTTATTGAAGAGATAGAGAATATGGAAAAGATATTAAAAGATCCCAAGAAACCAGTCCTTTTTATTATTGGAGGTGTTAAGAAAGACAAATTAGATTACTTGGAGGATTTCAAGAAAGTTGCCGACAAGATTCTTATTGGTGGTCGTTTGCCAGATTATTTATCTGAGGACTTTGATGATAAGAAAATTGTTGTCGCAAAGCTAATCATGGACAAAGAAGATATTACTGTCCATTCAATTGAGAAGTTTGAAGATGAAATTAGCAAAGCAGGCACGATTGTTGTTGCCGGACCAATGAGTAAAAGTGAGGAAGATGGTCATTTAATGGGAACAGATAGGGTTTTTAAGGCAATTGCAAACTCCCAAGCATATAAATTAGCAGGCGGAGGAGAAACTGAAAGAATAATATCAACACTAGAATTAACTAATAAATTTGACTGGATCTCGATAGGTGGTGGAGCAAGTCTCGAGTTTCTTGCCAAAGGAACTTTACCGGGGATAGAGGCCTTGTTAAACTAATAGATAACCTGCCATGGTAAAAACTGCAATAAATGGATTTGGAAGAATTGGAAGAATAGCCTTTAGGGTTGCCCTTCTTAAGCACCCTAATGATATTGAGTTTGTTGCCATTAATACTTCAGGGAGCATGGATGTTTCAGGTTGGGCGCATCTCGCTAACTACGACACAATGTATAGAAAGTTTGAGAAGAAAGTAGTAGCAGAGGAAGTAAAAAAAGCAAAAGAGGCGACAGACGAAGATCCATTAATTGGTTATTTTAAAGTAGAGGGCAGGAAAATTCCTGTTTTAGCTCAAAGAGACCCGGTTAAAATTCCTTGGAAAAAATATGGAGCGGATGTTGTGATTGAAGCAACAGGTAGATTTGTAACAGAAGATGATGCCAAAAAACATGCTCAAGCTGGAGCGAAGAGGGTAATTATTTCTGCTCCCAGCAAGGGTGGAAATGTGGGTACTTATGTTTTGGGTGTTAACGAATACAAAGGAGAAGCAGAGGTAATTTCAAACGCAAGTTGTACAACGAACTGCGTTGCGCCTGTTGCGGCCGTTCTTCATTCAAGCTTTGGAATAGAAAAGGCAATGATGACTACGATTCACGGGTATACTGACGATCAAAAATTGCAAGATAATTCACACAAAGACTTGAGAAGAGCGAGAGCTGCAGCTGAAAATATTGTGCCCACCACAACTGGAGCGGCGGCGGCAACAATAGAAACAATACCTGAGCTAAAGGGGTTATTTGACGGAAGAGCTCTCAGAGTGCCTGTAATTACGGGTTCAATCACAGACTTTTCGATTTTACTTAAGAAAAAAACAACAGTGGAAGAAGTAAATAAAGCATTTACAGAAGCAAGTGAAAACGCGCTCTACAAAGGAATTCTAGCAGTTACCAATGAACCACTGGTTTCTTCGGACATCATAGGTAGAAGCGAATCGGCTATCGTAGATTTGGGATTAACACAGGTTGTAGATGGTAATTTAGTTAAAGTTTTTGCTTGGTACGACAACGAATGGGGATATGCAGAAAGACTGATAGATCAAGTTATTAGGGTAGGCAAAACATTATCATCGGATGTCGCTCCTGTAGACCCCATTAGCCTTTCTTTCAGAGCTGAGCCGAATGGAAACATTTAATGATTAATAAAACAGTTGAAATAATACCGGCAATTCTTACTAGTAATCCTCAAGAATTGAAACAATTGATAAATGAGGCAGAGGGGGTAGTGGAAGGAGTTCAAATAGATGTATTAGATGGTCAATTTGCTAAAAATGAAACAATAGATCCAAGCATTTTTCAAACAATCGAGACAAATCTTAATTTAGATTTTCATTTAATGACAAAAGAACCCGTTGATTGGATTGAAAAATCAACGAGAGTATTGGCAAAGAGAATTATTGGACAAGTGGAAATGATGGAAAACCAAATGGAGTTTATAGAAAAGGTGATAGAAACAGGTACCCTGGTTGGTCTTGCTGTTGATATAGCCACTCCTGTTTCTGACCTCGATCCTGAAGTAATAATGAGCCTAGATGCAATTCTTGTCATGAGTGTCCCTGCTGGATTTAGCGGGCAAAAATTCGATGATAGTGTTTTTGAGAAAATAGAAAAGCTTAACAAGAAAAGAGAAGGAGGAACTTTTAAATACAAAATATGTGTTGATGGGGGAGTAACTACAGATAATGCAAAAAAGCTTGTAGAAGTTGGAGCTGACGAACTTTTTATTGGTAAGCGGCTTTTCGAAGGGGACTTAAAAGAAAATATTGAAGGATATAGAAAGGTAGTAAGTTGAAAAGAATGAAAAAGATAAAACAAATTTCATATTTTGGGTTTGCTGATGCTGCTCCAAATGACCCTTTATACAAGGAAGCCTATGAATGCTCAAAATATCTCTCGGAAAAGGGTTTTGTGGCTATTAACGGCGGCGGCCCGGGTGTTATGAGGGCTGTTTCCGAAGGAGCGAAAGCAGCAGGAGGAAGGTCGGTGGGGGTTACGTTTTATCCAGAAGACATCACTAATTACGAAGGGCGAGATCCAGAAAATCCCATGGACAAAGAAGTGGAAACAAAAAATTATCTAGAAAGAACACTAAAGCTTCTTGAGCTTGGAGATGCATACGTAATTTTTAGGGGAGGAACGGGAACAATTTCAGAATTTGGTATGGCTTGGGGCTTAGCCAGACTATATTTTGGACACCACAAGCCCTTAATCTTATATGGTGAGTTTTGGAACGAAGTGATTGGTTCTTTTAAAAAGAATATGAGAGTAAGACCTGAAGATCTAAAGGTATACAAAGTAGTAAAAACTCCTAAAGAGGCATATGAGGCGATAAAAATGTTCGAAGAAGCTGTAAAAAAACAAAATAATGCTCATGATGATGAGAAAGCTTTTCAATTATAAAAAATGATAGTTAAGAATCTAGAAAAGAAAGCAAATGAAATAAGGCAAGACATTATTAAAATGCTTGCCACAGCTGGATCTGGACATACGGCCGGTGCTTTGGGGATGGCCGATGTTTTTACGGCTTTATATTTTAAAATATTAACGCACGATCCCAAAAGACCAACTTGGGAAAAGAGAGATCGACTGATTCTTTCAAACGGACATATTTGCCCCGTTCGCTACGCCGCCATGGCACACGCAGGTTATTTTCCAATATCGGAATTAAAAACATTAAGAGAATTAGGTTCTCGCTTCCAAGGTCATCCAGAAAGGGTAAGATATTCTGGATTTGAAACAACTTCTGGGCCATTGGGTTGTGGTTTAGCTCAAGCGGCAGGAATAGCCTATGCGGCAAGAATGGATAAATCTAGGTTTAGGACTTTTTGTATTACAAGTGATGGCGAGCATGATTCTGGAAATCACTGGGAAGCAGTGATGTTTGCTGGAAAAAACAAACTTTCAAACTTAACGTGTTTTGTTGATAGGAATTATATCCAAATCGATGGGGATACGGAGGATGTTATGCCATTAGAATCCTTAAAGGAAAAATATGAAGCTTTTAATTGGAATGTGATCGAGATTGATGGTCACGTTATGGAAGAAATACTTAATGCTGTTACAAAAGCAAGAACAGTGTCTGAAGAGCCAACCGTAATAATTGCCAACACTACTCCTGGAAAAGGAGTCTCTTTTATGGAGGACTTGCCTGAGTGGCATGGAAAAGTGCCCAATAAGGAAGAAACTGAAAGGGCGATTAAAGAATTAAAAGAAAACCTGAAAGAAATTAGAAAGAAAAAAGAAGATGATTAGAAAATTAGCAAAACTATCAAAAGACATATTCAAAAAAGAAATAGAAAAGAAATCCTCAAGAGATGGTTACGGTGAGGGGTTAGTGATAGCGGGGGAGAAGGACGAAAATGTTGTTGTTTTGTGTGCCGATTTAACAGAAAGCACGAGAAGCTATTTATTCCAAGATAAATTTCCAAAAAGATTTATCCAAGTGGGTGTTGCCGAACAAGCTTTGGCGACAATAGCTTCAGGTATGGCTAATTATGGCAAAATTCCATTTATTTCTTCTTATGCTGTATTTTCTCCTGGTAGAAATTGGGAACAAATACGGACGACAATCTGTTTAAACAATGTTCCCGTAAAAATTGCCGGTTCGCATACAGGGGTAAATGTTGGCCCTGATGGAGCAAGTCACCAAATGTTGGAGGATATGGCTTTAATGAGAACTTTGCCGAATATGATAGTTGTTGCTCCAGTAGATGCTATCGAAACAAAAAAGGCGATAATTGAGGCTGCAAAAAACGAGAAACCTACATATATTAGATTTTCTAGAAACGAAACACCGCTTCTTACGACGGAAGAGAGTCCTTTTAAAATTGGTCGAGCCGAAAGTATTTGGGAAACCAAAGATCCGCAGGTGGCCATAATAGCTTGCGGCCCATTGGTATATGAGGCATTGCTTGCTGCCAAAGAATTGGGAAAAAGCAAAATAGAAACATTGGTGATCAATTGCCACACAATCAAACCCCTTGATGAGCAGGTTATAATTCGTGCCGCCAAAACAACTGGTGCAGTTATTACGGTTGAAGAGCATCAGATTACCGGGGGTCTTGGGGGCGCTGTTTCTGAGGTGTTAGCCAGAAATTTTCCTGTCCCGATGGCTTTTGTAGGTATGGATAATTCTTTTGGTGAGTCTGGTAAACCTAACGAGCTTCTCACAAAATATAAAATGAAGTCAGTAGATATTGCGCGTGCAGTAAAAAGAGTTATTAAGCTTAAAACTTCTTAATCCCGGATTGCCTGCGTAGGTCCTAAGTGCTAAATTTAAATTACGATATATATGGACAAAATAGCTTTAAAAGAAATCGCTGAAAAATTAGTTTCCCCAAAGAAGGGTATATTGGCGGCTGACGAAAGCATGGGGACAATTAAGAAGAGATTTGAGTCAGTTGGCCTAGTTTCTACTCCAGAATTAAATCGTCAATACAGGCAAATGTTGTTTTCCACGCCTAAGATTGAAGATTTCATCAGTGGAGTAATTTTGTTTGACGAGACAGTTAGACAGAAAGATGATCAAGGTGTTGCTTTTCCGGAATATCTTTCCCAGAGAGGGATGATTCCCGGAATAAAGATGGATGAGGGAAAAGAAGTATATCGAAACGACAAAGAAATGGTTACGAAGGGTCTTAAGGGGTTGTCGGAAAGATTGTTGGAATATAAGAAAATGGGTCTGAAGTTTACAAAATGGAGAGCGGTTACATATATCGACGAAATATATCCGTCTCCAGAGGCCATTTTAGAAAATGCAAAAAGATTGGCAGAATTTGCCAAGATATCACAAGAAAATGGTTTTGTACCAATTATTGAACCAGAGGTGTTGATGGAGGGGGAGCATACTATTACTAAATGTGAATTAATCTCAAAACTTGTGCTGAAGGCAGTTTTTGAAGAATTAGAAAAAAAGGAGGTTTTTCTAGAAGGATCACTTCTTAAGACAAACATGGTATTGCCAGGAAATAAATCCTTGGTGAAATCGGAACCAAAAGAAGTTTCTCAATTTACATTAAGAGTTTTGGAGGAAGCAGTCCCCAAAGAGATTCCTGGAGTGGTTTTTCTTTCTGGTGGGCAATCTTCAAAGGAAGCAATTGCCAACCTTAATAGAATGAACGAAGAAGAAAAGGAATACCCATGGGAGTTAAGCTATTCCTTTGGCAGGGCCCTTCAGGGACCGTCACTTACCGCTTGGAAGGGTAAGGATATTAATGTTACTATGGCTCAAGAAGCTTTATATCAGGTCGCTAGACAAGCATCATTGGCCAGACAAGGTAAATACAAAGAGGAGGTAAAAGAATAATATGGATAATCAAATTGAATTACTTTCAATTGGAGACTCATCTCTCGATGTTTTTATGACTCCAGACGAATTAGAAACACTCTGTCAGGTAAATACAAAAGAAAGTTTAATTGCTTTTTCTTATGGAGACAAAATACCGGTTAGCAATTTTGAGATTTCAATAGGAGGCAATGCTGCCAACAATGCGGTAGGAAGCAGAAGATTGGGCATAAAATCAGCCACAGTATTAACACTAGGAGATGATGATACTGGAAACAAGATCGTCAAAAAACTAAACAAAGAGAATGTCGACACAACATATGTCATTCAACAGCCAGCAACAAGCTCAAATTATTCAACAATCATAAACTTTGCAGGAGAAAGAACAATTTTTACATATAAGGCACCTAGGAGTTATGAGTTCCCCGTACAGTTGCCCGCAGCACCTTGGGTTTATCTAACCTCAATGGGAGATTCATTTAGGCCTTTTTATAATCATCTATTAGATTGGGTTAAAAAGAATGAGGGAGTAAAATTGGCTTTTAATCCGGGCAGTCGTCAGTTAAGGGCTGGATTAGATTCAATTAAAGATGTTATGGCCGCTTCACATATTGTCTATGTAAATAGAAAAGAAGCAGAAATGCTTACGGGATTGAAAGAAACTAAAAACAAGGAAAAGGAGCTTCTTCAAGCGCTTTCTGCCTTGGGTCCCAAAATTTCCATCATCACAGATGGTAGCAACGGATCCTTTGTTTTTGATGGAACTAAGTTTGTTAGAGCTGGAGTTCTTCCAGTTGACGCCTATGAGCGAACTGGTGCTGGAGATGCTTTTGGGTCAGGTTGTGTTTCGGCATTAATAAAGGGGAAAACCTTAGAGGAGGCGTTGCTCTGGGGTACTTTAAATTCAGCTTCAGTAATTGGCTATATAGGTTCTCAGAGGGGCTTGATTAAGGAAGTCGAAATGCCAACATGGATAGAAAGAGCAAAGAGTAGTGGAGTGGAAGTTGGAGAATTTTAATGAAGATATTCGTAACAACAAAAATTCCAGGAGATTCTCTTAAGGATCTTACTAAAGCGGGTCACGAAGTGACGATTTCAGAATTTAATAGGCCTTTAAAAGAGGAAGAATTGGTAGAAAAAGTTAAAGATGCTGATGCCTTATTTACTGTTCTTACAGACAGAGTAGACAGTTCTCTTATGGATGCGGCTGGGCCTCAATTAAAAATTATTTCAAATTACGCAGTTGGTTTTGACAACGTAGATGTACAGGCAGCTACGGATAGAGGAATAGTCGTTACTAATACCCCGAGTACTGAAGTTAATGAGTCGGTAGCAGAACATACTTGGGCATTAATACTTAGTCTTGCTCGTCGTATTGTAGAAGCAGATGAATCGACTAGACGCGGAGGGTATAAGGGTTGGGAGCCAGGTATTTTTCTGGGAACTGGCTTATTGGGAAAAACATTGGGAATCGTGGGCTTGGGAAGAATAGGTTCGATGGTGGCAAGAAGAGCAAAAGGTTACAACATGACGGTTTTATACAACAAAAGAAGTCGTGACGAAAAGGCAGAACAAGAATTGGGAGTCACATTTGCCGAGCTAGATGACCTTTTGGCTAAGAGTGATTTTGTAACGATGCATGTTCCATTAACGGAAGAAACAAGACATATGATTAATAAGGAAAGTTTAGCTAAGATGAAAAAGCGTTCTTACCTAGTTAATACAGCAAGAGGCCCTGTTGTTAACGAAAAAGACCTAGCGGAGGCCCTACGCTCCGGTCAACTTTTAGGGGCAGCTCTAGATGTTTTTGATAATGAACCAGATATTAACCCCGAACTTATTGGTATGGAAAATATAGTCTTAACGCCACATATTGCTTCGGCCACTTGGGAGGCCCGAGAAAAAATGGGACAACAAGCCACGCAAGCAATAATAAGTGTATTTCAAAACAAAAAACCTGAAAATATGGTTAATGAGAAAGTGTGGGGGAAAAGGAGAAAATAGCTAGATTTGAGTATAAAAAATGATCTTATGAAAAGGGATAAATAGGCTTCGACAATCTCCGAAATAAAGACGAAAAGATTTTTGTAATAAAGAAAGCATTTACTGACAAGTATTAGGAAATAGTCTTGCGTGTGACGCAACTCGACAGGTAAAATAAGGCATGGGAATTTTAAGTAAAAGTAAGAAAGAGGAAGAAACAAAAGAAGAGAGGTTTGTGGCAAGGAAAAAAGAAAGACTTACTTCAAAGCCAACTAGCAGAAGAAAGAAACAAGAACCTGTACCTTGGGGAAAAAAGGAAAGGTCTTTGATATTTTATGTTTTTTTGGGAACTATTTTAGCATCAACTGTTTTGGCTTTTTCCGCCAGGAAGTGGAAATTGCCAGGGTTACCCAAACTATCTCTACCGTCATTTAAACGCGGGCCAATTGTAATAGAAAAGGATAAAGCAGAAATGGACGAAAAAGCGATTCAGACAATCAAATCTTTTAAAGAAAAGACAATAAGCCTATCGGGTGTTTATGGGTTCTATCTTATTAGGCTTAGTAGTGGTGTTAGTTATGGTGTTAATGAGAATGATATTTTTGAACCAGCCTCGTTAAACAAACTTCCGGTAATGTTAGCGGCCTATATTGAAGTTGAAAATGGAGACTTGGATCTAGAAGATACTTACAAACTTAAAAACAGCGATAAAGTAGCTGGATCAGGAAGTCTTTATGGGCGATCAGAGGGTTATGAATTAACTTATCGAGACATATTGGAATATATGGGGAAGGAATCAGATAATACAGCTGCAAATATTCTCAAGCAATTAATTGGAGAAGAAAAAATAAATCAAGCAATCGAATCAATGGAAATGGAAAACACTATTACTATTGGTGAAGATCAACAAACAACACCAGTTGATATTGGCCATTTCTTTGAGAAATTGTGGGAGGGGGATGTTATTTCCAAAAAGCACAGAGATGAATTCTTAAGTTTTATTACAGATACTATCTATGAGGAATGGCTTGCGGCTGGTGTTCCTTCTGGTACTGATGTTGCCCATAAATACGGTAGAGAAATACATGTGGTCAACGATGCAGGAATTATTTTTGCTGATGAGCCCGTTGTTTTGGTCCTTTTAAGTAAAGGAGCGGTTGAGAGAGAAGCAGACGAGATGTATCCAGAGTTGTCTAGGGATATTTATAACAGAGAAATTAAATAGCTTATTGCTCTGTTGTTGCGGCTGGTTCTAAAAGCTTCCCTTCAGTATTTTCTTTATCTTTCTTTTCCTTAAGTAACTGTTCCATTTGGCAAGCATGTTGCGGCTGGTTTTCTTCTAGGAACCATTCTAGGCGAGTGGGACAACCTTCGCAGGGGAGCGTTCCAGTTAATGTGCAGATTGGTATTTCGACTAATCCTTCGGGAACTGCCCACCCCTCACTGTGCTTGTTTGTTAAAAGGGAGCGCATAATGTTGTTCCAAATGGGCGTAGCACCGGTGATACCCGAAGCAACTCTCGTCATGGGCGAATTATCGTTATTACCCACCCAAACAGCCACTAAATAATCCTGGTTATATCCGATTGCTAGGTTATCCCTTAAGTTGTTGCTAGTACCCGTTTTAACGGCCACCTCAGGGTGTTGAGGGATGTTTAATAGAGATTGACTACCAAATGATGGTGTTCTGGCTTGGTTATCGTTTAGAATGTCAGTGAGCATAAAGGATACTCGTGGGTCCAAAACTTGTTCTTTCTCACAAATATCTTTTACAGCTTCGGCAGCATAAGTGTCTAACGTTATTCCAGTAATATATTTTCCTAATTTACTTTGAACACAGATGTTTTCTTTTATGACTTCACCTTTATAGTTTGTGGCGGTTAATATCGAAACCAAATCAGAATGAGCCCCATAATTGGCTAGAGAGGTGTAGGCTTCAGCCAATTCAATAAGACGGACGTCACCACCACCTAAAGTTAAAGAAAGACCAAATCGGGAAGTGTCGTCCCAGGTAGTGATTCCCATTTTTTGACCCATTTCAATCATTTTGTTCACACCGTAATTGGCAAGAACTTTAACGGCTGGTATGTTTCTTGATTCAGCTAAGGCGCTTCTTAATGAAATATTTCCTCGATAATTTCCATCATAATTTTTGGGAGTATAAGGTTCCTGTCCTTGAATAGAAAATGTAATCGGAGTATCAACTAATATTGTTGCCGGGGTAAGTCCGTTTGAAAGCGCATAAGCGTAATTAATTGGTTTTATAGCTGAACCTGGTTGTCTAAGTCTAGTAACAACATTTACGTTTCCTCCCGTCTCAGTATCAAAATAGTCTTTCGAACCAACCATAGCTAGGATTTCGCCTGTTTGTGGATTTATAACAAGCGCTGCTCCGTTGGTGACATTAAGTGGGCCTAGTTTATTGATTTCGTTAGCAACAATTTCTTCTGCTGTTTTCTGGATAGAATAGTCGATTGTAGTTGTGATCTCTAATCCGCCTTTTTCAATTAATTCTTCACCATATTCTTCGACTAAGGTTTGTTTAACAGACATCACAAAATGAGGGGCCTTAATATCAATTTTGTTTGGAGCAAAGGATAGTTTTTCATTTAAAGCAGCCGCTTCTTGTTCGGTGCTAATGTATTTATTAATTCTCATAAGCCTAATTACTTCTCGTTGGCGCTCAATGGTGTAATCCGGGTTTGGTCCGAAGGGTGAATATTTGGTGGGGCTTTTAGGTAGTCCGGCAAGGAGAGCGGCTTCGGCAATATTAAGACTGCTTACATCTTTAGCAAAATATACTTGAGAAGCTTCTTCAATACCGTAGGCAGTGCCTCCATAAGAAACTTCGTTTAGGTACATTTCAAGAATTTCATCTTTGGAGTAAATCATTTCAACTTCAACGGCCAAAATTACTTCTTTTATTTTTCGAATGATTGTTTTTTCGGAAGAGAGAAGTGCGTTTTTAACAAGTTGTTGAGTAATGGTTGAACCACCCGTCAATTCTCCCCTGGTCGCATTTCTAATAGTCGCTCTTAATATTCCCCTGACAGAAAAACCTACATGTTGATAAAATTCAGCGTCTTCAGCAGCTAAAGTGGCCAACCTGACTTGAATCGGAACTTGGCCTAAAGATACCGGTGTTCTATTTTTATCTTTGTATATTTTAAAAAGTAGCTCTCCGTTTCTGTCATATATCTTTGTCGACATTTCCTGTTTCCTGGTTACTAGTTGCTTAGGGGAGGGAAGATCTCGAAGAATTAATACCCAAAAAACAAAGAAGAAAACTAGAAGTAACAGAGAAATTGTTTTGAGCTTGAAACTGATTTTGGGCAATTTGATTTTAGGAAGCTGAAGGGTCTTCAGTTTTAATTTAAGGCTCAGTAACTTAAGGTGTTTTGGTAAAAATGTGAACTTTGGTTTTTTGAGGTAGTCGACAAGCTTTGAAAAAGCCTTAGTTAATAGAAATATAATAAATGAGATTGCTAGCCTGGTGCCACGACCAACCCAATAGGTAATAAAAAGTAAAGAGATAACAAGATAACTAAGAATTAAATAGAAAGGTTTACCAGCGAAGATTAACACCTTTCCTATCGGGGCAAGGTGTTTTTTATCTAATTTTGGGGCAAGTTTAACATTTTGTTTTACCTGCCTAGTGATAGGCAGTTTTGGCTTACGGGCCACAGCCGATATTCTATCAGTCTAGGGTATTTCTCGAAAGAGGGACTTTAACCTATTTTAATAGGAAAGTGGATATCTGATGGAAACAGTTTTTTCAGGAATAATGCAGTCGAGACAAATAAGTGCCCCTAAGGGGTCATAAATAACAGGGTGGTTTTGGGTTTCAATATTTTCGGGTGGAGTATCGGAATTGGCTAGAGCACCTGTTGTTTTGTCTATTTGAATATCTTGATTACCACCATCTATCATCTGGGGTACATTTTCAGAAAGAAAATACTCAAATCGAGGAGGACATCCAGGATCTCCTTCTGGCCCAGAAGGTAAAACACCAGTGGTGGAACAGACAGTTGCACCAACAACACCGCTTGGTTGTAATGGCCAAGCGTGTCCTTGCTCTTCCTCATTGTAAAATCCATCCTCAGCTTTATTTAATGCCTCTCGAATAATTTTATTCCAAATTGGGGAAGCACCAGAAACACCAGAAACAGCGCCGCCCATAGGTGAGTTGTCATTGTTGCCTACCCAGGTGGCAACTAATATGTGAGAAGTATAGCCAATTGTCCAATTATCGCGCCTGTCATTTGTTGTTCCTGTTTTAACTGAAACTTCAGGGTGCCCGCCCACATTAAGGAATGAGCTTTCTCCAAAAGCGGGAACACGAGCATTATTGTCGTGGAGAATGTGGGATATTAAAAAAGAAACATCAGGATCTAAAACCCTGTCTCCTTCAATCTCATCTATATCAACCTCTTCAAGAATCTCTCCCTTCCAATCCTCAACTTTTAAAATAGATATTAATGGTTGTTTTATTCCTTGGTTAGCGAATACACCAAAAGCGACAGCCATATCGTATGGTTTTACTTCACCACCACCAAGGGTTAAAGAGAGGCCGTAATTGTCGGGATTAGTAAAGGTAGTGATTCCCATGTTTGTAGCAAAATCAACAAAATTACCAATACCGTTTAAAGCAAGCACTTTTACGGCAGGAAGATTAAAAGAACTTCCTAAGGCAAAACGTGCCTGAACAGCTCCATGGAATTGTCCATCGTAATTTCGCGGGCAATACAAGGGCTGACCAGCAACCACAAAGCAGGTGGGGATATCAGCAAGAACTGTCGATGGGGTTATTTTTTCATCTCTAAAAGCCAAAGCGTAGTTGAGGGGTTTAATAGATGATCCTGGCTGCCTATTGGCGAAGATAATATTTACCTTGCCATCTTCGTCTTCGGCAAAGTAGTCTTTAGAACCAACCATTGCCAATATTTCTCCGCTTTTGGGTCTAGTAACAAGAGACGCTCCATTGCCAACATCATATTTTTCAAGCTTGGCAACTTCTGTGGCCACTGTTGTTTCAGCAAATTCTTGAAGTTCTAAATCGAGAGTTGTCGTTACACGCAAGCCGCCTTGTTCGACCACGGCGTCACCATATTTTTCAGCCAGTTGTTCTTTTACCCAGAGAGCGAAATGAGTAGCCTTTTGTTTTACTGGTTCTGCGTAAACGATTTCCTCTTCTGCTGCCTCATCTGATTCTTCACTAGTAATGTGACCATCTTCAACCATCCGTCTCAGAACAGTTTCCTGTCTTCCTTTGGCGAGTTCTGGGTGCGCGCCGAAAGGGGAGTATCTGGTTGGCGCTTGAGTTATGCCTGCCAACAATGCTCCTTCTGCCAGACTAAGCTCATTAACTGTTTTGCCAAAATATAGTTCAGTAGCTGCTTCTATTCCATACGCCGTAGAGCCGTAGGGGATTTGATTAAAGTACATTTCTAAAATTTGATCCTTGGAATAAATAGCTTCTACTATCATTGACAGTACAAATTCTCGTATTTTTCTTTTGATGGTCCTTTGAGGTGTTAATAAGGCGTTTTTCACCAGTTGTTGAGTAAGTGTAGATCCGCCCTGAAGCTTTTGTTTAAAGACAATATTAATGGCTGCTCGAGTAATTCCGATTGGAGAAAATCCATAGTGTTTATAAAAATCTTTATCTTCTATAGATATAGTTGCTAACTTAACGTGTTCAGGAATGTCTTTGAGTTCAATCGGGGTTCTTCTTTTTTCGGTATAAATTTCGTAGATTAATTTGCCATTTCGATCAAATAGTTTTGTTGATACGGGATACTGGTCAGAGGTCAAATTAGTGGGGAGAGGGATTCCCCAAAAAAGCCAAAGAAAGACAATACTAATAACAGAAACAAAAAAGAATCCTTTTCTTGATTTCTCATCTTTAAAAAATTTCTTAATTTTTAAAAAGTATTTGTTCTTCTTTGTGGATTTTTTAGTTTTTGGTTTATCTTTATTTTTCATATCACCTTCAGGTATTATACAAAGTATACTTAAAATATAAGCTGACTTAAAAGTGAAAAATAGCAGGAGGTGAGAAACGATGACCGAAAAAGAAGAAAAAAAGGAAGTTGTTAAGGAAGAAAAGGTGAAGAAAGAAGTGGAAGAAAAGAAAACTTCTAATAAAAAATCCCCAGTATTAATAATTTTAGCAGTGATAGTAATAGTAGCCGCAATGTTGGGCGGTGTTGTTATTAAGAAAGCCAAAGACTTTATCGAAGGAGAAACGTTTTCAAGACTGACCAAAGGATTTGCTGACGGCAAAGAAAAAGGAGACGAGATAACGATCACGACGGAGGAGGGTGAATTTACATTCGAAGAAGAAGGTAGTTTGCCTGATAGTTTCCCCTCAGATTTTCCAGTTTATCCCGATGCAAAACTAGCGAGTTCATGGGTAGCTGATGGTGACGGAACAGACGGTTTATCGCTCATATGGGAAACAGAGGACTCTGTCAGCACGGTAAGTAATTATTTTGAGAGAGAACTTAAAAAGTCTGATTGGGTAATTAGTTTCACTTCCGAAACAGAAGATTCAACAACTTTTGCTTTTGAGAAGAATGGATCTACAGGATTTATTGGTATTACAGTTGGAGACTCGAAGGTGGTAATTTCGTTAACACTCGGTGTTTAAGTAAAAAATGGATTTTCCTTTAGAGAAAAAGAATTGGTGGGGATTTATAGAGAAAGATCTTCAGGGTCTTTTACTTGAGGCATCTTTATTGATCGAAAAGGTAAGTTTGTGGGATGAAAAATTTCAAGATTATTCATTTATTGTTTTTCCTGCGGCCAAAGCGTATGAGGGTTTTTTGAAGCATCTTTTCTTAGAAAGAGGTTTTATAAGTGAAGAGGATTATTATGGTAAGCGATTCAGGGTAGGGAAGGCCCTAAATCCCTCACTAGAAAAACGTCTTAGGGCAAAGGAGAGTGTTTATGACAAAATCGTTCAATTTTCGGGCGAAAAGGATTTGGCAGACAAAATGTGGCACACATGGAAAGTTTGTAGAAATTTGCTTTTTCATTGGTTCCCGAACGAAAAGAATGTCATAAGTTTTAAACAAGCAAAAGAAAAAGTGGGACTAGTTATTGAAACAATTGACGATGCCTTTAAATATTTCAAAATAGAGACGCCCAATAATTAATTTTTACTACAACATATAGTCAATAGTTTTTGTCTAGGTAATTTTTTCATTTAGGCAAACTTATGCCAATAGCTTGACTTTTATTAGCTATAGATTTAGGATAATTTTACACTTATATGTACAGGCGGATTTTAATAATTGCTTCAACTTTAGTTTTCGCTTTTGCAATTCTCTTTACTTCTGTTTTTAGGACTGCGTCAGTTAAATATGTTTTTTCTCAGGAGGTTGAGATGCACGAAGAACAACAAGATGGTGATGCAACAGAAATCGATTATGCACTTCCGTATCCTGGTAGAATAAGTCCTGACAGCCCCCTATGGCCACTGAAGGCTTTTAGAGACAAGGCTTGGCTTCTGTTAACTACCAATCCCAGCCGTAAGGCTGAATTAGAGCTTCTCTATGCAGATAAGAGGCTCGTTATGAGTAAGGCTTTATTTGAAAAGGACAAATCTGAAATTGCCTTTGCTACTTTGACCAAGGCAGAAAAATATTTAGAAGAGGCATGTTCGATCGAAGAAGAGAATAGACAAACAGGAATTGATACATACGAGTTTTTAACCGCCCTATCAAAGGCGTCTCTTAAACACAGACAGGTAATAGAAGAGATATTATTGATTGCACCTGAAGATGCTAGGCCAGGGATAACAAGAACACAAGATTACTCCAAAGAGATATATGGGAAAACAAAAAATGCCTTACAAAATAAGGGAATGCCGACAGTCGAAAACCCCTTCGAGTCGGAGTAACTCTTCATATTGAGTGAAAAAATTAACCGTGAGTTTCAAACTATTTTAGTATTGTTGTGTTTTTCTCTTCGTTAAAAATTATCAAATTAAAATCATTGTTGTTAAGAGGTAAAAAATTAGGTTTGGGTAATGCCTGCGGTGATATTTTGTGACACAGTTGTTACCAGTTGACATAGCACATCTAGTGTTAGATTATCTTTGTTACTCTAAGGATAGTGATTTAATTTTCATATATGAAATGTCCATTTTGTGCTAGCGATGATAATCAGGTTCTTGAATCAAGAGTTGTTGATGAAGGACAAGCAGTCAGAAGAAGACGCGAGTGTGCCAAGTGTCACAAGCGTTTTACAACATATGAAAAGGTAAGAAGGCAAGTTCTCTGGGTGATTAAAAAAGATGGAAAAAGAGAACCGTTCGATAGAGAAAAAATAAAAAGAGGAATACTTAGGGCGATAGAAAAAAGACCGATTTCACTGGAGCTCGTAGATGAAATTGTAGATCAAGTAGAAAGAGAGATGCTGAGAAAAGAAAAGGAAGAGGTTGGTTCAAGAACGATAGGGAATGCGGTTTTAAAGAAAATTAAAAATATAGACAGAATTGCTTGGCTACGATTCGCCAGCGTCTATTTGGAATTCGCTGACCTAAAAGATTTTGAGAAAGCAATTGAAAAAAATCAATAACACACATGCCAAAAACAAAGAAAATAATTAAAGAAAAAAAAGACAAGAAGAACAAAAGTGCTTCAAAAGCTGGCGAAGCACAAAAGCTCTCACTCGAGAACTTGGAAATATCTTCACTCGAAGAATTAAAAAAGAAAATCAAAACAAAAATTGGAGTTGCTCCGTCTTTACCAAAAGGGCTTCCAGAGGGAAGTTGGAGCAAACAGGCGTTAAAGGTTTTGGGTGAGAGGTATTTAGGCAAGAATAGTAAAGGGAAAATTGTTGAAACACCTGAGGATATGTGTTGGAGGGTGGCTTGGGAAGTGGCGTCAGCAGAAGCGCTTTGGGGAAAAAATAGAAAAGAAGTCAAAATTCAGGCGAAAGAATATTACAATCTTTTTGTCGAACATTTGTTTTTTCCGAATTCTCCTACCTTAATGAATGCTGGGTCTAATAATAATTTGCAATACTCGGGATGTTTCGTTTTGCCTGTCGAAGACTCAATTATTGGGATTTTCGATGCTATTAAATATCAGGCAATAATTCATCAGAGCGGGGGAGGGACAGGGTTTTCTTTCAGTCGACTTAGGTCTAGGGGTTCAATGGTTAAAACAAGTGGCGGTGTTGCCTCAGGCCCTATCTCGTTTATGAAAATATTTGACGCGGCTACCAATGAGGTTAAGCAGGGAGGGAAAAGGCGAGGTGCAAATATGGGGATTTTAAGAGTTGATCATCCCGATATTTTAGAATTTATTCACTGCAAAGAAGACGGAGGTTTTGCCAACTTCAATATATCTGTTGCAGTAACAGACGCTTTCATGGGGGCTTATAAGAAGAACAAAAAATATGATTTAATTGATCCAAGCACCAAGAAAAAAACAGGTTCTTTGTCGGCACGACAGGTGTTTAATGAAATTGCAGATAGTGCTTGGAAAACTGGGGATCCCGGCCTCGTTTTTATAGATAAGAGAAACAGAGGTAGCTCAAATCCTGTTCCCTCATTGGGGCCAATTGAAGCAACTAATCCTTGCGGAGAACAAGAGCTCTATCCTTATGATGCATGCAATCTTGGAAGTATTTTCCTGACCTATTTTGTTAAAGAAGAAAATGGTAAAAAAGTTGTTGATTGGGAAAAGTTAAAACAAACAGCAAAAACTGCCGCCCGATTTTTAGATAACGTTATTGAGGTGAATCCGCTTCCTCTTGATGAGATAAGAAGAATGGTCTTAGGTATTAGAAGAATTGGGTTGGGAATTGGAGGTTGGGCGGACATGTTAATTGAATTGGGCCTTCCTTATGACAGTAAAGAGGCAATAAAACTGGGAGAAAAAATAATGCAAACGGTTCAGGGCGAAGCCGTTCGCACCTCTGAAGAACTAGCTAAAGAGCGCGGACCCTTCCCTCTTTGGCCGCTGAGTATCTATAAGAATGGTAAACCAAGGAGAAACTCTACTGTAACCACAATTGCTCCAACTGGCACGATATCAATAATTGCTGGGGCTTCAAGTGGAATAGAACCTCTTTTTGCGATCGCCTTTAGGCATATTGTTAAGGATAAGCACTTAGATAGAACGCTTACTTTTATAAATCCGAGATTTGAAGCCGTCGCCAAGGAGCAGGGATTTTGGTCAGAAAAAATAAAAAATAAAGTGGCCGAAACAGGAACAGTTAGGGGTATAAAGGAAATTCCAGAAGATGTTAAAAAAATATTTGGCACCGCTCATGAAATTAATCACGATTGGCATATAAAAATGCAAGCAGCATTCCAAAAACATACAGATAATGCCGTTAGTAAAACAATAAATATGCGAAGCAAAATTGCTGTAAAAGATATTAGGCAGGCATATCTTTTAGCTTGGGAAACAAATTGTAAGGGGATTACTGTTTTCAGAGATGGTTGCAAGGGTTCGCAGGTGTTAAATGTGGGAACAAAAGAAACTTCTAATCAGAAACAAACAGAGCTAGATGGGTCAATATTAACAAGACCATTTAAGGTAATTGGTGCTACTTATAGAATGAAAACCCCAGTTGGAACAGCTTTTGTGACTATAAATGAAACAGAGAAGAGAGAACCAATAGAGGTGTTTATTAACGTTGGCAAGGCGGGGACCGATGTTGCGGCCATGGCAGAAGCGCTAGGAAGAACGATTTCTACTTCATTAAGATTAAGGGGAGGCTCGAGTTCTCGAGAAAGAGCAGAAGAGGTTGCTTTCCAGTTGTCAGGAATTGGGGGCAGAAGGTCTGTGGGGTTTGGTCCTAAAAAAATTCGTTCATTGCCTGATGCCATAGCGGTGGCGTTATCGTCTCATTTTGGTTTTAAAATAAACGGCAACGGAAATCATGTTGTTGCTAATCATTCTAATGGGGAAGTCGGGACTAACCGGGTGGCGAATGTTTCTGTGCAAGCAGAACAAATCCAGCCTATGGATATAAGTGACCCCCTGTCGGTCCCGGCTTTTTCGAAAGATCAGCCAGCGCAAAAAGAAGCTGTTAACCAAAAACAAATAGCGTCGTATGAAATTCCCGGGGACATTTGTCCTTCTTGTGGGGCGAGCGCCTTAATTTTTGAAGAAGGTTGTTCTAAGTGTTATGCCTGTGGACACTCCGAGTGTTAGTGGTTCAAGCTAGGTGTTTTAAGTATTAATAATGAAAAACAATATTACACAACAACGTGTTTTAAAAATAGATGGTAGAGAGCAAGAATTTAGCACTAAAAAAATAAACGAAAGTATCTGGCAGGCGGCAAAAATTGTAGGAGGGAAAAACAAAAAGCAATCACTTGTTCTGGGCAATAAGGTAGTTATTCTTTTAAAGAAAAAATACTCCAACGGAAAAGCAATTCAAACTTCAGAAATTGGTGAAATAGTAGAAAAAGTATTAATTGAAAATGGTCACGCAAGTACGGCTAAAACATTCATTAGATATAGGGAAAACAAAAAACACGTTTTTCAAGAAAAAGAGTCATTGGGAATAAAGGACGATGTTGGTCTTAGTTATAACACGCTGTATATTCTCAAGAAAAGATTTTTAAAGCGAGATGAGAGTGGCGCAATATTGGAGACCCCAAAAGGAATGATTAAAAGGGTGGCTCGATTTTTGTCAGAAATTGAAAAAGGACAAGAAAATAAAGACAAGTGGCAGAAAGAATTTTATGACATTATGGTCAGTTTTGAATTTTTGCCTGGTTCGCGCACTTTGACCAATGCTGGGAAAAGAGAAGCCCAATTGGCAAACTGTTTTGTTTGGGAAATTAAAGATGATATTGATAAGGTTTTTAATATTCTTCATAAATCTACACTTATTAAAAAACATGGCGGTGGTTGCGGTTATAATTTTTCAAAGATAAGACCAGAAGGAGATATTGTTGGGGGAGTACCTGGTTTAGCAGCTGGGCCAGTGAAAATGATAGAGATGTTTGATTTAATGACTGGCATGTTTCGCCAAGAAGGAAGATATGAAAGCGGCAACATGGCAATTCTCAACACAAGTCACCCAGATATCTTTAATTTTATTGCCTCAAAGCGATTAGACGGGTATCTCTCAAAAACAAATATTTCAGTGGGAATTACAGACGAATTTATGGAGGCAGCTATAAAGGGAAAAGATTGGGACTTAATAAACCCCAGAACAGACGAAGTGGTTAATACAGTTAAGGCAAGTTCAATTTTAGATTTAATGGCCTCAATGGCATGGCAAACTGGCGACCCAGGAATTGTAAATTTGTCGGCAATAAATAAAGGCACAAAATTGGCAAACCCCTTATACAGGAAACGAGGAGCAATAATGACTACTAACCCATGCGGAGAGGTGCCACTGTATCCATATGAGTCATGTAATTTAGGATATATAAATTTTGTTAAGTTTGTAAAAGATCAGAAGTTTGACTTCAAGAGATTGAAAAAAGTAATGAAAGTTGCAACGAGGTTAATGGATAATGTGATCGATGCTTCGTGGTTTCCCGTCAAGGAAGTAGCCGAATCGGTCAAGGCACACAGAAGGATTGGGATTGGTTGTGTTGGCTGGGCAGAAACACTTTGTCTTCTTGGGCTTTCTTACAATAGCAAAGAGGCTTTTGAGCTGGCAGAAAAAGTAACTAAATCAATGTATACATCCGCTTTCCAGGCTTCTTGCGAGTTGGCTGAAGAAAAAGGACCATTTCCACTGGTAAAAGATTCTATTTGGGCAAACAGAAAAAGTAAGCCAAGAAACGTGGCTCTTTTGACATTTCCACCTAGTAGCAGTAATGCCGTCATTTGCGAAACTTCTTATGGTATTGAGCCGTTTTTTGCTTTGGCATATGAACAAAACGTGATGGATGGAGTAAGACTAAAGACGGTTGTGCCCGCACTAATTAAAAAATTAACAGAAAGAGGAATATATTCTGACAAACTAATTCAAAAAATAATTGAGAATCATGGAAGCTTGGATGGCATAAAAGAAGTGCCAGCAGACATAAGAAAAATATTTAAAGTAGCTCACGATATTAATTGGAAAGATCATATAAAGATGCAGGCTTCATTTCAAAAATGGACAGACAATGCGATTACAAAAACGATTAATATGCCAGCAACAACGACATCAAAAGAAATAGAGGAAGCTTTTGTTTATGCATGGAAGCTTGGGTGTAAGGGTTTAACTGTGTATCGAGATAGAGCCAAAAGCAATCAGGTAATCAATTTTGGCTCAGATCAAGGCACGGAAAAGCCCAAAATGTGTCCATCCTGCGACATCGAGCTGGAAAAAGATGGCAACTGTCTTAAGTGCAAAAAATGCGGATTCTCAACTTGTGAATTATAGCGATAATTATGGCAATTTATACAAAACAGGGGGACAAAGGACAAACCACGCTTTATAGTGACAAAAGTGCCTCAAAAGTAGTGGTCAAAAAAAGTGCCGTAAAGATTAATGCGATAGGTGCGATAGATGAGACAAATAGTTACTTGGGGATTATTAGTTCTAATTCGGAACAGAAAATAAAGGAAGAGATAGAAAAAATTCAGAAAAATCTCTTTACAATAGGCGCAATAATTGCTGGTGCCGACTTGCATTTTAATTCCATAAAGACCAAACATCTCGAGAGGCAAATAGATGAAATACTAGAAACATTGCCTGTGGTTAAACATTTTGTTCTTCCCGGTGGAACATCGATAGGCGCCCAACTGTACTATGCAAGAACCTTAGTTAGAAAAACAGAAAGGGTGGTTGTTGCCCTTAGCGAAAAAGAGAAAATTGATTCGCAGGTGCTGGTTTATATAAACAGATTGTCAGACTATCTTTATATTTTAGCCAGAACAGTCAATCACAATCACAAGATTACAGAAAAAGTTTGGCAAGGTGCAAAATGAAGCCTAAATACCACTCTCCACACCTTGCCTGACGAAGGGCAAGTGATACAATGATTTTATGGCAAGATCACCAGAGAGAGGGCCTAGTGGAACCGTAGTGGAAAGGGCTGAAGAGTTTGATTTACCCTCGCATCTTGAAGATGCTGGGATAAAATCAGTTGAAACAGCCGTTAAGGCAAGGGTAAAAGATAAAGGTAGGCATTTAATACAAACTCCAGCTAGTAAGAAAATAAAGATTAAGCTTCCTACTGGACAAGCAACAGTTGCTACTTGGTCAAAAGGCAAGTCAGCTAACTCTTTGACTTGGTTAGGGATTTACTGGTTAAGAATGATTAAGAAAGCAACTCGATTTGGTTGGGAAATAATTACTGGAAAATCAAAATAATATGCCAATAGCAGCTATAAATCTTAACGCAATTATTATCGGCATGGTGCTGATTTGTTTAGGACTACTATTATTAGTGGGAATAGGTTATTTATTTTTTACACTATATAGATGGAGAGGTAGGGAAGAGAGATCGATTGAATCCACATTACTTCAAGTGGCTGTACCGCGCGGCAATGAAATAAAGATTGACGCCATGGAGCAATTACTTGCTTCCCTTTACACAATCAAAAAAGGAGGATGGAAACAAAAGTTTTCAGTTCAACCAACGGTCTCGTTCGAAATGGTTGCCAAACAAGAAGAGATTAAGTTCTATATTTGGGCTCCAAATAAGCTAAAGGACTTAGTTGAGAAACAGGTTCATGGTGCGTACCCAGATGCAGAAATTACAGAAGTCCCCGAGTACAATATTTTCACAGAAGAAGGAAAAGTTGCCTATAAATCGCTACAATTGAGACGTAGCAATTTTTATCCCATTAAAACATTTAGAGATTTACCAACAGATCCTTTAGCAGCGATTACTTCGGCGTTGGCAAAAATGGGAGAAGGAGAAGCGGCCGCTGTCCAGATATTAATTTCTCCAGCAAAACCTTCTTGGCAAAAGGAAGCAGGTAAGTTTATTTCAGACACAAAGAAGCAGGAATCAGACCCAGAAAATGCCAAGTTTTCAGTTTCGGCGAAAACATTAGAAGGGGTTGAGAGCAAAAGTGGGAAATCAGGATTTGAAACATCGATAAGAATAATTTCTGTTGCGAAAGATATGCCGAGCGCGAAGGCACACTTATCGAACATCATGGGAGGCTTTGAGCAGTTTTCTGGTGAATTAAACGGTTTTAAGGGGAGAAAGATTAGAAGAAAAGCCTCATTCGTAGAAGATTTTCTATATAGATATCAACCAATGTTTCACCTATTTGGCAATAGGCCAACAATATTAAATTCAGAAGAATTAGCCACTGTTTATCATTTTCCCAATAAACAGGTAACAACAGCACATATTTTTTGGCTTTATGCAAAGACAGCTCCAGCACCGTCAGAAATACCTTCTGAGGGTCTTTTTATGGGAACGAGCACCTACCGAGGGGTAAAACGACCCGTCTTTATCTCAGAGGACGACAGGCGTCGCCACATGTATATCATTGGGAAAACAGGAACAGGCAAGACAGAAATGCTTAAAGATTTAATAATGCAAGACATCAGAGAAGGTAAAGGACTCTGTTTCATGGATCCTCACGGTGATGCTGTAAAAGATATTTTACAGATGATTCCACCAGAGAGAGCAGAAGACGTTATTTATTTTAACCCTTCAGACACCGATCGACCAATGGGGCTGAACTTACTTGAGGCTCAAACAGAAGATCAAAAACACTTTGTAGCAACGGCCATCATAAATATGATGTATAAGCTTTTCGATCCTTATAAAACGGGTATTGTCGGCCCAAGGTTTGAACATGCTGTTAGAAATGCCATGCTCACCGTAATGTGTGATGAAGGGGCTACTTTTGTTGAAGTGGTAAGGGTGTTAACAGATTCGAAATATGTTCAAGAATTGCTCCCCAAGGTCAAAGACCCAATCATTAGGCGCTATTGGACAGATCAAATTGCCCAAACTGCAGACTTTCACAAATCTGAAGTTTTGGACTATATTGTCTCTAAGTTTGGCCGCTTTGTTACAAATAAGATGGTGAGAAACATTATTGGTCAATCAAAAAGTGCGTTTTCATTTAGAGAAATAATGGACAATCAAAAAATCCTCCTCATTAATTTAGCCAAGGGAGAGATAGGGGAGGAGAACTCCAATTTCTTGGGGTTAATATTAGTACCAAGACTTTTGATGGCAGCCATGAGTCGCCAAGACATGCCGGAAGAAGATCGTAAAGACTTCTATTTATACGTTGATGAGTTTCAGAATTTTGCTACACCAGACTTTGCTCAAATACTTTCTGAGGCCAGAAAATATCGCCTGAATCTTGTTGTGGCGAATCAGTTTATTGGTCAAGTTGAAGAAGAGTTAAAAAATGCCATATTTGGAAACGTTGGTACAATCGCATGTTTTAGGGTGGGAGTAACTGACGCTGGTTATTTGGCTCATGAATTTACGCCTATTTTTACAGAAGAAGATCTTTTGAATATAGAGAGATACCATGTTTATACAAAGACAACGGTTAAGAATGAACCAGTACCTCCATTTTCAATGGATCTAACCAAGGATATGGAAAAACAGGAAAACACGATGAACAAAAGAGTGTCAGAGATAATTAGAGAAATGAGCAGATTAAAATATGGTAAAGATGTCCGCCTGGTTGAGGCAGAGGTAATTAGGCGCGCAAAACTTTGATAGTCGTTCTTCATAATGGTATAATCTAGCCTCAGTTAGGGCCGATAGCTCAGCGGTTAGAGCACCGATCTTATAAGTCGGGGGTCGAAGGTTCGAACCCTTCTCGGCCCACTCACAACAGGGTGGTCAAATAGCAAAAAACCTCGGGGAATAAAAATTTCAAGATAAGAAAGATTAAATAGGGGTGATTCGTACGCAGATAACTTAAAGCTCTTCCAAAACCTGCTTTTTTCCAGGTTCTTTTACCTCAGCTAATTCAAGATATCTTTCTGTGGTAGATAATCTCTTGTGTCCAATTACTTGAGAAAGCAATATTAAATCAACTCCTGCTTTTAAGTTTTCAACAAGAAAAGTTGTTCTTAAATCGTTAACAGAATATCCTGGAACTTCTGCCCTTTGCATATATCTGTCGATAGCAGCTCGAATATTTCTTACTGCCAAAGGATTGCCATTTTTACTTACAAAAACATAAGGAGAATCTGTTTTAGGTCGTAATTTCAAATATCTTTCTAGTGCATCTTTTGCTGGTTTATTAAAAGGAATAGTCCTTTCTGGTTGGGTTGCATAGGCCTCAATTTTTACTTTCTCATTCTTAATATTGGCAATTTTTAGGCTTGCAATTTCAGAAATTCTCAATCCAACTTGTAATATAATTTCAACAATCGCGGCAATTCTGTCATCTCCTCGAACAACGTCTCTAAGAGATCGATATTCGATGGGGGATAAGAATTTAGGAACGGAAGGTTCAATTTTTGGATGAGCAACATCAACGGATGAATCTGTGGCAACAAGCTTTTCAGAAACAAGCCATCTAAAAAATGTTTTTACAGCATTTAGTTTTCTGGATACAGTTTTGGGGGTGTATTTTTGAGCCAATAAAGAATCTCGGAAAGCTTCAATGTCGGCTGGCCTAGCGTCGCCAGTTAAAACCTTGTTTTTTCCTTGTAGAAAACCAATAAGTTGTTCCAAGTCAGCTCTATATGCAAGAATAGTCGACGGGGATCGACCCTTTTCTTCCAAAGCTTTGATAAACTTGGGTAACAGGTTCTTAAATGTATCTTGTGTCATAATATTAAAATGATAGTTATGGGCAAGCGCGATTTAGATTATCGGGTTATATAATAGCACAATTTTGTGAAAGGTCAACATATTATAAGCTACAAGCCTACAGAGAGCGATTTTGATCTCAGGAGACAATTAATACAAAAACAAAAATGTTTGACAAATTAATATCAAAAACAAAAGCGGGTTTAAAAACCTACTTAAATATAGTTTATATAGTTATTTCACTTTTGATGCTGGTTTCATTGATTAGAAATATAGCGAAAGTTCAAGAAGCAAAGGAGAGGCTAAAGGAAAAGGAGGCATATATAGAGGAAATACGAAAAGAAAACGAAAAACTTAGCCAGAGAGTAGAAATATTTAAAAGTGAAGAGTTTGTTGAAGGGCAATTGAGAGACAAACTGGGCTTAGCTAAGGAGGGTGAAACAATTATTGTTCTCCCTGACGAAGAAACAATCAAAAAGCTTGCCCCCAGGGACGAAAAGGAAGAAGAAATATTGCCAGATCCTAATTGGAAAAAGTGGTTTAAGTTGTTTTTTTAAAGACTTTCTACCTTCTCGGAACTTGTTAGTTGGCCTCGAATTTGGTAATATAGCAAGGCTAATACGTGCGGGGTAGTGTACGGATGCACGCGAGGCTCATAATCTCGCAGACCGGGTTCGACTCCCGGCTCCGCAACATAAAACGAGCTTAGTGAATCATGCCAACGTAGCTCAGTGGTTAGAGCAATCGTTTCATAAGCGATAGGTCGGTGGTTCGACTCCACCCGTTGGCACAGAGGGAGTAAAACCGGTATTTGTTCAGACTCTCCGTGTTATTAAATTGAGGAAAAAATAATATTTAAAACCAAACAAGATGGAAAATATTGCATTTGAAGATTTTCAAAAATTAGATATAAGAATAGGCACGATTATTGAAGCTGAGGTGCCTGAGTGGAGCCATTGGGTTATTAAGCTTAAAGTTGATTTTGGTAAAGAACTGGGCGAAAAAATAATATTTGCCGGTATCATGAAATTTTTTAAACCGAGTGAATTAGAGGACAAGCAGTTTCCTTTTGTTGTCAATCTTGAACCTAAGAAAATGGGACCGAAGGAGAATGGAAAGCAAAATTATAGCGAGGGGATGATGATCATGGCTGTTCCCAAAGATGACGAAGAAACACCTCCTGTTATATTTTCTCTAGATAAAAAAGTTCCAAACGGAACTCGAGTACACTAAGTATTAACCTCGAGATGGTCTGATGGTATAATTCCAAAGCAAGTTATGACTAACGCTAAGAAAACAAAAAAGAAAACAAAGTATATTCGATTGCCTGGTAAAAGGCGTTTTGAATTTAAAATCCAATTGAATTTTTGGAAATTGATTATGATAGGGCTTCTTATCATGTTCTTTTTGCCTTTTATTCTTTCATTATTTGGTGGAGAAGGGCTAATCCCGAAAGTTGAAATTTCTCAAGCGATGATTGATATAAAGGAAGATAAAGTTGAGAAAGTTATTATTGAAAACGAGAAACTAACTCTAACTTATAAAAATGAGGAAATAAAAACAGCTATCAAAGAACAAGACCAGAGCTTCGCAGACCTTCTTGAAAAATCCGATATTGAACCTGGATCAGTGAATTATGACGTCGTTGATCAGAGTGTAACAAAGGCGATTGGGAATATTTTAAGCATTTTGCTACCAATTGGATTAATGGCCGCTTTTTTCTTTTTTATCATTAAAGCCCAATCAAAGGGGGCTCAAGATATTTTTTCCTTTGGGCGTTCAAAGGCAAAAATTTTTGCAAAAGGAAAACAATCAGTAACGTTTAAAGATGTAGCTGGAGTTGATGAAGCCAAAAAAGAACTGGAAGAAGTTGTAGATTTTTTAAAAAACCCGGCAAAATATAGGAAAATTGGTGCTCGTACACCTAAGGGAGCGATATTATTTGGTCCTGCTGGAGTAGGAAAGACTTTATTAGCCAGGGCTGTTGCTGGAGAAACAGGTGTTCCGTTTTTCAGCATGGCTGGAAGTGAATTTATGGAGATGTTGGTTGGTGTAGGCGCTTCGCGTGTTCGAGATTTGTTTGCTCAAGCAAAAGCACAAGCCCCTTCAATAATTTTTATTGATGAAATTGACGCAATTGGGAGACAGAGAGGTAGAGGTTTTGTTGGGGGACATGATGAGCGAGAACAAACCCTAAACCAAATTTTGGTTGAGATGGATGGATTTACTCCAAACGATAACGTTATGATTATTGCCGCAACTAACAGGGGCGATCTATTAGACCCAGCTCTTTTAAGGCCAGGAAGATTTGATCGAAGGGTAATGCTTGACATGCCAGACAAAGTAGGCAGAGAGGCAATACTTAAGATTCATGCGAGGGGAAAGAAGTTTACCAAGGGTATTAAATGGAGTGGTATTGCCGACAGAACAGTTGGTTTTTCAGGTGCAGACCTTGAAAACATGCTGAACGAAGCGGCCATATCTGCTGCAAGAAACTTACAAACAACAATTAAGGCAGAAGACATAGAAGAAGCGGCTACTAAGGTAAAACTGGGTCCAGCTAAAAAGAGGCTTCAAAGCGATGAAGACAGGAAGATAACGGCATACCATGAAGCTGGACACGCTATTGTCACTCACTCCCTGCCTAAAATGGACCCCGTACAAAGAATTTCAATTGTGGCTAGGGGAATGAGTTTAGGGCACACCTTTATTCCTCCGGCAGGAGACAGAGTGCACGAGACAAAAAGTAGGATGTTAAATCAAATTACAGCTATGTTGGGTGGAAGAGCAGCTGAAGAAGAGATGTTTAACGAAATGACATCGGGGGCCTCTAGCGATATCGAACAGGCAACAAAATTAGCAAGAGCAATGGTTGTCAGTTTTGGTATGAGCTCTCTTGGGCCAATTAATTTAGGACCCCAGACAAGTTTTGACGAGATGGGTGGACAAAGCTGGTACGAGCCAGCCAAAGTGTCGCCAGCCATGCAGGAGAAGGTTGATGGTGAAATCAAAATGATTGTTGAAAAGTGCCACAAAGAGGCGATATCGATTATTAAAGCAAAGAAAAAAACCATCGAAAAAGTTGGCAAGGCGTTACTTAAAAAAGAAACTTTAGATAGAGATGATTTCGAAAAAATTGTTGGCAAAAAAGTCAACAAATAGGGAAGTATTAATTACAATATTTTTGTGAGTAAATTAATTTTAATTGACGGTAACGCTATTCTTCATCGAGCCTACCACGCTCTTCCTCCTTTAACTACCAAGAGGGGCGAGCCTATTAATGCTGTTTATGGATTTGTTTCAATGTTGTTGAGAGTTATTCAAGATTTAAAACCCACTCATATTGTTGTTGCCTTTGATAGGAAAGAACCAACATTCAGACATAAAATATATAAGAAGTATCAAGCTCATCGACCAGAAACAGACAAAAGTTTAATTTCTCAGTTTGAGAAGGCTCGAAGAGTAGTTGATTCTTTAGGTATTCCATTTTATGACAAGGCTGGTTTTGAGGCGGATGATGTCATTGGTACATTAGCAAAACAGGCAGAAAAAAAGATGAAAGAGGTTATTATCGTGACCGGAGACAAAGATATTTTGCAGCTAGTAAATAAAATAACAAAAGTATATTTACCGGTGAGAGGCTTATCGGATGCAAGGTTAATGGAAGAAGAAGATGTTTTTGAAAAGTTGGGAGTAAGACCAAATCAAGTTGATGATTACAAGGCATTGGTTGGAGACCCTTCAGATAATTATCCTGGAGTTCCTGGTGTTGGTCCCATAACGGCCACGAAATTATTATCAGAATATAAAACAGTCGAGAATATTTATAAAAATATAGATAAGATACAAGAAAGTACTGCTAAGAAATTAAAAGAAGGAAAAGATTTGGCTATGATCTCTCAAAAATTAGCAGTAATAGTCACTAACGTTCCTGTTAAGCTAGATGTTGAGAAATCTGAAAAATGGAAAGTAAACAACAAAAACGCAATGGATCTTTTTGCAGAATATGGTTTTAAGACATTAGCAAAAAGGGCAAACAAAGTGGAAGAAGAAATAAATAAAGAAAAACAAATGAGTCTTTTATAAAACGATGAAGATAGCCTTAGTTCATGATTATCTAAAAGAGTATGGGGGAGCGGAAAGGGTACTAGAGGCTTTACATGAGATTTGGCCTAAGGCTCCAATCTATACGACTGTTTTTATTCCTAGATTTTTAGGTCCACACAGGAAAAGAGTTGAAAAATGGAATGTGAAGCCTTCATTTTTGCAATATATTCCCATGAAGGGAAAGCTATTGAGCCCATTCAGGTTCATTGGTCCTTTGATTTTTAAATCAATGAATTTAAAAGAATATGATGTCGTTATTGTCTCGGCAGCAGGAACTTATACAAGCCCAAACTTTATTAATGTTGGCCCCAAAACACTGCATGTTTGTTACTACCACACGCCACCCAGATATTTATATGGATATCCAACGGCTGCTTCTTGGCAAGATGCATGGTGGAAAAAGGGATTATATGTGTTAGGTAAAATCCCCATGCATTTTCTTAGAATGGCTGATTTTAAGGCTGCTCAAAGGCCAGATTTTGTATTGGCGAACTCAAAAGAGGTGGCCGCTAGAATTGAAAAATTCTATAGAAGGAAAGCAAAAGTAATTTATCCACCAGTTGATATTCCCAAAAAACTTATAAAACCAAAAAAGAAAAATTATTATCTTGCCGGTGGAAGGCTGGCTAGGCCCAAAAGGGTAGATTTGGCTGTTAAGGCGTGTACGGAATTAGAACTGCCATTAAAGGTATTCGGTAAAAATTTTGCTGGGTATGGGGACGAGCTGCGTAAGATGGCGGGCCCCACGGTTGAGTTTATGGGAGAGGTAACAGACAAGAAAAAGTGGGAACTAATGGCTGGTGCTAAGGCGTATATTTTTCCAGCCGAACTTGAAGATTTTGGAATAACACCAGTTGAATCTATGGCGGCGGGAACTTCCGTTATAGCCTTTCGTTCAGGTGGGGTGATGGAGACAGTTATTGATGGCAAGACGGGTGTCTTTTTTGATGAAGCCAGCACAGTATCATTAATAAAAGGAATAAAAAAGTTTGAAAAAAGTAATATAAAATCAGAAGATTGTCTCAAACAAGCCAAAAAGTTTTCGACAGAGAGATTTAAAAAAGAAATGGAAACGTTTATTAAAAAACATGCCTGAATTACCCGAAGTAGAAACAATCAGGAGAGATCTAATCAAGCTGGTCGTTGGCAAGAAGGTATTGGATATAAAGACCGATTCTCCAAAACAAGTTAAACCTTCCTTGGCAACTGTTAAAAAAGCAATTGTTGGCGCCAGTATTAAGAAAATAGAGAGAAGAGCAAAATTACTACAAATATTTTTTTCAAACAACAGGGTATTAATAATTCATTTGAAATTAACTGGCAGACTTTTGGTGAGAGAAGCAGGGGCAGTTGAGGATAAGTGGCAACACGTTGTTCTATTTTTGAGTGGAAACAAAGAATTGCGATTCACTGACTTACGTAAATTTGGATGGGTAAAACTCTTGAAGGACCAGAATGAGCTGGAAGAAATATTGTCAGGATTTGGCCCAGAGCCACTAAATGATTTGGATTTTAATAAGTTTAAGGAAATTCTTGCTTCAACTGCCAGGGCAATAAAAGTGTTACTTATGGATCAGAAGAAAATATCCGGTATTGGTAATATTTATGCCTGCGACGCTTTGTTGTTAGCTAAAATCCATCCTGAGAAAAGGGCAAAAGAATTAAAAGAAGTAGAAGCCAAAAGGCTTTTTACGGCAGTCGAAAAAGTACTAAAAGCGGGTATTAAATATCGTGGTGCATCAGATCAATATTATCTTGATGCTCTTGGACATAAGGGTTCTTATCAAGATCACTTTCTTGCTTATGGGCGGGCTGGAGAGAAGTGTTTTAAGTGCGATGGAATAATTGACAAGATGAAGTTGGGAGGACGAGGTACGTATTTTTGCCCCAAGTGTCAGAAAAAATGAGTGTTTTAAAAATCCATCTTTCTAATTTCAGAAATATAGAAGATAAGTTATTTGAGTTTTCTCCTAAGATTACAGTTATCGTTGGTCCGAATGCTTCTGGCAAGACTAATATGTTAGAAAGTTTACATCTACTTTCAACAGGTAAAAGTTTTAAAGCGAGAATAGAAGAAGAGATGATTAATTACGATGAAGAGATAGCGAGAGCAAAGGGATTATTTAAAGATGGAGTAGGAAAAGGTGAATCAAAAGTAAAACTAGAAACAGTTCTAACAAGAGGGGAGATAGGTACGGAAACAGCTAATCCAGAGAAGGTAGCTAGAAAGAAGATGTTAATAAATGGAGTTAGTAAAAGATTGGTTGATTTCGCTGGTAATTTTAAAATGGTATTGTTTGGACCTCAAGACCTAGAATTGGTTACGGAATCACCCAGCATTAGAAGAAGGTTTCTAGATACGGTTTTATTTCAAGTTGACAGAGAATATCGAAGGGCGCTCTTGTCTTATGAGAAAGGCTTGCGACAAAGGAATAAGCTTCTTTTTAGAATGAGAGAAGAGGGGTTGCCAAGAAGCCAACTGCTTTTTTGGGATAGATTAATCATTAAAAATGGAAATTACATTTCTCAAAAAAGAGAAGAGTTAATTGGTTTTATCAATGATCAGCCCTCTCTTAACGAGCAAAAGTTTTCAATAGAATATGATAAAAGTGCTATTAGTGAAGCTCGATTAGAGCAATATCAAAATGAAGAGGTGGCTGCTGCGACAACATTAGTTGGTCCACACAGAGACGACTTTTGTTTTAGAATTAAGGGCTCCAAGAGTAAAAAGAATAGGGATTTGGCAAGGTATGGTTCAAGGGGAGAGCAAAGAATGGGTGTTTTGTGGCTGAAGTTGGCAGAGTTGGCTTTTATTAAAAGTAGGACATCAGAAAAACCCACATTATTACTTGACGATATTTTCTCAGAGCTTGATAGAGACCACAGAAAGGTTGTTATGAAGGCTGCTGTGGGGCAACAAACAATCATTACAACTGCAGCTCCGCACTTTGTTAAAAAGCTTGAAAAAGTGGAAATAATAAAACTGAACGGATAAAATATACAAATATGTCAGAAGGAGAGCCAACAAAAAAAATAGAAAAGAAAAAACCCACCTATGTTGGTGGAAGTACAAAACCAAAGTCGAGAGAAGGAATAAGATGGGTGGCGGTCAAAGGTGATTCTTGGAAAAGAAGTAGGATAACAGGCTGGCGAGCTGTGTCGACGGAGCCCAGCATGGGCCCGCCCGACGAACTAGACAATTTATCTAAAAAGAGGCCTTTTGATGGTATGGGGGGGAGTGTTGTTCCAGGACAACTTGAAAAAAGCAGAAAGAAGGCAGGGTGGGTTGCCGGTATAGAAAAGAGTCAACCATTCGGAGACGAAGATTAAAATACTCCAAAAATGACTATTTAGCCTTGTATTTTCCGCAGAATTTGCGATAATTAGATAGAAATGTATTCTCCAATCTTTTCGATTTCCAACACGGTTTTGAAGAATGTTGGCTTAATCGAAGCGGCAAAAGAAGTGATTGAAAATGCTCCACTTGTTCCTTCTTTCGAAAAACAGTTTCAGTCAGATGCCATTGTAAGGACCATATATCATGGAACCCATATTGAAGGAAACGATTTAAGCCTTTCTCAAACTAAAAAGGTTCTTGAAGGAGAAAATGTTGTTGCCAGAGCTAGGGATATTCAGGAAGTTATAAATTATAGAAAAGCAGTGGAGCTAGTTGAAGAATTGGCAAGCAAAAGAGGTGGGTATGACTTGGAAATTCTTAAAGACATACACAGAGAGACGGTTCAAAAAATTGTCGCAGCTGAGAAGGTGGGTGTTTTTAGGACAAGCCAAGTTGTTATAAAGGAAGAGGGAAGTGGCAAAATTATTTTTCAGCCGCCTCCTTTTGTAGAGGTCCCATTTCTTCTTGAAGATTTTATTGGATGGCTAAATGCAAAAGAGACTAAGCCTTTTCATCCCATTATTAAGGCTGGTATTGCGCATTATGTTTTGGTGGCTATCCACCCTTTTGTTGAGGGCAATGGAAGAACGGCTAGGGCTTTTGCTTCGTTAATTTTAAGGCGAGAAAGCTATGATATTAAGCAGTTTTTTGCTCTAGAAGAACATTTCGATCAAGACCCTGGATCATATTACAAGGCCTTTTCTTTGGTAGACAAACAATCCACCAATATTGGACAAAGAGATTTAACACCATGGCTTGAGTATTTTACCGAAGTAGTGGCTGTTGAGCTTACCAAAATTAAAGATAAAGTGAGAAAGCTTTCTGTCGACACAAGACTAAAAACAAGAATGGGTAAACAGGTGGCTCTTAGTGAGCGCCAAATGAGGTTGGTTGAATATCTTTCTGATCAAGGTTCAGCCGTAATGCAAGATCTTAAAGGTGTTTTGCCAATGGTTTCAGAAGATACTGTTTTAAGAGATATCAGGGACTTAATGGACAAGGATATTATTAATAAGAAAGGTAGAACTAAAGCGGCAAGATACTATATGGGAAGTAGTTAAGCAGGTACTGCCTTAATGGGTTAATATATAAAACAATGAAATTTAGTGAACTAGCAAAATATCTAGAGAAATTAGAAGAAAATTCATCAAGAATTGAAATTACGAAATTATTGTCTCAAATTTTTCAAAAAGCTGAAGAGAAGGAAATTGACAAGATTACATATCTTGTTTTAGGTAAGTTGGCCCCCAATTATAAAAATATTGTTTTTAATATTGCCGACAGAATGATGCTGCGTGCAATTTCTGAGGCATACAACAAAGAGTTGAGCGAGATAACCATGCTCTATAAGCAAGAAGGAGATGTGGGTAACGTGGTCACAAAAATGACTTCGGGTAAGGGGAAAAATTTAAGTGTTCTTCAGGTTTACGAAAGGGCTTTGGCCATTGCCTTAGATGAAGGAGCTGGAAGTCAAGAAAGGAAAGTGGGGGCTATGGCAAAACTATTACAAGACCTTGATCCGTTAAGTGCCAGATTTGTTGCCAGGATACCCACTGGAAAACTTAGATTAGGATTTTCAGACAAAACAATATTAGACGCATTGTCTTGGATGAAAAATGGAGACAAGAGCGCAAAATCAAAACTAGAAAGAGCATACCGCGCCCTGCCGGATGTGGGCGTGCTAGCTGTAAAAGTTAAAAAGATGGGTATAGAAAAGGCAACCAAGGATATTACGCCAATTACTGGAATTCCCGTTTTGCCAATGTTGGCACAGAGAATTAAAAGTCCTGCGGAGATGATTAAAAAAATGAAAAAAGTAGCCATTGAGCCCAAACTAGACGGTTTGAGAATTCAAATTCATTTCAAGGCGGGCAAGAATGGATTTACTAAGTCATACACAAGAAACCTGAATGAAACTAGCTGGATGTTTCCTGAAATAGCTAATATCAAGAAATGTACTAAAGCAAGAGAAATCATTCTAGATGCAGAAGCAGTTGGACTTGATGAGAAGAAAGTAGCCATGGCGAGCTTTCAAACAACAATGACGAGGCGAAGAAAGCATTCGATTAAAGAAAATGCAACTAAGGTGCCAATAAAATTCTATGTTTTTGATGTGTTAAGCATAGATAAAAAAAGCATGATGGATAAAACATATCTTGAAAGAAGAGAAGTATTAAAAAAGGCTATTAATAAAAGTAAGTATTACAAGGTTGTTGAGAATTATTTAACTGAGGACTCTGCTGAAATAATTAGGTTAAATAAAGAAAAAAGAAAAGAAGGGTATGAAGGAATAATGTTAAAGAAAGTAGATAGCGCGTATGTTCCTGGTAGAACTGGTTGGCGATGGGTAAAGATGAAAGAGGCAGAGGAGTCAGCTGGGAAATTATCAGACACAGTTGATTGTATTGTCATGGGATATTCGGTGGGAAAGGGAAGGCGAGCACAGTTTGGCTTAGGGCAATTTTTGGTGGGAGTAAGAGATGGTAGGCATATTAAAACTGTTTCAAAAGTGGGTACAGGAATAACAGATGATCAATTCAAGAAATTCAAAAAAAGATTAAAGAAACTTGAAACAAAAGAAAAGCCCAAAAACTATGTTGTTCACAAGAATTTAGAGCCAGACTACTGGATTGAGCCAAAATTAGTTATGGAAGTGGCTGCAGACGATATAACAAAAAGCCCCACGCATTCTGGTGGATATGCGTTACGGTTTCCACGTCTTGTTGGGTTTAGAGACGATAAGAGTACACAGCAAGCGACGACAATAGCTGAGGTCAAAAAGCTTTTTGAAATGCAAAAAGTCTGATCGTTTGCTAGCATTAGGATATGCCGCTTGAGCAAAAAGGTTTAACTTCAAGGGAGGCTGAAGATCGATTAAGAAAATACGGTCACAATATTTTGCCTGAAAAATCTCCCCCAAGTAATTTTTATATTTTCTTGTCTCAACTAAAAAATCCACTGGTATATGTGTTGGTTGCCGCTGGAACTATCACTCTTTTTCTTAATGACTATTCAGATGCAGTCATTATTTTCTTTGCGGTTCTTCTGAATACGGTCTTAGGATTTTTCCAAGAAAGGCGTGCCAGTAAGGCTCTCTTTGCTTTAAGGAAACTTATTCACCCTGAGGCTCAAGTTATGAGAAATGGGCATAAGGAAAAAATAGATGCATCGGATGTGGTTCCAGATGATTTAGTTATTTTGAATCCTGGAGACAAAATACCAGCTGACGGGAAATTAATAGAGGTCAACAAGTTTTTTGTATCAGAAGCCACCCTAACAGGGGAGTCTACTTCGGTGGCTAAGAAAAACAGTGATAAAGCTTTTATGGGGACAATTGTTGTTTCTGGGCAAGCGATGATGATTGTTGAAACGACGGGGAAGAATACAGAAATAGGAAAGATTGCCAAAGAAATTCAAGAACCTAGTCAAGACACCCCTTTGCGAGTACAACTAAAAAAATTAAGCAAGCAATTATCATTGTTGGTATTAGGGTTAACAACTGTTGTGTTTGTGGTGGGGTTATTAAAAGGTTTGGAAATAATAGATCTTTTTACTACCTCGGTTGCCTTGGCTGTTTCGAGTATTCCCGAAGGTCTTTTGGTTGGCTTGACGGTGGTTTTAGCGATAGGAATGCAAAGAATCTTGAAAAGAAAAGGTCTTGTCAGAAACTTAGTGTCAGCAGAAACGTTGGGTAGTGTCACCGTTATATGTGTAGATAAAACAGGTACATTAACTGAGGGAAAAATGAGGGTGGTGAATGCTATTGGAAAAGAGCAAGATATGGCCTCTCAATCAATTTTGGCAAATGATCTAGATGACCCTCTCTTGGTGGCTGCTTGGGAATGGGCAGGTAAAAAACTTGGGGACTCAAAAAACATAAGAAAGAAGCACACTCGTATTGATAGTATTCCCTTTGCTTCAAAAAACAGATTTTTTGCCAGCTTGAATAAGTGGAGCGAAAAAGAAAACAAGCTTTTTGTAAATGGTGCCCCAGAATTTTTAATTGAATGGTCAGATTTAAGCAAGAGAGAAAAAGAAGAATTGAATCAAAAAATTAAAGAGTTATCTTCTCATGGCAAGCGATTGGTGGGCATGGCAAGAAAAAAAATGCCATCAGACTACAAAGAAATAAAAACAAAAGATGTTAAGAAAGATCTTGAGTGGGTAGGCCTTTTGGCGTTTTCGGACCCAGTAAGGCCGGGTGTGGGTGCGGCTTTTAAGAAAACAAGGGCGGCTGGTGTTAAGTTTTTAGTAATTACTGGAGATTATCCTCAAACGGCAATATCTATTATGGACCAGTTAGATATCCCCTGCGAAGATAATTGTGTTGTTTTGGGGGAAGATGTTTCAAAGTTAAATATAGACAAGTTGGCAACATTGTTGGCTGAAGGCGATACGAAACTTTTTGCCAGAACAACACCTGAACACAAACTTAAAATAGTCGAAGCATTAAAGAAAAATGGCGAGGTGGTGGCCATGATGGGGGATGGGGTTAATGACGCTCCTGCCTTGAAGAAGGCAGATATAGGAATTGTGGTTGGAGATGCGTCTGATGTTGCCAAGGAAACGGCTGACTTGATACTTCTTGATTCAAGTTTTGCGACCATCGTTGAAGCAATTGAAGAGGGAAGGGGAATCTTTGACAACATTAGGAAAATTATTCTTTATTTGATGAGCGATGCCTTTGAGGAAATCATCGCTGTCTTGGGTACACTTATTTTAGGTTTACCTCTTGCGGTTACAGCAGGACAGATATTGTGGATAAATTTGGTCTCAGATGGGTTTCCCGACCTAGCTTTAACGATTGATCCAAAATCGCCAGATATTATGAAGAGGGCGCCGCGTTCTTCTAAGGAATCAATTGTCAATACATGGATGAAAGATATTATTTTAATAGTTTCCATAGCTGGGGGTATTGTGGCTTTGGCGCTGTTTGTGTATTTCTATAAAACAACAGGAGAATTGTCGTTAGCACGGTCAGTTGCTTTTGCTACGCTGGGTATAAATTCGTTGGTTTATGTATTTTCGATACGCACCCTAACAGTTCCTTTTTGGAAGAGAAAATTGTTTGCTAATAAATGGTTAAATTGGGCTGTTGTTGCTGGCTTGGTGCTTCAGATCGCTCCTTTTCTTTTTGAATTCTCTAGAAATTTTCTAGGGATTGTGTCTTTGAGTGTTTTGCAGTGGGTAATTGTATTTTCAGCGTCAATGCTGATGTTTATCATGATTGAAACTGCTAAAGTATTATTTAAAGGAAAACCCGAATGGTTCCAGGATTAATTTTATTACTAATACTATTTTCGTTTATTTTAGTTAAATCTGCTGATTTATCCATCATTGCCCTAAGAAGAATTGCCAAGCAAACAAAAACTGGCCTCTTTGCTCTTTCAGCTGTTGTTCTGGCAATTGGCACTTCCTTCCCGGAGCTTTTTGTTTCCATTACTTCGGCGGTTGAGAAAACACCCAGTATTACCCTGGGGGTTATTGTGGGCTCAAACATCGCCAATATTTCGCTGGTGGCTGGGCTAACTGCTTTTATTGTTGGCAAGGTGAATGTTCACGGCGATTTTCTGAAGAGGGACGTCTTGATGGCCTTGATTGCTGGCGTTTTACCTCTTTTGCTGGTTTTTGATGGAGAACTGAGTCGAGTTGATGGCTTTATTTTACTGGCCATTTATGGTGCCTATGCCACGGGCTTTTTCAAAGGACGTTTTCTTGAAATCGCAGAAGAGCAGAAAAAAGAAGGTTTTTACTATCGTTTTTTAAGAAAAATAAATCATATTAATGGAACAAAAACTAAAGAATTTGCCAAGCTATTTGTTGGTATTGCCCTTCTTCTTTTCTCAGCGGATGTAATAGTAAAGCTTTCTACAGAACTAGCCATGGCGGCTGGAGTAGAAGTGTTTCTGATCGGGCTTGTTTTAGTGGCGGCTGGAACATCCTTGCCTGAACTTGCCTTTTCTCTGCGCTCACTAGAAGACCACCAGCCATCGATGTTCTTTGGAAATCTGTTGGGCTCAATTATTGCTAATTCAACCCTTGTCGTTGGCACTGCTGCGGTAATTTATCCGATTAAGATGGTGGTCAGCAATGAATATATTCTGGCTGTGGGAGCTTTCTTGTTAATATTTCTTTCTTTTTGGTATTTCATAAGAAGTAAACACAGGCTAGATAGGTGGGAGGCCGGCGTTCTTTTGCTGCTTTATCTTCTTTTCCTCCTTTTAGCGTTTTTATAAGGTGTCATGTTAGTTTCTTAACACATCATACAATCAGCTCCAAACAAAATATTTTGAGTTTTTGCAGCCCTTGACTAACACTCTTGCTTTTGAAATCATGGAAATAGGTTTACAACAGGAAGAGGGGTGATAAAAATGGCGACAAAATCAGCGACAGGATTAAACAAGAATATGGCTGGAGCCCTATCATATGTGTTAGGTCCAGTTACAGGCATCATTTTTTTGGTTATTGAAAAAGATGCTTATGTTCGTTTCCACGCAATGCAATCAATAGTAGTCTTCATCGGACTATTTGTTTTGCAATTTATATTGGGATTAACAATTTTCTTATTACCGTTAGTACCAATAGTAGGGATTGCCACCTTTGTTCTTTGGCTTTTATTAATTTATAAAGCCTGGCAAGGAGAGAAGTGGGAAGTTCCTTTATTAGGAAAGTTTGCAAAGCAATTGGCTGGCAAAGCATAAAAATGAATTCCCGAGAGAAGATGATTGGGGAAATAAAATCGAGGTATGACCTTGATTCACCCAGCGTCTTCTCTGCTATGCTCCAAATACCCAGAGAGAAATTTGTTTCCGGGGAAGCAAAACACAGAGCTTACAAAGATAGTCCCATATCGATAGGTCATAGTCAGACAATGTCTCAACCTTACACGGTTGCTTTTATGACTGATTTATTGGATTTAAAAGGTGGGGAAAAAGTATTAGAAATAGGAACAGGCTCGGGTTACCAGGCAGCCGTATTGTCTCTTTTGTCCAAGGAGGTTTATTCAGTAGAAATAATTGAAGAACTGGCAAAGGAGGCCAAGGATAAATTGTCAAAACTTGGTTATGGAAACGTACACGTAAAACAGGGGAGAGGAGAGGTTGGTTGGCCCAAAGAGGCACCATTTGACGCAATAATGGTAACGGCAGGTTTAGAGAAAAAGGTCCCAGAAGCGCTTTTAGCTCAACTAAAAATAGACGGCGTGCTTTTGGCACCAGTAGGCACGGGAGATAAGAAACTAATGACAAAATATATTAAAAAAGAAAACGGTGCTATCAAGAAAGAAGAACATGGTATTTTTTACTTCGTTCCCTTCGTGATGAAGTAAGTGTTAAAATTGAATAGATGAAATTAATAGTAGGTTTAGGTAATCCGGGAGATCAGCACAAAGACAACCGCCACAATAGTGGATTCATGATTGTGGACGAGATAGCAAAAACGTTGCTTAATAAGGAATGGTCTTCTGTCAAAAAAACTCAAGCTACAATAATTAAAAATGAGAACTTATATGTTCTGGTTAAACCCCAAACCTACATGAATCAATCAGGAGAAGCGGTGAAGAAATTAATTGATCAATATAAAGTAAAAAGCTCAGATTTATGGGTAATACATGATGATTTAGATATTGATTTTGGAAACTATAAAATTCAACAAGGCAAAGGTCCCAAGCTTCATAATGGGGTAAAATCAATCGAGGAAAAAATAGGAAAAACCGACTTTTGGAGAGTAAGGATTGGTGTGGAAAATAGGGATAAAGAAAACAAGATTTCCGGCAAGGCTTACGTTTTGCAAAATTTTACAGAAGATGAATTTGAAGAGATGTCTCCAGTAGTTATTAAAGTAGGTCGTGAAGTACTATCTCTAGTAAATAATAATTAATGATGTTCTCTCGCCGTTTTGCAAATAATTTAAATTTTTTAAACTATCGTAAAAATGATTTAGGACCTTTACTGTTTAGTGGGGCAGCGCGAAGGGCAGCCGTAACTCTTATTTCTATTTTTTCTCCAATTTATATATACGAAATTGGACTTAAGTATCAACTAGAACCACATTACGCGATTATTGTAGTCCTTTTGTATTACGTGATTATTTTGTTATCAAAAATTTCAAGCCTGGTTTTTTCTGAAAACTTAAGTCAGAAAATTGGTTTTAAGAGTATGATCTGGGCTTCATTTGTGCCTTTTGTCTTTTTTGTTTTGTGTTTGGTTTTTACTTCGACCTTGCCTTATTTATTGATACCGGCGGCTATTTTTTGGGGAATCCACGCGGGCTTTTATTGGTGGGGTTACCACGGGTACTTTATTAAGGAGGGGGACAATGCTCATTTTGGGATTAATATTGGAGAGGCTGGGTTTATAGAGACAATTGTTGGTGTTGTCTCTCCTTTTTTTGGGGCGTTGTTGATTAGTTTTTTGGGATACAACTCCCTATATATATTTTCAGCAATTTTTATGGCCCTGGCGCTTCTTTTATTGGGCAAAAATCACGAAAGGAAACAAAGAAGAGATATTAAATTTTCAGAAGTGATTTCTTTAATTAAGAGCCATAAATCTATTTCGTTATCTTATATCGGTTCTTCGGCAGAGGGTATTCTTTTTGCCGTAATTTGGCCAGTATTTTTGTTTATATTTTTTGGGCAAGTAATTAGTTTGGGAACAGTGGTGTCTGTAGCGGCATTCTCAGCAGCTGTTTTTTCATTAATTCTGGGGAGATGGGTAGACAAACAAGGGGAAAGAAAAATTATTTCTATTGGGGCGCCGCTAACAACGGTGGCTTGGATCATCAAGATCGTAAAGAAAAGCGTACCCGCTTTCATCTTAGCCGACAGTATTTGGAATTTTGGACAAAGAATGGTCTCACTGCCACTAAATGCACTGGCGTATAAAAAGGGTATTGAGGGAGGAGCAGCAAGGGCGATTCTTTTTAGAGAAACGACTTTAACGATTGGCGGATTAATATCCTTGGGAATACTGATTATTTGGATGTTATATGGTGGTCGCCTAGAAGATGCTTTTATTATTGCTGCTGTTTTTAGTACGCTGCCATTGATTGCTGTTTACAAAAAAAGACTAGAGAACAAATGACAAAATATATTAAAAAAAGAGGCAAAAACAAAGAGTTTTCGTTAGTGGGAGACGTATTAAAGAAATATAAAATAGACGATAAAGACAAGTATGTTTCCCGCGAGTTTCAGAAATATGGTTACGAGTTGGCAAAGGAATTAGGTGATTTAAAAGGTACATCTTTATATATAAAACTTGCCAAAGAAACTCCCCGCGGCTTATTAGAGTCGGCAAAAAACTTTGTTAAAGATGCCGCAAACGTTAAAAGCAAACCAAGATTGTTTATGTGGAAATTGCAGCAGTTAAAGAAAGAGTCAAAAGCAAAAAAACAAAAATGAACACACTTGCTCTAAACGGAAATTGGATAGATTTAATAATTCTTATTATCGTAATATTTTTTGTAGTTGAGGGTGTGAGGCATGGTTTTTGGGTAATTCTTGCGGATTTCTTTTCTTTCTTGGGATCACTGCTTATCTCTTTTCGCGCATATCAATTTTTGGCTGGCTTGCTTCGCACTAATTTTTCTTTATCTCCATCGGTATCAAATGCTTTGGGGTTTTTAATAACAGCCATACTTACAGAAGCATTGTTGGGCCATTTTCTGGGCCATGCTATTACAAAGTTGCCTAAAAAGTATTTAAAATTAAAAGGGCAAAAAATATGGGCAGTTTTACCTGCCCTAGGGGAGAGCTTGATTATTGTTGCTTTTATTCTAACGCTTATTCTCGGTCTTCCTGTTTCACCCGGCATTAAATTAAGTACGACAGAATCAAAGATTGGGGGATATATTTTAGAACAGACATCAGGAATAGAGAGCAAGATAAATCAAGTTTTTGGTGGTGTTATTGAAGATTCCCTTACTTACTTCACGATTAAACCTGGCAGCAAAGAAAGGGTACCTCTTGAGGTCGAAACACAAGAGCTATTAATAGATGAAGTTTCAGAAGAAGAGATTTTCAAATTAGTAAATGAAGAGAGGGAGGCGATTGGATTAAGTAAGCTTGATTGGAGCCCAGAAGTTGTTTTGGTAGCCAGAGACCACGCGACGGACATGTGGGAAAGAAAATATTTTGGCCATGTTTCGCCAGAAGAGGAAGATGTGGGCGATAGGATGACGGAGGCTGGAATAGATTATAGTTATGCTGGCGAAAACCTTGCTCTTGCCCCAACGGTTTCAACAGCTCATGTTGGATTAATGAATTCGGAAGGTCATCGAGAGAATATATTGGAGCCAAGGTTTAAGAAAGTTGGTATCGGGGTAATCGATAATGGGGTGTATGGAAAGATGTTTGTTCAGGTGTTCACTAACTAGATGGTAACCAAGGCACACGTTTTTATTGAGGGAAAAGTTCAAGGTGTTTTCTATCGTATTTGGGTTCGTTCCAAAGCCAAAAAATTAGGTTTGGTTGGATGGGTAAAGAATCTCACAGACGGGCGTGTGGAGGCTGTTTTTGAAGGACCAAAAGAAACAATAAAGGAAATAATTGATAGTTGTTGGGCAGGCCCCAGTGCGTCGAAGGTGGAGAAGGTGGGTGTTAAATGGGAAAAGGTCAGCAACAGGCATGAGAGTTTTGAAATTAGAAGGTAATAAAGTATTCTTAAATAAACTGCCGCAATGAAAAAAGAAATTCTTATCCATTATTCATTTTTAATCTCCCTTTTTATTTTTATTTCTTTGACCAAAGATTGGATGAACTTATCATACTGGCCCTTCTGGGTAGGGGGCTTGGTTGGTAATCTTCTGCCTGACCTAGACCATTTCATATATATATTTTTTTTAAGACCCCATGAGCTTACTTCACAGAGAGTTGGCTATATGATGGGTAAAAGGAACTTTTCAAAGTCTTTTCGTCTTTTATTGGAATCTCGAAGCGAAAGAAAAAAACTAATATTCCACTCAGGTATTTTCCAGTTAGTTTTTGTTATTCTTGCTTTGTTGGTAGTGACTTCATCTGGAAGTTTGTTTGCACGCGGAATTGTATTGGCATTCTTTTTGCATCTTTTAGTTGATCAGGCTGTTGACTATTTAGAAACAGGCAACCTGAGCAATTGGACTGGGGGATATGAGATAGAAATAACCAAAAAACAAATAAAAATATATTGGCTAATCATGTTTTTAGTATTGATTTTGTTGAGTTTTGTTTTGTAGGGATGATTTTTTTTGATAGTAGTGTTGGCTTTGAGTATTGACTGAGCGAGGTTTAGCTCGGTATAGTGAAAACCGTATGGCAACGATAGAAATAACAGATGCTAATTTTGAAGAAAAAGTTTTAAAATCTCCGATTCCTGTCTTGGTTGATTTTTGGGCTCCATGGTGCGGTCCTTGTCGAATGGCAGGACCAGTATTAGACGAACTCGCCAAAGAGTATGAGGGGAAAATTCAGGTTGTTAAAATTAATATAGATGACAACCAAAAAGCGGCCGCAGATTATGACGTTATGTCTATTCCCACAACTGTCCTAGTTAAAGAAGGAAAAGAAATAGGTCGCCAGATCGGCTTTGCAGGAAAACAAGTATTTGAAGATTTAATAAAAACGGGTATTTAATTAGGAGGGGGTGAGTAATATGGATCCTAATCAAGACAAAACTAATGACACAGGCGTAACAACACCTGTATCTACAGTAACTGATCAGCCTGCTGTTGGAGATCAAACTCCTCCAGTGGTACCAACGGATCAGCCAGTGGAGCCAGTGGTTACTCCGGAGCCGGTCGATCAACCAGCACCAGAAACACCAGAAGTTCCAGCACCAGTGCCAGCACCAACAACTCCTGAATCAACAACGGGAGAAGGAGAGGGTACACCTGGAGCAGGAACACCTTCTGCGGTATAAGAATTATTCTAAAAAAGGAAGAAGGCGGCCTAATGGATTATTAGGCTTGCCTGTTTCTGTAGAAATATATACGAAATGGAAATAATTGAATTTGCACAAAAACCGAAAGACTCCACAGAGCCTTGGGATGTTGCCATTGTTGGCTCTGGTCCTGCTTCACTAACAGCCGCTATTTATACAACTAGAGGAGCAGCTTCAACTTTGATATTGGGAGGAGAAAATTGGGGAGGGCAATTAATGTTAACAACAGAAGTAGACAATTACCCCGGGTTCTCTGAAGGTATTCAGGGTCCTGAGTTAATGCAAAAAATGAAAGACCAGAGCGAAAGATTTGGGGCAGAATTTATAGGGAAAAATGTTGACACTATTGATTCAGGGAAGAAATATCTCGAATTAACAGCCGGTGGGACAAAATATTTGGCAAGAGCAGTAATTGTTGCTACGGGTGCCGAAACTAAGTGGTTGGGAGTTTCAGGTGAAGATAAGTTGCGAGGTCGAGGTGTCTCTTCTTGTGCCCCTTGCGATGCTCCCTTTTTTAAAGACAAAGACGTAGCTGTTATCGGGGGTGGAGATTCTGCCATGGAAGAAGCCTTGGTTCTTTCAAAATATTCGAAGTTAGTGACCATAGTTTATCGAAAAGAAGAATTTAGAGCTTCAGCGGCCATGCAAAAGCGTGTAGGGGAAAACAAAAAAATTAAAGTGATTTGGAATTCTGAAGTAAAAGAGTTTGTGGGCGAAAATAAATTAGAAAAAATATTATTAGAGAATAATAAAACAGGGGAGACAGGTGAGCTTGTGGTAGAAGGGGTATTTGTAGCTATAGGACACATTCCATCGACAACTGTTGTTAAGGGTAAATTAGAGCTTGATGAAAAAGGATATATTATTGTCCGTGACAATACAAAAACGAGTATGGAAGGTGTATTTGTAGCTGGAGATGTTCATGATTATCATTATCGTCAGGCAGTTACAGCGGCTGGTTTTGGTTGTATGGCTGGTATGGAAGCACTAAGATATTTAGACGAAAAAAAGGAAAACATAATACGAACATCAACTATTGACAAACAGGGATAATTCAAGCAATATCTCCATATGGTTGAGAAGTCCACAAAAGAAAGTTCTTTCGAGAAAATAACTCCAATTCTTCTGATTGTAACAATCATACTTACTTTTGGTGTCGGTATTCTTTGGCAAAAAGTAAGCACTCTTGAGGGGGGGAAAGCAGATAGTTTAAAAGCAGATAGTTTAACTGAACCTGTAGACGTGGGGCAACCATCACCAGATGGGAAACTAACCGAAGAGCAAGCTAAAAACATAGCTCCTATTAGTGACGACGATCATATTAAAGGGAGTAAGGATGCAAAAATCATTTTAATTGAATACTCAGATCTAGAATGTCCATATTGTTCTACTTTTCACCTTACGGCAGAACAAGCAAAAGAAGAATATGGCGATGATATCGCTTGGGTTTATAGGCAATATCCTCTTGACGCTATTCATTCTAATGCACGCCCAGCGGCAATCGCTTCTGAGTGCGCTGCTGAGATAGGTGGAAATGATAGTTTTTGGGATTTTTTGTCAATAGGATTTGAAGATCCAGAAACAAACCTCACTAATACAGGTTTAAAAAGCGTGGCTGCAAGTATTGGTCTTGATGCGGATAAATTTGCAGAATGTATAGATTCTGGAAGCCAAGACGAAAAAGTTGAAAATCAATATCAAGGCGGATTGGCCGCTGGAGTAAACGGTACACCTGGTAATTTTATTATCAATGATAAGGGAGAGGCTTGGATTATACCTGGAGCAGTTCCTCTTGAAACCTTAAAGCAAGCAATAGACTTAGCGCTTGAAAGTCGATAACCTCAAATTTCGCTTCTGTATTTCTTTACCGCTCTGTGTCCAGCAATGGAGATTGTTATGGTAAGAAAAATGATTATGGCTCCCGATATTATTTTTTGAAATAAATAGTAGCCAAAAGCAACTGCGGTGCTATCGCTCTTGGCAAGAAAGGCAAGTTGTTTTTTAAAAGAGACATCGGCATCGGGGAGGATGAGAAGGGTGCCAACAAAAAGGAGGGCTATTAATAGGGAAAAGATACTTTTGGGCAAGTTTTTCATTTCTTAATAAATTCTAGCACTTTATATGAGATAACGGCTGCAGAACCCCAGACATTAAAGGACGTGTTTATGCCAAGCATTGGTAGTTCAACGATGATATCCGCTTCATCTAATACCTCTTTTTCTATCCCTCCCGTTTCACTACCTGCAACAATAGCAACAGGGAATTGGGGCTGAATATCTTTATACGAAACAGACCGACTATCCTGCTCAACAACGATTATTTGAACACCTTTCTTTTTCAATTCTTTAACAGTAGAAAGAGTGGATTCCTTTTTCTCCCAAGGTACCCATTTCTCAGTTCCTACAGCTGCTTTGTGTATTCGAGAAGAGGGGGGATATTCCATATCACCACAGAGATACATTTTTTCAACAGCAACAGCATCGGCTAATCGAAATAGGGAGCCGGTATTGTAGGTATCAATGATCCTATCCAAAACAAAATATATTGGTTTTCTCTCTATCTTTTCAACCTCTTTTTTACTAGGCTCGGATTTTCTTAATTGTTTTGCGTTTAATTTGACCATAACTAGGCCATATTGTAGCATTCCAGGAGGTTATTTGGTAAAATACTATGGCCTTGAATTGGAGAAGTGTGGTAGTTTATATTCTTGGCCCCATCGTCTAGTGGCCTAGGACACGGGCTTTTCAGGCCTGGAACCAGGGTTCGAGTCCCTGTGGGGTCACCAAGAACTACTCATGGGCCCGTAGCTCAGTGGCAGAGCAACAGCCTTTTAAGCTGATGGTCGGAGGTTCGAATCCTCCCGGGCTCACATATTCAATGCGGGATGGTGTAATGGTAGCACGCCGCTCTTTGGAAGCGGAAATTGGGGTTCAAATCCCTGTCCCGCAGCA
>CAYXBV010000004.1:52948-53727 GCA_964463425.1 uncultured Gammaproteobacteria bacterium | reverse complement strand
TCATACGATCAGCCCTCATACGATCAGCCCCCATACGATCGGCCCTCATACGATCCAGCACCAGCCGTTCCGGCACCAAAAACAGCACCTACGCCGACAGAATATAGTACTTGTAACGATATTGGAGGAAGTTGTATAAGTGTCGATAATTGTCCTCACGAATGTTGGAATGATGGAACAACTGATTGTTCTAGACCTGATATGACATGTTGTGATTGTGAGTCAACGGTAACAACGCCACTAACAGCCAAAACAACAGCCAAAACAACACTACCTCCAGGAGTTGATTGTAATTGTCTTACTATAAAAGCGTTTGATGCTGAGTGGAATGTAATAACAAATCTGTCAAGTTTGGTTGCTGATGATGTTGTACGGTTTACAGTTTCTGGTAAAACCAATTCTGGTGCTATCGATAAAGCAAGATTTACAATCAACGGAACCCTAAAATCAGAAGTTACTGCAAAAAGACCAAGTACTAATGAATTCTACGATGAATACACAATTCCTGAAGATGTGTCTACATTTACCATAAATGCAGAATTACATCACACAAGCATAGGTTGGTTCTAACATGAAAAAGAAAAAAATTGTAACAATATTAATAGTAATAGCGACAATAGCACTCGCTGGTGTGGCCGTCTTTACAGCGATAAGACTCTATCAATTAAGGCAAGAGCCAGTAGCTCCAACGGCTCCCACCAGCCAACCACAAGCAGCCACCACTGCAGAAAGCTGTACCGCCCTAACATTTACACTAGCCACACCTACTGGTAGTCCAA
>CAYXBV010000004.1:0-52848 GCA_964463425.1 uncultured Gammaproteobacteria bacterium | reverse complement strand
CGGCAACACCATCAGACAGCCCAACCGCCACACCTACTGGTAGTCCAACGGCAACACCATCAGACAGCCCAACCGCCACACCTACTGGTAGTCCAACGGCAACCAGTTCTTCAACAGCTGAACCAGAATTGCCAGACGCTGGAGTAGCCTACCCAACCATCATTGGTGGAGCAGCAGGAATCCTCTTGATACTAATCTCGTTCGCCCTAGCTCTCTAGTATTATCTCCAAGTCGGGAACCAATAATACATTTTGTCTAACCATATCGGCACTGATAATCCAGTCAAATGTGGAAAAAAGAACAGATAAACGACCAAAGAAGTCGCAAAAAAAGGAATGATTGTTTTCGGAAATCTTTTTAAAACAAAACCAATCGCAATCGCCATAAATGGTATTGCTGGTAAGTAATGATACAAAAACATAATTCTTGGCGATGCGGCCCAAGAAGCAAAAAAGATAAAGTACGAAAAAACAATAAAACCAATCTTTTTGTTTCTTTCAATAAAAACAATAAAAGTGCTAAAGAAAATTGAAACCGCACCAAACCAAAAAACAATCGGATTCCCCATCGCATAAATTCTAGCAACAGCATTGTTAACAACATTGCTTGTATATAAATATATTGGCCGGACCAAAAATGGCCAGCTCCACCAAGGTGATGTATATGAGTGAGTTGCTTCCAGTCTTGTGTGATACCACCACATTTGTTTTTGAACTCCAATAAACGTACCAAAATCATGACCTGTTAAAAACATCGGGATATAGCTTGCTAAATATATTAGCGGTGGCAAAATTATGAACCAAAAATATTTTAAGTGAAACTTTCTTTTGTGGGTAATAAAGGAAACAAATAAAATAGGAACGAGCCAAATAACACTCCACTTTGATGAAGCCGCTAGACCAAAGGAAATGGCTGACCAAAAATATTTATCGACAAGAAATAAATAAAGCGCCAAAAGCGAGAAAAACAATAAGTAACTATCATTCATACCAATCCTGCTTAGAACAAGAGGCAATCCTTCTATTGCAAAAACACCAGCCGACAGCAGACCAATTAAATCATCCTTAAAAAGTTGTTTGGAAATTAGAAAAACCAGCATAACAGTACCCACTCCAAGTAATGCTCCAGGAATCCTCCACCCAAAGGGGTTTTCACCAAAGATAGTCATTCCCACCACCATTCCCAATTTCGCCAAGGGTGGATGTGTCCACTCATAGGCAAAACCCGCTGGTGGAGTATTCCACCACTCCCACGCCTTGGGGTCACCATGAAGCATCCTCCTAGCTGTAAAAGCATGATAAACCTCGTCAAAATATTCGTTTTGGGGACTATTTAACCAAAGGATGCGAGAAACTAAAGAAAAAATAAGAATCACCAATAAAGAAATTTTTATTGTTTTTGCAGAAAGTTTTTTTGTTTTCTTATTTGGAATTTTAGTCCGTGGGCGAATTTTTTTATTCAAGTTTTTGAAAAATTTAAGAAAGTATTTATTTTTTTTCTTTCTAAAAACTTCAAAGAAAATTAGTGCCAAAAATCCAAGATTTAACAAAATACAAACAACTATTGCAAATGTCGGCAGAACACTAGTAAAACCCTGAGTAATCCAAACATATGAGTAATAAAGATTAATAATATAGATAAAAGAAAAACCCGCATAGGAAAGCCATAAATTGCTATTTATGGCAGCCCCTACCGCTAGCGGAGCGAGCACTGGCAAAAGATGTCTTTCGTGCATTCTTGTAAAGAAAAGGAAGTTTGTCGCGACAATTATTGCCAGCAACAGATATCGAGAGTTTTTTGTTTTCCATAATTTTTTTGCGCTTAACAAAAATGACGTTATTATGGCAACTATTCCCAATGATGAAGCAAAAACAGTGTCTTTATCCCAAAAACCCCAAAGCCCCCAAAAATTAAAGGCGTTTATACTAGTGTATGGATATTGTCCCAATGTCGCAGAAATTCTATCCACAACAAACAATGCAAGGCTGCTTTCTCCAGCAAAAGGCACAAAAGCCAAAACAAAAAATAAAAACGAAATGACTATGTAGTTTAGTATTTTCTGCAATTTCCATTTCTTTTTAAGCATCACAAAAAGAACAACCGGCGCTGCCAGAGCGGCCTGTGGTTTAATCAAAGTTCCAAAAGCTAACGCAAAAGACGAGACAAAAGGATTAATATCAATAAACCAAATAGCCAGCAAGGAGAAAAGTGCTGTTAAGGAGTCTGCCTGTCCCCACAGCGCTGAGTTCATCAAAATGGCAGGATTAAAAAGATACAACCCAGAAGCTATCATTCCCCATCTCTTGTTTTTAAATTTCTCAATGATTTTGTAAATTAAATAACCAGTTAAAACATCTGAGAAAATTGCAGGTAACTTAAAAAGAAGCACGCTTGGAATTGGAATTAACTTTCTAATTTGACCCAGTAACCACAATACATATAAATATCCCGGCAAATAATCTGACCACGCATCGTAAAACTTACTAAAACCCACTTCAACTAACCTATTGCTCCATCCGACAAATGTGTTTTGGTCTACCCCCAGTGTTCCGAATGGAGAAAGTGCAAGTCTCACTATCAAAGCAACAAAAAGAAGAAGTAAAATAGTTAAAGTGAAAAAACTAATTGTCGTTTCTTTTTTTCTTGTCTTCATTATTTATCTAGTTGCCTCTCCGGGCGATACTCCTTACGACTATTTTACCCGACTTAGTCATTCATTTCTTCAGGGTAAATATTGGCTGGAAGAAAACCCGTCTTGGTTAAGTGAACTAATTCCTATTGCCAACAATAAGTTTTTCGTTGTTTATCCTCCCATGCCAGCTATTCTTTTAATCCCCTTTGTTTATATTTTTGGAAAAAGCTTCCCTCAACAGTACCTTGCCCACTTTCTAGGCGCAATGCTGGTTGTATTAACAATGAGATTGTCATATTTGATCAAAAAAGACAAACAGATGGCCCTATGGTCTGGAATATTGGTTGGATTAGGAAGTATTATCTTTTATTTGTCGTCCGTTGGCTCAGTTTGGTACCTTGGTCAAATCACAGCCGCATTTTTCCTCATGGCCGCCCTAGTAGAAAGTCTGGAAAGAAAAAGGTTAATTGTGATATCTATTTTTTTGGGAGCAGCATACTTGTCTCGACCACATACAATGCTCTCTCTACCTCTTTATATATTTTTAGTCAGAAAGAAACTACCAAATATTAAAAGTTATTTAAAATTGGGGCTCCCCTTTTTAGCATTTTTTGCTTTTGACTCAATCTATAACTTTGCTCGTTTTGGAGTACCCTGGAACAAGGGATATTTCTTAATTCCAGGAACACTAGATGAACCATGGTTTTCAAAAGGTATTGTTCATCTCTCTTACATACTCGAAGATTTGAAGGTTGCATTTTTGATGGGCCCTAAATTTCTTTGCCATTTCCCTTACCTGCAACCCTCTTGGGCTGGCATGGCCATTTGGATTACAACTCCTGCTTTTATTTTTGCTCTCAAAGCTCCAATTAAAGAAATGGTTGTCAAAATATCTTGGCTTTCAATATTTTTGATATTCCTTGTTGTTGGTGTTCACGGCGGGACCGGCTTCGCGCAATTCGGTTATCGTTTCGCTGTTGATTTTTACCCCTTTCTTATTTTCCTGACATTAAAAGGCGTGTCTCAAACTAAACTAAAGCCAATTCATTGGATTCTTCTCGTAATAGGGATTATTGTGAATTTATGGGGTGTGATCTGGATTAATAAATTCGGCTGGGTTAGTTACTAGTTAGCGTTTCACTTATCCACGCGTGGATATCTTCCCAATCTCCAGCTTCAGGAATAAAAACATACAAGTTGTCATATCGATATTGGACAGGAGGATTTATTAGCAAATCTTCAGAAAGAACATGCGATGATATTTTGTCTTTTGCCTGAATAAATCTTCTGGCCAAAATCGCGCCGACAGATAAGTCCATATCTGTCTCCACAGAATCCCGAACCACATCCCATATCGAAAATATTTTTTTAGGTGACAGTAAAATTTCTGAACTTAAAACTTTTACTTGAATCGCCGTAAGAATTTTTTGTTGTCTTATTTCACGAGCTAAATCAGTCCCCTCGTCACCTTCTGCATTTCTAGACCGAGCATAAACAAGAGCTGTCTCTCCATTCATAATTTCTCGACCTTTTTCAAAACGCACCGTCTCGTATCTACATTTAAATTCCGAATCTCCATCACAAAGATCATCTTCTTTCCCTTCAATAGGATATTTTTCGTCAACAAATCCATTCTCTATATCAACTTCTATTCCGCCCAATACGTCTATTGTTTTCATAAAACCGGAGAAATCTATTACTAATCCATAGTGCACCGGCAATCCAACAATGTTTTCGACAGTCGACTTTGCCAAAATTAACCCCCCATTTTCTTGTTTTTGGTTTCCCCAATAATAAGTACTATTAAGCTTGGCTCGAAGTTCCGGTATCCAAATATCTCGTGGGAGGGAGATTAAAGATAATGAGGGACTGACATGGTCAATTGACGCGAAAATAATTGTATCTGTTAAATCTGGTGCTTCATGTCCTTCGCCACCCTTACCTAGAATCAAAATATTTGTTCTGTTTTCAGCCGTATGGATTTTTTGAATTGGGGTAAAAACAAAATCGCTGAAAAGATTTAAATAACTAGAAATACCAAATCTTCCAAGAGCCAAAGAGATCAAAAAATATAAAAGATAGGAGCTTAATAATATTAGCGCAATCAGACCTGTTCTTACCAACCACACATGTTTTAAAAGTTTTCTTTTATATTTTGATATAACAATCTTCTTTTTATTTATTTTTTTGGGGTTTTGCTTAATGTTTTGCATGTTAAACTTAACGGGCGCGAAAATTTTTTGAAAAATAATCTATGACTATTGTATTAGATAAGGGAACCATCAACAAGCTGATTTCCAAACTTAACCAAGAACAAAAAAAGGCCGTCGTTTATCAAGACGGTCCATTATTGGTCTTAGCAGGAGCGGGAAGCGGTAAAACCAAAGTACTAACTCACAGAGCAGCATATCTCTTGGCCCAGAAAAAAACGAAGCCTGAAAATCTTTTACTACTTACTTTTACCAACAAGGCCGCAACAGAAATGAAAGAACGGATAGAAAAACTTGTTGGCATTGCGCCTCCTTATTCGGGAACTTTCCACTCATTTTGTGTCAAGGTGCTGAGAATTGATGGAGCCGCAATAGAAATACCAAACCATTTTGTTATTTACGATGATGGCGATACCAAGGAAGCACTAAAAGAAATAATAAAAAACTCTAACTTGTCAGTCGACACATATAAACCCGCGGCTGTCGCCTCGGTTATTTCAGATGCCAAAAGCCAAATGCTATCTCCTCTGCAATTCGGCGAAATAGCTCAAGGCGATTGGCAAGAGAAAGTTTTTAGATTTTATTCTGAATACGAAAAATATTTAAAAAAGGTCGGTGCATTAGACTTTGATGATCTACTTTTAAAAACGGTTACCCTTTTTCAAGAAAAGCCCGAAGTTTTGTCGAAATGGCAAAACAAACTTACCCATGTTTTTGTTGACGAATGGCAAGATACTAACAAAGTCCAATACCAATTAACCAAACTCGTCGTTGGAAATAAAGAAAACTTAACTGTAGTTGGTGATGCATCTCAAAGTATTTATGCATGGCGGGGAGCAGACCATCGGAATATAACCAATCTTATGCGCGACTATCCGAAAATAAAAGTTGTAAACCTTGAGAGAAATTATCGATCAACCCAAAACATTCTGTCTGCATCAAATTCCGTCATTTCAAAAAATACAGGGCACCCTATCTTAAAACTCTGGACAAAAAAAGGTAAAGGAGAAAAAATTAAACTACATCGAGCTGAAAATGGATTAACTGAAGCTGCTTTTGTAGTTAGCGAATCTCAATTGTTAATTTCCAGTAAATACAAACTTAAGGACATTGCCATACTATATAGAACAAACGCCCAATCGCGAGTTATTGAGGAAGCCCTTCTTCACACAGGATTACCCTACGCACTTATACGCGGAACTCGTTTTTACAGCCGCAAGGAAATTAAAGACGTACTTTCGTATTTAAGACTTCTTGTTAATCCCAAGGATACCGTTTCAGAAAACAGAGCTCTCAAACTTGGAAAAAGAAGGTTTAAGAAATTTGAAGAATTAGTGGAAGAAACAAGCGATATTTCTAAATTTTCAACCATAGACTTACTTGACGCCGTAATTAGCAAAACTGATTATTTGGCTAAATATAAAAGAGATACTGAAGAAAACATAACAAGATTAGAAAACATCAAAGAACTTCGATCAGTAGCCACAGAATTTCCTGAAATATTAGCATTCTTAGAAAATGTCGCCCTAATGGAATCTGAACAAAACGAAAAGGGATATATAAGAGCTCTTGGTTCCTCTAGTGGGAAAATTTCCTTGATGACTCTACACGCAGCAAAAGGCTTAGAATTTTCTGTAATTTTTGTCGTGGGTATGGAAGAAGGTCTTTTCCCTCACTCGAGAAGCCTGTGGGACACAAACGCCTTGGAAGAAGAGAGAAGACTGGCCTACGTTGGAATGACTCGAGCAAAGCAACTCTTATATTTATCTTACGCAGATCGTCGTTTGTATTTTGGCCAGAAAACATCAAATCCACCCAGTCGCTTTATTGTTGATATACCTGATGATTTGTTAGAAACTATTAGTTAAACAACAACATGAATAGACAAAGACTCAATAAACAAGCGTCTCACCCCCTACAATCTTGGGAGTGGGGAAAGTTTCGAGAAAAATGGGGAAACGAAGTCATTCGAACAGATTATGGCCAACTAACACTTCATCCAATACCCTTCATTCCTTATAAAATTGGTATGTTTATTAAGGGTCCCGCCCCTACAAAGAAAATTCTTACTGATCTTAAAAAAATAGGGAAAAGAGAAAAACTATTATTTGTTAAGCTTGAACCCAATATTCTCAAAAGCAAAAAACCGATAGAACTCTTAAAACAAAACGGTGCCGTAGCTGGAAAAACTCTTTTCACCCCCACAACCTTTTGGATAGATCTAACTCCTAGCGAGGAAGACATTATAAAAAGCTTTCAACCAAAAACTCGCTATAACATACGCTTGGCTCAACGTAAGGGGGTTAGCGTACAAGAAGATAACTCTGACGAGGCTTTTGATGCGTATATCAAACTCACCAAGGAGACAGTGGAAAGACAGGGTTTCTACGCACACACCGAAAAATACCACCGTCTTATGTGGAAAACGCTACACACCGACATGGTGCAAAAAAATAAAAAACCAATTGCAAGACTCCTTGTTGCTCGATATAAAAAAGAGATTATTACAACATGGATTGTCTTTGTTTGGAAAGATTTTCTTTACTATCCTTATGGCGCTTCATCTAATAAACATAAAAAAGTAATGGCAAATAATTTAGTAATGTGGGAGGCAATAAAATATGGAAAAAACTTAGGACTTAAAACTTTTGATTTATGGGGAAGAGAAATAGGAAAAGGATTTACGCGCTTTAAGGAAGGATATCGCCCAAAAGTTGTAGAATTTGTAGGAACCTGGGATTTAGTTATTAGCCCCCTTTATAGAATTTATCGCCTTGCTGAAATGATTAGATGGAAAGCTCTTCGCCTTCGAACAAAACTCTCACTTACTCGTCCAAGTTTCTAAGCTATGATTGACATTAGACAAACTTCGCAATACGGAAAATACTTGCGCAAAAAGGGTTGGAATGTAGTTCAAATAAATCATGTTAATTGTTTTGTTAAAAAAATTCCCCTATTTGGCTCTATTATCAAAATTCAAAGACCAGAAATAATTCCTCTTAAAAAAATAGAGGCACTTGCATCAAAATATCGAGCACTGCAAATAATTATTGAGCCCAAAAACAAACTTGATGCAAAATATTTAAAAAACAACAAATATAGAAAAACAAAAGGGCCCTTTTTGCCTTCGAAGACACTACATCTTGATTTAACAAAAACCACAGATGAATTAAAAAGGGGAATGAAAAAAGACGCAAGACGCGCAATTCTTAAAACTGACCAAGTGTCTTTATCGGAACCCCAATTAAAAGACCTTAAAGGATTTAGAACAGCGTGGAAAAATACCGTTAATACAAAACGCTACGTACCTTCACTTTCAAGCCTAACAATACTCAAAAAAACTTTTAACAAAAATGCTTTTTTCTTTTTAACAAAAAATAATTCCGCCGGGGCCATATTTCTTGTCGGAGATAAAATTTCATACTACTGGCAAGCTTTTTCAAACAGTGAGGGAAGAAAATCATTGGCTCAATATAAAATAATTTGGGAAGGGATATTAAAATCAAAAGCTGCTGGAGCAAAAATTCTTGATTTTGAAGGAATCTATGATGACCGATTTCCAAATAAGAGTTGGCAAGGGTTTACTCATTTTAAAAAATCTTTTGGTGGTCAGGAAATTGAATATCCAGGGGCATTTGTTAAAATACTCCCATCAATAGTTTTCGAAAAATGGAAAAGGCAGATGCTTTGCGAGAATTAACGGGAGAAGCTGTTCAAAAAAGACTATCTACTGTCCGCTCCACAAAGTAGTGAGTATTCACAAGTTTTACAAAATATATGCCCTGAGCACTTAAAATCAGATTTTTCTATTTTATTTCGCCAAGCAAAGATTTCTTTTCTTGCGTCTTCTAACTCTTCCTTTGTTCTGGTTGTTGTCAGTTTCTTTTGTCCGTCAAAATAGTAAAGGGTAAGTTGTATTTTCTCCGGGCTTTTTCCAAAGGGTTCTTCGTTAATGTTTGCCGCCGCAAGAGCATAAAAGGTGAGCTGGAAATCGCTATCAACCTGCTTTTGCGTCGGAAGATTTGCGCCAGTTTTATAGTCAATAATTTCAATTCTCCCCCCAGAAAGTATGTCCACTCTGTCCATCTTGCCACCTATTTTGAGCATCCGCTCCCCTTTGGGCAACTTTAGCGGAACAACAAAAGATTGCTCCAGCTCTACTGGCACTATTTTGGAGTTAAATTCTTTTTTATAATATTCTGAAAGGAATTTCTTTCCTTTGTCTAACATCTTCTTTTCATGTAATTTATTTCTGTAACCCTCGCTAGTCCAATTTTCTTTAAGCGCTGCCAGTATTAATTTTTCATCGTGTTTTTGCTCTTTTTTAAAATTTGTATAGAAATCTTTAAGCGCAGCGTGCATTGATATACCAAAGCTTAACGGAGCACTAAAAGGCGTAGGTACTTTATATATGTATTTTAACTTGTAGTGCAGCGGACAAATTTTAAAAGTTGCAATTTGAGAATAAGAAAGATAATCAACATGCAGATCAGTCATTTTTTGCTTTGTTATTTCTAGTTCAGATTTTTGACTGTCAATAGACTTGTAATCCAAAAATGAAAGTTGCTCGTGCTTGTCGATTGCCAACCTGTCCGAAATAGCGGCTTCTCCAAAAACCTCAAATATAAACGGAGAGAGTTTCTTTTCTCTTTTTCCTTCACCATAATAATCAGCTGCCGTGAAGTAAACCAAGTCCTCAGCCCTTGTCATGCCAACATAAAATAATCTTCTTTCCTCTTCTAAGTGGTAGTCGCCAACTGGCAGTATTTCTTTAATCAAAACGTCGGGAATGGGAATTTGTTCGCGTCGTCGAACTGTTGGGAATCTTTGTCCCACTAAGTTAACCAGAAAAACCACAGGAAACTCCAGGCCCTTACTAGAATGAACTGTCAAAATATTAACTGCGTTTACCTCATTCCAATCAACATCCGCTGCAAGAGGAGATTCTCCCAATTCGCTAGATAAGTCGATCCACTCAACCACAGATGACACGCTGGCCTCATCATTATCAGTTTCATATGTTTTTAACTTGTCAAAAAATTTAGAAATATTTTTAGCTTTTTTTTCAACATCGAGTGAGTCAGTTTTAAATAATCTCTGCAAAAGACCCGTTTCTTCTAAGAAATAATAAATAAGTTGGCCCGCAGATTCACTTTTCGCTAAATTTATGTGCTTATTAATTATGGTCATTATTTTATTTATTTTTCTCTTTGTTTCGGGCACAACATAAATGCTGTCGATTTTCTCGCATGCTTCAAACACCGAAAGATTAAATCGCCTTGCGTGGTTCCCTATTTTTATTAAATCCTTAGGAGATACTCCAAAAAAATCAATCGACAACAACCTGTAAAATGCAACAGAGTCCTCAAAATTATTAAGAACTTTAAGATACGAAATTAAATCAATCACCTCGGGCTGCTTAAACAACCTACCAGGTCCTAGAAACTGATAAGGCACACCCCTTCGTGACAACGCTCGCATGAATGGCTCTGAATGATTGTTTGCTCTCACCAAAATTGCAAAGTCTCCATAATCATATTCCCCCTCATCTGTTAATTTAATGATTTCTTTAGCAACTTGGTCCGCCTCGTTTTCCACTCTGTCTACGTGTATAAATTGAGCTTCTGCCCCCTTCACTTTTCGTTGAGAAATCAATTTCTTATCAATTTTTTCCACGGCCTCTAGTCTGTCCGGATTGTTGTTTTGAATCATCTCATAAGCCTTATCGAGAATTTCTTGAGTTGAGCGATAATTTTTTGTTAAAACAATTACTTTTGCTTTTGGAAAAGCTTTTTTGAAATGGATAATGTTTGAAACTGCAGCGCCACGAAAACGATATACACTTTGATCGTCATCACCGGTCGCTGTTATGTTTTTCCTTTCTCCCGCAAGAAGTATGGCCAGTTCATTCTGAGCATGATTGGTATCTTGAAATTCGTCAACCAATACATGCTTAAACTGCTTTTGATAGTTGACCAATATATTCTTGCGTTGCCTGAAAAGGGTCAGCGTATTTATAATTAAATCTCCATAGTCCATTAACCCCTGTTTCTTTTTTAATTCGTTGTGAGTGACATAAGCCCTAGCCAATTCCATTGTTTTTTTTGCCTCTAACTTGTCCTCTTTATTTGTTTTTTTCTTAGCGATTTTTTCTGCATATTTTAAGTACTCTTGGGGACTGATATCTTCGTCCTGAAGTCTAGAAAAATGCTGAAGCATTCCAGAAATAAATTTCGTGGGGTTTCCCAATGGCCTGAAATAATCTAAATCAAAAGCAAATAAGTTTTTGCGAATGAATTGAATAGACGAAGTTTGTGTCATCAGCTTAAATTTCGGATCAAGTCCAATATTTAATGCCTCTTGCTTTAAAATGCGGTCGCAGAATGCATGGAAAGTTGAAATCCACATTTGCGTATATCCATACGGCATCACCATATCCACTCTTTCTTCCATTTCGCGAGAAGCTTTTTCTGTAAAAGTTAGTGCTAATATTTCAGATGGTTTTACTTTCTTAGAAAGAAGCAGGTATTTTATTCTCTCTGTTATTACCGTTGTTTTACCGGTGCCCGCTCCCGCAATCACCAAAAGAGGTCCGTCTTTATATTTAACAGCCTCTAGTTGTTCTTTGTTTAATTTTTTGGTTACAGTGGACTTCGTCATTCGCTAAAAATTATATCAGCTTTTCTGAAAGTGTGAACTCTATCTTGGGAGACACGCATAAAAAAAGGGAAGGAGACTGCATCCACCATCGGCAACTTTCGACTTATTTGCCGTTGCCTCAATTTGGTAACACACCTTAACTTTTCCATCACTATTAAGGCCAACATACATTTCCGAACCTGTTTCCGTAATGTGTTTTAGGAACCAAGAAGATAATTCACTTTCTAAGGAACCAGCATCGTAAACGGGGGCGCTCTGAACTATTTCTTCGCAAGAAACAGAATCTGCTGAATCGAATATTGCAGGATTGTCTTCTCGAGTTACTTGGTATCTGTTTATGGCACTTAACAATGTTTCTGCATTTTGCTCGCGAGACGAATCCTTGGCTCGCCTTAATTGCTCAAGTGGGTTAATGGTGGCTATCACAGCAACAGCCAAAATCGCTAAAAGAACAATAACAACCAAAACTTCAACTAAAGTAAATCCTTTTATTGTTTTCATTCCTTTAGTTTTTTTGCTTCCTTTTTTTCTCCGTGGCCCAAGCTTTGAGTCGATGCAATTTTTTGACCTAATTGATTAAAGGAGGTTAGAACATTGTTCATCATATTGTAAGCGTTGTTTAAATGTCTCTGAAGTTTGGAAATATTATCTTCCACCTTGTTGTAGTCTTTTTGAATCGCTCTTATTGCGGCTAGTATTTCGCGCGCCTTTTGCTCAATTTTCTGCCCCTCAAAACTCATTAATATTGCTCTCAAATATGCATAAAAAGTAGTTGGCGAAACAGGCAACACCCTATTCGCTACCCCGTAGTCGGAAAGCACCGGATTGTTTACGATTTCATAATAAACAGCCTCTGATGGTATGTACATCAATGCGTAGTCGATCGTTCCCTCTTCTGTCAAAATATACTTTTTAGAAATCGCATCTATGTGTTTTTTCACATCCCTTTCGAATTGCTTACCGTAAGTCTTCTTTTCCAGCTCTGATTCAACTTCCATCATTTTTCTGAAATTTTCCATAGGAAACTTTGAATCAACTGGAATTATTCCTGCCGAAGTTTTTATCGCAGCATCGACTATTGCTCCGGACTTAAATGTATGTTGTAAGTTAAAAGATTTCTTGGGAAGTATCTGCACAAGAAGTTCTTTTAAAACCTGCTCGCCAATGTTTCCTCGAATTTTTGGACTTCGCAAAAACTCCTGAAGATCTTTCATCCCTCTACCAATCTCGCTCATCTCTCCTATATTTCTTTGTACTTTGCCGATAACCCTCGATGCTGTATCTAGTCTTTCATTAAGTGACTGCGTGTTTTTTTGGAGAGAGTTGAGTAATACTTTTCTGTCCTCCTTTGATCCCTCTTGAAGCATCTTTATAACTTCCAGGAGCTCGTCTGAAGGCTTTTGTCCTTTTTCTAGGTCTGTTAGTCGTTTGTTAATTAAAACACCTAGAGTTACAAAGCTTCCTAAAACAATTACTAGCACGATTATCGGATCCATATGCCCAATTCTATCACACCCCCTTCCCACTAATTCCAACCATAGAGTAAAATATAACCGTGAAGAAAAAGCTAACAAACAAGCATAAGAAAACTCGTGCAGCAAAAAAAAGAAAGAATGGTGTTGGAAGAAGAAAAAATTTTTTCCCGACCTTAGTAATTACTTTTACCACATGGGTTGCTCTTGCCAGCATTATTTACTTTATTAACCCAACGTCACCCGGAGTCATTCCTTTGTTTTTTTTATTATTGTTCATCGCCTCCCTTTTTACGTTTTCTTCTCTTTTCGCTAATTCTAAAAGGGGTTTGATAATTGCCATTATGTTAGTCGTGTTCCTCATATTAAGATATCTAGGTGTCGGCAATATTATCAATCTCTTGCTGCTGATAGGTTTAGGAATCACGATTGACCTATATCTCTCTAAAAATAGTTAAACTAGTTTCTTGACTCGGTAATATAAATTGATATACTGCAAGCTAGCTCCTGCCTCAATATAATCACGTACTGCTTTAGTTAAGTAAACAATCATGAGAACATCTGACAGAAAACTCAATCCTTCTCTAAAAAGGCAGATTATAAAAACTTTTGCTCAAACTCTGGGTGACTTTAAAAACCTAAAGGAAGGTGAAACATTTTTAAATAATTTCTTTACAAAAGCCGAAATAGAAACGTTCGCAAAAAGATTAGCCGTTGCCTATTGGCTTAAAAAGGGAAGAAGCTATTCAAATATAAGAGACAACCTTAAGGTATCAAGCGCTACCATTGCCGATGTTTCATCGTTGCTGAGCAATCCAGGTTTTAGTTTGGCCATAAAAAAAATAGAAGCAGAAGAATGGGCCAATCAATGGGCGGACAAAATTAAGAAATTTATTGGAGAATAACACCCTCTCGAATACCATATTCAACCTCAACAAATAAGGGGTTTTTCTGTACACTGTTACTACTATGAAAAAATTCTATATCACCGCAGCTATCCCTTATGTTAATGCTGCACCTCACATTGGTCATGCATTGGAGTTCGTACAAACAGACGTTATTGCTAGATTCCACAAGCTTCTGGGTGAAGAAACCCTAATGTTGTCTGGTGGAGACGAAAATGCACTTAAAAATGTTCAGGCAGCAGAGGTAGCCGGTATACCAATTCAAGATTTTGTTGACAAGAATACCCAGATTTTTCACAAATTAACACATAAACTAAATACTGAATTTGATATCTGGCAAAAAGGCTCAAATAAGGAAAAACATTTTGCGTCAAGTCAAAAACTGTGGAAATTATGCGAAGAATCAGGAGACATATATAAAAAAGAATACGAAGGACTATATTGTGTTGGTTGTGAAACCTTTTATTCAAAAGAAGAGCTCGACGAAAACGGAGAATGCCGTGAACACCCTGGAAAGAAATTACAAAAGGTAGCTGAAGAAAATTATTTTTTTAAATTATCCAAGTACGAAAAAAAGTTAACCAAGCTTATCGAAACAGACAAGCTTAAAATTATTCCAGAAACAAGAAAGAATGAAGTTCTGTCTTTTCTAAAAACCGGCCTTAACGACATCAGCATATCAAGAACAAACGAAAGAGCTAAAAACTGGGGGGTTCCTGTCCCAAACGATCCAACACAAAGAATATATGTTTGGTTTGATGCATTAAACATATATCAGTCAGGTATTGGATTCGGATGGGATTTAGACAATTATAAAAAATGGTGGCCTGCCGATGTCCATGTAATTGGTAAGGGTATCACTCGTTTCCATGCAATTTATTGGCCAGCGTTCTTGCTGTCTGCTGGACTAGAGCTTCCAAAAGCTATTTTCGTTCATGGTTACTTTACTGTTAATGGACAAAAAATATCAAAAAGCGTTGGAAATGTAATTGATCCTCTTTATTTAATCAAAAACTACGGTGCGGATACTCTTAGATATTATTTCCTGGGAAAATTTAATCCATTCACGGACGGTGATTTTTCCGAGGAAAAATTAAAACATGCATATAATTCTGACTTAGCTAACGGTCTTGGTAATTTGGTCGCTAGAATTGCAAAATTATGCGAAAGATCTGAAATATCCTTCGAAACAACCGAAACATCCATCAAGACCGATGTTCGAACTGCTTTCAAAAACTACAGATTTGATCGAGCCCTAGAGGCCATTTGGGCCGACATAAAAAAGCTTGATGGAGAAATAGAAAAAACAAGACCGTGGGAATTAAAAGGCAGCGAATTAAAAAAATGTCTTGAGGACGCCACAACAACTATTAGAAATATTGCTTACAACTTAAAACCATTTTTACCAGAAACGTCAGAGAAAATCGAAAAACAGTTTAAAGGACCTAAAATAAAATCTGGGGAACCACTTTTTCCCCGCCTTGTATAAATTTGGAGCAAATCAGCCTGTGGTGTAAAATGCTTTGAATATAAATTAACACTTAGGCTAAGCACACAAAGATACCAAAATTATGAAAAAATTACTTTTAGGTAAGTATGAGAAAAAATTTAATCGGTTCCTGGAGATACTTCCAGGCTTCCTTGCTTGGTCAATAATCCTAGCTCCCGCCATAGGGGGGCTTATTGCTCCGAATATTGTCGCCTACGGAATCATTGCCTTCTTGGCTTACTGGTTCTATAAATCATTTAAGTCTGCTTTCTTTGCCTTTAAAGGGTACTTCATACTAAAAGACTGGGAAACCATTAGTTGGCCCAAAAAATGGAAAAAGGAAAAAACAACAAACTCTCTGAACTGGGAAGACGTAAGACATGTCATAGTTGTTCCTAACTACAATGAGTCTGAGAAAGTGCTTTCAAACTCCCTTGACGCTTTTGCTGGACAAAAACAAATTGATAAAAAATCAATGTTTATCTTTCTGGCCATGGAAGCAAGAGCACCGGGTGCTAAAAAAAGAGCTAATAATCTTATTAAGAAATACAAAAAGCATTTTGGACTTTTAACTGCCACCTATCATCCTGACAATATTGTTGGCGAAATAAGAGGAAAGGCTGCAAACGAAGCCTGGGCCGCCAAGGAAGCCAAGAAAATGATAGACAAAAAGGGAATCCCTTTAGAACACTTAACAATAACCTCTTGCGACGCCGATGCAAAATTTCATCCTAAATATTTTGCTAGCTTAACTCATCATTTCGCTATGGACTCTGATCGCTATCTTAAGTTCTGGCAATCACCAATTTTTTGGTATAACAATCTTCATCGCGTACCCTTCCCAATCAAAATGACTGGGATAGTTGGTCACGCAATTCATTTGGTTGATTTACAGGAACCAAGCAGGCTTATTTTTAACTATTCTTGTTACTCTTTATCCTTTAAGCTTTTGCATGGCGTTGGCTATTGGCACACAGATATAATTCCTGAGGACTGGCACCTCTTCCTTCAAACCTTTTTTGAAAACAAAGGGCTTATTCATGTTGAACCAATTTATCTGCCAACCAGTATTGACGCCCCCGAAGCAAAGAGTTGGTTTGGTTCCCTTAAAAACAGGTACGAACAGTGCAAGCGACATGCTTGGGGTGCCACCGACTTACCTTATGCTATTAAAGAATCTATGAGGCACCCAGAAATTCCCCTCATTACTCGCGCATTCAGAATATTTAAGATCGTTGAAACCCATATTATATGGTCTACTAACTGGTTCCTTCTAACTCTTGGTGCCACTTTACCTGCAATTATGAATCCAGCATTTTCAAGAACATCTCTTGGATTCAGTCTTCCTCAAATTTCCCAAACAGTCTTAACAATTTGTCTTGTTGCTCTTGTTGTTATGGTTGCAGTCGATCTTGCCATGAGACCAGAAGAAGCCAAACCAAAAACAATCTTTCAGGTAATAAAAGAGTTAATCCAATGGGTAACCCTACCAATAGTGACACTACCGATGTCTGTATTTCCTGCTCTTCATGCCCAAACCATGCTCATGTTAGGAAAAAGATTAGAATATCGAGTAACAGAAAAGGTCTAATTCCCCTTTTTTATTCTTCATAGAACTACCTCTATCCTACATCTCCAAATCCTCTTTGCAATTATTGTATACTAAATTAATGCCTAACCAATTTTCCGCTAGCCTTTGGGGAGACGAAGCTTTTAGTGCCGTTCTATCAAAAGCTTCACTTATTAGAATAATTGACGTCTCCGCCAGAGACACATATCCACCACTTTACAATCTTGTTGAACATTTTTGGTTTAATCTTTTTGGGTCAAGTGAAATTGCCATTAGGGCTTTGTCTTTTTTGTTTTTTATTTTAACGATATTTTTTGTTTACAAAATTGGCGCATTCCTCTGGAACAAAAAAACAGGACTTATTGGCGCAGCTCTTTCTTTTTTAAACCCATTCTTTTTCACCTATGCTTTCGAGGGAAGAATGTATTCCATTATGGCTCTTGGTGTTACCGCTTCTATGTACTTTTTCCTAAAGCGAAAATGGGTTGGATATGTGATTGCAACCGCTTGGGCAATATATTCTCATCACTTCGCCATCTTTGCCCTCCTTGTACAAGGAATCTGGTTTTTGTATGAATATTTTTGGGGGAAGAGAAAAATTGCCACAAAGATGTTCAAGTCGTTTCTTGCTATTGGTGTTCTCTATCTTCCATGGGCAATTCCTCTTTACAATCAAGTCAACAGGGTTGGTGGCGGATTTTGGTTGGGAACTCCAACCATAAAAGACTTCGGAGGAGTGCTGGCTGAATACTTAGCCGCTGGGATCAAGCACCCAATTGCTATCCCTGCCCTTTATGTCGCTGCTGTTATCCTCATAATAAGACGTTGGGGAAAAAGTTTTCAAAAAAGTCTTTTTCTTGTTTCTTGGTTCATCTTACCAGTCGCTTTTACCTGGTTAGTCTCTCAGAAATTTCAGTCGATATTTTTTAACCGATATCTTTTGTATGTCATCCCTGGAGCCATGCTTCTTCTTGCTTCAAATCAGAGAAAGCTTTTATCTAAAATTTGCGTTGTTGTTTTGTTAGTGTTTTTCGCTATTATTGATTTTAATTATTTCACTCACCCAATAAAAAGACCTTTCCAGGAACTTTCTGTTTATGTAAAAGAGACCCAACAAGAAGGAGATTTTTTAATCAACTGGAATTCGGGAGCTCATCACCTGTGGGAAACAATTTACTACGAGATACCAGCGCCAATATATGTTCCTGAAGGAGAGCTTCCTTTCTATGTCGGTACCGCACAAATGACTGACAAAGATATCTTGCGAGAAATTCCTCTGGAAGCAAAAAGAATAGGCGTTGTCACTAGTGGCTCGGTTGATGAAATTGATCTGCCTAGCTATACTGAAAGTGAACCTGTCGCCTTCGGTGAACTTAAATTTGTATGGTATCAAAAAAATCCATAGAGAAACTTTTAGATAAAATCCACACACCTCTGTGGCTTACGATTCTTCTAGCTTTAGTCATGTTGTTTCGAATCCCTAATTTTATTGAGCCTTATTCATATGGAGATGAAATGATTTATCTCTCGCTTGGAGAAGCCGTTAGGCAGAACATTCCACTTTATGGAGGTATTCACGACAACAAGCCACCATTGCTATATTTAACTGCAGCTATTGCTGGAAATCTTTTTTGGTTTAAAGTTATTTTAGCCGCGTGGAGTTTGGTAACGGTCGTTCTTTTTTGGAAACTTAGCAAAGCCCTTTTCCCAAAATCCATCAAGTTTCAGAAAATATCAACAATTGTTTTTGCCATTTTAACAACCATTCCACTTCTTGAAGGCCACATTGCCAATGCTGAGAATTTCATGATTGGTCCAATTATCGCCGCTTTTTTAATTCTCTTAACTAAAAAGCTTGATTTTAAGAATCTGTTTACGGCCGGTGTTCTTTTTTCAATTGCTGCTCTTTTCAAAATACCCGCTGCCTTTGATCTTCCTGTCATTATTTTTCTCTGGATAACTATTGCTGGATTTAAAATGAAAAAGCTGAAGACTATTTCCAAAAACACTTTATATCTTTTTATTGGCTTTATTGCCCCCATTGCAGCCACTTTCGTTTGGTATCTTGCTAGAGGCGCTTTCAGCGAATATCTTATTGCCGCTTTTTTACAAAATTTTGGCTATCTAAGTAGCTGGAGACCCGATGATGTTGTTGACCCATTTCTTGTTCGAAATGGCCCACTTTTAATCCGAGCAGGAATTGTTGCTGTTGGATTAGGAATTTTATACTGGAAAAGGAAAAAACTATCAAAGCAGTTTATCTTTCTTACCGCATGGTTGTTGTTCAACCTTTTCGCTATAAGCTTATCGGAGCGACCATATCCACATTATCTTCTTCAGGCTGTCCCAGCCATTTCTCTTTTAATTGGTTTTTTGTTTACCCAAAAAACAGTGGAACAAACTTTTTCAATAATACCCCTGGCTTTAGCAATCCTTGTCCCTGTTCATTTTAATTACTGGCATTATTCAACAACAGACTACTATGTCCGGTTTGTTAAATTTGCAACAAAAAACATGTCTCAAGAAGAATATCTCACTAGCTTTGGTGGACATATTATCAGAAATTATGAAATATCAAGATTTCTTGTGCAATCAACTGCAAAATCTGATCCCGTTTTTGTTTGGGGGGGGGATAGTGCCATGATTTATGCTTTATCTCGTCGACTACCTCCTGTTAAATATGTTGCCACTTATCATATAAAAGATTTTTCGAGCCCCAAAGAGATTGCGGTCGCCCTAGAAAACACCCCTCCCAAACAGATCGTTATCTTGCCCAATTCCTCGCCTTATCCTGAACTTGTTATGCTTTTAAGAGAAAACTATATTCTTGTTTCTACTATAAAAGGAGCAGAAATTTGGAATCAAATATCTCCTGAAATAAAAGCGTCATTGCCTCCAAGTTTCTTTTAATCTACTATTTAGCTCTAAAGATGAAGAAAAAAAATAAAATAACTGAAAAAATTTCCATTCCAGGCAAAAAGGCTAAGAAAGCTTGGGAAGAAAAAATATCTAAAAGCAAAGATGCCTTAATTGCAGACATTCCTTTTAAGAATTCTTTGCTTGTGGCTACTTTTGCCAATATCGTTATTATTCTTGTTGTCTTGCTTTTACAAAAATATTTTCCCCCTCAAGTTCCACTTTTATATGGACTTCCGGAAGGGGAAGAGCAGTTAGTCTCATCACTGTCTTTAACAATTCCTAGTATTGTTTCGCTGTTAGCAATTGTTGTTAATATTCTCATTTCATATTTTCTTAAAGATGAATTTTTTAAAAAGATCCTTATTGTTACTGCAGTTGGTTTAACAATTTTTTCGGCAACAACAACAATTAAAATTGCCTTCTTGATGATCAGTTTTTAATAATATGTTTAACATTTCTGAGTTAGCAATATTTTCTGGACTTACCGCACTTGCGATCGCATATTATTCAACTCCTTTTGTTATAAAGATAGCAAAAAAACTGGGAGTAATTGACGACCCAAAAAAATCCAAGCACCCCAAAGTAATTCACACATATCCCGTTCCTCGAATGGGAGGGCTTGCCATTTTTATTGCTGTTTTTATAGCTAGTATCATTTTTCTTCCTTTCGATAAACACCTCATAGGAATATTGGCCGGTGCAATTATTTTAGCAATCATGGGGGTTCTAGATGATAAATACAATCTTAACCCTTACCTTAGGCTTCTTATCGGTTTTTTTGCAGCCGGAATGCCTATAATTGCCGGAATTGGAATTTCGTTTATTTCTAGTCCCCTCAGTGGAATAATTGATTTGTCTCATCCTCAAATAGCATTTAATCTTTTTGGAGAAATGAGAACGATTTGGGTTATTTCCGATATCTTTGCTCTGCTTTGGATAGTCTTCATGATGAATATTCTTAATATGGGGGCAAAGGGTATCGATGGACAACTTCCCGGAGTTGTTGTCATTGCGGCCATTACAATCGCCGCGCTTTCATTAAAATTCTCAGCAGACATCACTCAATGGCCAGTTATTATATTAGCAGCAATTACAGCTGGCGCCTTTTTAGGATTTTTACCTTGGAATTTCTATCCTCAAAAGATAATGCCCGGCTATGGTGGGTCAATCCTAGCAGGTTATTTGTTAGCCATTTTATCAATCCTATCAACCACTAAGGTGGGCACTCTTATGGTTGTGCTCGGCATTCCACTTGTTGATACAGGCTATACTATTGTGCGACGTATAATGTCGGGGGAGTCTCCCGTCTGGGGTGATCGAAAACATCTTCATCATAAACTTCTAGACAGTGGTCTTTCCAAAAAACAAGTTGTTTACCTTTACTGGATATCAACTGCTCTACTTGGTTTTCTAGCTCTATATTTGAACACCTCGACTAAGTTCTATACAATTATCGGAGTAGCAATCCTGATTGGAGGCTTACTTTTATGGCTAACCTACCGTCCCAAATAATTAAAGTTTCGCGACCTATCCATTGGGTTAAAAACCTATCGCTTTTTGCCGCCTTGGTTTTTAGTCGACAAATGTTTTTAACAATCCCTTTTATTCGAGTGCTTTGGGCTTTTGCAGCATTTAATTTAGCCAGCTCGGCTGCCTATATTTTCAACGACATTCTCGATGCGAAGCTCGACCGATTACACCCCATCAAAAAGAATCGACCAATTGCTTCAGGAAAGTTAAGTGTTCCTGTTGCCCTATTTGTGTCTTTTGTTTTTGCCCTTGTTTCTCTTTATTTGGCCGCGAGTTTAAACTCTTTGTTCTTTTTCTTGGTTTTAACTTATATTATTTTTCAAATTGCCTACAGTCTGGGTCTTAAGAACATTGCCATTATCGATATTTTGATTATTGCCGCTGGTTTTATTATTAGAGTCTATGCGGGTGCTTTTGTAATAAATGCTCATCTTTCTGTTTGGTTCTTGCTTTGTGTCATTTCCGTTGCTCTTTTCTTGGCCTCTGGAAAAAGGCGTGCCGAGTTAAACCTTGTTAAGGAAACGTCTGCTATTACTAGAAAAAGTTTGAATGTTTACAAAAGAGAGCTTCTCAATTCATACGTAACTATGTTCGGGAATGCCGCTTGGATGAGCTGGGCTCTTTACAGTTTTTTTGAATCTCCAAAAGCAACCGTTCCCGTGTGGCTTTTTTTGGCTGAACTTTCTCGTACAACAACAATCAGTAAGATGTTAATGATTACTATCCCTATCGTTATTTTTGGAATCATGCGATATCAATCGCTTATATTTGAAGGAAGAACTGAAGCACCAGAGAAACTATTACTGAAAGATCGACCACTTGTTGTCTCAGTCCTACTCTATGCCACACTTGTCATCTGGGTGTTATATGGGGGTATCTCAATAGCCTAACTCCTAATCTTGCGACGGGGAAGCCTCTGGGCTAGCAGTAGGTGAAGACGTAGGCTCTTCTTTTTCTTCTTCATCTTCCTCTTCGGGATCAACTTTTTCTGCGTATTGATTAGAAATCCAACCTTCTTCTCCATCTGCATATTCAATTTGGAACCAGCCAGTGTCTTCGTCCGTATCCAAATAGGGATAAGTTTCACCAGGTTCAACCTGGGCTACTTCTTCACCAGCTGTTGAAGGCTCGCTTCTTACTCTTAAAAATCCCGTCGGTGTTGATAATATCTCCACCTCTTCTTGTTTTGGTTCTTCAAGAGATTCAGTTTCATCAGAAACCACTTCTTCGCCATTTGGTTTAAGTTTAACAACTGCCGTCAGCTTATAACCTTCAGTTGCCCTTAAAGAAAAACTTTTCTCAGAATATCCGGGGGCATAAACAATTACCTGATGCTCACCTGGAACAATTGAGCTCGTTTTATATGGAGCAAAACCCCGAATCGATCCGTCAATTGAAATTTGGGCTGCATCCGGAATTGAAACAATTGACAAGCTGGCTTCTTTGCCGCCAATTTTTTCAAAGGAAATAATCTCACCGGAAGAGCTTTCGTCTGATTCTCCAAATTCTCTCTTTATAACTGTTTCTATTCCTGCAACAAGCGTAACCTTGGTTTCAAAAGGTGCAAGAGGAGCCTCAAAAGATTCTGGAATAAGTTTAATGGTAATTTCTCCAGGTTTTCGTGTCCCACTATAAGAAGTCCTACCAACTTGTTCTCCGTCGATAATAACACTAGCTGCGGGAATAGATTCAATCGTAATACCTGCTGCCTTTGGCTTAAAACTGCCAACAATAAACAAAACAACTCCAACAACAAATCCTGCAACAATTAAAACAATTGATATTGCCTTTAGTTTTTTCATTTGCGAAAAGCAGTTTATCACGATAAAAAACCGGTGACAAGCTTTTTTTCTAACGCGATTTTGTTGAATAGGCCACTCCCCTATTGTTACTTCATTAGCAGTCGGGTAAATAGAATGCCAAATAGGCTGTTTTTATTCAAAATAGGAGAGTAATAGCGTTACAACTTTCGATCTCTGTCAAATCCCCCGCTATCTTTTTGAATGCCGAGCTTTGTGTTCCTTACTGGCTTAAGGTAAAATATCACTTGTTCGGCCTGGTGGCGAAGTGGAAACGCTGCGGTCTGCAAAACCGCGATGCGGGGGTTCGATTCCCCCCCAGGCCTCCAAAAACTTGCTTTTTCAAATCTCATAAGCTAATATAGCGACATCTCGCAATTTCAGGCGAGATTTTTTTATGCCCAGGGTTCAAGCTCTGGTTTTTTGATAGTAACGTCAGTTCCGCACGTTAGTCGGAACAATATGATACGACTATCTATAAATATGCCTAAAGGGCACCGCCTAGATTTACGCTACGTAAAAGGGCGGGATACTTCAAGCAAAACCCCACTCATTCCTAATTTGGGCGAAATTTTGCATGCCAGAAAAGGAAGTAAGTTTTCCCGCTATTTCAGGCACATTTTTGAGCACAAACAAATAAAAAAGATATTGGGAGCTAACCTTGCCATTATGATATTAGTCAGCTCATTTATGCCTGCGACAGCAAATTTCGATACTGAGCCTGATTTATCAATTATTGCCCAAGAAACAACCCCCCTGACTACTGAGCACGGAATTCAATATCCTGTGGAGGAAATATTTATCACTCAAACATATAAGCTTTATCACCCTGGCCTTGATTTAGATGGCCTCACGGGTGACCCTATTCGCCCTATTATGGCTGGTGTAGTTGAAGACATCTCTTATTCACGCTTTGCCTATGGAAATGCTGTTATTGTTAACCATGGTAATGGTATTACCTCTCTTTACGCCCACTTATCAAAAATTGAAGTAGAAGAGGGCCAAAAAATAACCACAGATACAGAACTAGGCGAAATGGGTGCTACGGGACGTTCTTTTGGTGACCATTTACATTTAGAAGTTCGTGATCATGGAAGAGCCATAAACCCACTCAGTGTTTTGCCTCTTAAAACAAAATAATCTCCACAAAAATACTACTTCCATTCGTTAGTCTTTCTGTCCTTTGAAGTACCCCTTTAATATCCCATTCCCATGTTTGGGGGTTGCTGTGGGCCTCCCGCTGGAGACTTGTCCTCTTCTGGTATATCAGTTATCAATCCTTCTGTCGTCAAAACCATCATTGCTACTGAAGCTGCATTCTGAAGAGCTGATCGAGTTACCTTAAGTGGATCTAAAATTCCATTTTTTGTCATCAATTCGAATTTATTGGTAAGGGCATTATAGCCGTAATCACTGTCTTTTTGTTCTTCGATCTTTTTTAATACATAGCCATCATCCTCGCCTGCATTTTTGGCAAGCCATCGCACAGGTTGTTCTAGTGCGTGATAAACAATATCGACACCGACTTTTTCATCATTGTTTTCCGTTACTATTTTAGAAAATGACTTTCTGGCACGAAGATAAGCTACTCCACCACCTGGTAATATTCCTTCTTCGATGGCTGCTTTTGTGGCCCCAACTGCATCCTTGACTCGCTCTTTTTTCTCGTTAAGTTCAACTTCAGTGGCGGCCCCAACATTAATTTGGGCTACTCCACCAGTGAGCTTTGCTAAACGTTCTTCAAGTTTCTCTTTATCAAAATCTGAATCTGTTTCTTTTATTTGGATTCTAAGTGCAGCAACTCTCTTCTTTATTGCTTTTGGATCACCCTTTCCACCAATGATTCTGGCGCTATCTTTATTTGCCCAAACTTTATCTGCCTGCCCCAAATCTTCAACTTCAACCGACTCAAAAGTCCTGCCAGTATCCTCACTGATAACAGTTCCGCCTGTTAAAATCGCAATATCTTCTAGAATTTCCTTTCGACTGTCGCCAAATCCTGGGGCCTTAATGGCCAACATGTTAAATGTTCCCTTCATCTTATTAACAACTAATGTTGCTAAAGCCTCTCCATCAATATCGTCGGCAACAACAACTATGTTTTTATTTATTTTTACTAATTTTTCTAAAAAGGGAAGCAATTCTTGAATTGAAGATATTTTCTTGTCAGTTAGAAGGATGTGAGCTTTCTCAATTTCCGATTCCATTTTTTCAGAATTAGTCACAAAATAAGGAGACAAATATCCTTTTTCAAATTCCATTCCTTCTTTGTATTCTATTTCTATTTCAAATCCCCTGCCTTCTTCAACTGTTACCACCCTGTCTCTTTCGTCAAGAGCTTCAGCAATTTTATTACCTATTTTTTCATCTCCAGCTGAAATTCTGGCTACCTGAGAGATTTCTTCCTTATTCTTAATAGGCTTAGCCATTTTCTTGAGTTCCTTTATGGCTTCTTCTACGGCTTTTTCCATCCCTTTCTTTACAATCATTGGGTTTGCGCCAGCTGTAATATATTTCATTCCGGCAGCACTCATTTCTCTAGCTAAAAGGGTTGAAGTAGTTGTTCCATCTCCAGCAATATCATTTGTTTTGTCAGCTGCTTCCTTAACAAGCTGTGCCCCCATATTTTCAAAAGGATCCTTAAGTTCTATTTCCTTAGCAATGGTTACACCATCATGAACAACATTTGGAGCGCCCCATTTTTTATCTAGGGCAATATTTCTACCTTTGGGACCAAGGGTTGTCACAACCGCCTTGGCGACAGTATCTATGCCAGCCAATAGTGCCTGCCTAGCTTCTTCTGCGAATTTTAATTGTTTTGCCATGTTATTTTTTTATAATAGCCAAAATGTCTTCAAATTTTGCAAACAAATATTCCTTGTTCTCGATTTTTATCTCACTACCGCCCCATTTTTTATACACAACATAATCTCCTGCTTTTACTGAAGATTTTCTCTTTGTTCCATTTTCCAACATTTCATCTGGACCTACTGCTAATACTCTTCCTTTCATTGGCTTTTCCTCTGTGGAGTCAGGAAGATATATACCTGAAGCGGTTTTCTTTTCAGCTTCAACGGGTTCAATAAGAATGTGGCCTGCTGTTGGCTTAATATTTTTTTCTGCTATTTGTTTGGCTGTTTGTGTTGCCATTGTTTAAAGATAAAACTGTTAGCAATAACTAACAGCGAGTGCCATTTTAGTAAAGAAGTCTCCTTATTGTCAATACCTAATTTATTTAAAGCGATGATTTCTTGCCCATATATACCTCTAGTTTTGAAAAGATAACGCTTGCCCAATCAACGGGATGAAACAAAGCTCGCGTCGAAGTAACTGTTTCGCGGGTGATCTTTTTTTTCATATATTTATATTGCATATCTCTGGCTAATAATTCTATCAACCTTGTCACTGGACCATTTCTTTTTTGCTTACTTTTGGTTTTTTCTCTCCCCGCTCTTGCATTCGTCGCATTTGGCCAATAATCAGTGATCCAGCTGTTTACTGAAAGTAGTTTTTCGTAAACACTGTTCTTATTAAGAATTGGTATTATTTGAGATATTTCATGAGCTGTAAAAATGTTTCTACTCTTTTTATTCCAAGCCAAATCGCTCTCGTCGAGCCAAATATTTAAACACAATCTGTCTTTTGTTCTTTTATCACCATATTTCCGCCTAGGAATACCAAACATCCTCAAAACCGCCAAAATCAAAAGACGAGTGGTCCAAAGAGCGCCCTTGCTGGTTACTAATAGAAAATCTATATCTGACTCCTCATTGGCGTTGTTCATGGCTAAAGCTCCAGTAACACCAATCATTTTAAGTGACGGTAAAAAAGACAATATTTTGGCTGCCTTTTTTGCTTTTTCAATTTTTCTCTTTGAAACTCTTTTCCTCATTAGGCGCTTAAGTGTGCAGCCCTCTTTTCCATCAAGAAAAAGGAAGCCGTTTTTTGTTGAAATTTTTATATCTTCTGTGTTTTTAAAAACAACCTTTTCTCCAGCTGTCCAATTAATAAGTTCTAGGGGTGTTAGTGGATAATCAAAAATGTCGTGATATATTAAACTTGATATTTCTTTTTCGCCGAGAAGAATCATTTGAGAAGACTTTGAATGTTTTTCTTTGTCCTTATTTGTTTCTGTAATTAAGCTCATTGGCTAATTAAACCATATTGAGAAAGAATTTGAGCTACTCCAGCAGCAACTGTTACAAGCGCTTTGTCTGATCGCTCACCCAAATTAACAGCGTTTATTGCATCTTTATAGTAGTTTGCTATCTGTGTATTTATCCCCGTCGGTCCATCAAAAGTTCGTGAAGCCAAATACCAACTTTGTGCGTCAGGTGCTTGAGCAATAACGGAACTCGCAATCGGATGCTCAACTAATAATTCTGCCATATCTATTCTTGGATAGGGCTCCCCAAACATTCTTGTTTTGCTGGCATTTTGATAGATCTTCTCTAAAGACTCCTTACTAGAAATAAAGTTCATGAAATCCCAAGCGACTTCCTTATTCGGACTTCTTGTCCATACCCCCTCTGCCCAATAAGTTGCATAAGATATATCCGGTTGATTTGGAGAATCCTTGGGTAGCTGAGGAAGCGAAACTGTTATGTAGTTTATTGCTGGATTTTGTTGACTTATCTCAAAAGAGCGCCAGGTTGGCCCAATATACATTGCTAGCTTGCCCGCCGCAAAAGAAACGGTCGATGCGGGTAGGGTTTCATCCCAAACACCGTCAACGGAAGAAAAAATTGTGAAATATGTTAATGCGTCTTCTGCTCGCTTGTCCGTTGGTTTAGCGGGGTTCGCCCCATTTTGCAACATCATCAATCCTAGTATTTCCGGCCAGTGGTCTACGTTCTCTGTTCTTCCAAGAGCAACTCCTGCTTGAGTAATAGTTCCTCTTTCGTCTTTTGTTGTTAATTCAATTGCTAGTTGCCTTAAGTCATCCCAAGTTGTTGGAATACTTTTATCAGCTTGTTTAAATATGTCTTCATTTATATATAGTGTTAAAGCGTCATAGCCAAGAGGAATACCAGCCAGACCAGTCTCATTGGCCAAGTCGGAAGAAATAATTGAATAATATCCTTCTGCGTATTCTGCCGCACTCATCACAGATGCCGGCACACTGTCTAACTCGCCTTTAAACATAGGAACCCATGTGTTGTGAAATCTAAATATGTCAGGCCCGGTTCCCTTAGCCAAAGCGTTTGTTAATCTTTCTCTATAATCTTGATGCGATTGCTTTACATAATTTATCTTAACGTTCGGATTCTGTTGCTCGTATTCAGATATAAGGGGTGCAATTGTTGCCGAATCCTCCCATAAACCCCACCATGTTAGGGTTATTTCTTTGTTTTTACTCATCTTGGGTAAAACCAGTTTCCAGACAACAAAAGCCAATATTAAAACCAAAACGATTACCCCCAAAATTGGCACTATCTTGGGAAAGCCCTTTTTAGGTGGCGGAGGCGCCTCCGGACTAGGTGCATTTACTGGTTGTTTCACTCCTGATGTGTTTTCATTTTGTTTCAAAACAGGCCTTGCTTCAACAATAGGCTTAAACCCCGTTGACACAGGAGGCACGGGACTTGCACCTTGTGTCTGCGGTTGCACCGGATTGGCCTGAATTGGTGAAGAATTATCTTGAGCAGACATAATAAAAATTACTCTTAATCTAACCTAAATGTTATCATACTACTTGTGAGGATACTCAACAAGAAATTCAAAAAAAAGCTGGAAACAAAGCTAAAAACACTTAAAAAGGGTAATACTGTTAATACCTGCTTAAAAGTTTTCGGGTTTGTCCTTTTTTTAATTGTCGCGTACTTTCTTCTTTTCCTTGGGAGAATTTCACCTGGGGTTTTTGTTGCCGGAATATCATTGGGAGGAAAGACACCTGAAGAGGCAATAAAAATTCTTTCAACAAATATCAATCCCCCTCAAAAAATTACCCTTGAAGTAAACGATCAGGTTTTTGATATCGGCTTGGAAAAAGTCGCTTTTTCATATGATTTTCAAAAGTCTGCTCAGGCCGCATATTCTCTTGATAAAACAGGCAATATCTTCTACGACATTTGGCAAAAAATAAACATTCCTTTTAGAAAAACAAATCAGGGACTAAGGCTGTCCCTAAACGAAGAGTTGCTGCTTGAAACCATATTGGATATCTCAGAACAAGCTTCCACAGAACCAATTCAACCTTCAGCAAAACTTATAAGCGGACAGATTGTTATTGAAAAAGGACAGGCTGGGCAAGACCTGGATGTCGAACAACTAAGAAACAACATTGGCCAATCTCTCGCATATTTCGATACTGATTCTATCAATATTCCACTCAAAGAGATTGACCCTTCTATAACAGATAGCGAAGCTGACGTATTTAGAACAAGAGTAGAAAACCTCATAAATAAGAGCCTTTATTTAACATTTGAGTACCAGACGTATACATATAGAAACGATGAATTGTTCGCACTACTAAACCCAACTGAGGAATATAATGATGAACAAATCAATACTCTTGTGATTGATATTGCTTCCGATACTAATCGCGCCCCCCATAATTCAACTTTTATTTTTGAAGAAGGAAGGGTTAAGGAATTCTCCCCCGCAAAGAAAGGTGTAGAAATAACCATTAGTTCTCTATCTAGCATGATTGAAGGGAACTTGAGAACACTCGAATCAACGGGAGACAAAAGCGTGTCTATTGAAATACCTTACGAAACAAAAGCTCCGGACATAGAAACCGGCGACGTTAACAATTTAGGAATTAACCAACTTATTGGTCGGGGGTCTTCTCGTTATCGAGGATCTATTTCTTCTAGGGTTCACAATCTTTCTCATGCCGCTACTATGTTTAATGGCGTTCTTGTTACACCAGGAGAAACTGTTTCTTTTAACAATATCTTGGGAGACGTTTCGCAGTTAACCGGATATCAACAAGCATATATCATTAAAGACGGAAAAACGGTCCTTGGTGATGGTGGTGGCGTTTGTCAGGTTTCAACGACTCTTTTTAGAGCCATTCTCGATGCTGGTCTTCCAGTAATTGAAAGGCGCGCTCATGCATATAGGGTTGGGTATTACGAACAAGACTCCTCTGTTGGTTTTGACGCAACCGTTTATAGTCCGACTACCGATCTTAAATTTAAAAATGACACACCAGGACATCTTCTTATTCAAACGATAACTAATACCGCTGCTGCCAGTCTCGTCTTTGAAATATATGGAACTTCTGACGGGAGAACAGCCAGTACAACTAAGCCAATTGTTACAGACGTTGTTCCACCACCTGAAGATCTTTATACCGATGATCCATCTCTCCCTGAGGGAACCATAAAGCAAATAGACTGGAAAGCGTGGGGAGCTAAAAGTCGTTTTACATACACTGTTCTGAGAGAGGGCGAAACAATTTATAATAAAACCTTCTATTCGAACTACAAACCTTGGCAAGCTATTTTCTTAAGGGGTACGGGGCCAGCGACTCAATAAACCATGCATATTAACAACGCCCATTTCATATTTTCTTCGGAGGCTATTTTACTCACGTGTTTCCGTCAAAAAGAACTATGAATATACTAGGAATCGAAACCAGTTGCGATGAAACAGCGGCCGCCGTAGTTAAAGATGGTACAAAAATTCTTGCGAACGTTGTGGCCTCTTCAGCCGAAATGCATGCGGTCACTGGAGGAATTATTCCTGAAAATGCAGCCCGACAACAAATTAAAAGCATTATTCCAGTAATAAGCTCCACCTTAGAAAAAGCAAAAATAAAAAAAGAAGAAATTGACGCTATTGCCGTTACTTACGGACCGGGTTTAATCGGCTCGCTTTTGGTGGGTATAGAAACGGCAAAAACTTTGTCAATACTTTGGCATAAACCCATTATTCCTGTTAATCATTTGTCCGCTCATATTTATGCTAACTGGCTAAACACAGAGAAGCCACCCAGGTTTCCCGCTCTCGCACTTGTTGTCTCTGGTGGACATACCGACTTAGTAATTATGAAAAGCCACGAGCAGTTAAATTGGATCGGGGGCACAAAGGACGATGCTGCAGGAGAAGCTTTCGATAAAACAGCTAGGTTATTGGGCCTCCCCTATCCTGGAGGACCAGAAATATCAGCTCAAGCTGAAAAGTATATTTCAGAAAACCCTGATATTAAAATGTCCTTCTTTCCTCGACCAATTATTCATGAGAAAAATTATGATTGGAGTTTTTCGGGATTAAAAACAGCCGTGCTAAATGAGGTAAAAAACAAAAAACTAAACAAAGAAGAAAAACAAAAGATAGCCGCCGAAGTTCAAGAAGCAATTGTTGATGTACTAATAAAGAAAACCCTACGTGCCCTAGTAGAATATAAGCCTAAATCTGTCCTTCTCGCTGGAGGAGTGGCTGCTAATACTCGCCTAAAAAACAAATTTAAATCTGCAATTAATAAAAATTTTCCCAATATCGAACTCTTCGTACCATCACCCGAGCTTTGTACAGATAATGCCGCTTATATTGCCTCTCATTCTTTTTATCACAACAACCCAGTGCCATGGCAAGATATCAATGCTGATCCCCAACTTACAATTACTAGTGAATTTTAGGTCTCTTTCCAGAGTAAGCTTTGTTGTATAATTCAAAGCAACCTAGCCTTAACACACAAATGGATAAAAGTTACGATCATAAACAACACGAAGAACAGACATATAAACTCTGGGAAAAATCTGGAGCTTTTTCTCCCAAGGTAAGTAAGGGCAAAAACAACAAAAAACCCTTTACGATTATCATGCCTCCTCCAAACGCAAACGACGACCTCCATATTGGTCACGCTCGCTTTGTTGCCATCGAAGACATATTAACGCGATATCACAGAATGAAGGGTGAGCCCACCTTATGGCTCCCTGGAGCTGATCATGCCGGAATTGAAACACAGTACGTTTTTGAAAAAAAGCTCGCCAAAGAAGGTAAGAGTCGCTTTGATTACGATCAAGAAACTTTATACAAAATGATATGGGACCATGTAATGAAATATCGAGACAACATGGAGAACCAACTGCGTGCCCTAGGAGCATCGTGTGATTGGAGTCGAAGCAGGTTCACCCTTGATCCCAAAATTGTAAAAATCGTTTACAAGACATTTAAAAAACTATATGACGATGGATTAATATATCGTGGGGAAAGAATTATTAACTATTGCCCTCGCTGTGGAACGGCCTTCTCTCAACTAGAAGTAAATCACGTTGAAAGAGATGACGAATTTTATTATATTAACTACGGCTCAATAACAATTGCCACAACCAGACCTGAAACAATATTTGCAGATGTGGCCATTGCCGTTAACCCTAAAGACAGTCGATATAAAAAGATGATTGGCAAAACAGCCAAACTACCACTCGTAAATCGCGAGATCCCTATTATCGCTGATACACTGGTTGATCCTGAGTTTGGTACTGGCGCCTTAAAGGTAACTCCAGGACATGATGCTACTGATTTTGAAATAGGCCAGAAACACAATCTTCCCAGAATCGCCGTTATTGATGAACACGGTCATATGATTAACACTCCAGAAAAATACATTGGCCTTTATTCAAAAAAGGCTAGAAAGATCGTTGTTGAGGATCTGAAGGAAGCCGGCAAAATTAAAAAAATAGAAAAAATACACCATACGGTCAGCGTTTGTTATCGAGACAAAGGGCTAATTGAACCGATGCTTTCCAAGCAGTGGTTCGTAAAAGTAGAATCATTATCAAAAAAGGCTTTTACAGCCATAAAAGAAGGAGAAGTTAAGTTCCCTGCAAAAAGATATGAAAAAATAGCTAAACACTGGCTAAAAAACTTAAGAGATTGGAACATTAGTCGACAAATTACTTGGGGAATCAGGATACCTGCATATAGGTGCGGAAAATGTCTTGAATGGACAATAACTGATGGTGAAGCACCAAAAAAGTGTGCTTTTTGTTCCCATGACAAACTAACACAGGACACGGATACCTTCGACACCTGGTTTTCTTCTGGGCAATGGCCTTTTGCCACACTGCAAACAGGACAACCCGATGATTTTAATAATTTTTATCCAACTAGTGTAATGGAAACAGCTTACGACATACTCCCCTTCTGGGTTATTCGAATGATTATGTTGGGAATATATGTCACAGGAGAAGTTCCGTTCAAAGACGTTCTTATCCACGGACTCGTTAGGGATAAAAATGGACAAAAGATCAGTAAATCAAAAGGTAATGTTATTGATCCTATTGAGATGACCAAAAAATATGGCGCAGACGCTTTGCGAATGGCTGTTGTCTGGGGTGCATTAGTTGAAAATGACATGGTTCTATCTGAAGACAATGTAAGAGGTCAAAGAAATTTTGGCAATAAAATATGGAACGTTGCTAGATACATATTGGCAAACCCTTCTGGTAAAAGAACCAAAAGAAATGATGATGACAACGAAATTATCAAAGACTTGAGGAGAACCTCAAAAGTTGTTACCCGCCTAATGGACAAATACAGATTAAGTGAGGCCGCAGAAGAAATATATGACTTTATCTGGAAAAGATTTGCGAATGATTACCTAGAAAAGACCAAGAATAGACAAGAAAATGCTCAAAAGACACTTGAGTTTGTCTTGCAAGAATCTTTGAAACTAATTCATCCATTTATGCCTTTTGTTACAGAAGCTATTTGGCAAACTGGAAAAGACCGATTTGACTCCCCTCTTTTAATTAACGCCCCTTGGCCAAACAGTTAAAAAGTTACTTGAAGTAATAATTTATTCAACAAATTCGAAAGTAGAGAGGATTTGATCAAAGGTTTCATACCAAGCGGTGGCTGCTGCCGAAGAATTGCTTTTATCCATTAAGTCTTGAATAAACTTTATATCTCCCTCTGTATCTCTAGCCCAATCGTCGGACCCATTGCAATTACTTTTATCTGCAAGGAAATATTCGGGCGCCTCTTTTATAATCGTTTTAATCAGCTCACTGTTTGCATCCAAACTCAGCATTATTCTTTGGTTGTTGTAATAGAGAAACATAGTTCTCCTCATTTGAACACTGCAGGCTCCTGCGCTCCAGGTACTTACATACATCTTTGCATTTATATCCTTTATTGAAATTACTTTTTCGGATTCTGGCATGGAAGCTCCTACTTTTGCTCCATATTCACCATTTTTTAGGCTTTCGACATCCTCTAGGGCGTTTGCTTTAGTAAAATTAAGCGGACTATCTTCAATTTCATCAATAGGAACCACACTAACAAACAATGTGTAATCTTTACTTTGTTGATTATCGGATTGATTTAAAATTATTGCCTCTTCTGGGTATTTTAAAGTAAATAACCGCGATGGGTCCGTATATATACTCCAATCGTCTGTAGGATTAGGAAATGGAGTTGGTAGTTGGGTTGGACTAGCCGAAGGAACTGGTACAACTACTGATTTATTAGAGCCAAGATAGTAGCCACCTATACCCACAAGTGACAATAACAATAAGACTACTCCTGTCCACAAAAGCCCTTTTGATTTTTTCAATCCTTGTGGATTTACCTCTGTAGGAATATTAGTTTGATTTGCTTGAACTGGTGGTGAAGCTTGAACAGTTGGGGTTTGTGGTGTGGGTGCTACATCCGCTGGATTATTTCCTATGTTCCCAATTTCCTTTTCAAGCTGCTCTATTTTCTGCTTTTCAAAAGACTCTTGATTAACTGAATTATTATCATCCATACTAAGGTAACTATATAACATAAAGCAATGCCCAAACAAGCTGCCAAAACAAAGAAGAGCAAGGTCAACTTTCAAAAGGAAACTAGCTATCTTTTTATTTCTGTTGGAATTGTTTTTCTACTTCTTCTCGCCACACACAATCTCAACCATTTCCTGAAAGAAAACGCGGTATTAGGGGTCTCAACAGAGAAACAATGCTCGCGGAATGAAATTGTCTTTTGGGAGGTTTTTCTTTATGACAATAGGAACTATCTTAACGGATGGTATGAGCTAGCTCAACTAAGATTAAACGAAGGAAATTTTACTGGCGCTAACGAAGCATTAATGGAAATAGAGAGAATTAGTCCTAATTCGGAAATGTTAGTGAAATTAAGAAGCGCCCTTTAGGCTTTATTTTCACTTTTTTCTTCTGGCTTATCTTCTTTTTTCTCTTCTCCCTCTTCACCCGTCGCTTTTTCCTCAGAAGCACCTTCTTCTGTCTCTTCAGCACCTTCTCCTTCTTCCTCAGTTTCTACTGGGGCTGGTGCTTCCTCTTCCTTACGAAGAGGTTCTACCTTAACAAGAATTTGTTCTGCATCGTTCTTGATTTCTACCTTCTTTGAGTCAACTGCCAATGTCTTTACAAATACAGCCTGATCTACTTCTGTTAGCTTGGATAAATCTATTTCAAATTTTTCAGGCAAATCAGCCGGCAAGGCCTCTACTTGTATTTCGTTAACGTGCTGAACTACTGTACCCAAACCGCTCTTTTCGGCCGGAGATTCTCCAATAAGATCAACAGGCACATCTGCCGTAACTTTTTCTTTAAGATCAACCTGAAGAAAATCCACATGTAAGGGAAGGTCTGTAACTGGGTGTCTTTGAATATTGTTAATAAGTACAGGCCTTTTTGTTCCATCTACAGAAACTTCTATAATTCCTGTCTCACCTGCTTCTTTGTATATTTTTTCAAACTCATTTAAAGGCAATTGAACTGCTAACGATTTTACTTTTTTGCCATATATGTTTGCAGGTAAAATACCTTCTTTTCTAAGAGTTTTGACCTTTTGTCCTAATATCTTTCTTTTTTCAGCTTTAATTGTATGTTTATCCATGTTTACCAAAAAATACGAGAGGAGTAATCTCTCGCTAGGTTTGTATTATAAACAAGTATCCCTTCATTGGTCAAGGAAAGAGGCTCCAGTCCATAAGGAGCTACAACTGTGGGTAAGATAAATCTAGCACTAATTTGATCGGCAATTGTCCCTGCTTGCTTGCGCCAATAGAGACGATATTCTCCAGGAGACTCAAAAGACAAATTTGTTTTTTCTTTCCATGTAAAAGTAATTTTTTTAGTGTGTCCAGGAGTAACATCGAAATATACTCCTGCTTCCTTTCTTCCCCTCACTTCTTTTATATCCGGTGCTATAAACTCATTTTCGTTGGCGTCTAGTATCTCGATATCTGAAAAATAAGCTGCTTGAGGCGACAAAACCCTTAAGTAGCTTTTGTATGTAGCGTCATCGCCAAGAGCATTGCTAGCAGTATTTTCAATTGTAATTAATAATTTATTGACGACCTCGCCCTCACTCAGGGTCGTCTCAAGCAATGAGCTTCGCTTAATAAAATAATTTGCCTTGTTGACTCCAACATTCGCTTCTACCATACCCAACCAATCTGCGTAACAATTACCCTCACATATCGGTTGATACACTCCCCCATCCCAATTTAAATCCGCAAGGGCACGTTGAGCTTCCTTGTTGTGCAAAAATAATTGAATATGTTTTTCATCTAACGACTTTGCCACAACCTTGCCTATTTTTGTGTGGTTGCTGGCTGGCGAGTTAATTAACCCATCAAGCAGTTGTCTCGTCAAAGCGGTTAGATACGTCGCTTTTTTTTGTGAACCTGGGAAAAAATCTTTTTCGACCTCATATTGCGTTATTTCATACAAATTACTGCTGTTTATTTCCTTGTCAAAATCCGACAAATATATCGGCCCGATTGCTTCTATTAAACCTCTTGCAAACTCTAGGTCAATGGCTATTACCCCGTCTACTTCTTGATCAATTTCCTTCTCAAGAAACCACTCAGCCGTGGTTGCCGCAGATGGAAAGTCGGGATCCCAATTTGAATCTCTCAAAAACCAGTTTGCCTCGCCAAGATAGTTTTTAATTGGTTTCGGCGGCTCTATGTGACCCTTCAATTGACCATCTGCCGTATAAACATCAGAAACAGTTAGGTCCGCTATTACCCCCTCGTCAAGAGTAATTAAGGCGTATGAACCAATAAATCCACCAGTGGGTCTTAATTCCATGTTGTTTTGAAATAAAATTAAATAAGAGACCGGCAATTCATTTCCCAATATTTCAGGTAATACCTCAACTATTTGTTTGCCTGACAAAATTTTTCCCCGCAAGGTATCCATACCCAACTTATCTAATATTCCTGTTGCATATTTATTAATAAAACCATCTTCATCTTCTACTTCAGATTGTAAAAACCCTGTTTCTCTGTATAGCAAATCTAATTCCAGGGCTATTTTTTCAGAATAGGTATTTATATCGTATGACTCTCCAACAAGTGATTTTTGTAAAACATGGCTAGATAATTCATAAACCTCCAGGCCTCTATCTCCTAAACCAGTAAGTCTGTGTATAAACAAAGAGAGAAAGGCCACTGGTTCATATACTTTATTAATTAGGGGGACGCGGGAAAGTGCCTTGGCCTCTCTGTAGGCCATTTCACTAAAAAATGCAGATGCTGTCAGTCCCGTATGGACCAACGTCTTTCTGCCTTCTGATACCTGGCGCACTGAAAACCAAAGAGACGAAGCTCCAAGTACCATAAAGGCTGGGCTCGACGTGGCGATGACTAACAAAAGAGCCAGGCCCCATAACCATTTCTTGTTGATTTGTGTCTTCGACCTTTTCCTTGGTTTACGTTTATGAACAACTCTTGGTTTTTTTATCTTTTTGATCTTTCTCTTTTTAAAAGGTTTTGCTTTTTGGACTGGTTTAACTTCAGCTTCAACCCTCTTCTTCTCTACTTCTATTTGAGGTGACTCCCCGTATTCTTTAAGCCAATCAAGTGTGGTTTTTATTGCTTGTTCTGTATTTGTTTTTAGATGAATTTTAAGGGAAATGGTGGGTGCCGATAAATTTTCTATTTCAGTATTTTTTGTAACACTTTCCCCAGCTGTTATTTTTTTAAACAACGCTATCATCTTGCTTGACGTCGTTTGTTGTGAGTACATAAGTGAGACAACGCCCATTGAACCAAATGAAAAAAGACTTTTTACAAGACCTTTCGCAGCATCGGGTATGTATGTGGGGAAAAGAGAAATGCTTTTATACTCCGAGAAAGGAGACTTGCTGACTGTTTCTCTTAAATACTGTGTGACAAGTCCCCTACTTGCCAATGACATTCTTGGTCCATACAAATCCCCCATACAAACAAGCCCCATTACAAGACCTTTGTCATTGAGGTGTTTTTTAGATTCTTTATATAACAATTGCTCTTGTTTGTTTTGGTTGCGGGGCAAAACAATTAAGGCTTTTGATTGAAGCTGTTCTGCGTTAAGCAATACTTCTTTTAACTCATTCTGTTTCTTTTCAAATGATGCTGCATCATCATTACTACTCTCTTCTGTGTGAATGAAGGCAAAATAGTTTGAATCGCTTAAATTGCTTTGCTGAATTTTTTTTGTGACAACTACTGCCTTGTTTTGAGACAAGTGTGAAAGATTTTTTTTCCACTGACTGTCATTATCTGTTACAACCAACACTCTTGATAGTCCAGCAACCAATGACTCAACAAAAGCTGTTGCCAACGCTGATGGATCTGCGTAAACAACAACAACAGGACGTTGTTCAAATGAAAGCATGGATGAGTCGGTCATCTTATTTATTATGCTAGGTCAATTAACGCAACATTTCAATGTAGTTTAATCATTTAAAAATATGTTCGTCACGGGAAAAGACACTGTTTTCAAGTGCCAGCTCTTCACCCAAACATCCTGACAAGAAAACGAAGAGATCTAAATTTGTTTATCAAGTTCTTTGTTAACTAAAAAGTCTGCTAGTCGATTTTTTTCTCTTGGTGTCCAGTTATAAATCACTTTTGATGACAACTTTGACTCTATTCCCTTCCCTTGAACATACAATTCTTTAAGGTTTGGATTTTTAACTTTGTATTGACCGGCCATTTGTTTTGTAACTAACTCTGAATCCAGATTGATCGTTATTTTTATGTCTGGATAGTTCTTGTAGTTCTCATAGAGCCACGTCAAGGCCAATAAGACCGAACCGTACTCAGCTACGTTGTTAGTCGCCTTACCTAAATACTTTGAACCCTTATGAATTACCTTTCCTTTTTGAATAGCAACAAATGCAGACGCAGCGGGGCCTGGGTTTCCCCTTGCTCCCCCATCACAGTAAAGATTTAGTTCTTCCATGTTTGTAATTTTAGCACGAAGTAATTAAAGTGTTAGGCCTTATTTTTCCTTAACGAAGTTGCAATTATTATTGTTAAAAGTAATTGCGTTTGTTGAAGGGTAATCCAGTAATGATCTACCAACCCTGACAACAAGACGAATAATAATGGTGCCAACAGTTTTCTATCCTTTTCGCTTAATATCTTTTTAAAGGTAACAAACAATAGGGCAATAAAGAGAGCTAGTCCAATGATTCCCATTTCAGAGAAAATGACTAAAAAGATATTGTGACTTGGTTGTAACCACCATGAAACACTGGGAAAATTTTCAACTTCGACAAGACCTAAGATGAAATTTCCGGCACCTACTCCGAGAACTGGCCTGTCTGCTATTAATATCCCTGATGACTTTGCTAAATAAAGCCTGTGTTTTATTGTTTCTGTTTGATATGACCCAATCGTCAACCTATCAGAAACTACTGGCAACATGATACTAAATACAATGGTAGTAAAAAATATCCCCACACAAGCTTTTTTCAAGAAAGAGTCACTAAAAACACCAATAAACAAAAGAAGTGCGACCAAGGATAGTGCCACCCAAGCCCCTTGAGAAAAGCTTAATAATATAACCACTAAAGAAATCACTAAAGAAATTCTGAAATACAGAGTCTTTTTGAATTTTTCTTTAGAGCTATATGCAAGCAGCAAGACACTTGCACTCAAATAACCCGCCAGTACATTGGGGTGGGGAAAAATAGAATAGGGCCTAAGCAATTCCCTACCCCTCAAACTAAAAGTCGCTATTCCTGGCGTAATTATCGTGAAATTTCTTTCACCGAGCCAGTACAAAAAACCACCCACTGTTCTCTGAAGACCAAATTGAGCTAAAGCAATCAACGAAACTGCAATTAGTGAATACGACAAAGGCTTCAAAACCCAGCTTGTGAAATCAAACTCTTCAATCCGTGTGATAAAAAATCCAATAAAAATAAATTCAACTATCTTTACCCACTTATAAACAGCTAACTCGGGCCTTATTGCAAGCAAAATATTTAATCCTATGAAAACAAGAACGAGGAATACTACTAACCAATTTTGATATTTCACGCTTTTAGACTTGGGGTGTTTCTTTTTGTGAAACCTTGTTTGAACGAACCAAAAAGCAAGTATAAGCACTATGAAAACGTCAGTTAAATACAAGGTGGGAGAAAAATAATCAATTCTAAAACCATATACATAAGCCCATTGAGGCCAAAAGTGCAATGCGAGTTGCGTAGGGAGTAGTAAAACAAGAGCTTGAAATGTAACTCTAACAAGAAGTCTTAATAGGTCCTCTATTCGGGACCTTTTTAATAAGGACTTTATCGAAGCGATCATTAATCCTTTATTTTGTTTGCTTAATAACTAGAAAGCGTTCTTTTCCTTCACCGCTTGATTCTGATTCAATATCTTTTTCGTCAGTTAAAACCATATGGACTATTCTTCTTTGTGAAGCATTCAGATTAAATAATGTTTGTGGCTCCCCTGTTTCCCTAGCTCTTTCTGCAGCTTGTATTGCCAAGCTTTTTAGTTGCTCTTCCTGTTTCTCTCTCCAATCCCCTACGTTAATAAATATTCTTGTCCACTCTTTGGTCTCTTGAAAAAGCATCATTCCCAATACAACCTGAAGAGCATCCAGTGTTTCTCCATGTCTACCGATTAGCAAACCTGTCTCTGTCTCTGTTTCTATATCTACCTTTATTGCTTCGCTCTCTTTATCCTCAGTTGCTATCGCCTTTGCTTTTGTACCCATTAACTCCAATAGTTTGTTCACTTGGTCTTGAACAATGACCACCTTTTTCTTAAGTGAAATTGTGCTTTCTTTTTTTTCTGGTTTGGTATTACTTTTTTTTGCGGCCATTTTTATTATTACTAGAACCCGATTGTAACAGACCTATTTTCTCAATCCAAGGAGTTAGACCACCCCAGCCTTGAGATCGATACTGTTGAACTGCTTGATAAAAGGAAAAGAGAAGCCAGTATAGTGCGAGTCCAGAAACAAAACGAGTTCCAATAACCAATGTCATCAATGGGAATGTGTATATCATTGATTGCTGCATCGCCACTTGAATGTCGTCTCCTTTTTCTTCAGTTTTCTTAGCTACCTTTTTCTCTGCCTTTACATAAGGTGCCGTTATCTTCGCTGATAGGAATTGGACTATGGCTGCCAATATGATGATTGGACCTGGCAATGGAAATGGTATTGAAGGAATTCTAAATACATCAGGCTTAGTAACGTCCAAATACAAAAACTTTGTATTAATTATGTCTTGTGCTCCAAATTTTAGTGGTTCATATAATAGCTCGTTGAACTTTAATACAATATCACCATCTGCTGACAATACTCGAGAGAAAACATTAAAAAAGGCAATAAGAACAACAATCTGTAAAAGGTAAGGTAAGCATCCAGCTCCTGGATTAATTCCCTTTTGTTTATAAAACTCTGATTGAGCTTGCGCCAGTTTAACTTTATCGCTTCCATGTTTCTTTTTAAGTTTTTCTAGCTGTGGAGCAAATTCCTTCATCTTTTTCATAGACTCCATATAAGGCTTCGTTAGGGGATTCAATATCACTCTTAAAAATAGACCAAAGCCAAGAATAGCTAGTCCCATGTTTTCTCCAAGTATTCGATAGGCAACAATTAAACCATTCGCTAATGGTTGAATTAAAGCTGTTGTGAAAATGTTCATATCTATTTATTTGGTAGAGGGTCGTAGTATGCCTCTTTTGAGAAAGGATGGCAACGAGACAATCTCTTTATACTTAATATTGTACCTTTAAACCAACCAAACTCCTCAATTGCCTTTCGTGAATAGTCAGAACAAGTAGGGTAATATCTACATCCTCCACCAAAAAGTGTTTTTATCAATTTTGATAAAGTTTTTTTGTAAACACTAATCACGTATTTTTGTATTTTTTTCATTGTGCTAGTCCCGAATCTTGAAAAACCTCTTTAACTTCCTTTTCTAATTCTATGTTATTTTTATCAAGCGTTGTCTTTTTTGCTAAAAATACAACATCATATCCATTATTAACTTTTTTTATTCTCTTTTTAACTGCTTCTCTTAGCTTTCTTTTTACCCCATTTCTTTTTACGGCAATTTTCGATATTTTAGTAGAAACAATAAAGGCGAACCTCGATGGTTCGTCATCTTCTCTTTTAAGTACTAAAACTCCAAATGAATCTGTTTGGTAAAGAGATCCTTTTTTCTTTACTTCTTCCAAAACACTTCTACCTTTCAGTCTGTATTTTTTTGCAAGCATTGAATGTTGATTAAGAAGAGAGTTTTTTTCTACCCTTTTTCCTTCTGTTCGATAGAATCTTGCGACCATCTTTGGTTTTCATTCTTGCACGAAATCCAAATTTGCGTGCTCTTTTCTTTTTACTGGGACTGTATGTTCTTTTTGGCATTGCTTTAAATCAAGGTTAATTCTACTAATATTTTAATATAAGTGCAAGGAAGTCTCCACACTAACAAACGCCCCTCACATATTTTAATATTTTCAATTTTCGGTATTTTTGGGGGTTGACGAATTGTGGATAACTTATCTACTATGCATTTGCTCCTGTCTATCTGTCCCACATGTCAGGTCTGCTCTGTCCAACCAATTTAATAGCCATGTCTAGTATAAATAAAGTTCAAATTTGGAATGACTCCATGGAAAGTATAAAGGTATCTGTGTCTCCAGCTATTTTTTCTACATGGTTTTCCCAAACCCACCTTTCAAGTCTTAGTCGTAAAGATGAAAGATATGTCGCCAAAATAGGTTGTTCTTCTAGTTTTGTTAAATCAACAATAGAAGGACGGTATTTTGGATTAATACAAAATTCTCTAAAAAAGATTCTCGATGCTGATTGCGATTTGATTTTTATTGTTAAAGAAAATCCGACGAAAAAGAGTGAATCAAAAAGCAAAACACCTGCACCTCTATTTGAACAAGAAGAAAGACTTAAGGAAGAAATTGGTGCCAATCTATCAAAAGCAAGGATTCGCCCAGGTTTTACTTTTGAGAATTATGCTGTTTCTTCTTCAAATCAAATGGCATGGGCGGCCGCTGAAGCAGTTTCTAAAAACCCCGGAACATCGTATAACCCTCTTTTCCTTTGGGGTGGAGTAGGGGTTGGCAAAACTCATTTAATGAATGCTGTCGGCCATTACTTAATAGGGGAAAGGGTTGATGGCAAAATTCTTTTTTGCACCGGTGAAGAGTTTACTAATGAAATCGTCGAGGGAATTAGAAAAAAGACAACCGTTGATTTCAGAAATAAGTACAGAAAATTAAAAACTCTAATCATCGACGATATTCAGTTTATTGCCGGAAAAGATGCCGTTCAAGAAGAATTCTTCCACACTTTCAATGCCCTTGTTGCCGAAGGGGGACAAGTCATCCTGGCGTCAGATAGACCTCCTCATGAAATTTCGAAGTTAGAAGAAAGATTAAGAAGTCGGTTTGAAGCTGGCTTAATAGTTGATATCTCTCCTCCTGATTTTGAACTCAGGTGTGCAATTGTTCAAATCAAAACAAAAGAGAGGGGAATAGACATTGATATGGACCTTGTTCAGTTAATTGCTGGGAATATCAACTCTGCAAGGAAAATGGAAGGCTTTTTAATCAGACTTTCATCGGAGGCAAAACTAAGAAAGACAGAAATAACAGAAGAATTGATAAAGTCACTTTTAGGAAAGGGGTTAGAATCAAACGACCAAAAGATAAAAGCAACTCCGACAGAAGTTATTTCAGCTGTATCTAAATACTTCTCTCTTGGTAAAAGAGCTCTTCTTGGCACTTCTAGAGCAAGACCAGTATCTCTTCCAAGACAAATTCTCATGTACTTGCTAAGAACTCAGTTAAATTTACCACTACAAGAAGTGGGAAGATTGGTCGGAGGTAGAGATCATACAACGGTAATGCATGCTGTGGAAAAGATAACCCATCTAGCCAGCAAGGATGTGCAAACTCGTCAGGATATCTTGGGGATAAAAAATAGTCTTTGAGGATAACCCAATTATCCTTTTCCACTTATCAACATTCTCTGTACTCTTATCCACATTTTTATCCACAATTACTATCATTTGTTATGAACAATCAAATATACGGCTACGTAGTCACAGCTTTCCACTTATCAACACCCTCTACTACTATTACTACTAGTATATATATAGAAAGAACGGTCAACTCAAAAAACTCATAAAATGCATTTTCGGAAACATCTTGTCTTTAGTATTCAATATTCATATAATGCGAAGGAAAGACAAAGAACATGAAATTACAGGTTTTACAAGAAAATCTTTCTAAAGCACTTGTTACTGCATCTAGATTCACAAGCGGAAGAGCACAGCTTCCGGTTTTGGGTAATATCTTAATATCAGGTAAGAAAACAAAACTTTTAGTATCAGCAACTAACCTAGAGACTTCTATTTCTATTTCCGTTGGAGCTCAGATAGATAAAGAAGGAGAAATTACAGTACCCGCTAGAGTAATTACAGATATTGTTGCTAATCTTCCAGTTGGATCAATTAATCTTTCTGCTGTAAAGGAACAAGTAAAAATAAAAGCTCAAAACTTTGAATCAAGCGTTTCTGGAATGAATGCCGCTGATTTTCCCACAATTCCTCAATCAGTTGGAAAAGAATCAATAACACTAGAAAGAGAAAGTTTCTTAACAGCTCTATCTCAGGTTTCCTTTGCTGCTTCCATAGATGAGACAAGACCGATATTGACAGGGATATTGTTTATATACAAAAAAGGCAAATTAATAATGGTTGCAACAGATGGGTTCAGGTTGTCTCAAAAAGAGATTCCTATGAAATCGATTCAAAAAGCTCAGAGTGTTATTTTGCCCAAAACAGCTCTAAGTGAACTCTCAAGAATATCTTCAGATGAAGAAAAGATTGGATTTTCTTTAAGAAAGTCTGACAATCAAGTTGTCTTTGGATTTGGGGGAGTAATTCTTGCTTCCAGGATTTTAGAAGGGGAATTTCCAGACTTCGAAAGAATTATTCCCAAAACTTCGAAATTAAAAATAAGTTTAGATAAGGAAGAATTGCTACGAGCTGTTAAATTAGCATCTGTTTTTGCAAGAGAATCCGCTAACGTTATTAACTTTAAAGTTAGAAAGAATACTGTCGAACTATCTGCAGAAAGTCAGTCATCAGGATCTCAGGAAACAAAAGTTGATGCAAAAGTTGTCGGACCAGTTGATAAAAAGGGATTTAAAATCGCTTTCAATTACAGATTTTTAGAAGATTTTTTGAGTGTTGTTAAGGACGATGAAGTACAAATAGAACTATCTGCAACTAACGCACCAGGTATTTTTAGAGATCCCAAAGACCCCGATTATCTTCATTTGATAATGCCGGTAAAATTACAAACTTAATTGGGTAAAATTGCGGGTAAATACATTGAAGCACTAATCTCCGTTGGAAAGCCTACTATGCTAGCAGTTCCCTTTAAGAGATAGACAGGTTGTAATGTTGTGGTTGTTGAGTTACTAAGCAGGTGAGCGATTTGAATACTAGTGATAGTTATCTTGCTAATTGAGGTATTTGAAATATCCGGTAAATGAATGTTTCCATCATCTAAGGACATTAGAATTGAATCATTGATTCCGTTAATAACCTCTTCGTATGTTTTTAGTTTATATTGATTAACGCTTTCCGTGACCGTTCCTAATCTACTTGCGTGTGCTTGAAAAACCGATCCGTCAGGGAGAATCCTAACATATACGGGGGTATTTAATGGATTAAGAGTAAGTATTGTTGCATCGTCAATTTCAGAGGAAAAGTTAACCTGATACAAAGCTGCATTTTCTTTGCTTGTGAGATATAATCCTTGACCAGGAGTTTCTTTGAGATAGACGAAAGAAACAAATTGAATATCTTCAGAAGAAACAAATCCGTTTTCAATTAGAAAATCTCTAGCAGTACCAATAAGTGCCTCATCGCTAGGTTGTTTGTTTACATAACTAGGAATTTGATTAAGTGTGTAATCGAATTCTTGATTTTTGATAGACGCAGTCAGTGCGGATTCTTCATTTCGATAGATATATATCTTCCCGTCAAAAACATCATCCATCACTAATGGCTCGTCTGTGTAACCTAAATTGCTTGCAATATTATTAATACCGTTTTCAAGTAATAGTTGTTTTTCTAATTGCAATACATACATGGAGGAAGGGAAATCAAAATCCCTTTTTTCAAAAACTACCTCAATAGGATAATCACCCTCTAGTAAGGACGGAATTTTTGGTAAGGGTAATGAAGGTGAAGGTTTTGTCGCTTCTTCTTTCTTTAGAATAAATGAAACGACGATTAGTACGCCCAGTATTACAAGGATAATTGCTATAAATATTTTACGTCTTTTCATCTTGATTTATTATTTATCACGGTATGTTGGTTTTGCAAGTTGTTCTTCCAACACATCCTCTTGGTAAGTCTTTGGGTACATATGGCGTCATCATATAGGGCGGGTTAGAAGGGTATTTCTTAGGCCCACTTGGGTCACGGAATTCGTAATGTAAATGTGGACCGGTACTGTTTCCTGTGTTTCCGCTTAAACCGACTGTCTCGCCCATGGTAATCATTTCGCCTGTTCTGACGGAAACGACACTAAGGTGGGCGTATCGACTATAAAATTCTTTTCCACCACAAACAGACACGATCTCAACATGTTTACCGTAAGGACCAAGATCTCCAAAGGCCCTAACAACGCCAGTATGGCGTGCAGTAATTGTATTTCCGACACCTAGTCCAATATCGATGGCTTCAGCGTTGCGGTGAGTATAGGGAGCATAAGCACCTTGTGTTAAACCACCATAGCCAGGCCATCCATTTGGGCATTCATCAGGAGGGTCTCCAATTATTACACTAGCTGCTGCGGCTGTTTGCGCCCCCTGTTTTTCTGGGGCATCAGCGGTGACAGTAAATGTGTCAATTATTAGTGAGTCGTCAAAAGTAGGGGATGAATATGTTCTTGAATAAGAAAACGAAAAAGAACTAGTGGGGGAAATAGAAACAGGTTCTTCTGGAGTAGGAGAGCTTGGACTTGAACAACTTGGACTACTACCGTCTTTAATAACCTTACACACATCCTCGAACTGAATATTTGAGAGAGTTCCCTTTTTCGCAATAACCTCAACTTTGTAATCAATAGTGATAGGTAAGTCACTATTCTCAAGAGGATCAGACGGAGAAGCTGTTTTGACAACTCCGATATACGGAGATTCAATTAGTCCAGCGACATGACTTGCCTTAGGGGGAACCAGATATGCTCCAGAATTAATAATGAAAAGAATAACGGCAATCATTAGAGGAACAGAAACAAACGAAACAATAAGTGGTCCAGCTAGAGCAGGAAAAACAGCGCCAGTTATGCCGGACATAAAAGCTTGACCATAACTACCAATACTTGTTCCTAGTGAGCCAAATCCGCCTGCTTTTGCGGCCATTAAACCAATACCTGGAACAAGACCGCCAATTAGAAGAGCGGCTCCTATTGGCCCGCCGAGAAATAAGCCGCCAATAATCATTCCTCCCAAAAGAAAAGTAAGCGCTTTTTCTTTACCCTCTTTAGTTTTAAGTTTTGAAATAAAGTCTTTTACCTTACTAAGGACTTTATCGACTACGAACTGCGTAACAAGCATAACAATGTTTCCAACTCCCGGAACGACTGATCCAGCTGCTTGTGTGCCAATCGTTTCCATCACTTTTGAGACAACTTTCTTGCTAACAGCTTTTATTGCCTTTGAAGAAAGTTTTCCAAAGAGTTGTTGACCCATTCGCCCCAAAGCTCCTCCGATAAATGATCTTCTTGGAAGAACGGCTGTTGATCCGTTGACAGAGGGTGTGAGAAGAGAAGAAATTTGTGCTTGAGAAAGACTAGCTTTTTGACCACTATTGATGACAGAAATCCATTTAAAACTAAAGGGATGAGCTTTTTGTTCTGTTTTAATTAAGTTAGCTAGGTTTTTCAGTTGATTTGGAGTAATTCCTAGTTGTTGAGATCTACTTTCAAGAGAGCGGATTGAAGAACTTGATATTCCACGGACAAGCATATATCTGGCGGTAGCAACACCAGGACCTTCTCCGCTAGCAGAACTTGCGTAGGTTTTCGGACCCGAGAAATATGCAAGCGCTTTTATTGGAGCCGTTAACATTTTGCCTGCCAAGATTGAAAGTGGACCAGCTGCTTGAGATATGATTTCGGCAGAAGAGGTAGACATTTCTGGATCGGGTATCGGTGTTGAAGTAACAGTGTCTGTTTCTAGTACCACCTCGTCAGGCGCTGTTGTTATTTCTGGTTCAGACAATGGTTCTGAAGAAGATTCATCAACTATTTTTTGGCTTTCTAGCAAGGCCTTCTTGGCAAGGACCTGAGTTTTATAAGCACTCGCCTTTTTTGTTTCAGTAGTATTTTCGTCTAAGGAAGAAAGTAGCTCGTCAAGATTTTCAGGAACGGTTGCCCCTGGTTGAGTATTTTTATCCCAAAGCTTTTTCCATCCGAGAACAATTTTTGCGGCTTGGTCAGTGTCTTCAGTTTTTGTTGTATTCCAAAGTAGTTTAACGAAATCTGTTCTTTGGTATCCTGTTTCAGTCCAGTAGTTTAGAACGGCTCTTTTCTTGCCCTCTTTTGCTCCATAGATGCTTTCTGGATAGAAGCGAATAAGCCCCTGATAAAAAAAGTGAACAGTTCTTTTGCTTGGTGGAACTAGATTTTTATTGATTTCTTCTGTCATGTTGGTTTTCTTGAGCTGGTTGCTCTGTTGACACAAAAGATTCAGAAGAGTTGGTTGCACCTAACTCGTTTTCCGGAGGAGACGTGGTAATTAATCCATGTTCTTCTTCAGATGCAACAATGTTTATCGGAGCATGGTGAGGTCCTGCAAAAAATATTCCTTCTCCGATGTTGGCTCCCATCAAAAGTTGTTTTTCTCCTTGGGACAGATAGAACACTTCTCCTATCTTGTCTATTGCGGCAGGAGACTGCTTAAGGAGTAGTCTAAGGGCTGAGTTTGTCACGATAGCTTTACCTATGTCTTGGCCGAGAAAATCTTCCACATCTTGCGTTATAGTGGTTAGTCCTAAGAAATATTTTCTGGCTCTTTTAACAACACTCCATAGGAATTGAGCTGAGTCTTCATATTTCATCATGTGCCATGCTTCATCAACAATAAGCAATCTTTTTTTAAGGTCTCTTTTAACTCTAGTCCAGATAAAATCTAGAATAATAAACATAGCAATGGGTCTTAATGCTTCTTGTAAATCTTTGACAGAAAAGACAACAAAAGGATTGTTAATCTCAACACTTGTTTGCTGATCAAACATGCCGACAAAACTTCCTTTAACAAACTTCTCGATTCTTGCCGCCAAATCTTGTGCTTCAGCTGTTTCCATGCCAATTAGAGTTTTATAGAGATCTTCCATTAGGGGAGGTTCTTTTTTTTGTGTGGCCGGGTCTTGAGTGATTCCCTTAGCTCGATACGTGGCGATCAAAGCTCTATCAAGCAAAGCTTCTTGGGTGGCATTTAGTTGTCCCATGATTACCTTAAAGAGAGAGTGAAGGGTTAATATCTTTAACCCCAGTTGGTTTTCTCCCTCTTCGTATATTTGAGTCAGATCAAAAGGATTAATTTTAGAAGGAGAATTAAAAGAGAAAGAAACAAATTGTCCATCCACGGCTTCAGCCAAAGCTTTGTATTCACTTTCTGGATCGATGACAATAACTTCAATACCAAGCATTAAAGATCTTAGCGCTTCTAATTTAACAAAGTAGCTTTTTCCAGCACCAGAAGTGGCAAAAATAGTCATGTTGCTATTCTCTAAAGAAAATCGATCAAAGATGATAAACGAGTCGTTCTGAGAGTTAATTCCATAGAGAATGCCTTCATCAGAGGAGAGCTCTGCTGAAGTAAGAGGGAAGGTGGTTGCTAGAGATGTTGTGTCCATATTTCTTGTTATTGAAAGAACATCTCGCCCAAAAGGAGCGGTGGAAAGAAAACCCTTTTCCATATCAAGAGTAGCTCGTTTACCAACAATCAAAAGGGATCCGAGGGTTGATTCTACTTGGCGTGTAATTTGGTTCAATTCTTCTAATGATGCCGCCGGAATTGTTATGTAAAGAGAGAATTCAAAATATCGCTCAGACCCTTTAACTAATTGTTCTTGCAGAGTTCTTGCGTCCCCCAGTTTTGCTTGAGTTGAGGGGTCAACTATTTTTCCTCGTTCCAAATCAGTGGCTATTTCAGCTTCCATTTCAGCAATTTTTCTTCTCAGGTCGTCAAGAACGGTCTTCCCCGCAACCGGATATATGTTAAATGAGATGTCGAGTGAATTATTGAAATTAACAATCGGTTCTAACCAACCAGGAGAAACGAATCTAGGATAACCAGCGATGAAAAGAGTTCTAAAGTAAACATCGTTTATTTTAATGAAACTGAAATCGATTTCCATTGATTGTGGCGACAGAATATCGATAAGAGGCATTTGTTTTTGACCAAAAGTAACTGTAGGTGAAGGAATGAGTGGCTTTTTACCCGAATGACTTGCTTGCTGAGTTTCACCATTCGAAGGGGCTGGCTTTTTGTCAGTTTGAGATTGAGAAGGAGCACTGCTATTGCTCACCGGTGCGGGTGGTGATTGTTTGGGTTGGTCTTTTTTCAAAAAGCTTGGCACGTCCATTTTATGAAAGATCCTCCTTATCTTTAGGGGTTGGTACCTGAGGTGTATAAATGTCATAGAAAAGTTCAACTAACTCTGCGGTGGAGAGCTGCTTAAGTTTTATACTTAATCGTCCAGCTTGGCGAATGAGGTGATCTCTTTTAGGGTAAAGAGAGACCTTGGCTTTTTTAATTGAGTAAGATTTTGGATAAGGAAGAGGCCCCCTTTTGGTAGCTGAAAGAACAGATTTTGTGACTCCAAGCTCCAAAGCACTGAATGGGACAACGATAAAGAATCTTTTTCCTAAAACGTTTTTCTTTTTTATTGTTTCGGCAACAAATTTTTTGTAACCAGTCATTATTTTTACAAGCTTGGGATTTTGAATTTTACTGGATGCTTCATCAAGGTATTTCAGATAGCTTGAAATGTCCTTCCTCTGAGAGCGCACTACAATTTGGATGGCAAAAGAAAGAGAGTTGAGAAGGGCGGCATATGCAGCAATAACAGCTTGTTGTTCCTTTTTAGACAAAAGACCAAAATTGAGAGAAGTTGTTTCTAAGATAATGGCTGCGCCCCCATCTTTATACATCACGACATCGTCAACAATATCAGCAATAGGCATGTGCTTTTGTGAAGGAGCAGAGATTGGTTTATCAGGAATACTGAGAAATGGTATTTTCATATTAGTTAATAATAATTGGTTGCGGGATATTGTTTTTAGATCGAATTGCGATTGGAGGAACAATGCTTCCAGTTGCCTCAAAGGTTAGTGAATCAAACTCAAGCCCTTCTTTTTCGCTAATAATTTCATAGCGACCATCTTGAAGCGGAGTAACTACTAAGAAGTGTCCCACTTTATTTGTTTTTACAGCTCTCACTGGTCGACCAGCCGCGTCTCTAATTTCCAATATGGCGCTTTCAACAATTTTCCCAGAAGCATCAACAACTTGGCCAGTTAGAGTATTGGGTTTTTCTGGAGGAAGTGGGGGAGCAGCGTTGACTGAAAACTGAGCCGCTTGTCCCGAAATAACCTCTTGCGCCGTAAAGGTTTGAGCAACGGTAGCTGTTTTCGCTTTAGTGGGTTGTTCAACTATTGGTTTTTTTTCTTCAACAATCACCCTTGGTTTGTATCCTTGAGGGATAGTCGTCGGTACGCTTTGAGGAACAGTCATTTCTTGTTTTTTGACAGGTTGTGCTTGTTGTGGAGTTGTTTGGGCAAGTGGTGCACTAGGGGCACTTGCTGGCATGCCACTGAAAAGCCCCGTTATTTTTGAAAGGAATGATTTTTCAGCTTCTTCTAGTTTAGAAAATACAGAAGTGCCTCTACCCGGGAGGGTTTGTAAATATTTTTCTAACTCTTTTTCTCCGTGGGGAGCAATAACGTGCTCTTGAGGTACGGCGGCCTCCTCCTTAAAGAATACAGGTGGCTTGGCTGTTTTCTCCCAATGATAGGCGGTTGGGGAATAGGCGGCTTTAAAGAATGATATAACCCACTGTTCGAGGGGTTTTTCTTCAAAAGGTAAAAAAGCAAGAGCAGCTCCCAAAAGAGCAAAAAATATGACGATAGGCCACTTAATGGCGGGGTGAAGATTAGAAGCATAAAAAAGTAATGAAAATACAGCTCCTCCTGCAATTTGAAAAAATTGTTTGAGGGTCATGTTGCCCACGAGCTTGAATTGATAGGATGATATTTGTTGTGGTATTGGATGTTGTTGATCCATAGACAGAATGATTTATATAGTTTTAACCCTTAATTTAGAGTACTGCGTGAAGTACCTATTTCAAGGGGAAGGGCTTTTCACAAGGTTTTCCATAAATAGCAAAAAATATTCTGAAGTGATAAAATATT
>CAYXBV010000003.1:53160-55488 GCA_964463425.1 uncultured Gammaproteobacteria bacterium | reverse complement strand
ACTGCGTTTAAATTAGCAAAGGAACTTAAGATAAAAGAAGCAAAGGGGGCAGTCAAGAAATTAAAAAAAGCAATAAACGAAAAAAAAGTCTCGGCGATAGAAGGATTTGGAGAACAATCCCAAGAGGCAATTAAAAAATCAGTAAAAGAAACCACTAGCAAAAAACGTCGTGTGCTACTACCTTACGCATCAAGCGTTGCTAACGAAATTATTGAGTGGATGAAAAAGGACAAAGAAGTAGAAAAGATAGATGTTTTAGGGAGCTTAAGAAGAAAAACTTCTACAATTGGAGATATAGATATTGCTGTTGCAACACGAAATCCAATTGGAGTGCTTGATCATTTTTCCAAATATCCAAAAAAACAACGTATACTGGAAAAAGGCGATAGAACAGCTTCCTTAATAGTTTCAGGTAGTGTTCAAGTAGACATGATGGCTCAATCACCCGAATCTTATGGTTCTCTACTCCAACACTTCACTGGATCGAAGCACCATAATATAGCATTGAGAGAGTATGCGATTAAGAAAAAAATGAGTCTTTCTGAATATGGAATAAAAAAGAGTGGAAAGTTGATCAGGTGCTCCACAGAAGAAGATTTCTACCAAAAAATAGGTATGGACTGGATTGAACCTGAACTACGAGAAGACGCAGGGGAAATAGAAGCGGCAATTGATCACAAACTACCGAAGTTAGTTGAGTTAAAAGATATAAGAAGCGATTTACATATTCATTCTGATTTTGAAATAGAAACCAGTCACGACTTGGGAGCATCATCAATGGAAGAGATTGTGGATAAGGGAAATATGCTTGGCTATGAGTATGTAGCTTTTACCGAGCATAATCCTAGTCAGCGAAGACATAACAATAATCAAATAACAGACATTCTCAAGCGCAAAAAAGAGAAGATTGATAAACTAAATTCCTCAATAAGTAAAAACAAGACGGGGAGTATAAAAAAAGTGTTCAATAGCCTCGAGATTGATATTTTACCAGATGGTAGCCTGCCTGTACCCGATGAAGGCCTTAATCAGTTGGATTTTGCTTTAGTGTCTGTTCATTCTAGTTTCAAGCAATCAAAATTAGTGTCTACCAAAAGAATAATCTCTGCACTAGCCCACCCCAAGGTGAAAATTTTCGCTCATCCTACAGGGAGAAAGTTGGGATATCGAGAGGGCATAGATCTTAACTGGATTGAGATTTTTGATTTTTGCAAGAAAAACGACAAGTGGATTGAAATCAACGCTAGTCCAATGAGGTTAGATTTACCAGATATTTTAGTTCGTGATGCTGTTAAGCTTGGCGTAAAACTAACATTGGGAACTGATGCGCACCATATTGATAGTATGGGCAACATGCAGTTTGGTGTTTCCGTGGCAAGACGTGGTTGGGCAACAAAAGGAGATATTGTGAATACACAGTCTTTAAGTGAATTTATTAAAATGATAAAATGATTAAGTCAGGAGGTGATAAAGATGAATTATATATTTATTGGAATAGGGATAGTACTAATTTTTTGGATTGCTTCAACTTATAATTTTTTTGTATCAGCAAAAACTAGAATTAAGGCAGCTGTGCAGGAAATAGGAAATCAACTAAAAAGACAGGCGGACCTAATTCCTAATTTAGAATCTTCTGCAAAAGGCTATTTAAAACACGAAAAAGGAATATTTGCGGACCTAACTAATGCTAGAAAAGCAATTGACAGTGCTGTTAAGTCTGGTGATGTTCAAAAAATGGCAAATGCAGGAAGCAAATTTGCTCAAGTTTTACCAAAACTTCAAGTAATCGTTGAAAGCAACCCTGAAATGAAAGGGGCAAGCGTTGTAACGAAATTAATGGATGAGTTAAGAGACACCACGGATAAAGTGATGTACGCAAGAAGACTGGTTATTGATTTGACAGCGGACTTTAACGTTAAGAGAGTTAGAATTCCTTCAAACATAATAGCTAGCTTGTTTAAATTTAAGGAATTACCAGGATTAATTACTCCAGAAAAAGGAGAGCACGTAAGTGTGTCTTCTGAGGATGTAAAAACCCCAAAGGTGAAGCTTTAAGCGTTGAATGATTAATATTTACGAGGCGATAGATGCAAATAAGCGTAAAAGCGTGATTATTGTAATTGCGTTTATATTGTTTGTGACGATAGCGACGTATGTTTTTGCTCAAGCTTTCGGTGCTTATTCCGGATATGGACCTGGAGGACTGGGCTATGTTGGTGTGGCATTTATTGTTTCAGGACTAATGAGTATTGGTAGTTATTATTTTAGTGACAAAATTGTTTTAGCAATTTCCAATGCAAAGCCAGCTGACAGAAAAAAAGATTTTCT
>CAYXBV010000003.1:0-53060 GCA_964463425.1 uncultured Gammaproteobacteria bacterium | reverse complement strand
AAATTGTTTTAGCAATTTCCAATGCAAAGCCAGCTGACAGAAAAAAAGATTTTCTTTTTTATACCGTGGTTGAAAATCTGAGTATTGCTTCAGGGCTTCCAAAACCAAGGGCGTATATAATCGATGACACAGCGCCAAACGCATTCGCTACAGGAAGAGACCCAGACCATGCTGTTATTTGTGCAACTCGAGGATTGTTAGATAAGTTGAATCGATCCGAATTAGAAGGAGTTATCGCTCATGAACTAAGTCACATTAAACACTATGATATTAGGTTAGCAGGCATAGTTACTGTTTTAGTTGGCTTGATTGCCCTTTTGGGTGATTGGTTCCTTCGAGTAAGTTGGATGGGCAAGCGGGGTTCAAATAGAAAAGGTAGTCAACTAGATGCTATTTTCTTAATTTTAGGACTGTTGTTTGCTATTATGGCACCAATCATTGCCAAATTAATTCAGTTAGCAATATCTCGCCGCCGTGAATTTATGGCAGATGCCGGTGCAATTAACATAACGAGACAGCCACAAGGTCTTATTTCAGCCCTCAAAAAAATATCCAAAGACACGGAACCACTAGAAGTAGCCAACAAAGCAACTGCCCATTTTTATATTGTAAATCCTTTTAAAAACAAGACGCGAGGAGCTGTGGGTCGATTTTCTGGATTATTCAATACACACCCGCCTGTGACTGAAAGAATTAATGTTTTAAATAAAATGCTTTAAAAGCGATGCTTCTGCCCAATCTGCAGTATTTTTTAAAACAATAGTTGTTGCTTTCTCACGGATGTAAGATAGTATGAAAACATGGGAATAATAAGCAAAAAAGACGTAGAGCATGTGGCTAAATTGGCTAAATTGAAACTCTCCAAAGTCGAAATTGATAGTTACTCTAAACAGCTTTCTGAAATTATCGCTTTTGTAAAAGAATTAGAAGAGGTTGACACTACAAAGGTTAAGGCTACGAGTCAAACAACAGGGTTAGAAAATGTTACTCGAAAAGACGAGATAAGCTCTGAAGAATTATTGGCGCAAGAAGAAGCTTTGTCAGGGTCAGAAAAAATACACAATGGATATTTTGTTGTGAGTGCTGTATTTGAATCGAAAGATGAATAAGAATATGAAACTACCGAAATCAATTAAAGAGACACAAGATGGATTGGCGAAGAAGAAATTTAGCGCTGTTCAACTGGTTGACGAATATTTAACGAGAATTGAAAAATATGACGGCAAGATAAACAGTTTTTTAACTGTCTCGGACGAATTGGCATATAAACAAGCTAAAAATGTTGATAAAAAAATTGAGGATATGGGTTTAAAAGCATTTGAGGAATATCCACTTCTTGGAGTAGTTGTAGCCCATAAAGACTTGTTTCTTGTTAAAGGAATAAGGACAACGGCGGGTTCTAAAGTTTTGGAGGATTTTATTCCAACTTATTCAGCAACAATTGTTAAAAGACTAGAGAATGCTGGTGCAATTACTATTGGTAAGACAAACTGCGACGCTTGGGCCCATGGAGCGTCTGGAGAAAACTCAGACTTTGGTGCAACCACAAATCCCTGGAATACCGAATACGTACCTGGGGGGTCTTCTAGCGGCTCAGCAGCGGCAGTAGCAGCTCAATTTTCATTAATGACAACTGGAACGGATACGGGTGGTTCGATTAGACAGCCCGCAAATTTCTGTGGCGTTGTTGGTTTTAAGCCTACTTATGGAGCAGTACCCAGATATGGGGTTATCGCCATGGCATCTTCATTGGATTCGGTTGGTCATTTTGGTCAAACGGTGGAAGACGTAGAAAAAATGTTTAAAATAACAAAAGGTGAAGATAAAAAAGACAGTACAGTTATCAACGTAAAATCAAAATCTCCAAAAACAAAATTAAAGATAGGTATTCCAAAAGAATACTTTATAGATGGGATAGACCCAGAAGTGAAAAAATCAGTAGAAGAAGCGACGGAGATTTTCAAAAAACAAGGTGTTGAATTAGTAAGTGTTAGCTTGCCGCACACAAAATATGCAATCTCTGTTTATTACATTCTTCAACCAGCTGAGGTGTCATCTAATTTAGGTAGATATGATGGTATACGGTACGGTAAAGACAGAACCAGTATGGGGGCGGAAGCTAAAAGGCGAATAATGTTAGGGACCTATGTGTTATCAGCTGGCTATTATGATGATTACTATTTAAAGGCGCAAAAGGTTAGATCAAAAATAATAGAAGACTTCGATGAGGTTTTTAAACAGGTTGATGCCATTATTGCACCAGTTTCTCCAACCCCGGCTTTTAAATTAGGCGAAAAGACCGAAGATCCGCTACAAATGTATTTAGCTGATATTTTGACAGCTGCGGCCAATATAGCCGGCATTCCAGGTTTGGCGATTCCATCTGGTAGTACCAGAAAGGGGCTTCCACTAGGTTTCCAATTAATGGGGGCAAGATTTTCAGAAGATGTCTTATTTAAACTCGGTAGGCTATATCAGAAAAGTATTAACTGGGACCCGAAAGGAGCTTTTTAAATATGAAAGATTTTAAGCCTTTATTTAAAAATTCAAAGTTTATTCATCTCTGGACTTCACAAGTATTGTCGCAACTGACAATAAATATTATGAATTTCCTTCTTCTTATACGATTGTATGAGAGAACTGGTTCCTCAATTGCCACATCTTTCTTGTGGATAGCATATGCACTTCCAGCATTATTGATCGGACCGCTTGCTGCAGCCAGTGTTGACTTGTTTGATAGAAAGAAGATGTTGGTAACCGCCAATTTATTTCAAGCTCTGTCAATCTTTGCATTTGCGTTTTTGTATGAGGCAAACTTTTTCTTAATTTATGGAGTCGCCGTATTATATTCATTTTTTAATCAGTTCTATGTTCCGGCAGAGGCGGCCTCACTTCCGGCACTAGTAAAGAAGAAGTCGTTACCTCAAGCTAATGGGTTGTTTTTCCTAACCCAACAGGCGGCCCTTGTCGTAGGTTTTGGTTTCGCTGGATTATTGAATCACACAATTGGATTTAGTAACTCACTTTATCTTTGCTCGTTCCTCTTGCTATTGGCGTTTATCAGTGTCGGATTTTTGCCCACTATGAATAGAAGAGAGAAAATGCCCAAGAGTTTTGAGAAAGCACTAATCAAATTTTTCTCAAGGATTCTAGAGGGTTACAGGTTTATTAAAGAAAATCGGTCAATTTTATTGCCATTTATGTTGATGATGGGCTTATCAGTCGCTATGTCGATTATTGTTGTAAGTATGCCTGTCTTAGCGGTTGAAATTTTCAAAATAAATGTAAACTCATCAGGTGTAGTCATTGTTGTTCCCGCCGGTATCGGTGCCGCTGTCGGTACACTTTTAGTTACACGATTATTGAAAAAAGGATGGAGAAAGAAGAGGACGATTGAAACTTTCCTAAAAATTATGACCCTTGTTCTGTTTATTATGACCTTTATTTTGCCCGAGATTACAAATGTATTTAGGATTTTCCTAGGTTTAGTAAGTGTGTTTATGCTTGGTTTATCATATGTGGGAATTTTGATACCATCACAAACGTTTTTACAAGAAAAAACACCTGGTGGGTTGCGCGGAAGAGTTTTTGGCAACTATTGGTTTCTGGCTACGGCAGCCACAGTATTTCCAATAATATTTTCAGGTGCAATAACTGAGGTTTTTGGAATCAGGATATTAATGTTTCTCTTGACTGGGGCAACGATGGCTGCCTTGGTTTTCTCTAATAAGTTTGGACAAAAAGTAATAAGTCAGGGATTAAATTTTCATAAAAATGACAAATAAGAAAAAACAGTTGATACCAATAATAGGATTAGAGGTGCATATTGAGCTTGGCACACTTTCCAAAATGTTTTGCAGGTGTAGTGCTAACCATTTTGGCAAAAAACCAAATACTTTAACTTGCCCTGTTTGTCTGGGTTTGCCTGGAGCGCTTCCTTACGTCAACAAAAGAGCGATCCATGACACGATCATGATTGGTAAAGCATTTAGCTGCAAGATCAATTCCTTTTCAAAGTTTGATCGAAAGCACTATTTTTATCCAGATTTATCTAAGGGTTATCAGATTAGCCAGTATGATCAACCTCTTTGCTCAGAGGGTTCTTTTGAGCTAGATAGCTTATCTGACATGAAAGAGTCGAAATTAAATATCAGAGTAAGAAGGATACATCTCGAGGAAGATACAGCAAAATTAGTTCATAGTGACGTGGACAACAAGAAAGTAACATTGGTTGATTTCAATAGAAGCGGAGTGCCTCTGGTTGAAATGGTTACCGAACCGGATTTTAGAAATATTGATGATGTCGAGGCATTTTTAAGAGAAGTCCAACTAATTATTCGATACCTGGGTGTTTCAAGTGCGGATATGGAAAAGGGATCAATGCGGTTGGAGGCAAACGTGTCAATGTCGGACAGCACAGACAACATTCCTGACTACAAGGTTGAGTTAAAAAACATAAATTCATTTAAGTTTCTCAAGAAGGCAGTCTGCGCAGAGTTGATAAGACAAGAAAAAATGATTCTAGCTGGCGAAAAACCCATTCAGGAAACAAGGGGCTACGACGAATTAAAACAAATAACCTTTTCTCAAAGAATTAAAGAAGGGGAAAAAGATTATCGCTACTTCCCAGAGCCGGATATTCCACCAACAAGATTAGAACAAAAGGAAATAGGACAAATAGAGAAAGAAATGCCAGAATTGCCAAAAACTAAACGAGAGAAATATCAAAAGGAGCACAAACTACCCGAGAATTACGTTGAAGTGTTGATTCAGAATAAGGATCGAGCTGAATATTTCGAAAAGGCGGTTGATTTGGGTAAGAAGTTCAATTTGACTCCCAAAACAATAGCAAGAGTGATAGTTAATCAAAACCTAGATCAAAAATTCGAAGAGCCTGCCGGAATGATCAGAAAACTTAAAAATTTAGAAAACAAACAGTTTGCTAGCAAGAAAGATGTTGAAAAAGTGGCCAAGGAGATTGTCTTAAGGGAAGAAAAAGCAGTAAAAGATTATAGAGGTGGGAAAGAAAGTGTTAAGGGTTATTTGATAGGGAAAATTCAAGGAAAACTTAAAAGAAAAGGAAATCCCAAAGAAATAATGGAAATTCTATCCAAGCTTTTAAATTAAACGAGTTAGAAAAAATAAGAAAATATGGCCAAAAAGTTTGCTCACATTCACCTGCACACAGAATATTCTCTTTTAGATGGTCTGAGTAAAATATCAGATTTAACAACACACATTAAAAAAAGTGGCATGGACTCTGTGGCGATTACTGATCATGGCGTCATGTATGGAGTAATTGAGTTTTATAAAGAAGTGAGGTCGCAAGGGATCAAACCAATAATTGGCGTCGAAGCGTATACAACAAATGTTGATATGAAGCTTAGACCTGAGAGGGGAAAATTTAAGAATTTTCACTTAGTTCTTCTTGCCAAAAATGACGCGGGTTACAAAAATTTAATGAAACTTACTTCTCTTGCTCACCTTGAGGGCTATTATTATCGTCCGCGAATAGATCGAGAAACGCTGGCCAAATACTCAAAAGGATTAATATGTACATCGGCTTGTGTTCAAGGAGAAGTACCTCAAGCCTTATTAAATAATGATTACTCAGAGGCTAAAAAAATAGCAAAATGGTTTTTAGATGTTTTTGGAAAAGATTATTTTTTAGAAGTACAAAGACACAATTATGATCAATATATTCCTGGGATAGAAAACCAAGAAATACGCACAGAAGTGGCTAAAATGGCAGAGTCAGAAGTGATTGTTAATACAGGAGCAGTTAAGTTAAGTCGAGAGTTGGGTATTCCGATCGTCGCTACAAACGATGCTCACTATATTAAGAAAGAAGATGCTCCTGCACAAGATGCCTTAGTTTGCATCGCTACGGGAAAGAACATTTCAGATGTAAAAAGAATGCGGTTTATTGATACACCTGCATATTATGTAACAACCCCCGAGGAAATGTCAGAGAGATTTTCTGATTTACCAGAGGCTGTAGACAATACGATTGATATAGCTAGAAGGTGTAACCTTGAAATCACCCTAGATAAGTGGAATTTCCCCAATTACGAGTTATCACTAGGCAAAACTGCTGACGAAGAATTAGAAATTATTGTTTGGAAAGGAATAAAGGAGCGAATTAAGAAGATTACTCCGGAAATTAAGAAAAGATTAGAGTATGAAATGAAAATTATCAAAGATAAGGGATACGCTGCTTATTTCTTGATAATGGCCGATATTGCTATTTGGTCAGCCGAGAATGGAATTGTGACAAACACAAGGGGATCTGCAGCAGGATCACTTGTATCCTACGCGATGAGAATTATTAATATTAATCCACTAGACTACAATCTTCCATTTGAGAGATTTCTGAATCCTTGGCGACCAACACCACCAGATATTGATTTAGATATTGCTGACAACCGAAGAGAAGATATTGTTAATTATATTTGTGAAAAATACGGACATGAAAAAGTTGCTCAGATAAACACATTTGGAAGAATGATGGCAAAAGCTTCAATCCGAGACACGGCGCGTGTTTTGGGGTACCAATATGCCATTGGAGATAGAATCGCCAAGTTAATCCCGATAGGCTCACAGGGTTTCCCTATGAGCATTGATAAGGCAATGACGATATCAAAAGAACTTTCGGAACTATATGAATCAGATAAGGATGCTAAAAAAGTTATTAATTTAGCAAAACAAGTTGAAGGTAATGTGCGGCACGTATCAGTTCACGCAGCGGGATTGGTAATCGCACCTGATGAGATAACCAAGTTTACTCCAATTCAAAATGACCCTGAAGGTAGAAGGGTAATTACTCAATATGACATGAATGCACTTGATCCAAATATTTCGCCAGAAGCTGTTGGTTTACTAAAGTTTGATCTATTAGGTCTCAGAATTTTATCGATTCTGGGATCAGCAATTAAAAACGTTGAAAAAGTCACTGGCGAGAAAGTAAAACTACAAAGACTACCGCTTCGCGACAGAAAAACTTACGAAATGCTTTCCAAGGGCGACACAATGGGTGTATTTCAACTTTCAGGCTCAGGTATGACGAGATACTTGAAAGAGCTACGACCAACAAAGATAGAAGATCTAATGGCTATGGTGGCTTTGTATCGACCAGGACCTATGGCCCAAATTCCAGAGTATATTCTGCGTAAAAATAATCCTAGTAAGATTAAATATTTTGATCCTCGAATGAAGGAATATTTGGGTAAATCTTATGGACTGCTAGTTTATCAAGATGATGTGTTATTGACGGCCATCAAAATTGCGGGATATTCGTGGGAAGAGGCAGATAAATTTAGAAAAGCGGTGGGTAAAAAGGTACCTAAAGAGATGGAGAAACAAAAAATTAAGTTTATTGAGGGAGCCATAAAACATGGCATGAAAAAAACCAAGGCAGAAGATTTGTTCAAGCTAATCGAGCCGTTTTCTGGGTATGGTTTTAACAAAGCTCACGCAACTAGTTACGGCATGGTAGCTTATCAAACGGCCTACATGAAGGCTAACTACCCCGTAGAGTTTATGTGTGCACTGTTAACGGCAGAATGCAACGATTCCGAAAAGATATCGTCGGCAGTTCATGAGTGCAGAAGAATAGGTATTCAGGTTTTGCCACCAGACATAAATGAAAGTAGTGTTGATTTTGTTATCTCAAACGATCATGGGAACCTTGATGAGAATGGAATTCGCTTTGGGTTGAGCGCTATAAAAAATGTAGGAAAAGCTGCCATAGAAGCTATTTTGGAAGTGCGTGAAGAAGGTGAGTTTTTATCTTTTGCGGACTTCTTGGCCCGAGTAGACGCAAGAAGAGTGAATAAAAAAGTTCTAGAGAGTTTGATAAAGGTGGGTGCTTTGAGCGCATATGGTAGAAGGGCAGCTTTATTGGCTACATACGAAGAGGTCAGAAATAGGGTGTCTAAGCCAAAAGCATCAAAGGGACAGCAAGGTCTTTTTTCTCAAGATGAAATATCTAAGAGCGCAAAGGCGCAAAATATCCATATCATGGACGGTATAGAGGAATTTTCAGACGATGAGCTGCAAGCCCTTGAAAGACAACTACTCGGATTTTCACTATCCGCAAAACCCTTAAGCGAAGTTTTAGGCCCAATGGAATACAAAGGAACACATAAAATATTTGAGATATCTCCTAACGAAACACTTGGAGACAAAGTGCGAATTGCCGCAATTGTTTCAGAAGTTAAGATAATTGTGACCAGAAAATCAGGTCAAGAGATGGCATTTGTAAAGGTTGAAGACGATACGGGATCACTAGAAACAGTAGTTTTTCCAAAGCTATTTAGCGAAACCAAGGAACATTGGGTAGACAATAAGCCAATGATTCTGTCTGGCAAGATAGACAATCGAGACGATGCGCCATCTCTAATTGTTGAATCGATAGAAACAAACGGTGACAAAAAGAATAAAGACAATCAGACTGTTTATATAAAAATACCAAAAAAGGCAAAGGGTAAGGAATTATCACAATTGAAGAAGCTATTACTGACGCACTCAGGTGATCAACGAGTAATTTTGGTATTTGAAGGAAGAAAAGAGGAAAATGTAAAATTGCCATATAAGATAACCTGGAATGCCAGGTTGGCCAAGAAAATAACGGAGGCTCTTGAAGGCAAGGCCGTACCTGATGTACAATAGACAGCGTCCCACACGAAGTGGGCATTTATTTTAGAAAAATGGCACTAACCGCTACACATATACAGAAATTGAGTGAGGGAAAACAAGCTGAAACAAAATTTAGCGTTGGGGATACTGTGCGTGTCTTTACTAAAATTAAAGAAGGAGAAAAAACACGACAGCAAGCTTTTGAAGGCATTGTCTTGAAGATAAAAGGACGAGATAACAGCAAAACATTTACAGTACGAAGAATAGGTGCGCAACAAATTGGTATTGAGCGTATTATTCCTCTGTCTTCACCAACTATTGATAAAGTTGAGGTTGTTAAAAAGGGATTAAGGGGAGTTAGAAGAGCCAAGCTTTACTACATTAGAGATAAATCAAGAAAAGATATTGATGCAATTTACACAAGAGCGACTAAAAAAGAAGCAAATAAGGCAACAACCAAGAAAAAAACAAAAAAAACAAAAACCGTAAAAGCTTCAAAGAAATAAAGAATTATTATATTTATTCCCAGCATCGTTTTGCTTGATATACTTATTATATGAGTGCACTGAAGGTTAAAAAATTAATTACTGGTAACCTAGCTACCAATTGTTATTTGGTCTATGACGAAAAAGAAGAAGATTTAGTAATCATTGATCCAGGTGATGATGCTGAGTATATTATTAGTCAAATAAGGGATATAGAAATAGCTCCATCAAGAATAATCGCTACACATGGACATTTTGACCATCTACTGGCAGCTACAGCGATTAAGCTAGCGTTTAATATACCATTTCTAATGCACAAAAAAGATTTGTTTTTGTTAGACAGGCTTCAGTCTTCAGCGAAATATTTTTTAGGATTAGACGTAGATCCGGCTCCCCAAGTTGATGAGTACATAACAGAGGGCGATGAAATAATGATTGGCAAAACAACCCTAAAGGTAATTGAAAGTCCAGGTCACTCTCCAGGTGGAGTGGTTCTTTATGACAAGAAGTCAGAAACAGCGTTTGTGGGAGATACTATATTTGAGAAGGGAGTGGTTGGTAGAACTGATTTTGTCTATGCTAAGCAGGCCGATCTTGATAAATCCATACAAAAAATACTTAAACTACCCGATTCAACAAAAATCCTTCCCGGGCACGGTGGTGCGACAACTATTAAGGAAATTAAGAAGTATCTTGCTAAGGTGTAGTAAGATAAAAGCAAGCCATGGCAAAGAAGGGCAAACAAAGGACTAATACTCACTTCAGGCAAACAGCTAAGGAATTTAAGGCTGCTCGCCAAGCGCAAGTTTTTGGATATTTTAAAAGAAACTTACCAGATCGAATTTTCAAAATTACTAAGCCTCAGTTTTTAAATAAGATTAGTAAAATAAACATTTCAAAGCGAAAAAGACCAACCTTGTTTGTTAAAAAATTGTCAAAAGACCAAATCAACAAAAGAAAATAATAACCGAAGCGTTCTTGGATCAAATATATTCAACTAAAGAACAAGCAATATTAGTAGTATAATTAAAAACATGCTTATCTTAGGAATAGATCCAGGAACTGCGACAACGGGATTCGGTGTAATTAAAGCCGAAAAAGATAAGTTCGAAGTTGTAGCTTTCGGTTTAATTGAAACAGACAAAGATGGCTCTCCAGGCGAAAGACTGGAAATTATATATAAAGAGATGATGAGTCTTTTCCTTAAATACAACCCAGATGTTATGGCTATTGAAAAAATCTTTTTTGCTCGTAACGCCAAAACAGCTATACGTGTTGGTCAAGCGCTCGGTGTTATGTTATTTGCAGCCACAAGAGCTAAAACGGAGATTATGGAGTACGCGCCTGGGCGTATTAAGAAAATAGTTACCGGCGATGGTAGAGCTGACAAGAAGGAGATTCAAAGAGTAGTTAGGAAGATATTGGGGAATACGGTTCGAAGCAAAAAGGGAGGAAAAACACATTTTGACAACGCAGCTGACGGTCTAGCAGTTGCTATCTGTCATGCACGTTGTTTAAATGGAGCTTTAGATATAAAGTGAGGGGGGTGATATAAATTGGCAGATTTTAAAATTGGAAAAGTAACACACTATTACGACAAGATAAATGTAGCCGTTGTTGAACTTGATGGAAGTTTGGCCAAGGGAGACATGATTAAATTTGTACGTGGAGGAGAGGATATGTTTGAACAAAAGGTAGAGTCAATGCAAGTAGAGCACGATAAAATTGATTCTGCAAAAAAGGGAGACGTAATAGGATTAAAGGTCGAACAGGAGGTAAAAGAGGATGCAGAGGTTTACAAAATATAATCTACGCGTCCACCCAAAGCCTAAAAAAAAGAAGGCGACAAGGATAGATTGGCAACCTGCTCCAGACGTAGGTAAAAGAATCAAATATTTATCAACAAAATTAGAATTAGACTGGCTTAAAAAAGATAAAATCTATGCATTTCGGTCGGAAGGCTCAAAAGCAAAGGCATACGCAAGGATATGGGGATTGCCAAGAGTGTGGCAAAAAGCGCTTCAAGAAGATGCTTCATATATAATCGAGGTTCTTTCAGAAAAATATGATAAATTATCAGAAAAAGATAGAGATAAGGTGTTATTGCACGAAATCGTCCACATTCCTAGAAATTTTTCAGGTAGCTTAGTACCACACTATCGAAAAGGAAAGCGGAATTTCCATAATCAAGTAGATGTGTTAGTAAGAAAATACATGAAGATGCGCAGAAAAAACAAATGAAAATAATATTAATACACGGAGATCATTCTCTAAAGAGTTATGAGCGTTTGCAAACGTTAATCAATGTGGCTAAAGAGAGAAATTGGGAAATAGTTAAAATTGGCCCAGAAAACAAAATGTCTCTTCCGGAAAATTTCACAACGGCTACTTTGTTTGGAAAAGAGCGACTATATGTAGTAGAGAAATTACCTAAAATTCGGAAGAAGGACCTTGAGTGGCTTAAAAAGAATATAAAAAGAATTTCAGGAACGATTATCATTTATCATGGAAGCCCTATTTCTAAAAGCTTGCTAAAGCTAATTCCTCCTGTTACAAAAACAGAGGAATACAAATTGCCCAAATTAATTTTCAAATTTCTAGAGTCATTTTGGCCTGGCAATTCAAAAAATTCTATTAGTCTTCTGCACGATATAATTAAAGATGACTCTCCGGAGTTTGTTTTTAATCTCCTGTCTCGCCACCTAAGGGATTTGTATTGGGCTGCTTTAGACAAGGAAAGTCTGTCCTATCCAAGCTGGCGCGTTGGCAAGTTAACCCAACAAGCGAAACGTTTCCCTGAAGGTAAAATTAAGGAGTTAATAAGCGCTTTTGCAAAGATAGATGTGGATGTTAAAACTTCAAAAGCAAACGTTGCTGATTCTCTCGATTTCATAATTGCAAGTGAATTAGAATAGGATAAACTTATATTATGCTCAACAAAAAAGGTCTTTTTGGTACAAGTGGAATCAGAGGGCCGGCAGACACTTTGTTTACAGAACAATTCTGTTTTGATATCGGCAAGACTTTTGTTAAGTTTCTGGAAAAATACTACAAAATTGGTCCCATTGCCGTTGGTATGGATCCTCGAGACTCAAGCCCCCGTATCAAGAAGCAACTATTCCAAGGGTTGATCACCAGCAACACAGCGTTGTTTGATGAAGGAATTACTCCAGTTCCCTCAATGAACTGGTTAATTAAAAATACAGAAGTAGAGGCGGGTATTATTGTTACCGGTAGCCATATTGCCCCAGAGTTGAACGGGGTAAAGTTTTTTGCTCATGATGAAGAAATCTCATACGAAGATCAGAAAAATATAGAAAAATTATACGAAGAAATTAAGGAAAAAGAGACACCCCCAAACACAGAAGTACAAACGACAGTAGAAACCAGAGCACGCGATACATACGCCGAAATGCTAACTGGTTTGATAAAAGATTCATTGCCGAAATGGAAGATAGGTCTTGATTGTGCAAATGGAGCTCAATCTATAGTGATGCCAGGACTTTTGAAAAAGCTTGGTTTGGAAGTATTAACAATTAATTGCGATACGGAGAAGAGTTTTATTGCTCGAGATACAGACACTGATGATAAAGCAGAAGTACAAAATTTAAAAAAGTTAGTCGTTGAAGAAAAATGTGATTTTGGCATTGCCTATGATGGTGACGGCGACAGGGTTGTGTTTATTGACGAGAAAGGTCAGTTTGTTCAAGGAGAGTATTCATGTTCCTTAATAGCCAAAGGCTTAAAAGATGAAATAGTTATAACACCGATTAGTTCTTCGCAAGTAGTGGAATCAATTGGAAAAAATATAATTAGAACCAAGGTGGGTTCCCCTTATGTTATTGGCGAAATGAAGAAAAACAATGCATCGTTTGGTTTTGAGCCTAATGGTGGGGCAATCTCAGGTGAAATTATGTATACGCGAGACGGTGGAACAATGACAATGAAGCTATTGTCACTTTTTTCAAAGTTTGATGGCGAGTTTTCATCGATGGTTGGCCAATTGCCTAAATATTACATGTTTAGAACAAAAGTTGATTACAAGTGGGAATTAAAAGACAAAATACTGGAAGAAGCTGAGAAAAAGTTTAAAGGAATTAAGGTTGAGAAAATTGATGGTTTAAAAATCTGGACAGATAAGCAATCTTGGATTCTTTTCCGATCATCGCAAAATGCTCCCGAATTTAGAGTTTTTGCTGAAAGCGCCGTAAAAGAAAATGCCCAAAAACTGTTGGATGAAGGAGTTGCGTTTGTTAACGACATTATTTCAAAATCATGAACAGCCTAGATTCAATCGAGGAATTTAAAGAGTTTGATCAGAAAGGTGTATTGTCGTCTATCAAGATGCTTCCTCAGCAAGCTAATCAAGCATGGAGTGAAATTGGCGAACTCAAATTCTCAAAGACTCTTTCAACCGCAAAAAATATTGTTGTCTGCGGCATGGGCGGGTCAGCCCTTGGGGGAAGGGTCGTAGACTCACTTGTTGAGAAGAAGATAAGAGCCCCAATCGAGATATTTACACAGTATTTTGTTCCTAATTACGTAAACAGTGACACTCTTGTAATACTCTCATCATATTCCGGAAATACCGAGGAGGCTTTGTCGTGTGCACACGATGCAGTAAAAAGAAATGCGAAAATTTTTGGCATTACTACTGGAGGAAAAATGGCTGACTTTTTAAAAAAGGAACACAAGGATGCTTATATCTATGATCCAACATTCAACCCTTCTGGAATGCCTCGATTATCGATAGGTTATTCAATTTTTTCGGTTTTAGCTTTTCTAAACAAAACAAGTTTTATTACTTTAAATGAAGACGAATTAAAAACAGCAGTTGATACCTTGTCATTATTCATAAAAGAATTTGGTCCAAGAAACAAAGAAGAAAAGAATCTAGCCAAGATGCTTGCTAGGAAACTGCAAAATAAAATACCAGTAATTGTTTCGTCAGAGCATTTGCTTGGAGTTTCTCATGTTTTTAAAAACCAATTAAACGAAACTGCAAAAACATATAGTAATTTATTTGATTTGCCGGAGTTGAATCATCACTTACTAGAGGGATTAAAGTTGCCGGCGAAATCAAAAGATGTGTTGAGCTTTCTCTTTTTATATTCAAAGCTATACACAGATAGAGTGGTTAAACGCTACCCGATTACGCAGGCTGTCGTTGAACAAAATTCTGTTCCGTATAATCAATATTCTCTTCGAAGCGATACTAAAATAGACCAAATATTAGAGGTGTTGTGTTTAGGTTCGTTTATTAGTTATTATCTAGCTAAGCTTTCAGGAGTAGACCCATCTGAGATACCTTGGGTGGATTACTTTAAGAAGAAGCTTTCTGCTTAGCGCCACCTTCCTCTTTTACTGTTTCACTATATACTTTAATATGAATATATGACTGCCCAAAAGAACATACTCTTCTTTAATCAAATAGACAAAGATGATTTACCCCTCGTAGGAGGAAAAGGTGCGAATCTTGGTGAAATGACCAAGGCTGGCTTCCCAGTACCCAATGGATTTGCTGTTACTGTTTCTGCGTACGATTTGTTCTTGGGGGAGAACGAAATAAAAAAACAAATTGATAATGTTTTAAAGACAACAGACAGGCACGATTCGAGGCAACTTAACTCTGCCTCAAAACAAATAGAACGTACTATTATGAGAAGCAAGGTCCCCAAAGTGCTGCAGCAAGATATATTTAAGGCATACAAAAAGCTTTCCGGGAGATTCAATAAGACACTGGTTGCGGTTAGATCGTCAGCTACAGCCGAGGACTTGCCTACTGCGTCGTTTGCTGGCCAGCAGGAAAGCTACCTCAATATAAAAGGAGATGCCAACTTAATCGAAACAATTAAAAAATGCTGGGCTTCACTATTTACTGCTAGAGCTATTTTTTACCGAGAGGAAAACAAAATATCACACGAAAAGGTAAAAATATCAGTGATGGTTCAAATCATGGTTCAATCAGAGGTAAGTGGTGTCGCTTTCACTTTAGATCCAATTACTAATGATAAGAATAAGATAGTCATTGAAGCTGTTTGGGGTCTGGGCGAATTCATGGTTAAGGGACAAGTCGTTCCCGACCGGTATTCTGTGCAAAAAGAAACATTTTCTATTCTTTCAAAGCAAATATCTGATCAGTCTGTTCAATTAGTAAAACAAGGGTTACAGACTAAGAAAATAGATGTTCCTAAAAAGAAAAAAGATTTACAAAAGATAAGTGATGCAGAAATAATAAAATTAGCTCACATAGCAGACAAGCTACAAAAACATTACTACTTTCCCCAAGATATTGAGTGGGCAAAGCAAGGCAAAAACTTATACATAGTTCAAACAAGACCGGTAACAACAACTTCAACAGGAAAATCGGAAACAAAAAAGCAAATTGAAAAAAAGGATGGTGGTTTTGAAATCGCAAAGTCGCATTTATTGACGGGAGCACCAGCTAGCCCTGGAATGGCGACGGGGTATGTTCGAATATTAAAAAACATCAAAGAGATTGGTAAAGTAAAATCAGGAGATGTTCTAGTTTCTGAGATGACTTCACCAGATTTTGTCCCCGCCATGAGAAAGGCGGCAGCAATTGTTACGGACCAAGGAGGACAAACAAGTCATGCTGCTATTGTTTCGAGGGAATTAGGAGTTCCCTGTGTGGTTGGAACAAGAGAAGCTACAAGCAAATTAAAAGATGGTTTACTAGTAACCGTTGATGGAAGCAAAGGTTTAGTATTTTTGGGAGGAAAAGTTAAAAAAGAGAACATTAAAGATGTTCCTAAAAAAGAAAAAGAACTAAAGACAAAAACCGCGACAAAACTATATGTAAACCTAGCAGAACCTGATTTAGCCAAAGCGGTGGCCAAAAAGAATATAGATGGGGCGGGATTAGTCCGAGCAGAATTTATGATTGCCAATATTGGTATACACCCAAAAGAAGCTATAAAGCTTAAAAAACAAGATAAGTTTATCGAGAAATTAACAAAAGATTTATCGGTATTTTGTAAAGCATTTGGCTCTCGACCAGTTGTTTACAGAACAACTGATTTCAAAACCAATGAATATCGAGCATTGCCTGGCGGTAAAGCTTGGGAGCCAGAAGAACCAAACCCAATGTTGGGTTATCGAGGTGCATATCGATATATTGCAGATCCAGAGGTGTTTACTTTGGAATTGAGAGCAATTAAGGCCGTGCGACAAAAATACAAAAATTTGTGGGTTATGATTCCTTTTGTTCGCTCTCCGGAAGAACTTGCTGCGGTGCGAAGGATGGTAGCGGCAGAAGGCCTTTTTGAAAGTCCCACTTTTAAGTTTTGGATGATGGTTGAATTGCCAGTTAACGTAATTCTCCTAGAAAAGTTTATCGATATTGGTATCGATGGCGTTTCCATTGGGTCCAATGATTTAACGATGCTTATATCAGGTACAGATAGGGATAATGCTGAAGTGGCAAAGGCTTTCAATGAGAGATCACCTGCCGTTAAGTGGGCGATTAAGAGGGTAGTCAGAATATGTAATAAAAACAATATTTCCTCTTCTATTTGCGGACAAGCACCCTCAACATATGACAATTTAGTAGAAAACTTAGTAAGCTATGGAATAACGAGCATTTCAGTTAATACAGATGCTATTAATAGGGTAAGAAGAGTTATTGCAGATAAAGAAAGAGAAATAATTAGTAATAAATAAATGGCTAAAATCACAAAAATCTGGGCAAGGGAAATACTCGACTCGAGGGCAACACCGACAATAGAAGCGGCTTGTCAGGTCGATACAGGTCACATTGCCGTTGCCTCGATACCTTCTGGGGCTTCGACTGGTACACATGAAGCACAAGAACTAAGGGACAAAGACCCTCAAAGATACAAGGGTAAGGGTGTGTTAATAGCCGTTTCAAATGTTAACAAAATCCTGGGCCCAGCTATTGTGGGAATGGATCCGACACAACAGGAAGAAATTGACGCCAAATTAATTGCTCTAGACGGTACCGAAAATAAAACTAAGTATGGAGGAAATGCCATTCTTGCTATTTCTGAGGTGGTTGCAAAAGTAGGAGCTGTTTTGTCGAAACAGCCTCTTTATGCATGGGTTAACATACTTTCTCAAAAAGCTGGAATGAAACCAGTTCTTAAAATTCCAACTCCCCTTTTTAATATGATAAATGGGGGACTACATGGAGCGGGGAATTTAGATTTTCAAGAATTCCATGTAATCCCCGCTACAAATAAGTCATTTAAGGAAGGTTTAAGAGCCGGAGCGGAAATATATATGTCTCTCGGCGCTAATTTGGCTAGACGCGGTGCAATACACTCTGTGGGAGATGAGGGTGGTTATGCTCCTAATTTGTTTACCAATGCAGATGCACTAGAGATAGTTGTTGAATCTATCAAAGAAGCTAATTATGCACTAGGAAGAGATGTTTCACTGGGTCTTGATGTAGCCGCAAGTGTCTTTTTCAAAAACGGAGAATATTCTATTCGAGACAAGACCTCGCCGATGGATGAGGCAACAATTATTGAATATTACAAAAATCTAAACAGCCGCTACCATTTAGCTATTTTAGAAGACCCTCTTCACGAAGATGCATGGGAGAGCTGGAAAAAGTTGTCAGCCATATTGTCTCCATCGTTAAGCTTAGTCGGTGATGATTTATTGGCGACAAATCCAAAGCGTGTTCAAAAGGCGATTGACGAAAAAGCATGTAACGCGATTTTGATAAAACCAAACCAGATAGGCACAGTTACGGAAACACTAAAAGTAATTAAAATGGCAAAAGATGCAAAATGGAAAGTAATTGTTTCTCATCGCTCAGGCGAAACAAATGATTGGTTTATTGCTGATTTTGCTGTTGGTGTTGGAGCAGAATACGTAAAGTTTGGTGCACCAGCCAGAGGAGAACGAGTGGCCAAATACAATCGATTAACAAATGTTGAAGCTGAGCTTTTACGGGGGAAGCTATGATGCCTCAAGATCGTACAAAATTTGTTGTTTTAATGGTTCTAGATGGTTGGGGTATTGCTCCTCCGGGCCCAGGTAACGCTGTTACATTGGCTAAAACACCCAATATGGATCGTCTTTGGGCTTCTTATCCACATACCCAATTAGAAGCATCTAGTGAAGCAGTTGGTTTGCCTAGAGGAGACGCAGGTAATACAGAAACAGGCCATTTGAATTTGGGAGCGGGCAGAATTGTCTATCAAGATCTTGAGAGAATAAATATGGCCATTGCCGATGGTTCATTTTTCACCAACAAAGTATTTCTCGACGCCTTCGAGCATGCAAAAAAGAATAACTCAAATTTACATTTAATGGGTCTGGTTGGTGCTGGAGGAGTTCACTCTAATTTGGGGCATATAATTGCTTTGATACAGCTAGCCAAAAAACAAAATTTTAGAAATGTCTTCCTTCATTTGTTTACGGACGGGAGAGATTCTCCGCCAACGGCTTCCTTAACTTATATAAATCAATTGCGGGATGTAATAAAGCGAGAAGGTGTGGGTACAATAGCTTCAATAATGGGAAGATACTGGGCCATGGACAGAGACAGGCGTTGGGATAGAACAGCTAAAGCATACTTTGCGTTAACGGCTGGACAAGGACAATTGATTAAAACACCAGAGGAAGGGATTGAGATGTCTTACAGTCAAGGTAAGACTGATGAATTTATAGAACCTTGTTTAATTTCCGACAGAGAAGGTAAGCCCCTCACAACAATTAAAAGTAATGATGCCTGTATTTTCTTTAATTTCAGAATTGATCGCCCTCGACAACTTACGTCAGCCTTTTTAGTAAAAGACTTTAGAGAAGAGAGTTTGGCTCTAGAGTTTGATCCTTATCTGGAAAAGTACGAAAAAACACACATTCCTTCTAAGGCAGCTGATCACCAAAAGCTTTTTGACAGAGGAGTCCCTTTAGAAAATTTATATTTCGCCACGATGACAGAATATAGTAAGTCTTTGGTTCAAGCAGGAACAAAAGTAGCCTCGCCTCCCGAAAAAGTTGTAATGCCTTTGGGCCAAATATTATCTGATGCGAATCTTAGACAATTGAGAATGGCTGAATCCGAAAAAGAGAGATTTGTAACCTTCTATTTTAATGGTCAGTACGAAAGTCCGTTTCCTGGTGAGGAGCGAATTATAACTCCTTCACCGGCTATCTCGACATATGATCGTAAGCCGGAAATGTCTGCGTATGAACAAACCGAAAAACTGCTAGCAAAGCTTCAATCTGGTGGTAATTATGCTTTCGTGCTTATTAACTATGCCAACCCTGACATGGTCGGTCACACAGGCAACATTGGTCCGGCAGTTAAAGCATGCGAGGTAGTGGACGAATGTGTTGGAAAAATAGCAAACTATGTTTCAGCTTATGGTGGCACACTTCTTATCATTGCTGACCATGGCAATGTTGAAGAGATGATAAATGCTCACACAGGAGAGATAGATACGGAACACAGCACTAACCCCGTTCCGTTTATTGCCGTATCTAAAGAATTTTTAGGAAGGTCGCAGTCACTACCCTCAGGTATATTGGCTGATATCGCTCCAACCATACTTGGTTTATTGAAGCTCCCCAAACCAAGGATCATGACGGGGAGAAATCTACTTAAAGATCTGTATAAATAGAAGTAGACCTTATCTTTGCTAATATGGAAGCAATAACACATTTTTTTGTAGAAAACCTTACAAGTCTAATAGAAAGCTATGGTTTGCTTACTATATTTGTTTTAATGACGGCTGAGTCTGTATTAATACCTATCCCCTCTGAAATAACAATGCCTTTTGCCGGTTTTATGGTTGGACGCGGAGCGATGAGTTTTTGGGCAGTTGTCTTTACTGGTGCTTTTGCCAATTTGACCGGTTCTTTGCTTGCTTATTGGTTAGGATTTGTAAAAGGCGAAAAATGGCTAAGAATGGCCATTAGAAAGTGGGGGAAATGGTTGCTAATGAAAGAGTCAGAATTTGATAAAGCTAAGAACTGGTTTCATACAAAGGGGCAGTGGGTTTCGTTTGGATCAAGAATGCTTCCCGTTGTCAGAACTTTTATCTCGCTCCCCGCTGGAATTGCCAAGATGAATCTTCCTTTATTTAGTTTGCTAACTTTCTTGGGATCATTTATCTGGACTGCAGTTCTTACATACATGGGGCTTAAGTTGGGACAAAACTGGCAAGCATTAGAGCCATATTTCAGAAAATTTCAATACGTTATTATTGGTCTAAGTATTACCGTGGCTGTGCTTTATGTATGGAGTCACTTCAAGAAAAAGAAATAGAAGTTAGTTCTTGAGATATTTTCTAATCAAGCCAACCACTCTTCCTTGAATTCGAACATTCTTTACAAAGATAGGATTCATGGTTGCATTGGCTGGTTCGAGCCTGATTCTTGTGGACTCTTTGAAAAAGCGCTTAAGTGTGGCCATCCCATTGTCCAATAAGGCAACAACAATATCACCATTTTTAACATCACTTACTTGTTCAATAACAACATAATCTCCATCTCTGATTTGTTCGTCAATCATAGATTCTCCTCTAACCTGTAAAACATAAACTCTTTTAGTACCAGACATTAAGTTGGGCGGAATGGGGAATGTTGCATTTGGATCCGTATATGCTTGGATTGGTGCTCCAGCAGCAATATAACCAAGAATCGGTACTTCGACACCTTCTGGTGAGAACTCTTCTGTTAATCCGATAATTTCGATTGATCTTGTCTTACCAGGCTTTCTTTTAATAAGCCCTTTTAATTCAAGAGTAGAAAGATGCTCGTGTACTGTTGCTAAAGAAGAAACGCCAATTGCATCGGCAATCTGTCTTAAGGTAGGAGCGCTTCCATTTGCCTGAATATATTGTTTAATAAAATCAAGAATTTGTCCTTGTCTTTTGTATACGATTGGAGCCATAATTAAAAGTACTAAGAAAACCCGAAGAAGTCAAGAGCTAACTTTGAGTAATTTTAACTAAGATATCTCAAAACAATTGTTTTTCTTGTGAGGCTTGTTTTGCTTAATCCATTAAAACCATCAATTTTTCCTAATAGTCCAGTGCATATAAGTATCGGTAACGAAGCAGGTATAAGATTTGCTTTGATGGCTTTACCGCGAACAGTTGGTTCACCTAACAAACAAAGAGTTTCCTTAACTGCTCTATTAGCTTTATCGTAATCACTAGCTGGTAAATATGAATATAATTCTTTTGAAATCCAGACTCTATTTGTGCCTTTTAGGGTATCTTTTATTTCCATATCTGGTTTATGTTGCCATAATCTAGTTGTCGCCAATCTTTTGGTCCAGCTTTTTGGTTTTTGTCCACTTTTTGATTCATAGCCAAAGAGCTTGCGGGCTATAATTATATCTTCGGAAAGAAGGTTTCTTTCGCGTAGTTCGAAGTGGGTCATCTTTTGGACATCTTCTACTGTAGTTCTTGAAGTAGCCAGTAATTTAAAAGTATGTTTTATAGCGCCTAACTCTTGCTCTGGTACAATTCCCTCGACGCTTAGAGGATCGTTAACCAACATATCCATGTTTTGTTGCCAGTACAATTTATCAAATGACGCTAAGCGAACCAGTAATGTTTCTTCTGGGGTAGACATCATGCGAAGGTTTGCTACCCAACGAGGGATTTGGCTATCTATTTTTCGAGACATATCAATTGCAGACTCAATATTGAATATGGTGTCACGGATATTGCCAGCTTGTCGCTCATTCTTCGTGCAGGCGAATTTTATATCAACTCAAGCATGTGGTCAACTTTTTTCACAGACACAACTCAGCCACATAAGTTATACTAAAATATGTTTAAAAGAACACTTGTTGTCATTGTTGCTTTATTTTTTGCAATATTTACCCCCAAGAATGTTTTCGCACAAGAAGAATTTATTATTGATGTTAACGTTAACTACAGTGTTCAAAGCACGGGTATTACTAAGGTAACTCACACAATTACACTGGAAAATGCTCAGTCTAATCTTTATGCACAATCGTATCTGCTTAGTCTTGAAAACATAGAACCACTTAAGCCTGTTTCATATGAGGGGGAAAAACAGCTTACTTTAACAAAAACAGAAAGTGACGACACAATCTCACTGCAGGTTGAGTTTGATAATGCTGTAGTTGGAAAAGGAAAAACTAGAACTTTTACAATTAGCTTCGAAGAATCGAGTTTTGCCAGCAGGACAGGAGAAGTGTGGGAGATTTCGATCCCCAGATTGTCTGAGAGTAATGATTTCAGGTCATATAATGTTAATTTAGTTGTTCCTTCCTCTTTTGGAAACGAAGCTTATATTTCCCCGAACCCCAATAATGTTGAAGCAAGTGGAAATACGATTGCTTACAGTTTTAATAAGGATTCAATTCAAGAAACTGGAATTTCGGCTGGATTCGGAAAGTTTCAAGTTTTCTCCTTCACTCTAAATTATCATTTAGAAAACCCACTTAATAAGAATGCATCAACTGAAATAGCTATTCCACCAGACACCGCTTTTCAGAAAATATATTATGATTCAATTATTCCAGCACCAGATGAGGTTTATTTAGATAAAGATGGAAACTGGCTTGCCACATACTTGTTAGAACCTAGGGAGCGTGTTGATGTTACTGCCATGGGCACAGTTCAAATATATGCCACCCCACGGGAAGTTCAGGCTGTAACAACAGAAACTCTCCAGGAAAATCTATACGAGAGTGAATATTGGCAAACTAGCGATCCCCAAATTCAAAACTTAGCTAGTAGGCTTCGTACTCCTAAAGCAATATATGACTATGTCTCAAGCACTCTTTCGTATAGCTATAATCGTGTTAAACCAAATGTTGCTCGATATGGAGCAACCGCGGCGTTAAATTACCCCGATGAAGCAATTTGTATGGAATACACAGATTTGTTTATTGCCATTGCAAGAGCAGCTGGTATTCCAGCAAGAGAAATAAATGGTTACGCGTACACAGAGAATCCAGAAATACAACCACTTTCATTGGTAGCTGATGTTCTACATTCTTGGCCAGAATATTGGGATGAGACGAGGCGAGCGTGGATACCAATTGATCCAACCTGGGGGTCAACAACGGGAGGGGTAGATTTTTTTAATAAATTAGATCTTAGACATTTTACATTTGTTATTCACGGTTCTGACGCAGTAACTCCATATCCTCCAGGGTCTTATAAATTGGGTCCTAGTCCCCAAAAAGATGTTTTTGTTAATTTTGGTCAGCTTCCAAAGGAAAAGATTAGTAAACCCAGTATTAATGCTGAGGTTAAAAACGGATTGCCTTTTATGGATACCCAAATATCGGTCATTATTCGAAACCCCGGTCCAACGGCTCAGTATAATCTTGAGCCAGCCATCTACTTTGATAAAGTGCTAGCAGAGAGAACGATTATTCCCGTATTGCCTCCATATGCCACCTATGAATTTAGGTCACAAATCCCCTTTAGTTTTCTAGGTACAAAAACGCCAGAAAAAGTGCTGGCTGTCGCCGCAAATACTGAAGTGCAGATACCTTCAAATAAAGCGCAAGTAATTATTTATAATTTATTAGCTATTTTTATTGTTTTTTCAATTGCAATTGCCATCGTAGTTATCAAGGTAAAAAAAATTACTTTTAGCAAGACAATAAAAAGGTTTAAAAAATTGTTACCACCTTATAAAACAAGGGCAAAAATAAATGAAACTGTGGATGAATAACCTTAAGTTATTGAAACATTAATCAAATCTCAACTATACTTAGTTAGCGACAGAAATATGATTAAAAAAATATTAAGGCATTTTATCGTCAACACATTTATTCTTTATATAGTTTCACAAATAGCTTCAGGGTTATATTTTGAAAAAGGAATAGAAACAGTCATTATTGCTGGGGCTGGGCTGACGGTAGCTTCTTTGTTGGCAAAACCAATAATTAATTTATTGTTATTACCGATTAATCTTATAACTTTCAATTTGTTTAAATGGGTTTCTTCTGCAATTGCTTTATATCTCGTTACTCTTGTCGTTGATGGTTTTAAAATTACAGGTTTTGTTTTTGCTGGCCTAACATCACAGTGGCTAGATATTCCATCAATAAATTTAGGCGGTTTCCTAGCATATGTAGCATTTTCTTTTATATTCTCTCTTTTTGCATCATTTATTTATTGGTTACTCTAAGTTTTGTTAACAAGCTCAAATAAGGTATACTTTAAGGCTAATCGTATATGAAAAACATATTTTTAGTAATTCAAATGATAAGCGCCATACTACTAACTGGCACAATCCTGATTCAAGCACGCGGTACAGGCTTCGGGAGAGGTTCTACGGCCTCTTTTACAAGGCGTGGTCTTGAGAAACTAGTCTTCCGTTTAACCTTTGTTTTTGCGGGAATTTTTATGTTAGTTTCAATTCTGCAGGTAGCCTTATAAGCAAAAACGATGTTAACCCTTCGATATCTTGTCCGATTAATTGCCGCATTTTTAGCTCGTTTTAAGGGCATATTGTTAATTAGCTTTGGCGTAGGTATTGCTTTTTTTGTGATATTGAAGATTACGGGACCTAGTGTTCTAGGAAAAACGACAAGCAAGGTGGGTATAACAGGTAGATACAGATCAGATAACTTGCCTGATTTCATTATTAACAAAGTAGGCGAGGGACTTACAAAACTTGATGAAAATGGAATTGTTGAGCCTTCATTGGCTTCTTCATGGAATACGCCAGATAAGGGAAAAACTTGGTATTTTCATCTCGCTGATGGATTATATTGGCAAGATGGAAAGGAAGTAACAAGCGACACAATTAAATATGATTTTTCGGACGTGGATATAGAAATTTTCGATGAAAAGACAATTGTGTTTAAACTACACAATGAATTTTCTCCTTTCCCCTCCATTGTTTCAAAGCCTACGTTTAAAAAAGGTTTGTTGGGGACGGGGGAGTGGAGTGTTAAAAAAATAACTGTGGCTGGGGGATATGTTCAGGAGTTAGTTTTGGTAAGTAAAGAAAAAGGTAAAATTATCTATAGATTTTATCCCACTGAAGAACGAGCAAAATTGGCTTATAAGCTAGGCAAGGTCAATAGCTTGATCAATATCTATGATCCAAATCCACTGGATACGTGGAAAACGGTCGAAACGGTAGAAGAATCAAACACGGGACAAATAGTTTCTATCTTTTTCAACGTTCAGGACAGATATTTATCTGAAAAATCATTAAGACAAGCCTTGAACTATGCGATTGACAAAGAATCATTTGTAGGTGAAAGAGCCTATGGGCCACTGTCTCCATCGTCTTGGGCCTACAATCCGCAAGTTAAGACGTATAGTTACGACAAACTTCGAGCTCAAGAGTTAATAGATGAATTAGACAAAGAGCAGACAAAAGATATGGAAATAAAATTACTGACAACGCCAGTACTTTTACCAACGGCAGAAAGAATAGCTAAGTATTGGGAGGCAGTTGGCATCAAAACTATTCTGCAGGTTTCCTCTGGAGTACCTGAAGACTATCAGGTACTTCTTGCTGTTTTTGAAATTCCGAAAGACCCGGATCAATATTCAATTTGGCATTCTACTCAAACATCGACAAATATTTCTAATTATCAAGATCCTCGAATTGACAAGCTTCTTGAGGATGGACGCGAGGAATTAACAATAACTGAAAGAAGTAAAATATATTTAGATTTTCAAAGATTTTTAGTTGAGGATTCACCTGCTGCATTTTTGTATCACCCAACTTCATATACTCTTAATCGGAATTAAGAAAAAATGGGCCACTTGGCTACTATTAAATAGCGCTGGGCCCATTCTGTCAGTTTAAATTCCTCCATACTTATACGGGGCTTTTTTAGTAAGCAAATAGATACTTAAGAAAAATGCACATATATATCCCCACAGTAATATTTTGGGAATTTCTCCATACCCAACACTTACAAAAAGGCCAATGATGCTGGAGAATGGTTCATAAAATAATTCGCTATTCTTGATAGTTGTATCGACGAATATATTTGAGTGAAATCCAATTGCTATGCCTAGGATTGCTCCAAAGTACCTTTCTTCAAGAATAATTTTCTGAAAGATGTTTCTGCACTTTGCTAATTTGAGTTGATATATGCTGTAAATGAGGATAAGAACCGTTAATTCAAATCCATATGAATTAACTAACGTTCTTCTTTTTAGCGGTTGCACATTAAATCCTAAGTCATGTAAGACGGCAAAATAGCCATGGATATCGATGGCGAAAACGCCAACTAAGACAGCTAAAACTACTGGCCAAACTTTTTTGACTCTTATCGTTAACGGCAATGCAAGTATAAAACTTAAAGATGCGTTCTTTGCTATTTCTAGCCAAATACCTCCAAAGTCTGGCGACATTAGATGTCCTAGTATCTCCATTTCATTATCTCCCTTTTTAGTAGGTGTGAGTGTTGTTAATTTTGCTGACAGCTAAAGCATAATATCAAATATAGTATTTAGGAGCAAATTCAAAAAATACATTTCTGCTATACTCTAAACATGTCAGAAGGTGGCGAAAATCAAAGTGTTTTTGGAAAAATGCCCAATAAATCATGGGCTCGAAAAGGTAGAAAAGCTGATTTGTCAGGTGTATCAATTGATAAGGTGCGTAAGGCAGCAAAAAGAGGTATTCGCATTGAAGAGGCAAAAAAATCTCCAGAAGGCAAAGTAACTGTCGAAGTAAACAAAGTTGTTGTTAAGGGTGACGATAAATAGCTCGAATTGGCGCTTCATTTGAACTCAAGAAATAGCGAGATATCTTGTTTGGCATGGTAGAAAATAAAAGTTCCAAGCTAACTACATATAGAGAAGCTAAATATATAAGGGTATCTTATTTTTTCTTAGGAGCTTTTTTCTTCGCAACCTTCTTTTTGGTTGTTTTTGGGGCTTTTGCTTCTTTTTCTTTTTTAACGATTGGTTTTACTATTTTTTTGGAAACTTCTTTTTTAGCAACACTTGCTGTTTTTGTTTTAGGTTCAATCGTTTTAAGTATTCTTTCCAGTTTTGAGTTCATTGAACGTACTTGTTCTAATAGTTCTTTGTTCGTATTGTCCTTTTTTTCGAAGTTTGATGGTCCTCCACCTCTTCGCGTTGATCTTCTGGGAGCTCCACCTTCTCTTTTTTCAAAACAACTACTGCAATATATTGGCTTATCCCCACTAGGTCTAAAGGGAACTTCGCAGTCGTTACCGCATTCATCGCAAACGGCATGATGCATTTGTCTTGGCCCTGACTCACGTCGACGATAATTATCGCCTCCAGATCTGTAGCCTCCACCCGATTGATTGTTTCTTCCGTAATTACCCATAACTTCTTTCTTTAGTAAGTATACTCCATATTCTCAATTAGTACATGACTAAATATCAATATTTAGCCTGGAATATAGATGTAGCTAAGAGTAATAATATAATTCGGGTCATATGGACAGAGAACACGAGAAAAGGATACAAATTAGTTGTGGTGAGACGGTAGACCAAATAGCAGCCATAAATAAAACAATTACCGCTCTAATGACCACAGGAGGAACCAAGGAAGAGATTCGCGAGGTGGGACAACTACTGCACACAAAGGTTGGTTGGCCCCAAAATGTGGTTGATGAACAACTAAAGCTTAGATTTCAAGAAGAATCTGGTGCTGACAAGTAATCAAATTATTGAGCCAGATAATGTTTCTGTTTGCGTTGAATTCTTCGTCTGTCTAACTCAGTAAGCTGCTTTTTTCTTAACCTTAGAGATGCAGGAGTAATTTCTAGTAACTCATCATCTTCTAGGAAATCAAGGTTTCGCTCAAGACTTAGGTTTTCTGGAGGAGTAAGCTGGATAACACCATCTGAAGACTTAGATCTCATGTTAGTTAGTTGCTTACCTTTGCAAACATTTATTGAAATATCCTCTGTTTTAGCGTTAGCGCCGATAATCATTCCCTCATATACAGTTACACCTGGCTCAATGAACGTAATACCCCGTTCTTGCGCGGCCCTTAATCCATACGAAAGTGCATTTCCTGATTTAGAAGCGATAAGGGCGCCGCATCGCATTTTTGGAATTTTCTTTCCCAGAGGCTTGTGGTCAATTAACTGGGCGCTCAAAAGAATAGTACCCTTAGTAGCTGACATCAATATTCCTCGCAATCCAATAATGGCTCTGGTAGGAACGTGATATATAAATTCAACTTCCTTTTCGTTAATAGGTTCCGTACTAACTAGAGTGGCATATCTTTTTCCAAGCTCCTGATTAATGATGCCAACGTATTCACTAGGAACAATGATATTTAATTCTTCAATAGGTTCCATTTTTTGGCCATCAACTTCTTTAATAATTACTTGCGGTTTTTCAACCTCCATTTCGTATCCTTCTCGACGCAAGTTTTCAAGAAAAACAGCAAGGTGAAGCTCTCCTCGTCCTGATACTTTAAATTTACCGTCTTTCCTTTTTTCTAATTTCAAACTTAAATTTGTTTCAAGTTCTTTATTTAATCTTTCTTCTAACTGCCTGTTTGTTGAAAACTCTCCCTCATTGCCTGTAAAAGGAGAGGTATTAGGACTAATTGTAATATGAACAGTAGGTTCGCCTATTTTTATTCCTGGTAAAGAAACCAGATCTCCTTGTTCCGCGACCGTATCGCCTATGTTTGCATCTCGAGCTCCTGCAAAAAAAATTATATCTCCTGAGTAGGCCTTTTCTGTTTTTAATCTCTCTAGCCCTTTTGAGACAAAAAGTTTTTCAACCGTGAATATTTTTGATGGGTCCGAGGTTAATGTAAGTTTTTTCCCTTTCTCAATTGTTCCTTGGTGTATTTTTCCGATAACAATTCTTCCTAAATGAGAGTCGTAATCAAAGGACGAAACAAGCATTTTAAAGCTTTTATCGTTAGCTATCTTAGGTTCTGGTACGTATTTTATAATTTCGTCTAATAGGGGAGTGACATCAGATTTTTCGTTGAAGTCAGCTGGAATATCTTTAAATACTCTTCCGTCACGACCAACTGCATATAAAATTGGGAAAGTAAGTTGCGATTCATCTGTGGCTAATTGTAAAAACAAATTTTCTGTTTTTTTGATTACATAGGGAATTCGGGCATACTTTTTATCTATCTTGTTGATAACCACCAAAGGCTTAAGACCTATTTCCAAAGCTTTCTTGAGCACAAATCTAGTCTGAGGCATTGGGCCTTCCTGTGCATCAATAATAAGAATAGCTCCTTCAGCCATACCTAGCGTTCTTTCAACTTCACCAGAAAAATCTGCGTGGCCAGGTGTGTCAATAATATTTACCTTTATATCTTTGTAGTTAACTGAACAGTTTTTAGCCAATATAGTAATACCGCGCTCACGCTCAATATCGTTACTATCGAGAATACGCTCAACACCCATTTCTTCTTGGTTATCTCTAAAAACGTGTGTTTGCTTCAATAGAGCGTCTATCAGGGTAGTTTTACCGTGATCAACGTGAGCAATAACTACAACGTTTCGTATTGATTTCATATACTTACTCCAATAAAAAAACCCGCCAACCTTCGTTGATATCGGGTCTTGGCTATTATATCAAATTTTTACACTTTTGGGGTAATTATCGACAATAATTCTATTTTTCCAATAAAACACCCCGCCTTCATAATTTTGCTATTATAGCCAAAATAAATAACTGCACCCGGCTCGTTCCAACAACCCACTGGTATTAGTAATACACTCTTAACTAAAGACGCTGCTGAGATCAAAAGAAATATAGCTGTTGCCACACTTGCTTTAACCACTTATGCCTCCTGTTAAGTTAGTATCGTTTTAAGGTATGCACAAAGCACTGCCCGAAATGATACTAAAAATCAATATTGTGGGTTATGTGATAATAAATTGAAGTATTTACCGCCTCAAAACTATTATTAATTTTCTTTACGTGTAATTGTGATTACGCTAGCTTTACGCTTTTTGCGCTTGGGCCTTTGTCGCCTTCAACAACTTCGAATGTGACTTCTGCTCCTTCTTGGAGATCATCATAAGTAACACCTTCCAAATCATTGGAGTGAAAGAAAAGATCTTTTTCTTCTCCGTCTCTGGAAATGAATCCGTATCCTTTATCTGTCTTTGTTTTTACTGTTCCTTTCATAGAATCTTTGTTCGATTTATATAATAAATCTGTTTTACCTCCTTTCCTATTCAGTATTATACAGTTTTAAGAAGCATTTGTCAGCCAGAATGTTGTGAGTGAGCTATTTGACACTATTCGAAGTTATTTCATAGCTTCTCATAAAACAAAAAGAGCGTTCTTAACTGACTGTTTTCTCCAATAAAACACCCCGCCTTCATGATTCGACTTTTTAAAAAGTCAAAACCAATCCGGTCGGGGTTTTGTTTTTGCTTATGCAAAAAAGTTAATTATCGCAATAAGCATAAGATGCAGGTTGATTAGTAAGCTTGTATGATTTGAACCAATGCCTGTTATATGTGCTTTCATACCCATCCGAACAAAAGCGTACAAGTATTAAGTCACCGTATTCTTCAATAATTACTACTGGTTCCCATGGATCATACATACGTTTACCCAGATATTCCGATGTACCATTGGCAACTTCAGCCAGTTCTGGATGAACATACTGAATTGATCCCACTCCCGGTTCAACTAATACATCGACAGTCTTAACAAGACTTTGTAAGCCTATACCTGACATGTAGCCGGCAATGCAAGTAATAACGAAAACAAGCATGCCAAGAACAAAGATATTTTTCTTATTCACCTGTATCTCCTTTATTGTTAGTGTGCGAATAATTATATTTAAATACCTATTATTATAGGTAAATGAATGGTATCAAGTAATAGGGACGAAGTCAAGTTATAGGGTATTCTGGGTGGATAACGACTTTTCTTTTGAACCACATTTAACCTTATTCATAAAACTTGAAGAGGCTTATCCTGAATATAAGAGGCAGTTATTGTATATTTGAAAGTGGTATTGGCAAATTTTTTCTCCAACAAAACAGAACACAGGGGTGTAATTCGTCCTTCATTTGTGAAATAATTACAGTAATGTTGTTTAATTTTCTGAAGCTATCTAATAATTTCAATATAATACACATTGAAAATAAAGAATCAGAAATCATAAGCATTAGTCTTCTTGGAAAAGCTGGAAGTACATTTGAGTCCTTACCAGGAACCGCACACTTTCTTGAACATGTTGCGTTGAATGGAACAAAGAAATACCCAAATAAGAAGAATTTGGATTATGTTGTTGGTAAGCACGGAGGCTGGCGGGGAGGGACAACAGGAAAAGAGTTTGTAGAGTATGTTGTCAAAATAATACAATCTGAAGCAGAGAGCGGTTTCGATTATTTGTCTCAAATTGCTTTTTACCCTTTGATTGAAGGCGATGTGGTAGATAAAGAGAGGAAAATAATCCTTCAAGAACATAGTCGTGCTCTATCCAATAATCAGCGCCAGCTTTTAGAAACCATGCTTAATTCATCTTTTGATTCAAAGACTATGAATAATATGGTTTTAGGCAACGAATCAAGTATAAATAAAATTACCACGAATGATCTTAAAAACTTCTGGAATGAACACTATGTAGTTAATAATTTTGTACTCTGTGTTAATGGAAATATTGACAAACAAAAAGCCCAAGAACTGGGCGAAAAATACTTTGGGCAATTGCCTATAAAGAGTGGGGAGGCAAGTTTTCCTGAGCACAAAGAAAATCAGATGAACTCTGTTCAAATTCTTAAGCGTGAAGATATTAATCAAGCAAGGTTTATGTTGTCCTATCCCTCTCCAAAATTTCCATCAAAAGACTTTTATATTGCACAACTTTTAACATTTATCCTTGGCAAAGATCCGCTTTCGAAGTTAAATCAAGCATTAAGAGAAAAAAATCAATTGGCATACGACACAAGCGCACGAATGTTGAATGGTTATGGATACAGCTTGTTTTGTATAGAGACAGGAATAAGTGAAAATAAAATTAACGATGCAATAAAGCTTATTTCTAAAGAACTAAAAGAAATAGGAAGTAGCACTTTACCCGCAGAAGAATTGGCAATGTTTAAGCTTCGATATAAATCGAACTTGTTATTTGGTTTTGAAAACTCGCTAAATGTAGCTTCGTATCATGCCAAGCATTTTTATATTTCATCAGATTTAACAAGTTACAAAAAAGAACTTGAAATAATCGAAGCTATTTCAACAGAGGAAATTAAACAAGTGGCTAAAAAAATGTTTTCTGAAAAACCACATCTTTCTGTGCTAGCAAAACATACCAAAGAACAAGATATAGACATAAAACCTCTTTTGTAGTCTTTTATTAGACAAAAAAATACCCCTGATATCCAAGTTGTTTATACACTTGTATACCAGGGGAGTTAGTAATCGGCAATGATCAATGCGGGTGGCTATTCTTTACTACCAACTCCGGTACCATCATTGCTTGAGTCTTTACTGTCGACACCATCATTTCCTTGTTCTCCTTGTGCGGTGTCATCAAAATCATTGTCTTTCATCGCTTTCTCCTTTTAAGTTGCGTTGCAGGTATATTTTATATGCCCACAACTCCAGATTGAAAACTATCGCTAATCTACGGTAATGCCACCAGGGGTACCATCACCATCTTCATCAAAACCTGATCCGGTATCTTCTTGCCGATCATTGTCTTCCATGACATCCTCCTTATATCTATAAGTACTGCAGCATTTGCAGTTTTAGTATCCCCACAAGTTTATCAAGTTTCGAGAATTGAGTCAAATTATGGGATATTGTGGGTGACTTACCGAACGATGTTAGAACTCATTTCTTGGGTTCAGGTGATAATAAAAACGTATTATTGTTATATTATATGTTTCAATTTGACAAATTATCTAGCAACTCTTATGATTTCCACAAATGAACACTGAAAGATTACGAAGAAAGATAGATAACGTTTTAGATAAAGTGCTGCCTCGTGAGAGTGGCGATTACATTGACAAATTGCAAGAATGTTCTGGAATCCTGGGTGATACAACCATTTTTATGGCAAGACATGAAGTGGAACAATCTTTAATAGACTGGGGACTACAAAAGGGACAACGTGCAGCTGTGACGAACGCTTTAACTAGATTTCCAAACTCGACAAATACTACTGTAGACGATTTCAGGAACATGTCCGAAGAGGATAGAGCCAGAATTTTATCAGATGATAATGCTATAAGTAGTAGACGACTCGGTATTTTGGATAGATTGTTTCGATAAGAATATCATTACACAATTATATATTAGTAATACGTCTTGGGGGTGAACTAGTAGACGATGTTCGAACCTATTACATGGCTTCTAGGAGCAAAGGTTGTGGGCTCTCGTTTATTGAGAGCTTATCTCTGTCATAATCAAGGAAGATACAATACGATCAAGAATTTTTAGATACTCTTCCTTTTTGGAATGTCCTATTTCGTAAATTGCCGAAATATTGACAGGATTAAAATAGCTGTGCGTGTTTCTTTCACTATCTTTATCAGTTACCAATACCGCATTTGTGAAGTTCGCATAGACAATATTATCCACTGAACTTTGCCCCTCAATATAAGTAAGTGCTCCTATCGTATTTTCTGAGCGAATTATATATCTGTAATCAGGTTCTCTTTCTAATGTGCCTTGTACTTTATCAATTACCTGGTAATTAGAGGGAAGCTCAGTTTTGTCTTCGGATGCAGCCCAGCCAGTGCAAACTTCACTAATTCTTATAGAAACAGTATTTTCTGGGTCAGTCATCATCAAATCAAAACAGTCCAAGCCACTATCTTTGGTCATATTGTTTGAAAATATCCAGTCTTCAGGGTGTTCAATGTTATATGTTACATCAGGAATAAATGCCTCTTGTGAACTACCTTCAGTTTCCCATTGCTCAGTTTTCCAATTTTCAGCTTTGTCTAAAAACTTAAAGGTTGAAAGCATATGGTCAAATGTAGACGACAAATCATCAGCAACCTTTACATAGCCAACGGAATAAATGTTGCCACTGTTGCTATCTTTAATCGCTATTCGTGTATCAATAAAGCCCATGGCTTTAGATGTAAACTTAAGTCCCTCAATATTTCCAAGAGTGGCAGGTCCCACTTCTTTATACTCGCTAAACTCTCTTGTTGGTTCTGAGCCGAATCCTTTATCTGTAGAGTTATGTTTTAGCCAATCTATTAACGATAAATCATTACTGTCATACATCCACACATTTACTTCTGATGCCTGTGGACGAAAAGCGTCGTCGTCATATATTAAACCAAATCTTACCCCACCTATTAGTAAATCATCTCTTTTGTCTATTTTTGTCGCTTTCATTGTCCTTGGATATTTAATTTGAAAATCCCAATCGCTACTTGTATATGTTTCCCAATCTATTGTTGGATTTGTTGCTGGAGAAGGAGATGCAGTCGGAGATTGAGCGATTTGTTGGTTTAAAAGATAATTTTGATAGCCAAAGTATCCAGCTGTTGCTAATGAGAGAAGAGTAACTATTGTCATTAAAATAATAGGTAATTTCGTAGGTTTTTTAATAGGTTTTGCTTGATCAGATGGTGGACTGGAAGGATTAAGAGGTTGTAGTGGTTGTGCTGTTGTCTGTGCTTCGCTGGCAGGTGTTTCCATTAATTTAGTATATCAAATCTTGATTGTGTACTTACAAGGAGTAATCTCTGGAGAGTTTTGCTGGTTCGAACCGATATTATCCCGAAAGCAAGGGAAAAAAAGACTACTTGCGTAATAATCCCCGTCTGGGTGGACTAGTGGACGAAGTTCGAACCTATTATATGAAGTCAGGAGCTACAGAAAACACAATGTTAAGTAGCTGTTTTTTCCAATAAAACAGAGCATTTTTCATCAACTACTATTCTAAATGTAGTTTTGTTTAAGATCCCCGCGTAAATAATTTGATATTATAAGATAATGTACGATATAATACCTACCAAGCACATTAATAATATCAATTCCGTTTAATCATTCAGAAACAAAACACCAATAAAAAGGAGGTGGGTTGTGTATAGAAAGTTGTCAGCACCCGTGGCAATTCAGTGGGAAGTTACTCCTAGTTGCAATCACTTATGTGAATGGTGCTACAACTTTTGGAGAAAAGAAAGCCCTTTGCCGCTCTTACCAGATAACTATGAAATAGTATTTCAGAAAGTTGTGGATGAGTTGATTAAGAATAAGGTATTTTCTGTCGTAATCACTGGCGGAGAGCCAATGATGGTAATTAAACAGATTGCTCCTTATATTAAACAGTTAAGTGATGCAAATATACAGATATACCTTAATAGCAATTTGACTTTGCTAACATCCGAAAAGGCATCTTTGCTTCAAGAAATTGGAATAAAATCAATTCTTGTTTCACTACCTACCGCTGATTCGGAAACGTGTGATCGGATAACAAACTCTAGGAATGTAGTAGCTCGTACTACGTTAGGGATTAAAATTGCTCAAGACCATGGTTTTCCAATAATGGTAAATATGGTTGTGTCTCGCGACAACTTACATCAAATAAGAATGACTGCAAGACATGTTGCATCACTTGGAGTAAAAAGTTTTGCAGCTACTCGTGCATCAAATCCTGTCCCGAAGAGTGATTTTGTCCAAAAAGTTTTATCGGTTGGAGAGTTTCGACAAATGCTGACTGTTCTGGATGAAGTAGCAAATGAATTTAATTTTCGAACAGACACTATCGAAGCTAATCCTCCGTGTGCATTTGGAGAAGATCACATAGAAAGATCACACCGATTTTGTAGTGCTGGGAGAAACTCATGCACAATAGGGTATGAAGGAAACATTCGCCCTTGCAACAGGCTGCCAATGGTATATGGAAATATATTGAGTGGGCTAACTAATGCCTGGCTTAAAATGGATGACTGTCGCTCTGATGAATGGATACCAATAGAGTGTGAGGAATGTAAAATGAAATTGCGTTGTCGTGGTGGGTGTAAAGCAGATGCATTGGTACAATACGGTGATCTGAAAAAACCCGATCCATTGTGTGATTTCGAATTCATGCCTGAGCCTAAATCCCAAAATATCCAACCAACTACAGATAACCTGTTCGTTGCAAATTTTGAGTTGAAATTAAGAAGGGAGGATTTTGGAGGTATTGCCTATGTTGGCAATTCAAGTTGGATTGCAATAAACCATAAGATGTTTGAATTGCTAAGTTCCAAGAAAAAAATAATAAAGCTAAAGGAGGCAAAGAAAATTTTATTCACTAATATTAACTCTGCAAGATTAACAATGGCGTTTCTGATAAAGAATAAGATTCTTATTCCAAAAAATTTAGTAAAAGGAGATAGCGATGATTGAAGGAGTTGTTAACCTAATCATGGATGATTCAACAGTAAGTCCAGAAGCGGACACTGGTACCGGCGGCTCCACCTGCGAAGGTGACGATGGCTGCATGTGTCAACATGAAAAATAAAGAATGTTAAGTGCTTAAGCACTCTCAAAATAACCTGAGAGTGCTTTTTTTTATGTCGAAATGTATAATAATGACATGATTTATATGCTCAATACTGAAAAAAATAATAGGTTAACAAGATTGTACGAGCAAACAATGAAAGAAATAGGTGACTTTTTCAAAATTAATTGGACTAGAAATAGACCGAAGGTTTTTCTTGTACCCGATAGAAAAACCATAGATTCATTAAGAGAAACAAAAACACCAAGATGGCTAGTTGGCTGGGCTGGAGCCAAATCTGAAGGAATATATATATTAGATAGTAGAAATTTTGAAAAGGAAAGTGAAAATAGTTATAGCATTGAAAAATGGGAGGCATTACTAAAACATGAACTAATTCACTGTTTTTACGGCATCGCTACGGATATGCAACGAAAGCCTGTTTGGTTATGCGAGGGAGCATCAACTTACTTATCTGGGCAAAATAAATGGAAGAAACCTATTAAAATATTTGAAAAAATACTCGATTCTTATGATATGCACGACAAATCAGCTTATTATGAAGGCGGCTTTGCAGTGCAGTTCTTAATAGAAAAATATGGAAAAGATAAATTATTGGAATTGTTAAACAAAATAAAGAAGGAAAAACCTAATAAGCAAGATTTCGCTAAATTATTCCAAAGTGTTTATGGTTTTAAGTTATCCTACACAAATTTGAATAAATTATTATAGATACTATTTATCTCAAGTACTTATAATTTTAGTTATCATGTCTTATATAGGATGTGTTATGGACAACTTACCGTTCCAACTTCGAACCTTTTTTGTTCAAGAAAGTGTAGAAAACCATTATTTGGACGGATCCTATTAAACTGCAACTCCGTCAATGATAAAATGAACCAATGAAACACCCCAACAACACCATTGTCTACGATGGTAAAAATACTACATTTACTTGGTATAAAACAAAGGATTTTTCTAATTATCATCCAATAACACAGGCATATGGAATCATATTTAATAAAAATGGTGAGATTTTGATATGTAGAGCCCTAAATGAAGATTGGGGTCTGCCTGGTGGAACACCAGAGGGCGAGGAACCTTTACTAGATACGCTAAAAAGAGAAGTTTTAGAGGAAGTTGACGCAACCATAATTAAACCTGTAAGACTCGGTGTTCAGAAAGTCGCAATCGAAGACGAGCCTTCAAAAACGGTTTATCAAGCCAGATATGTTGCTAGAATAGGTAAACTTCTTCCTCAAACAGTAGAGCCAGATTCTGGAAATAAATGGCGACGAAAACTTATACCAAGTGAAAAGATAAATAGTTATATCAAGTGGGGAATGACTGGAAAAGCAATTTTTAAAGATGCTGTTGAATCTTTTAATAATTTGCCAAAATAGTATACCGTGGGTGGATAACGACTTTTATTTTGAACCACATTTAGCCTTGTTTGTGAAACTTCAGGAGGCTTATCCTGAATATAAGAGGCAATTTATGTGCGTTTGAGTGTGATTTACTGAACGATGCTGAAACTCATTTCACAACTTCATTGTAAATAATGGATGATATAATAATCTGGTGACGACGAAAACCAAAAAAGGCAATCGGAAGCTTAACATAATTGCTTCATCTTTTTTATTCGGGCTGTTGGTAACATTAAGTTTTATATATATTTTCTTCCGACTTCCTTTAATTAATTATAGAAACAGCAATTATGGTTTCTCGTTTAAATATCCTATAGGTTTTGAACTTTCGGAATGGGCTGTAACTAATCGTCAAGATCTTTATGAAATAAAATTAAGTAACAAAAAACTTGATCGATTAATTGATTTTTTTGGTCGTATTGCTGGGTATCCTACCTATATAGAAATCTACTTGTTCAATAAAAATTGCGATGAGGCCCTTTCCTATTTGATAGAGCACCCCCTAAAACTTTTTTTTAAGCCAACTCCCACAGATGAAATGATCAATGGTGTTAAAATATATCGATTAAATAACGTTGCTGATCAGTATATGCACTCTTTCAACAGATTTGCATGCATTGAAAAAGGAGACAAGAGTTTATTTATTGCTGGAGAACCAGACATTGGTAAAAATGGAGAGCTACTACTTAACTTCCAAAGTAAATTTATTCAACGAGAAAGCAAGCTCCTTTTTAAGACAATTATTAAAACAATGCAATTACAATAATTTGGGTATTTAATCACCGGTATGGGTGGACTAGTAGACGATTTTCGAACCTATTATACAACCTCTAAACGTAATGAAAATGTAATTTTGGCAACACTTTTATTAGAAAAGAACTTTAATGGTATAGAATATAGTTATGTCTGAAGTTGGGGAAACACCTGAAAATATTGTTCCAGTTACAAAGCCTGAAAAACAGAATGTTAAAAGTGAAGTATTAACTGCTACTGACAAAATTATTCTCAATCCAACACCATTAATAACTGATAAAGATATTACTCCTCCGTCTGGTGATAAAAGAGACTTCGTATCTTTAAGCCCATATTGGTATAGAACTGAAGATGGAAAATTAGAAGTTAGAGACGGGGAAATAAATCCTGAGGTGCAAAAATACTCAGACCCTGAAAGATTAAGTGAAGCTACTAGAAATATTTTCATAACAACCTTGGCTGCTGAAACTGCTGAAGATGAAACTGATAAAGAAAAGTATGCTCAATATGCAGTATCTACACTTAATGCTTGGTTTGTAGATGAAGATACTAGGATGACGCCATCATTAGAATATGCTCAGACCAAACAAGGTGAAACTACAGGAAATCATTGGGGAATCATAGAAGGAACGGGGTTAGTTCATGCAATTGAAAGTGTTAATCACTTAAAGGAAAGTGGACTGATTGACGAGGAAACTCAAAGGAGTGTTGAGACTTGGTTCACACAATATCTTGAATGGCTTACTGAAAGTGAAAAAGGTAAAAAACAAAAAGAAATGCCAAACAATCACGGAACATTTTATGATATGCAAGTTGCATACATAGCTGATTTTTTAGGAAACGATGAACTCGCAAAAGAGGCTATTCAATCAACTAAAAATAGAATAGCTACTCAAATAACACCTGAAGGAGAGATGCCACTCGAAACCAAAAGAACTATACCTTACGATTATCAATTATTTAATTTGTATGGGTTGTCAGAAACAGCTGTTTTGGGGGAAAAATATGATATTGATATATGGAATTATGAAACTGAAGACGGGAGGGGATTGAAAAAAGCCTTTGAATACTTTACAGATCAACTAAAAGAAACCAAAGATAATCCTTTCAAAATGAACCGTTCTGGTGAGCTGCATTTTTCTTATCGTGTTGCTTCAAAAGCATACAGAAATGAGGATTACTGGGATCTGCCCGAAAGATTTTATAAAGATCCACTTGTTGATGAAGTTACAACAAAGATGATTGTGCGGGGATAAAATATTTATAGGATATATGGGTGGACTAGTAGACGATGTTCGAACCTATTTTATGACCTCTAAGGCTAAGGAAAAGGTAATACTAAGCAGTTTTATCCAATAAAACACCCCGCCTTCATGATTTCGCTTAAAGGTGAAAACTCACCAATTAGCAACAAAAATTATTATATTTAACTATTCTTCTTTATTTAATCCTGGTATCTCTTTCTTTCTTAATCTAGGCATCTCATTCATTAACTCAGTCAAAGATTCAACAATTACACCTTTTTTCCTTAGCTTGTTTACCGCTAGACAATTCGACCTATTTGAACCAAATTCTATGGATCCACTCATTGCAGAACACATATTCTCTCCCCGACCAGCTTCAAGAGCGTCAGTTTTTACAGGACAAACATTACACACATCGTGTCGTTCTATAGACATATATTTTTACTATTTTAAATGTTGTATATTATAACTTATACTTCTTCAGAATATCCATGGTTCAATTTCCAAAATAAACAATATTAGTTATAATTAAGAAATGAGTTTTGGGTTGGAAAATTTAAAATAACATGCGTGTTAATAAATTTGAAGCAAGTAACGTATAAATAAATAGTAAACATATGGAAACAGGAAAAGATGTGCCTCGATTTGAACAAGCGGAGGCTTCGATATCATTAGGAATTGAGAAGTCAGCTAAAGAGTTAGTTGGCAGCAATAGGTTAATAATTTTTATTGGTGAAGAGCATGATGTACCGAGCAAATTTTCTACAGATGGTAATAGAGGAAAAGCTGTGGTTGAGATAATTAAGCTATTGGATTCAATGGGTGCAAAACCAAGATTTTTAGGTGTTGATCTGACCACTATTGATTATGCAAGATTAAATAAGGTCGGGCAGTCTTATTATCGAGGAATAAAGTCTCTGATGGAATATGCGAAGACTAATGATATAGAAGTAGTTCCCGTAGCTGGAGACAAAGAGTTTGAGCCTGGGTCTCAGGAATTTGAAGATTCGATAAAAGAAAATATAGTTGATGCAGAAGGTCGGTATGGTTTCGGTGTAGTTTTTGTGGGAAGAGTTCACGCAAGACTTACAAAATCTACAGGTAAAAATAAGATTGTACCGGCAGCCAGAGTATTAAAAAACGAAGATGAAAAAGTAGTTATTAAATCAGTTTTACTTCACGAAGTTAAAGAAGGGGAGCCCGGGAAAGAAAAGGTTGATGGTGGTGGAAAATTACATTCTCAGTCCTCTGATTTTGTGGATTATTATCTACCCAAAAAAGGCATAAAACAAGTGATTTCTAAGTTTGGTTTACCTAATCAATCAGATTTTGATTTGATAGTTTTAATACCCTCATGGATGAGTAGATTAGAAAAAGCTTTTTCTTGAGGAAAAATACGATGGGTGGGCTACCGAACAATGTTAGAACTCATTTCATGACTTGTTAGAATATATTTAGTACAATTTATATATGTCTGAAACTGGAGAGTCAATTAAAACTGCTGAACAATCTAAAAAACCTCAAATTCCAGAAAAATACTCTAGCCGAGAGGCTCTGAAGGATAACCCAAACATAATTGAGGTTGTAAGGAATACATACGGTCTAACATCTGCAGACAGAGAGCATTCATTAATTAAAACGTTACACCTAAATCCTTGCGTGAGTGTGTTTTTATATGATCAAGAACAAAAAATCGCCGGAATTGCCCATATTAGAGAAAACAGATCAAAAAAAGGCGTTGCTAAAGATTTAGAAACATTCCTCAATGCTATGTTTGCCGCAGGTTCTCAAGAGAAAAACAATATCATTATTCATGTAATAGGCGGTTGGAGAGAAGAATCTTTGCCCACATATGCCATTAATAATTTATTGAACTTGGGGTTTGAGTCCGAGCAAATTATTACTAATCAACGCTCTGAACATGAAATTCCAAACCTATATACAATGCAAGGACGCCACATACAAAGTTTTTCTACTCCACAAAACGTAGCCATAGACGCCAAAACAGGTACGATATACGAAGTAAAAGATCGTCTTCCCAGTCAATTTGCAAAGACAGGTAGTGTATTCAATGTACTTAAAATAGGAGGAGCAACACTTACGCCCGACCATCGTAGTTTGAAGTAATTCTTTGGTCGAACCAATATTCTCCCGAAAACAAGGTGTTAAATAGAGGCTGTCCCTTAGGGTGGATAACGACTTTTATTTTGAACCACATTTAGCCTTATTCATGAAACTTCAGGAGGCTTATCCGAAGTATTAGGAATAAGTATATAGATATGAAATTTTGACTAAATTAACAAGTTCGATATAAACTATGATTGTGGAAAAAATGAATGAAGAAAACAATTCAAAAAACAATAGTCTTAAGGGTGTACAGACCCAAGCAGGCGCACCACAACAATCTACGGAAAATCCTGACCAATCTTCTTTAAAACCCGTTCTTTCACAGCCAACTGATCTAAATACAACGTCGTCCGTTGAAGTTTTAACAGACAAGAAACAATCTAAGCGTTGGATTACTGTCGTAATTTCGTTATTTTTAATTACTGCCTTGACAGTAGTGGCGTATTTTGTTTTTAAGTATTACCAGTCCAATCAACAGCAACCCCAATCAACAGCAACACAAATACCAAAAACAAATGAAATTCAAGTTGACAAAATAATAAGTGTTGGAGATTTTTCAATCAGTATTCCCCAACAATGGTCCGTAAGCATCTCGACTAAAACAGAGAATACTTTCGCAGCTCGGTTTTTTCCTCTAGATGATGAAACAGCCTCTACTTACCTCGAGGTTCAAGTTGGGCCCAAAGATGACTTTTCCTCCAATTTCACGATCTCGTTTAACAATGAAGAAACAATAGAAGAACCTTTTACCTATATTGTCAGGACAGGGAAAGAAACGCTTTTGCAATCAAACAGAAAAGTGGCACAATATGAAAGAGTATCGGGTAATACAAAAATCCTGCTAACTTTATATACTGATCAAGACCTGTTTGAGTCGCTAAGCAAGGATACACAAGCCATCATGGAAAAAACTGGCGGCAATAAAACTTCAGGATTGGTTAAAAAAGTTTGGGCACAAGAGGATCTCACCACAACAATTGCCACATCAAATCCGGCTACAGCAATAGCGGGGTTTCCAGTTGAAAGCTGGAAAACAATTGAAGTTATGGAAGGACCATATCCTGAACGGATAACTAGTGACGACTATGTCTATAAAGACGGCTATGCGAAGCTTTTTAAATTCTCCACGATTCGTGGCCAGAGATTGGAAATACTTGCAGAAGAGTCGCAAATAGAAACAACAGGTTCTTTTATTGAGACAGAACTATATGACAACACGGGGTCATTAGTGATGAGTGCTCAAACGCGCCTTTCAAATATTGAGCAATATACGAACAAATGTACAAAGGGATGCTACTTAATAGTGAAAAGCTTCAACAATAAAGAGGGGCCCTTTTTACTGAAAATTTTTGATTTAGACCAAGTAAACAATCTATATTACGCACATTTTGCTGACGGAACGGAGATGCTTACCAACGAAAACAACTCAGTTGAATCAGGCATAAACCAAAAGGCGGTATTATTAATAATATTTGTAAACCCGATTGAAGTCATTGATCAAAATACTGTTAGATTTTTTCAGAAACCAGATAATGGTTGTATAAATTGTAACCGTGCCTTGTCTAGAGATATAACTGCGCAAATTTCTGTTTTTGTTGATCACATTGAAATACCAATCAAAATAACCAAAAATTTTCTCAATCAGGCAATAATACAACCAGTAGAAGGAGAAGGATTTCCTGCTGGAACAGGGGTAGGATTTACTCTTGAATACGAACAAGGTTCTGGCTACGGCGGTAGATTTACAACGTATTAACCATACTCCGCGGTCTTTAATCTTATCGAAGTATTAATGCAATCGTTTTGGGTGGACTAGTAGACGATGTTCGAACCTTTTACTCTCAGAATAGTATAAATAAACAACTTCTCAAATACTTACTTTTTAATAAGAAACGTGATGAATATTATATTCATATTAGGTAGAGGTTAATTGACAGAAATTAATTTAATTATATCTATTGCTTCCTGAAAAACTTCCGTATCTATTTTTGTCGAAGTGTTGATGTTCAAGTCACCTATTCCAAGAGGCCCGATAAAATATTCATCTGATTTCACACAAAAAGAATAATTTTGTGAGTTGGAGGGAGCAATGTAATATCTGAGTATTCCAATGTTCGACACAATTTCTGTATACTTTGTCGTTCGCAAATTGCCACTAGGACCTTCAAATTCGGGCGAATCGTCAAAAAGACACACACTGCTTCCCATAGGTGCCTGATAGAGGGTTATTTCATAACCATTCTTAGATAACTTAAAGTTCATTGTTCCGAGCCCATCATTTTCATCTTCGACAACCCAATCTGGCGGGTAATTGAAGGTTACGGATGGAAAATCAATCTTTGGGAGTTTTGGAGTTGTGTAGGTTTCCCAATCTTCTGTTTCATCTAAAAACTTAAAAGTGGAGAGGATTTGATCAAATACCAATGACTCCTTTTTTGTGTCACTTGCAATCGTAATACTGAAATACACGCCACTTTCTGAGGAAGCAAAAACAAACTGCTTAACATAAGTCGAAGTTTCAGAATATACGTGCTCACCTTCTAAAACTGTTGCGGTTACTCCAGAAAACGATGTGGTTGTTTCGCTAATCAATTTATACGTTTCGCTAAAGCCAGTTTTGGCTTGCTTTTGAAATTCTGAATAGATTGGTCTAGAGAGATTTTCTGGTCCATCTGCCTCGATTTGAAGGCTTGGACTGGGAATTGTCTGTTCCTGATTATTTGGAGATAGTATTACACCCCTACTGGAATCATTTAATAACTGAAATCCACCAGGACCCGGACCAAAACTCTTGGCTAACCATTCATTTGGATACTTCAGGTGGTATGAGTATGCTGTATTTGTATATGTTTTCCAATCTGCCGTTGGATCAACTGTTGGAGAAGGGGATGCGGTCGGAGATTGAGAGATTTGTTGTTTTAATAGGTAATTTTGATAACCAAAATATGCGGATACGGCTAAGGAAAGTACGGCTATTACTGTCATTAAAATAATTGGTAATTTCGTAGGTTTCTTAATAGGTTTTACTTGAGCAGTTGGTGGACTGGGAGAAGTAGCGGGTTGTTGTGATTCTACTGCTGGCTGTGTTTTGGGAGCTGGTGTATCCATAAATTTAGTATATCATTTTGGGAATTTATGAGAATAGACACACTTAATCTGTTTTTTCACTAGTTCGAACCAATATTGTTCCTTGTTCATGAGGCAATTTGAAGGTTTACTAATTTGGGTGGACTACCAGACGCTGTTCGAACTCATTTCATGACTTCTGGAGCTGTAGAAAATATACAATTATCTCAATTTCTTAATTAATGGCTAGTGAACCTTCTCAGGAATTTCTATCTTGGAAAAGCAAGCTATGAATTTCTTTGAAAAACAAAATTAGGATCAGTTTCAATATATTTAAGAGTAGTGTTCTTTCGTAATATTTGCTATTTCTTCACTAGTCGCCTTCATATGATCGAGTTCTCCCAACAACTTGTCTATTTCCACCAACCTTGTTTCTTTAGAGAGTAGGTCTAGGTGGACTGATTTTATCGCCAACAACATATTAAAAATAAGATTATGGACAATATCTTCAAAATATTTGAGACCGTAATAATACCCAGAGAGCATTTTATAGTCTATATCCTCACGAAATACGTCTATTAGGTCAAGTAATGCGGCGTATGAAGAGTGAGTAAATAGGGAATAAGTGTCATAAATGTCCGTTTTGGCTGAGTATATAGGCAAAACGGCTTTCGAACCCAAATTTGCGTTGAGGGTTTTTTTCAAAGCCTTTCGGGCTTTTTTGTTACGAATTATTTCACCTTTAAACCATTTTTTTAGCTCTTGGTTTTGCTCTTCTTCTTGGAATAAAAACATAAGGTCAATCGCTTCTATCGCAGAACGAGCTAGGTCAAAAGATTGATAACAGTGGCCATTTCTAAGAAGTACCAATATGCTCTTCAAATCAAAGAAGGATTTTCCTAATAATAAGTAAATAGCCGTAATTTTGTTTTGATCCCAATAGCAGCTCACGAACTTTTTGATGTATTTCAACTCTTTTTCGATAGCTATTAGATGTTTTTGGACACCTAATATTTTTTGATTTAGGATTTCTTTGCTCTTGGCTTTTTGATTTTCTGGAAATTCAATGTGAGTCAAAAAAAACTTATATCCTTTTCTTTTTTTGAATACCTCAAGACGTTTTTTAATACGAGATTCTCTTTCGAGTCTAAGTTTTGTTTTTGACACTGGACTTGTAATTATATCAAACAAGGAACCTTGCAAGATTGATAAGTTAGAAAAGCATTTACTTTCACGGTACTGAATAATTTCATTTCATTATTCCACCTATTTAAACTTTTTCGTGGAAAGTTTTTGAAGAAGATATGTTTTTGGCCGCTTAATAAGAATGTACGATTCTAACGCAGGCGTAGACACAATAAATATGTTGGGTAAAATTTAAATAATCATTTTATCTCTCGCAAACAGTTTCGAAGATAGTCTATTTCCATCCATTATAAACTACCTCCAATAAAGCCATCCAGCTCGGCATTCTAATTTGTTTTTTGTATTACGTAGATAAAAATTAATAGAATCTCTTAAATATTTCAAGTAGTTTTCTGTCATAATTGTTTCAAGCTCCTCATATTTTTCAAATGTTTTCTTGTAATCTTTCGCAATGTGCTGAGACAACTTGCCCTTCTCATATGCGTTCGAACTGGAGTTACAATACTTAAAAACATCTGGATAAGCGGCCAGAGCCCATAGTGGTGCGGTTGGCTGAGAACCTCTGCGTTGATAGCCCGACGCTGAAGCGGTGTGATTGCCTTTCTGATCAAGATAATAAACTAGGTTAGAATGAAACGCATCATACAAAATATTATCTTCAAGAAAAAACTCTTGCATTGTTTTTTTAAACGTGCCTACATCCATCGAAACTGAAAAACTGTAAATGCACATTTGAGATAGATTCTCGTATCCATACTTATTAATCGCATAATCCCAACTTTTTCGTGCTCGTTTTTTGATGACTTTAGTACTATTTTGATAAAAATATACTAGAAAGCCGATAATGATAAAAATAATTAAATACATTACTTAAGGTCTTCCTCAATTGTTACACCGATTACCAATATGGTTACGAGTGCGAAGCCAGCGTTGCGTTTACTAAAATACATAAATCAATAATAACATAAATTGCCAAAGAACAAGTAACATACCGGAGGCTGTTAGAACCCATTATGTGAAGTCGGAAGCTAATGAAAATGTAGTGTTATGTAATTGTTTTCCCCAATAAGGTTGTGGTTAACTCTTGGTTTGTGAAATAATTACGCTGATGCATAAAAAAGTCGAGTTTGACAAGATTAAGGATTTTATTTTAAAAACGGATTGGACATTTGCGAAAACCATGCCTGACATTCCACATTATTATGTTGTTAGAGATTCATTGTCTAAAAGCGACAAAATAATATTCGACGATTTTAATATATTTATAGAAAAGCACGGATATACTGCAAGGTTTTTTTCTAAAAAATATACTTATTATAATATTGACAAATACAAATATTGGGTTATAGAAAATATATTAAATAGAGATATAATTAAAAAATAGCAAAAAATGACAAAAATAATAGATGCAGATGAATTAACGATTAAAGCATTGCTTGATCGTCCAGGTAATTCGTTTGTTGTACCCAAACATCAAAGGCAGTTTGAGTGGACCAAAGACCAATGGAGTGATCTGTGGGATGACTTGCAGGCAGGAGATGTAAAGGAGAGTCATTTTTTAGGCTCAATTGTCGTAATTCCATCCGATAAACCTGGTGTTAACATTAATTATTTTGAAGTTAACGATGGTCAACAAAGACTTACTACTATTTTAATTTTACTTTCAGCAATTAGAGACCAAGCACTTAAGTTGGGCAATAATGATTTCGCTCAAAATATCTACGAACACTATTTAACATCAAATTATTTCGATAGTGGTTCAATGAAGACAGAAACAGTTCCCAAAATGGTACTAGGATCTCTGGATAATCAACAATTTAATAATATTTGTGAAGGCAAGAACGTAAATAATCCTCAAGACGATGATCACAATGTTCTTGAGTGCTATAAATATTTTGTATCTCTGCTATCTGATTCTGAACTGGAAAAACTTGAGGTTTTAAAAAATAGGGTAGTTGACAAAATTATGATCGTTCATATTAATGTTGCCGATAAACTTAATGCCTTTCGTTTGTTTGAAACTCTCAACGACCGTGGTTTAGCTCTTTCGGCAGTAGATTTAATTAAGAATCATTTGCTTATGCGAGCATCTAATGATGGGGAAGAAATTTTATTAAATTCTATCGTAGAAGAATGGTTGGAAATGTATCAACATATACGTGACTATGCTGTAACATTTTTTTTCCGATTTATGTTGTCTGAATATTCTGGAAAAATATCAGCGACACAACTTTATGAAGTTATTACAAAAAGAGCAAATGATGAAAACTGGGATGCAAAATATATTTTAGATTTTACAATTAGACTGAAAAATGCAGCAATAATATATTCAGAGTTAATCGATGCAAATACTGGTATCCCGAGAATTGATCGCAGATTAAAGGATATTAACCTTTTTGAAGCTGGTCCTAGTTATACTCTTTTAATGAAAATATCTCCACTTCTAAAAAATAATAAATTAGAAGAAAGCCATTATCTTAAAATCATTGATTTAATAGAATTATTTCATATACGGTGGGGTGTTTGCGGACAATCGACTTCTAAGTTAAATGACATTTATAATCGTATTTGTACTAAGCTTGATATTGAAAGTCCAGATGAAATGGTAAATATAGTTGAAGATGAATATTTAGCATCTGCGTCGTCAATCTCCGATTCTACTTTTCATTCTGCCTTTCAGGATAAATTCTCCCAACCATCTGCAACAAGAACAAAGTATATTATTTGGAAATTAGGTAATCCAGCAGGGGAAATCTCCTTAAACTTTGATGAGGTACATACAGAACATATTATGCCTCAAACCCTTAGTAAGGAGTGGGAAGCTGATTTAGAGAGTAGTTTAGAAATGGACAAGGAGACAGTTGAAAAAACACACGTTATATTAAAAAACAAAATTGGGAATCTGGCTTTAATAAAAGGGGAATGGAATATACGCATGTCAAACCAAGTGTACTCAGAGAAGATAAAACAATATAAAAATTCAGAAATAAATCTTACAAAGGAATTGTCAAACAAAACCAGTTGGACTTTCGAAGAAATAATTCAAAGATCTAAAGACATGGCTGATAAAGCTATTCTGATATGGAAATTTAACAAACCAATTCCTGAATTAGATTTAGCAAGTACAAGTAAATTGTCTCGGCGCCAGGAATATGAAATTTCTAGTGATATACATCTTTTTTGCAAAGGACCGTCGGCAGATGCAACGGCAAATATTACTGACAAGAACAAGGTACGAGTTCATAAAGGATCTCTTGCTCGGTTTGAGGCTGTCCCAAATTTTGAGAAACATGGTTATAAAACACTTAGAAATCAACTTGTAAATAACGCCACTCTTAAAAAGGAAGGTGATTCTCTTGTCTTTACTACTAATTATGATTTCTCTAGCGCTAGTGCTGCGGCCGCCATAGTTCTTGGTAGATCTGCCGACGGACCTTCAGAGTGGAAAGATAAAAATGGCAAATCCATTAAAGAATTAACAGAATCGTCAAGCGGTGGTAAGAAAAACAAAAAAACGACCAAATTATGGAACTGGGAACTGTTTAAAGACAAACTAAACAATATTGGGGAGAAAGAAGTAAAAATTGCACTTAAAATCATTGAGTGGTCAGAAAAAAATGATCTGAAGATTGATTGGAGTAAAAATAGAAAAGGGACATATATAATGTGCTTATATGATAAAGACGGTAATGGCTTCTATCCTTTTTCCGTAACAACTGACGGAAATATTACTTGGAACACGCCCCATCAGGGAGATCATAGTCCCAAACCTTTTAATGAGAAAGAGAAAAGAGGCGAAATCCTAAAAGAGTTAAAGAATATTAAGGGAGCAAGGGTTGAGCTAGATAATATTGACGGATATAACGGGTTTAGCTTATCCTTGACCTCAATCGTTGAGAACAATAATTTACAGAAATTTCTTGATGTGTGTATTTGGATAAAGGAAGAACTGTTAAAATAAACACGCAAATGATCTGTTTTTCAAAATAGATAATTGTAAATCTGGGAAGGAAAGTGAAGTATTCGGTAAATTTCTAAGCGATCATCTTCCGATAATTACTGACTTCACAGACAATTAGAATAAAATATTTTCTACATCTAAAACACATTTTGTTACTTCAAGCACTAGAAAATGATAAACTTCAAATAATCAAATGACTCTTTCTAAGTCTGATTACATGCTTTTTCTAAAACACCCCTCATGGTTATGGTTAAAAAAGTACGACAAGCACAAACTCCCGCCCATAGATGATAATCTTCAGGCAATATTTGATGCTGGAAATGAGTTTGAGACTTGGGCGGAAAAACTATATCCTAATGCAATTAAAGTGGGTCTTGATAGAAGCAATTTTTATGAAACATATATAACAATGCCATCTAGAACCAAAATGGCTTTGGACGAGGGTGCCACAACTATCTTTCAGGGCAGGTTTGAAGAAGATGGTATAACTTGCATTTTTGATATGCTCGAAAAAGTCGAAGATAAAACTTATGATTTATCTGAAATTAAGAGTAGCACCAAAGCTAAACCAGAGCACAAATATGATCTAGCTTTTCAAGTTATTGTGCTGGAAAAATTTGGAATTAATATTCGCAAAATCTTCGTTGTCCATGTGAATAATGAATATGTCCGAGACGGCAACATTAATCCGAAGAAGCTAATTGCGAAAACTGATGTCACTGAGGCCGTAAAGGTGTTGATTGATCCAACGAAAGATAATATTAAAAAAGCATTTGAAGTTATGTCACACTCAACTATCCCTGACATTTCCCCTCGCCACGTTAATCAGGTTGGTGTCCCAGGTACATCTTGGCTTTCAGACTGGTTAGATATATACAAATATATAAATCCAGACCTTGACCCTTATAGTATATATTTTTTGAGCTCTCTCAAGATTGAGCAAGTCAAACAACTTGAAGATAAAAAAATCAGCTTGATTAAAAATATATCAGATGAACTAGCTTTGAACCCTAGACAACTAGCTCAGATTCAAACCACGAAAGACAACAAAAGAATTATTGTCAAAAAAAACATAAAAGACTTTTTGGGTACCCTTACATACCCCTTGTATTTTTTAGACTATGAAACTTTTTCTTCAGTTATTCCTAAATTTGACGGCTGTCAGCCCTACAAGGATTATCCTTTTCAATACTCTCTTCATATTCTTGAAAAACCTGGGGCCAAACTGAAACATAAGGAATATGTTCATCAAGAGCGCTCTAACCCCATGCCGCAACTTTTAAAGAAATTGAAAGCAGACATTGGTAAGGATGGGACTGTGCTTACTTGGAATATGAGTTATGAAAAAGGGTGTAATGATCGAATGGGGAACCTATATCCAGAATATAAGGAATTATTAAAGAAAATTAATGAAAGAGTTCTGGACCTTATGACACCATTTTCAAATATGTGGCTTGTTGACAAAAAATTATTTGGAAGTGCATCACTCAAATATGTTTTGCCCGCACTTGCTCCTGAACTTAGCTACAATAAACTCGAAATTTCTGACGGAATGAAAGCTAGAAACACATGGACTAAAACATTTTTGGGAGGGGAAAATCATAATCAGAGGGAAAAGATAGCATCAGACTTAAGCAATTACTGCACTCTTGATACACTTGCTATGGTTCAGATACTGAAAAAATTGCAACAGCTATAAAGTCATAATTTAATGGACAAATTAATATCAAGAATAGCCAAAAAAATACGAAAAGCTGCTACTCAATTTAAAGCGTATATAAAAAAACTCCTAGTTCCTATATATCTATTTCCTATTAAATTAGTTACATATTCCGTTTATTACTTAGTAAAATTTGTCTTTAAGTTTATACTTTCTATTTTTCAAATTATTTTCGATATTATTAAATATCCATTCAAAAACCTTAAAAACACTATCAAAAGTGTTTTCTTTCTTATCTTTGGAGTCTATATTTTTCTTTCGTTACTTGTAATAGCTGATTATGTAACCGAAAATTACGGTCATTATAGTAAGTTTTTCTGCGGTTCATATATTGAAAATAGAATTAGCAACTCTGTTGTTAGAATTGTAGGAGGTTTTTCTGAGGGGTCGGGTTTCTTTATCAGTGAAAGCCAGGTTATTACAAGTTTCCATGTTATAGCTGATGAACCAAGTCCAAAAATAATATTTTCCGACGGTAGTTTTGTAACTCCAGTAAAAATACTAGGCGACGAAGATTTGGATTTGGCTGTTTTAATTACTGAAAAACAATATCCTGATTATGTTCTGGATGTTATGGACCCGGTTGCACTGCTTGATCGCGAACCCTTAATATCTGCAGGGTATGCACTGGGAACAGATCTCTTGGGTGAAGCAACTGTTCAACGGGGACGCTTTGTTGCGTATCGTGACAACTTCAATTACATTCAGACAGATATTAATCTTATAGAAGGAATGAGCGGAGGACCTTTACTGGATAAATGTGGGGAAGTAGTGGGGGTTAATACAGCCGGATTAGCAGGATTGTCAATGTTTGTTGCGTCTGACACTGTTAATGCGTACTTACCAGAGTTTAGTGAAAAAGATATTGCAAAAATTAATGTGGATCCGTCTTTGTCTCCTGAGCATTCTGTCTATGCTTTTTATACATATCTTAAAGCAAGAAGAATGGAAGATGGTTTTAATTTGCTAAGCGAGGAGTACCTGAAGAAAACTGATTTTAAAGAATGGACTAATAGATTTACAGATATTTTAGATGTGGAAATATACATTTCAGAACCTTACGAAAATACAAAAGACACTGTTTTTGTGAAATTTACGACTAAAAACTGGAGTGGTGATATGGTTGACTATCATTATTATGAAG
>CAYXBV010000002.1:14296-70667 GCA_964463425.1 uncultured Gammaproteobacteria bacterium | reverse complement strand
GGGCTGATCGTATGAGGGCCGATCGTATGGGGGCTGATCGTATGGGGGCTGATCGGCTGGTGCTGGATCGGGTGGGGATGGCGTTATATATCCTCCTCCTTCTTCCCTTGCATCTTCTCTAATATCTTGTTGATTTTGAACAAGAATAACTCCTGCTCCAACTCCTCCAACCAAAACTAGAACTCCAAGGATTGTTGCAATCATTTTTTTGCCGACTGGTTTTTTTCTTCCGCCTCCCGAAGTTGTTATAACTGGGGGAATATTGGGAATATCTTGGGTTGCTTTTTCTGTTTCTGGAACGGGTGCTGTGCTGGGAATTTCGGATTTAGCTTCTTCAACGATTGGTGGTGGTGGGGAGTAGGCGCCATCTACCATAGGCGGTGGTGTATTGGCTTGCTGTCCAGAATTACCAATGGGAGTGTTTACTGCTGGGGTAGTTGGAGCAGTGGGGTTGTCGATAATTGGTTGGTTTGTGTTTGTTGTTTTGTCTTCGTCGGGCATGTTTTAATACTACACTTTTTTTAGGTTTTCTTAAAAGTAAAAAAGCCAAGCGTTAAACTAAAAATAATTAATCCTAATCCCATTATGGAGTACAGAATTGTAGGTTTCAAGTTTCCTGAGTCTGTGGCCACAGAGGCGGGGGAAATAGGTGTTGCAGTTGGCGATGATGCGATTGATGGTGTCGGACTCGCTGATGGTGTCGGCGATGATGTAGGTGTTGCAGTTGGTGTTGCCGAAGGTGTTGATTCAAAAGCTGGCCCTTCGGCTGCTTGTACTATAAAGGTGCGCGTTAAAGTTCTTAGTATTCCACCAGTGTCACGCCAGGTAATAGTTATTTTATGAGAACCCTCACTGAGTCCTTCAGGAGGGCTCCAATTCCAATCACCCAATGAGTTAATTGTTGTTTGTTCAGTAACGGGATCAGACTCGACCGTAATTGTAATTGCTGTTCCCGGAGGCCCTTCGCCGAAAAATTCAGGCTCAGTGCTGGTGATTGCCTCACCTTCTTCAATGTTTTCTAGTGTAACCGTTTCTGTAGAAGGAGCTGTTGCATCGTCTAATATTTCAAACCCCGAAGACGCTGTTGCATCGTCTGGAAGATTTATGTTTGCTTTTGGAATACCTCCGGGATTACTGGCTGGCTCATTTTTAAAATCCATACTTTCCCCAAGAATTATTGGAGGTGCTGGTTTGGCTGCGATTGGATATATTTGAGCTGTGGCAACACCGCGTGGACCTGCTTGAACAAATATTTCAATAAGAGTAGTTGTTTCGTTTATCTCAACAAAGGAGGTAAGGTTTTGGTTTCTTGCTGAGGAAATAGGTACAACCCAACTACCATTTTGCGATGTTGTTGTTGACCGGGGGCTTGCTCCAGCCAAAGTTATATAAACAATTGCTTTATCAGCTGGTGCGCCGGTGGCTGTTAAAATTGTTCCAGAAATAGAGTTTGAAGTTGATTGATCAATAAGTTGTGGTCCAGTAGTTATTTGCCAAGGGATTCCATCATTATCAAAACTAACCCCGTCAGAGCTTAATTCATAGTAATAGGTTTTGTTAGGAGTAAGGCCTTGCACAGTAACGGAATGAGTGTTGCTTGTTTCGCCTATTTCGTTAAGCTCAGTTTTCGACAATGCGTTTTCAGATTCTCCCCAGAGAATAAACCCACTGGTTTCTTTGTCGGTAGCCCAGGAAACAGTAAAAGAAGAATTGGTTGTGTTTGTGACTCTTATGTCTTTTGGTGAGGCTTGTGGGGAAGCTCCTGATTTAAAAATTTGTTCATTCTGGACAAGAAAAATTCCGGCCGCCAAGCCAATAATTAAAAGAATTATGCCTAAAAAAGTGGGAATTTTATTTTTTTTCATAGAGCGGTGTCTCCTGATTCAGTAGCTTCATTTGTTTCATCTGTTGTTGCGCTTTCAGTTGCCGCTTCTTGTTCTTCAGGTGCTTCTGTTGGTTCGGGTGAAGCCGTTGGTGATGGGCTGGGGGAAGTGGTTAAAACAATTTCTGCCAATTCGCTCTCAATGAAAAATATTTTATTACTTACTTTATCAAGAGTGTCTATATCAAGAAGAGGAGAGATAGGTCTTAATACCTCATCTGACACTTCGACAGGAACCTCTGCGGTAAATGAGCGATAGGCGCTAAATCCAATCCAAAATAAAATTGTGACAAGAGACAATATTCCGAGAGTAACAAATTTTGGTTGTTTGACTTTCTTCATTTTAGTGCCGTTTCTGAGTTCTCCTTAAGATAAGGTGTTCGACCAGTAACTACAAGAACTAGATTTTGTGTTTCCTCGAGCTTGGGCGAAAGAAGGTTGAGAGCATCGATTCTTATTGGTCTCCTCATGTCTTCTAAGGCAGAAAGAAAATTGGATACACCCTGGTAACTCCCCGCGATGCTTACTGAAAAAGTTATCCCCTTTGAGTTTTCTGGTAATGGTGTTATTTCCTTTTTAGATCTCTGTTCTTTTTCTGGGCCTAGTAGAGTAATTTCTCCTATTGTAATACCCAGCAAGTTAACGGGGTAATTTACAGCAAGGCCTTCTACTTGTCGAACAAAAAGATCCGGCGCTGGATCGTTAGGGACAGCGGTTTTAAGTAAGCTAATGGAAGCTTCTTCTTGGAGATATAGTGTTTGTGCCTTCTGTAGGTTTTCAATTTTAGTATTCATTTTACTAATCGTTTCTTCTTTTGCTTCTATTTCCTTGAGAAGCTCAATAACAGTAAGAAGGGTTGGTTTTAAAGCAAAAAAGGCAAAAAATGAAAGGGCAGCTAAAGTAAGCAGTAACTCGAGAAAGCTTTTTAAATCAGCGCGCCTCTTGTATATATTTACGATGTTTAGGAAATATGATCGGTATCTTAAATAGTCTTTTCTCCAGCCTAAAGCCATTTTATTTGCCTCCTTCAGTATTTAACGTTATTTTAATTGCAAAATTCAGCAAAATTTGAGTATCTTTGTCGGTGCTAATTTGAGTTATGTTTACCTCTTTGAATTCCTCATTTGCCTCTAAGTTGGCTACGAATTGAGCAATACCTCTTTCGTTGGGGGAGATACCTTCGATTTTTAAATCAGAGCCAACAAAAGAAAAAGAAGAAAGAACAATTTCTGGAGGAACAAGTGACGAGACACTGTTCAGGTATCCTGTTGTTGGTTGATCGACTTCTGTGAGGTCTGAAAAAATATTTAATTTTTGTTGAACGCCTCGAAATTCATTTTCAAATTCAGCAGAAGCGACAAGAATGGCTTGTTTTTGTGTTATTAGGTCGTTAAGGTCAGCTGATTTTGCGTCAAGCCAGAAGCGGGAGAGGAAAACCATCATGACAAATATTTCTGTGACAATGACAATTATTCTAAAACTAGATAAAAGCCAAGCCAAAACACGTCCCAGTGTTGATTGGGCAAACTCTTCTTGCGGGAGCAAGTTTATTTTGTTTTTCTTTTTTCGGGCAGCCATATGGTTATAGCAAGATTAACTAAACAAGCACATTAGACAAGGGCGGTATTAACCACCATTTCGTGCCTTTTTCCTTAATTCAAACTATACCATATGGAGAGCCTTACACAGAAGCTTATTTTTTCGTTGTTTTTTTGGAGGTTTTTGCAGATTTTTTGGGCAAAAGTTTAGAAAGACTGCTTTTCATTCTTGCTGCTTTGTTTTGGTGAATAATTTTTCTTTTGGCGGCGCGATCTGTCAAAGAGACTGCTTCCTCAACTGTTTTTTCTGACTTTTTGCTTTTTGCTAATCGAATAGCGATTTCTAAACGAGATCTAAGAGCGCTGTTTATTTGCGCTTTTTTCTTTGAAGATCTTAGTGCTCTTTTGGCTGTTTTTGTAACTGGCATATTGTTTAAAAGGTTTGTTAAAATTTCCTATACGATAATCACTGATTTGTGAGTATAATCTAACAAGGCTAAAATATCAATAAAGCTATAAACTGAGTATAAGCTTATACCTAAATACATAAAATGGTTAACAAAATTATTTCAAAAAGTAAAAAAATATTTACTTCCCCGCAGTCCTCTGTTCTTTCTGCTGCATCAATAATTATGTTAATGGTTATGGCTTCTCGCATATTGGGACTGGTTCGTCAAAGGGTTTTAGCGCATTACTTTGCTCCTGCGGATTTAAGTTTGTTTTTTGCAGCCTTTAGACTCCCAGATTTAATTTTTGAGGTTTTAGTTTTTGGAACGTTTTCTTCGGCCTTTATCCCTGTTTTTACAAAAGCACTTAAAAATGGAAAATCAGATGCTTGGAAAATTGCAGGTACCGTAACCAATATAAGCCTTTTGGTTTTCGGTGTGTTTGCTATTATAGCCGGTATTTTTGCTGATAGTTTGTATGCTGCTTTTGCTCCCGGATTCGGACCAGTCGAAAGGGCGGAGATTGTCAAGATAGCGAGAATTCTTTTTGCTGCACAAGGATTTTTTGTCGTAAGTTATGTTTTGACGGGAGTTTTGGAATCATTAAGGCGTTTTCTAGTGCCGGCTTTAGCCCCATTGTTTTATAACTTAGGAATTATTTTTGGGACAATACTTTTAGTTTCGGACATGAAACTATTGTCTCCTGCAATTGGTGTGTTTGTTGGAGCGGGGTTGCACTTTTTGATCCAACTTCCCCTGGCTATTAAATTGGGCTTTAGATTTTCGCCATCGATTCGTTTGACTAAAGATGTAAAGAAAATAGGGAAACTTGCACTACCAAGAATATTAGAGCTTTCGTTTTTACAAATAACAAAAACAGTAGAGTTGTTTTTAGCGTCTTTAATTTCAACAGCTTCTTACACTTATTTCACCTTTGGTAACTCGTTGCAGCTTTTGCCAGTGGGCTTATTTGGAACCTCTATTGCCAAAGCGGCTCTACCTACATTAGCAAGACAAGCAGAAAATATGAAGAAGTTTCGAAAGACCTTTTACAGCGCCCTTTATCAAATCGTTTTCTTGGTTTTACCTGTGGCTACGATATTAGTGGTATTAAGGATTCCGATAGTAAGGCTTGTTTTTGGGAGTGACATGTTTGATTGGGAGGCGACTGTTCAAACTGGAATGGTGGTTTCTACATTCGCCGCCGCCGTTGTTTTTCAAGCTGCCAACTCTTTGTTGTCTCGAGCATTTTACGCACTTCATGATACTAAGACGCCAGTTATGGTTTCAATTAGTGGAATCATTATAATAGTACTCGCTGATTTTATTTTTATTAAAAGACTGGGGCTTCCTGTTTGGGGATTAGCACTTGCTTATTCAATAGGTTCTACTTATCAGGCGATCCTGCTTTTTATTCTGTTAAGTAAAAGAATAGGCAAAAAGCCTTTCCTGAAACTTGTTTCCCCGATTTTAAAATCAGGAATTTCTGCCATTGGAGCAGGTTCTGTCATGTATTTTGTTCTTAGGATTTTTGACAGGTCGGCCTGGGTTAAAAGACTCTCTTTTCTTGGCAAGATTGAAGCATCTTCGGTTATTCCTTTTGAAAAATTTGTTTTAGATACACGATACACGGGGAATTTATTAGTATTAACAATTGCTGTTTCTCTAATGGGGGCTTTTGTGTATTTGGGGTTGGCAATCATATTGAAGCAAAAAGAGGTAAAGATATTCTTTAATTTATTAAAAAGAACTTTTATTAAACGCAAAATAACCCCTATACCACTTAAAAATCAGGAGCCAATTACTCCACCGCAAACTGATACGACAATGATTCAATAACAGCAAAAAGGTCTTGACACGAATTAGCACTCGTGTTAATCTTCTGCTAATGACCGATGGAATTACGGCTAGACAAACACAAATTTTGAAAAGTTTGATAGACGAGTATATTGAAACGGCAGAACCTGTTGGCTCTGAAGCTTTGGATAAAAAATACAATTTAGGCGTATCTCCAGCAACAATAAGAAATGAAATGGTTTTGCTTACAAAAACTGGTTTCTTAAGGCAACCACACACATCAGCCGGTAGAATTCCTAGTCCTAAAGCAATGAAATTTTATGTGGAGCAATTAATGGAGGAAAAACAAATGAGCCTAACAGAGGAAGTAAAAGCAAAAGAAGAGATTTGGGATTCCAGAAAAGATTTGCCACATCTTCTAGATGAAGTGGCTCACGCTTTAGCTGATCGAACAAAAAGTTTAGCAATAGCTGTTACCGACGATGGTGAAGTTTCTCATTCTGGGTACTCAAATGTTTTTTTAAGTCCAGAATTTGCTGATCTAGAAGTTTGTGCAAATATTTTTGCCTTCCTAGAAGAAAGCAAGGGACTTCACGAGCTTTTCTTTGAAAAGGTTCAGGGAGAAACCCCCGTGGAAGTGGTTTTTGGGGAAGAATTGGGTTGGCTAGGAATGTCTCCAATAGGTATAATTGCAACTAGATTTAATGCGGGTAAAAAACGTGGGGCGTTGGGGATAATTGGACCAGTTAGGTTAAGTTATCCAACCATTATTCCGATATTACGATATTTTGGAAACCTAGTTCAGGAGATAGCAGAATGAAAAAACAAACAACAACAAAAATTAACGAGAAAGAGCTAGAAAAAGTAAAGAATCAATTAGTACGTGCTCTGGCAGATTACGATAATTTAAGAAAGAGGATTGAAAGAGAAAAAGAAGGTTTCGAGAAAGTAGCTAGTATTAAATTTGCCATCAAAATGTTAATTATTTTTGATATGTTGGAAGAGACACAAAGGCACTTGAAAGATTCTGGAATTGTTTTAGTATTAGAAGAGTTCAGGAAGATTTTGAGAGAAGAGGGAATTGAAAAAATTGAGGCAAAACAAGGTGATAAATTTAATGAAGAAATATGTGAAGCTGTCGAGGTTGTAAAAGGCGGAAAAGACGGAGAAATTGCCGAAGTAGTACTAAATGGATGGAAATTTAGTAATGGGCCAATAATTCGTCCAGCAAAAGTTAAAGTATTGAAAGGAAAATAAAATAAAATGTCTAAAATAATTGGTATAGATTTAGGAACAACAAATTCTGTTGTGGCTGTTATGGAAGGGGGAAGACCAAAAGTTATTCCCGCGGCTGATACTGGTCGAAATCTTACTCCAAGCGTAGTAGAACCAATTAAGAATTTAGTTGGAGATGTGGCCAAGCGCCAGATGATTCTCAATCCTAAAAATACAATTTCTTCCATAAAGAGAATGGTGGGTAGAAGAATTGGGGATGCGGAAGTTGAGAAAACAAAAAAAATGGTTTCGTACGAAATAGTAGCCGGAAAGGACAAAACGGTAGCTGTTTCAGTTGAAAGCAAAATTTTTACACCTCAGGAAATTTCAGCAAGAATATTGATGAAATTAAAGAAGGACGCTGAGGATTATCTCGGGGAAGAGGTTGAAAAAGCCGTTATTACGGTTCCAGCTTATTTTGATGATGCTCAACGACAAGCTACCAAGCAAGCTGGGAAAATCGCTGGATTGAAGGTTGAAAGGATAATCAACGAACCCACGGCAGCCGCTTTGGCGTACGGACTTGACAAAAAGAAAGCAGAGAAAATTGCTGTTTATGACCTTGGTGGTGGAACATTTGACATCTCAATTCTTGAATTAGGAGAGGGAGTTTTTGAAGTGAAATCCACTAATGGAGACACACATTTGGGTGGAGATGATTTCGATGAAGCAATTGTTGATTGGATAGCCGCTGAGTTTAAGAAAGACAACGCTGTAGATCTTAAAAAAGATAAGCAGGCCCTTCAAAGAGTAAGGGATGCCGCAGAAAAGGCAAAAATTGAATTATCGGCGACCCAGGAAGTTGAAATTAATCAACCTTATATTACTCAAAGAGATGGTCAACCCCTTCATTTGACAACGAAGCTTACTAGGGCAAAATTTGAAAGTTTAGTTGGAGATTTGATTGAAAGGACAATGAAGCCAGTTGAGGCCTGTCTCAAAGATGCAAAGCTTGATCCTCACACAATAGACGAAGTTATTTTGGTGGGTGGAATGACCAGAATGCCAAAGATAATTGAATGGGTTAAGGAATATTTTGGAAAAGAACCAAATAAGTCTGTTAATCCAGATGAAGTAGTTGCGGTAGGAGCGGCTATCCAGGCAGGGGTTTTAGGAGGAGAAGTAAAAGATATTCTTCTTTTGGACGTAACTCCATTAACACTAGCTATTGAAACTTTGGGTAATGTTGCCACACCAATGATACCTAGAAATACAACTGTTCCCACTAGTAAAACTGAGGTTTTTTCAACCGCGGCCAATAATCAAACACAAGTCGATATTCACGTAACCCAAGGTGAAAGACCAATGGTTGCCGATAACAAGAGTTTGGGAAGATTTATTTTAGATGGTATTCCTCCTGCACCACGAGGAGTGCCACAAGTTGAAGTTTCATTTGATATTGATGCTTCTGGGATATTGAAGGTAACTGCAAAAGATAAGGCTACAGACAAAAGCCAAAATATAACAATAACTGGTGCAATTGGCCTAAGCGACGACGAGGTAAAGAGAATGCAAGATGAAGCCGAAAAGCACAAAGAAGAAGACGAAAAGAAAGCAGAACAGGTCAAGGCTAAAAATCAAGCTGACGCAATGGTGGCGACGGCTGAAAAAGCACTTAAAGATGCTGGAGACAAGGTGAAAAAAGACATAAAGGAAAAGATAGAAGAAAAAATAAAGGCTCTAAAAGACATAATAGAAAAGGGAGATAAAGAAGAAATTGAGAAAAGAACACAAGAATTATCAGAAGAACTTCAAAAAATAGGTCAGGCAATGTACGAAAAATCTGGTTCACCAGAGGCTGGTGCAAAGGGAAAAGATAAGAAAGATAAAGGCGGTAATTCGAAAAAGAAAAAGGCAAAAGTTGAAAAGGACGAAAAAGTTGAAGAGGGAGAAATTGTTGAATAAAAACTGTGTCACATACTAGTGAAAGACTTCTAACAGTCCTTGCCCATCACGAAACGGCTATGCGAATGTTAACTTCGGAGGAAAGAGAAACGCTGGCTAATTTTAATAAAAAAATAGACACGTTAAAAAAAGAATGGGGAATATCGATTAATTCTGAGGACCCAGACGAGATTATATTCAAGGCTTTTAGGTTAATACCCGGATCGGAAGACGCAATTAATAAGCAGACTAAATTATTAGATGATCTGTTGATGGAAGATTCTGAATAGTCTTCGTTTAAACAATTTCAAATAGAAAAGGATAATATAAAATTATGGCAGCCAAATCAGACTATTACGATATTTTGGGAGTTACCAAGGGGGCCTCTCAAGACGAAATCAAAAAAGCTTATCGCAAACAGGCCCTTGAGTGGCATCCTGACAAACACAAAGACAACAAGGAAGTTGCCGAAAAACGCTTCAAGGAAGTGAATGCCGCTTATCAGATATTGTCTGATCCACAGAAGAAACAGGCATATGACCAATATGGTCACGCCGCTTTTTCTCCTGGTGGAATGCCTGGTGGACCAGGGCGTGCCGGGTCTCCTTTTGGTCAAGCGGGAAGACAGGGTCCTTTTACTTATACCCACTCAACGTCCGGAGAAAGTCCTTATTCTGGTTTTGATTTTGGTGACCCTTTTGAAATATTTTCTCAGTTTTTTGGAGGTGGAGCTTCGTTTGGTGGTGCAAGAAAACCTCGCTACTCGGTCACAATTGATTTTATGGAGGCAATCAAGGGTGTTGAGAAGGAGGTAGAGATCGACGGGAAAAAGAAGAAAATTAAAATTCCAGCTGGAATTGACGAAGGATTGAGAATAAATTTTAATGATTTTGTTCTTTCTGTGAATGTTGGACCACACGATGTTTTTGAAAGAGACGGAGAAAATATTTTTGTAAAATTAGCAATTCCTTATTCGCTAGCTATTCTTGGGGGCACAGTAGAGGCACCAACTATAGACGGGAAAGTGAAGATACGTATTAAGTCAGGAACACAAGGGGGAACAACAATTCGACTTCGAGGAAAAGGAGCACCAAGACTAAGAGGGAGAGGTAGTGGAGATCAATATGTTCGCGTAATAGTTGCTGTTCCAGAGAAACTTACCAAGGAGCAGAAAAAGATAATAGAAAAAATGAAGAAAGAGGGACTTTGAGGCACACTTCCGAAAACATCACTAGGCTTAGCCGTCTTCATAAATTATGCTAAGCACAATTGACTTAATTTTTCTTCTGAGTTAAAATATCACCAGATTAAGGGAGAAAACGGTGGGATATTAGCCCGCCTTTTTTTTTAGATTATGGTACAAACACCAAGAACAGAATTTGCACAAGCATTAAAAGCTATCGCAACGGAGCGAGGACTTGATGCAGATGTGATATTAGATACAATTAAACAAGCAATAGTTGCGGCTTATAAGCGAGACATAAAAGAACAAGAAGGCGATGAGGATGAGCTAGAATATGACGTCGATTTAAATTCCGTAAGTGGCAGTGCCAAAATATATTCTTGGCCAGAAGGAAAACCTAAAAAGAAAAAAGATGTAACTCCTCCTGGATTTGGAAGAATTGCTGCACAAACAGCAAAACAAGTAATTCACCAAAGAATAAGAGAAGCAGAGAAAGATTCAATCATGGACGAATTTTCCGGTAGGGTGGGTACTTTAATTTCGGGTATGATCTTGAGATTTGATGGTCCTGACGTACGAATAGATCTAGGTCGATCCGAAGGTATTATGCCAGCAGGCGAAAGAGCCCCCAACGAAAGGCTTTCGGCAAACCAAAGATTGACATTTCTTATGAAGGAGATTGTTGAGACACCAAAAGGAAAACAAATTATTCTTTCTAGGGCTGACCCAGATTTTGTTAAAAAACTTTTTGCAAGAGAGGTCCCGGAAGTTTCTTCAGGTAGTGTTGAAATAAAGGCAATCGCTCGTGAAGCAGGAACAAGAACAAAAATTGCCGTGTCTTCAACACAATCAGGTGTTGATCCAGTAGGTTCTTGTGTCGGTCAAAAAGGAATTCGGGTACAAGCGGCAACAAACGAGCTCGGGGGAGAAAGAATAGATATTGTTCCTTGGAGCGAAGACCCAAAGGAATTAATAGAAGCAGCACTTTCACCAGCAGAGGGTTTAAATGTCACTTTAAACAAAAAAGAAGAAACGGCTCAAGTAGAAGCTCCAGAGGAACAACTCTCTTTGGCTATTGGCAAAGATGGACAAAATGCGAGATTGGCATCAAAACTAACAGGATGGAGAATAGAAATAGAACCTTATGCCGATAAGAAAAAAACTGTTAAAAAAGAGAAGAAAAGAGAAGAAAAGAAAAAAGTTGTGAAGAAGGCTTCAGCTAAAAAAACAAAGACGAAAAAAACTGTTAAAAAAGAGAAGAAAGTCAAAGGCAAAAAAGAAGCGAAAACAACATCTGTGAAAAAAAAGAAAAAAGTGGCATCAAAGAAAAGTTAAAATGGAAACTTTACTTGAGCACAGATTATTAGAAATTAAGGGAATAAAAAAAACAATATATGGAAAAACCACGACAACCAATAGTAACAGTCCTTGGTCACGTAGATCACGGTAAGACAACACTTCTAGATACCATAAGGAAAACTTTCGTGGCCCAAAAAGAAATGGGCGGTATAACTCAAGGAATAGGTGCTTCAACTATAACGACAAAAACGGGAAAGAAAATAACTTTTATAGACACTCCTGGGCACGCAGCTTTTGCCCAAATGCGTTCAAGAGGAGCAAAATTAGCAGACATAGCCATATTGGTGGTGGCGGCTGATGATGGAGTAAAACCCCAAACAAAAGAGGCAATTGAATATATTAAGAAAGCAGAAATTCCTTTTATCGTGGCTATTACAAAAATAGATATAACCTCTGCCTCCATAGAAAGCGTAAAAGGGCAAATTGAAACAGAGGGAGTTTTGTTTGAAGGAAGGGGTGGAGATACCCCTCTAGTATTGCTTTCCTCAAAAGAAAACAAGGGTATAAATGAGTTGTTGGAGATGATTCTTTTGGTTTCTGAAGTCAACGAAATTAAATCGGACGAAAAAGCAAAACTGGATGCAGTTGTTATTGAAACAAACAAAGACGCAAGGGGAATGTTAGTGTCGATTGTTGTCAAGAATGGAACACTTTCAGCAAGAGACGAAATCGAGACAGACAAAATGAGATGCAGAGTAAAGGGGATATTTAACAAAGAAGGAAAGGCAATAAAAAAGATACTCCCCGGAGAGCCAGGATTGGTGTTGGGATTTTCAGAACTTCCTCTTATTGGAACACAAGTAAGACATTCTTCTGTAAGTAAAAGCAGCAAAGAAAATAAAAATGAAACTCGAATGGGGGCAAAACCCTTTTCAGTTGGAGAAGAACAAGTGGCAGCTGTTTTTAAAGCTGCAAGTGCAGGTGCTCTTGAGGCGCTGCTATTGAACTTGCCAGCTGACGCTATTTCTATTTCTTCGGGAGTGGGTCCTATTAATGAGTCTGATGTGTTTTTTGCAAAGTCAGTAGAAGATGCTTACATTTTTGGTTTCGAAGTAAAAACTCCTTCCTCTGTCAAAAAACTAGCAGATACGGAAGGGGTAGAAATTGAAACGTTCGACATTATTTATAAGCTCCTCGAAAAATTGGGAGAACTAATTGGAGAAAAGCAGTCGGTGATATTAGGTAAGGCAAAAATCATAGACTCTTTCCCTTTTAACAACAAAACGGTTGCCGGTTGTAAAGTTGTTTCTGGGAAAATTAGTATGAAAGATACGGTTACATTAATGCGCGACGAGACCGAGCTTGGACAGGCAAGAGTTGTTTCTCTGCGAAAAGAAAAAAAGATGATTCAGGAGGCAAAAGAAGGTGAAGAGTTTGGGGTTATTCTTGGTCCTCAACTTGATTTTGAAAAAGGGGATATGTTAGTATCCGTCAAACAGTAATTTGCCCTACTTAAATATATGGACAACTCTTTCAGCTCAATTATAAACTCTACAAACTCCGTTTTGGTTCTTTTGCCAACAAAACCTTTTTTTGAACAAGTAGCCGCAGGTTTGTCTTTATATTTAAGTTTAAGTGACAAAAAAGATGTTTCAATTTCTTGTCCGTCCCCTATGGTTGTTGAGTTTAACAGGCTTGTGGGTGTAAACAAAATAACTCAAGAGCTTGGTAACAAAAATTTAGTAGTTAGCTTGGTCGATTATCCGGCTGAAAATATTGAAAGAGTTAGTTATGATATCGATGGGTCTGAATTCAGGCTCACAATTATTCCTAAACCAGGTTTTCCCTCTCCCAAAAAAGAGCAGGCAAACCTTGGATTTTCTGGTGTTTCGGCAGACATAATTATATTAGTTGGAGGTGCAAATGAATCACACTTCCCAGCAGTAAGTTCATCTAAGGAGTTAGTTGGAGCAAAAGTATTGCATATCGGCACAAGGGCATTATCGGTATCGTCGGAAGCAAGTGTCATGTCGTTTGCGCGACCAGCCTCTTCTTGTTCAGAGATTGTGGCAGATTTAATCAAAGAAGGAAATTACACATTAGATGTTGATACGGCCACAAACTTACTTGCAGGAATAGAAGAAGGAAGCAATAAGTTTTCGAGTTCGGAAGTTGGCGCTAACACATTTCAGGTCGTTGCTGATTTAATAAGGGCAGGAGGAGTAAGAAAACGAAAAGTTTTAAATCAAAAAGGGACATTTTCTCAAGGATCTATTCCAGGTAAGAAAATACTCGAAGAAAAAAAAGAAGCCCCAAAGGATTGGCTTGAGCCAAAGATCTACAAAGGAACTTCGATCAGTTAATTTTTTAATGGGTTGTCAACTAAATATTTTCGTGATATTATAATCCCTGATGTAAAACAGGGTTGCTCCGCCACAGATGGTTAAGGGGTTACTCAGTTTTTCATGACATTATGGCATTAACAAAAGAAGACAAAACAAAAATTGTAAAGAAATTTGCTCGAGAGAAAAGCGATACTGGTTCTCCAGAAATTCAAGTAGCACTACTCTCTGTACAAATAGACAAATTAGCAGAACACCTTAAAGATCACAAGAAAGATGTTCATTCAAGAAGGGGTCTTCTAGCTATGGTAGCGAAAAGAAGAAGATTATTAACTTATCTTCGAGATCGTGACGAAAAACGATACAGAAGCCTCATAGCAGAGCTGAATTTAAAGAAATAAGAATAGAATATGAAAAAAATAGAAAAAAGCATGGATTTGGGTGGTAGAAAACTAACCCTTTCAACAGGACAACTTGCACAACACGCAACTTCTGCTGTATTAGCTACTCACGGCGAGACCGTGGTGCTAGCAACAGTGGTAGCCTCTGAATTAAAAGAAAGTATTGGATATTTCCCATTGTTTGTGGAATACCAACAGAGATTGTACGCAGGAGGAAGAATCAAGGGAAGCCGATGGGTAAAGAGAGATGGTCGTCCTTCAGATGATGATGTATTGGTGGCAAGACTTATTGACAGATCAATTAGGCCACTTTTCCCAAAGAACTATAAAAAAGAAGTCCAAGTTATTATTACTGTATTGTCTGTCGATCTAGAAACTTCTCCGGACATGGTTGCTGGACTAGCTGTTTCTGCTGCATTAACAAGTTCTTCAATTCCATGGGGTGGACCAGTTTCCATGCTCAAGGCAGGACTAAAAGACAATAAGTTTATTATCAATCCAACCAAACAAGACATTCAAGAATCTGAAATGGAATTGGTTTCCTCAGTAACAAAAGATGCCATTGTTATGATCGAAGCAAAAAGCAAGATAGTTTCGGAAAAGAAAATGCTGGAGGGAATTGAGTTTATTCAAAAAGAAAGCAAAAAAGTAATTGCATTAGTTAATGATTTTGCTAAAGCGGTTGGAAAAAAGAAAGAAGTTTTACTAGAGGTAAAGAAAAACCCAACATTAGAAAAGAAAATAGAGAAATTAGCGGGTTCCACAATAAAAGACCTAATAAAAAACATGGCAGTTATGAAAGCTGGCTATTCTGATTTTGATGCAGCCAAAAAAGCAGTTATGGATTCGGCTGAAGAAGAAGAAAAAGAAGAATACGGCAGAATATTTCAGGATCTCTTCACAAATGAAATTCGAAGCTTGATTTTGGCAGGCAAAAGACCTGACGGTAGAAAATCTGATGAACTCAGAGATCTTTCGGCTGAAGTAGGAATTCTTCCTAGAACACATGGTTCAGCACTATTTAATAGAGGACAAACACAAGCTCTTTCTATTGCCACATTGGGATCGTCATCTTTGGAACAACTAATAGAGTCGGCTGAAGGAGAAAAATCAAAAAGATATATACACCATTACTCAATGCCTCCTTATTCAGTTGGAGAAACAGGTAGAGTGGGATTTCCTTCAAGAAGAGAAGTCGGACATGGAGCATTAGCTGAAAATGCGCTGCTTCCAGTGATTCCATCAAAAGAAGAGTTCCCTTACACCATTCGTGTTGCTACAGAGATATTAGGATCAAACGGCTCAAGCTCGATGGCATCAACATGTGGATCAACACTCTCATTGATGGACGCAGGTGTGCCAATAAAAGCGCCGGTTGCTGGTATCGCCATGGGGTTAATTATTGAAAGTGAAAAGAAGAATGTAGTTTTAACAGATATAGTTGGAATGGAAGATGGCAATGGAGATATGGATTTCAAAGTAGCTGGAACAAAAGATGGAATAACAGCCTTACAGCTTGATGTTAAAACACTAAAACTAACAGCTTCAATTCTTGGAAAAGCCTTTAAACAAGCAAAAGAAGCAAGGTTAAAGATATTGGAAGTAATGATGAAGGCTATTTCCGAATCACGCGAAAAAGTATCTACCTACGCTCCAAAAATAAAGGTAATTAAAATTGACCCAACTAAAATAGGAGAAATTATTGGCCCAGGAGGAAAGATGATAAGGAAAATTATTGCAGAGACAGGTGCCCAAGTAGACGTTGAAGATGATGGAAGCGTAAGTCTTTCTGGTACAAAAGAGGAAGAGGTAGCGGCCGCAATAGAAAGAATCGAGAATTTAACAAAAGAAGTGGCAGCTGGTGAGATTTACGAAGGAGAAGTTAAAAGAATTCAACAATTTGGTGCTTTTGTCGAGGTATTGCCTGGCAAAGACGGATTAGTGCACGTTTCAGACATGAGCAAGGATTTTGTTAAAGATCCTTCAGATGTTGTTAAGGTTGGAGATAAAGTTCAGGTTAGGGTAAAAGAGATAGATAATTTAGGAAGAATTAACCTCTCAATGTTGTTAGATGGGGATAAAGAAAAGAGCACAGATAGTAAGCCTTCTTACCGAAAACCCAACAACGATTTTGATCGAAAGAGACCATCCTCAAGAGGAAGATCCACAGACAAAAAATCATCGGGTCCTCACTTTCCAACTAGCAGATACTTAGAGGATAAAAAGAAAAACTTCTAAATAGCTATCACTTCGTGATACATTTTAACTAGGAAATCAAAAATATGGATTCTGCCGGCCAAGAATTAGTTAGCCTCAAGGAAAAAGTGAGTACTTTATTTCTTCCCGAGAAACTCAAAGAGGGAGTTATGATACGACTGGATCAACTGGTAAAACTTACCAATTCACCCACCTTCTTACCAGAATACGACAGAATAGGTCGGTACATAGAACAAATTACCTCTATTCCATGGAACAAAAAGACAGAAGACATCTTAGATCTATCGCGGGCTAAAGAAATTTTAGACAAAAACCACCACGGATTAGAAGAAATTAAAGAGAGAATTTTAGAATACATTTCAACCATGAAATTAAAGCAAGAAAAAGGGGAAAGCGAAGACATTAAGAGAGCACCGATATTGTGTTTCGTTGGCCTTGTGGGTACAGGGAAAACAACAATCGCAGACTCAATTGCTCAATCATTGGGTAGAAAGATAGCAAGAATTCCGTTTGGAGGAATGGGTGATCCATTAGACTTGAGAGGTCAATCTAGGATGCATCCTGAAGCAGAGCCTGGAAAAATTATCAAGGCACTTATTACTTCTCAGAGTAGAAACACGGTTATTTTGCTAGACGAAATAGATAGAGTAACCGACGAGGGAAGAGCATCAATAATGGGTGTATTAGTAGAGTTACTAGATCCAGAGCAAAACCATGCATTTATTGATCACTATATTGATTATCCAGTTGATCTTTCTGAGGTTTTATTTATAGCAACAGCAAATAATACAACCAATATTTCCACAGCCGTGTTGGACAGGCTTGAGCCAATATCCATGCCTTCGTATACAGACGCAGAAAAAATAATTATTGGAAGGAAGTATATGTTACCAAAGGTACTAAAAGAATCTGGAGTGGACGGTAACGCCTTAATTATAGAAGAGGACGCTTGGGCGTTAATAGTTAGACCAATTGGATACGATGCGGGAATTAGAACTCTCCAAAGGACAATAGAGGGAATTGCCAGAAAAGTAGCAAAAATGATTGTCGAAGGAAAGGGTCAGTCTTATAAAGTTACAGTACAAAATATTAAAGAGTTTTTGCCTTAATAAGAAATACAAGATGATAAAAAAAACAAAAAGAGAAAACCTTAAAGAATTATTCTTGAAAATGAAAGCAGACAAAGAACTGCCTTTAAGAGAAACAGCAACAAAATTAGTTTTTGGAGCAGGTACTGCAGAAGCAGAGATAATGCTAATCGGAGAAGGACCTGGACGCTGGGAAGACGAGAAGGGGATGCCATTCGTTGGGAATTCAGGTAAATTTTTAGACCAATTGCTTCATTCGATTAAACTGCCTAGAGAAGAAGTGTTTATCACTAATGTAGTTAATTATAGACCGCCAGAAAATAGAGATCCATTACCAGAGGAAATAGAGGCTTTTAGGCCATATATTGACAAAATGATTGAGATTATCAAACCAAAGATAATTATTACGCTTGGCAGATTTTCTATGGCAAAATTTATTCCTGGTGTAAGAATAAGTGACGTGCATGGAAAGGCTAGAGTGGTTAAGTGGGGAAAACGGAATCTTACTGTTATTCCGATGTATCACCCTGCGGCAGGACTGAGAAATGGAGAAATGAAAAGAAGAACGATTGAAGATTTTAGTAATGTCCCCGAGATGTTGTCTGAAGTAATTGAAAATGAGGTAGAACAAATTGAGGTTGAACAAATGGAGCTGGTATAGGATTATTAATACAAGATGGCAAGTCTAAAATTCATAGCCCTATCGGGCACAACAGACGTAACAGAAAACTTATATATATATGAGTACGGAAACGACATGATCATTGTTGATTGTGGCATAGGGTTTCCGGAGGCAGAAATGTATGGTGTTGATTTGGTAATTCCTGATTTTAGTTATGTTATAAAAAACAAACATAAACTTCGAGGCATACTAATTTCTCATGGACACGAAGATCATCTTGGGGCTTTACCGTTTCTTCTGAAGGATGTGCAAGCTCCTATTTATGCTACTAAGCTGGTTGCCGGATTTATTGAGAATAAGTTTACAGATCATAAAACAAAAGACGTAAAAGTTAACGTTATTGACCCGGAAAAAGACACACTGTCTTTGGGTGTATTTAAGATACAGATGTTTAGAGTTTCTCACTCTGTTCCGGATGGTGTTGGTTTTGCAATACAGACACCCGAAGGTAGCATTTTCCATGTCGCTGATTACAAGTTTGACTGGACACCAGTTGATGGTAGACCTTTTGATATCGCCAGAGCGGCAACATTGGCCTCATCAGGAGTTTTGGCTGTGGCCTCTGATTGTTTAGGGGCAACAACGCCCGGATACACACAGAGCGAGAAAGAGATTGAAGCCCAAGTAGGGCAAATTGCCAGAGACGCTAAGGGGCAAATATTTTTTACCACAATTTCATCAAATATTTCAAGAATGCAGCAGGCAATTAATGTGGCCAAAACACTAAATCGCAAAGTTGTGTTTGTTGGCCGTTCGACCGAAGACAAGGCACAAATTGCCAAAAATCTTGGATACTTGCATTATCCCGATAATTTAGTCGTGCCCTTTAAAAGGATGGGAAAAATATCTAAACAGAAAATAATGTACATTATTTCTGGAAGCTATGGTCAACCTGGGAGTGCGCTTTATCGAGTGGCCAATTCTGAGCATGATTTTTTAAAGATAAATAAAGGTGATACTGTGATGTTTTCTTCTGATCCAGCCCCACCAGGATCAAAAGCAAATGTAGATCGTTTAGTAGATAGATTTATTGAGATTGGTGTAGATGTTCACTATTACGAAATGCAAGAAGATCTACACGTTTCCGGGCATGGATGCCGGGAAGACATCAAGATGCTTTTTGCTCTTCTAAAACCTAAATACTATATTCCAATTGGGGGGACAATAAGGCACATGAGAAAATACAAAGATATTGCCGTTAGTATGGGGGCAGCCCCAGAGGCTACGTTTGAATTAAGGGCCGGAGAGATTGTTGAATTCAAAAACCAAAGAGGTGTGAGGGCTGGAAAAATAGATGTGAAGAGTGTGTTGGTAGATGGTTTGGGTGTTGGAGATGTTGGCAATGTTGTTTTAAGAGACAGGAAGAAATTAGCGAGAGATGGAGTTGCCATTGTCCTTGTTCAATTAGACAAAGAAGGGAATAAGCTAATTGCCGACCCAGAGATAATTAGTCGCGGTTTTGTTTTTGAAAAACAAGAGAAGGATTTTTTACTTGATGCAGCTAACCTTCTTGTGGGAGAGATTGGGAAAAAACAACGCCTTGATAGACATGTTGTTAGACGTATAACAATAGATTTTTTAGAAAAACACTTCTTCAGACAAACAGGTCGTCGGCCCATGATTCTTCCGGTTGTGGTTGAAGCCTGACTATTAAAGCCAGTACGGGTTTAGACAAGCATGTATGAGTATCATATAATGAATTTATGGCTAAAAAGAAGCGTAAAAAACGAGCAAAAAGCTCTTTTAAGTTAAAACTCAAAAAAGGAACGATTCATTCTATTGGACAAATCTTTTTCTTTTCCTTAGCGGGATTAATTATAGTTTCTTTTGCTAGACAGGGAGTTGTTTTAGTTAAGTTAAATGATTTCTTGGTTTCTTATCTTTCGTGGACCACGATATTTTTACCTTTTGTTTTACTGTCTGCTGGATTTTTGTTGACCAAAATTAAAACTCCTTTTGCCCAGCCAAATGTTTTAGTTGGAGGTCTCTTGTTTTTCATATCGATGTTGACAATAACAAGGGCTGGTAAATTAGGGAAATACTCTTGGGACGGAGTGGCGACGCTTATTACTTCTGTTGGCGCTTTTATTATCCTTTTTGGAACGAGTATTATTGGTCTCGTTATCTTGTTTAATACTTCGGTTGACCAGCTGATTGTTTTTTTTGGAAACTTGCTCACCCAAGTCAAACATTATTTGGTAGGAGGAAAAGCAATACGGAAAGCCGAGAATTTAACCAAAAGAAAACTCAAGGTATCAGGAAGTCAGCGACCCCCTGTGCCTACTGCTAAAATCCCAAAAAAGGGTGTTACAAAAGAAGCGCTTGAGCCCAAATTAGTGAGCAACATACCTGGTGAAGACAAGGTATGGAAACACCCTCCTCTTAGTATTTTGTCAGAAGCTCAAACTGGCAAGGCAGATAGAGGCGACATAAAAGGTAATGCTCATATAATAGAGCAAACACTCGAATCATTTGGAATAACTGCTCGAGTTGTTGAGGTTAATCTCGGTCCAGCCGTAACTCAATATGCGCTTGAGGTTGCCCTAGGAACCAAATTGTCAAAAATTACCTCTTTAGAGCGAGATTTGGCATTGGCTTTAGCAGCTCCAACGGGAACGATAAGAATAGAAGCACCAATTCCAGGTCGGGCTTTGGTTGGAATAGAATTGCCAAATAGAAGTCCAGAATTTGTTCCCTTAAAGAAAATGCTTCAGTCAGATTCGATGAAAGACGCCAGTTCGAAGTTATCTTTGGCATTAGGCTTAGATGTTTCTGGTAAGTCTTTAGTCGCTGACCTAGCTCTTATGCCACATATTCTTATCGCTGGGCAAACGGGATCTGGTAAAAGCGTTTGTATTAACACTTTTCTTTCCTCTCTTCTTTTCAGGGCGGCTCCTTCGGAAGTTAAATTTATTATGGTAGACCCAAAGAGAGTTGAGTTGACTGGTTATAACGGTATTCCTCATCTTTTATCGCCCGTAATCGTTGATCCCAAAAAGGTGATTTCAGCTCTCAGGTGGGTTCTTTCTGAAATGGACAGGCGATACAAATTATTTGCTCAAGCTGGAGTTAGAAATATGGCAACTTACAATGAAATGTCTGGATTCCAGGCATTGCCACATATTGTGGTTGTGATTGACGAACTTGCCGACATTATGCTTTTCTCTCCAGTTGAGGTGGAAGATGCAATAACCAGAATCGCTCAGATGAGTAGGGCAACCGGAATTCACATGATTCTTTCGACTCAGAGACCTTCTGTGGATGTTATCACAGGGTTAATCAAAGCAAATATTCCTTGCAGAATAGCTTTTGCGGTTTCTTCACAAGTTGATTCCAGGGTAATTCTTGATATGCAGGGGGCCGAAAAACTTTTGGGAAAAGGAGACATGCTTTATTTACCTCCTGACCAAGCAAAGCCAATGAGAATTCAAGGAGCATTTGTTACAGATAAGGAAATTACAGATCTTGTGTCATTTCTTAAAAACCAAGGAATTGAACCCCAATATACAGAAGAAGTTGTTTCCATGCCAAAACCAGGAACAACTGTGATCCCAGGCTTGGACGAAGAATTAGATGAACTTTTTAAGGCCGCCGTTGAAGTTATTTGTCAATATGACAGAGCTTCGGCTTCTCTTCTTCAAAGAAGGCTGTCGATAGGGTATGCTAGGGCAGCAAGGATTGTTGATCAATTAGAGGCAGCCGGGGCAATAGGGCCATCTGAGGGTTCAAAGCCAAGAGATGTTCTAATTCAGAGCCCGGAAGAGTTTTTGTCTGCTCCACCTTCGGAAGGGCAATCCGCTACCTAAATTAAATATTTAAGATGAAAACAATTGGTATTTTTTTAAAAGAAGCTCGTGTCAAAAAAAGATTTTCGCAAGAAAAAATTGCCAACGAGACAAAGATTAAAAAGGAATTTATCATTTCGATAGAAAAAGAAAATTGGGAAACACTGCCAGAATACCCGGTTGTTATTGGTTTTGTGAAGAAAATATCTAAATATTTAAAATTAGACGAAAGACAAGCTGTTGCTTTTTTAAGAAGAGATTATCCTCCAAGAGTGCTTCCTGTTAATCCAAAGCCAGACGTTGCAAAAAAATTTATGTGGAGTCCAAAGTTAACATTCATAGTTGGAATAGTTATGATTGCTGTTACTGTTTTGGGTTATCTTGCTTTTCAGTATTCAAATTTCGTGAGCCCCCCAAGACTTATAGTTGATGAACCTCGCGAAGAACAAGTAGTTAAACAAAACATATTAGTTGTGTCAGGAAAAACAGACCAAGACGCAACGATGAAGATTAACAATCAACCTACGCTTGTTGAAGAGGATGGAAGCTATAAGGCGGAAATTGAAATATTTGAGGGAACAGAAGAAATAGTAGTCAGGGCGGTTTCAAGGTCTGGTAAAGAGACAGTTGTTCGACGTAAAATATATCCAGAGCTAGAACAATAAATATGGATCCTGTTCAAAAACTTTTAATTGCAGTAGTCATTTCACTAACAACACTTCTCGTGATTGTCGGTGCTCAGGTAATATTGATAATTATTGATCTCAGAAAGGCACTAAAAAGATTAAACAGCATTTTAGAAGACGCCATTTTGGGTGGAGGATTGATTCGCCCCGACAAATTAACAGGGGTAATCGAAATTTTAAGAAGAAATAAAAAAATGAAGGCACACGGTCAATCTTCCCAAGAGCCCTCTAGATAAGGATATTAATAAACGATATAATTCAGGCATGACCTTGGATGAAATTCGCAAAAAATATTTGGCTTTTTTTAAAGTAGAGCCAAGAAATCATAAAGAAATTAGTTTTGCTCCTCTTGTGCCCCTAGACGACCCAACCACGCTATTTACTTCCTCAGGAATGCAGCAGCTTATACCGTATTTAACTGGTGAATCACACCCCGAAGGTAATAGGTTGGTTAACTCGCAGCCATGCTTGAGATTGGAAGATATGGATGAAGTGGGAGACAATCGCCATACTACGTTTTTTGAAATGTTGGGGAACTGGTCGCTAGGAAACTATTTTAAAGAAGAACAGTTAAGTTGGTTTTTGGAATTTTTAATAAAGGAATTGGGCCTACCAAAAGAAAAACTTTGGGTAAGCGTTTTTGAGGGAACGAAGGGGGTGCCCAAAGACGAAGAATCAGCCAAAATTTGGGAAAAAATTGGCATACCCAAAGAAAGAATTCATTTTTACGGAGTAAAAGAGAATTGGTGGTCCCGCTCAGGCTCTCCCGACAAAATGCCGGTCGGTGAAATTGGTGGTCCTGACTCAGAAGTCTTTTTTGAATTTACTCAGATAGAGCACGATCCTAAATATGGGAAAGAGTGTCATCCTAATTGCGGATGCGGAAGATTTATGGAAATTGGTAATTCAGTTTTTATTGAATACATTAAAAAGGCGGATGGCCAATTGGAAGAATTGCCTCATAAAAATGTTGATTTTGGTGGCGGACTAGAACGAATGACAGCTGCAGTTAACAACAACCCTGATATATTTCAAATAGAATCGCTTAAGAAGATAATTAGTGTAATTGAAAAGGAAACCGGACTTAAATACGGGACAAACGTGAAGCAAGACAGGAGTTTTAGAATTATAGCTGATCACTTCAGGGCTGCTGCAAAACTATTTGAAGAAGGAGTTGAGCCAAGCAATAAGTTACAAGGATACATATTGCGCAGACTAATTCGAAACGCGGCACTGAGGGTGCGAGAGCTGTCGGGAGATGTTTCAACAACAGAATTAAGTACAAAAATTATTGAAAAAACGAATAATGCAAGTATGTCTGCAAAACTTGGAAGCGAAGTGAATAATTTTATGAAAGTTTTGGGTAAGGGTGTCCAGCTGGTAATCAAGAATATGAAAATTCAACCATTCGATCTTTATCAAACATACGGAATACCGTTCGAAGTTGCTCAAGAAATCTTTTTGAATGTTCGGGGTGAGAAGCTTGCCAAAAAAGACAGGATTAAGTTTGAGAAAAAATTAGAAAAACACCAAAAACTTTCAAGAACAGCAAGCGCAGGAATGTTTAAAGGTGGATTGGCAGATTCGTCGGTAGAAGTTACCAGGTTGCATACTGCCACACATTTATTACACGCATCATTAAGAAAAATATTAGGAGACCATGTTCAACAGAAAGGCTCAAATATTACAGCAGAAAGACTACGTTTTGATTTTACGCATACTCAAAAGTTAACAGGTAGCGAAGTTAAAGAAGTTGAGGACATGATAAATGAGCAAATTGAAAAAGGGTTACTAATTGGTTTTAAGACGGCAAGCTTAGATCAAGCCAAAAAAGATGGTGCCCTGGCTTTTTTTGGAGAAAAGTATGACCAAAAAGTTAAGATATATACAGTGGGTGATCCTAAAGGTGGGTGGTTTTCAAAAGAAGTATGTGGTGGTCCGCACGTTTCCTCCACTTCTGAAATTGGGCGTGTTAAGATATTTAGGCAAGAGAAAATCGGGGCAGGAACAATGCGACTCTATGCAAGAGCAGAGAAGTAAGTGTATGGATATATATGGATTTTAAAAGTTTTTTATCAACAAAAGAAGAGAAAACAATAGAATATTATTGGGCGCTCGTCATAGAACCTGAGTGGGTGCAATCAGGTATTTGGGAAATTGTTGACAATAAAGCAAGAGTTATTGCTGTAAGTCCTCCAGCGGCTTGGGCCTCCGAAGATGAGTTAACAAATGCTTGCGACACCGTTCTCTCGGCAGCAGTATCATCCTTCCCAGAAGACGCCAAAGAGCCTTCAAAAACCGTGTTTGGTGTGTCTTCAACTTGGGTGTCAAAGGGGCAAATAAAAGCAGAATATTTAAAAACTCTTAAAAAAATATGCGCAGAACTTTCTTTAACGCCGGTAGGATTCGTTGTACTGCCAGAAGTAATGGCACATTTGGTTAAAGCAGAAGAAGGATCTCCTTTAAGTGGAGTAGTTATGGGCGTAGGAAGTCAGAATATAGAGCTTTCTATTTTTAGATTAGGTAATTTAGTTGGAACGGCAAACATTGCCAGAAGCGTGTCTATTGTTGATGACGTAGCAGAAGGTTTAACAAGGTTTGCTGATGGTGAAAATCTTCCTTCCAGATTTCTTCTTTATGATGGAAAAGAGGGAGAACTTGAAGAAACAAAACAGGCTCTCTTGAAGGCGAATTGGGATAAATATGAAAAGATAAAATTTCTTCACACTCCCAAAATTGAAGTGATTACTCCTAAAAGGAAAGTGCACGCTGTGTCTTTAGCTGGAGCATCTGAAATCGCCGACGTTTCTTTTCTTGACAAAAAAGAGGAGGAAAAAGAAGAAAAAAGCACTCCGGCGACAAGTGTTTCAAGTACAACCACAGATGGTCCGACAAGGCCCGAAGATGTTGGTTTTATGGTTGGACAAGATGTGACCTCTGGTGACAAGAAAGATGTTGGCGTCGAAACAGAAACGAAAATCCTTGAGCAAGAAGAGCAAGGTACCCAACCGCAAAAAGAAGTTGCTGATAGCACTCAAGCAAAAGAAAAGCCACAGCAGGCGAATAAATTAAAAGACAATTTTTTCTCAAGTATTATACGAAAAGTAAAACTGAACATTGCTTCAATGTCTTCTAAGAAGACTAAAGTAAAAATTGGTGGGAAAAAGACGATGGTCATCGGAGGAGTTTCTCTCATAATTCTTATTGTTGCAGGTTTTATTTCTTGGTGGTTTTTGCCCAAGGCGGTTGTGACAATTTATGTGTCTCCTAAAAAACTAGAGGAAAAGATGATTATTTTTATAGACCCTGATGTTTCAAGTTCAAACTTTGCGAAAGGAGTATTACCGGGAAACACAATAGAGACGAGTGTTTCAGGGGAAAGGACAACTCCAACGAGTGGCACAAAGACGATCGGAGAAAAAGCAAAAGGTAGTGTTACAATCCAAAATGGAACAGCTCAGTCATTAACACTTCCAGTGGGGACGTTTATTTATTCTACGAATGATTCAAAATTTGCTCTAGCAGATGAAGCATCGGTGTCAGCAGCTCTTTCTCCAAGCTCGCCAGGAACAGACACCGTTGACGTGGTCGCCGTAGGAATTGGAGCAGAATATAATTTGGCTAAAGATGAAAGCTTTTCAGTTGGAAACTACCCCAAGGCAGAAGTTGACGCGGTAGCTATTTCAGATTTCTCGGGTGGCTCAAGTCGCCAAATATCGGCTGTGTCGGAAGAAGACTTAGAGGATCTAGAAAAGGATTTAACAGATGAGCTTCTTGAAGAGGCGAAAACTGAACTAGCCCAAAAAGCATCAGGAGATCAATATTTTATTGAAGAGTCTGTGGAAGCAGATCCAGACGAAATAAACTTTAGCGATAAGGTCGGTGACGAGGCCGACAATTTGAAGTTATCTCTTTCTCTCGATATATCGGGCTTAGTGGTTGAAAGTTTGGCCCTAACGGATTTTGCGAAAGAAGTCTTAAAAGACAAAATTCCTTCGGGGTATGTTTTAAGAGAAGATCAAATTGACATGCGCTTTGAGTTAGAGAATGAAGATGATGGAGTGTATGAGCTAGTTGTTTATATGGAAGTAAATCTTTTGCCTGAAATGAAACCGGATGACATATCAGAAAAGATAACTGGGAAAAGTATTATTCTTGCAAAAGACTATTTAACTTCGATTACTGGATTTACCAGAGCGGAAATAAATCTTAACCCACCATTGCCCGGATGGCTCGGGACACTTCCTCATGTTGTTAAGAATATAGTGGTAGAGCTTGCCGCTGAACGGTAATAAAACACTTCCGTAAATATGGATAATAAGTTATTAAAAATCGCCGCTGTCGTTTCTGGAATATCAGGAGTAGTAATATTGGTTTCCGTTATACTTCCCATTATTTCTTATCAGTCTATTTCAAATCAAAAATATCCAACTTTGTTGAACCCTATTGTTCAAGGTACTTCAAAGGCCACATTAGAAGAAGTTGATTATACAAAAGCTAGTAATTGGTTTGCCGATTCGGATGACGCTAGTTTTTCAATATCAAGCGTCTCGCACTATGTAATTTCAATTTCTAAACTAGGAATTAAAAAAGCAACAGTTACAATAGGGGGAGAGGATTTATCAGGAAGCCTTGTTCAGTATCCGGGAACTGCTTTGCCGGGGAAGAACGGAAACGCAGTTGTGTTTGGTCATTCAATATTGCCCCAGTTTTATGATCCAGAAGATTATTTGTCGATATTTTCAACACTTCCGACTCTTGATGATGGAGACGAAATTCAAGTTGACTATGATGGCGTTGTCTATAAATATATAGTAGAGAAAATGCTTGAAGTTTTACCAACAGACATAGAGGTATTAGAACAGGATAAAAGTGATTCGTTTTTAACACTGGTAACCTGTGTCCCTCCGGGGCATCCACTTAAACCAAAAAGATTAATCGTGAGAGCAAGAATTGCTCCTCTTGAACAAACAAATGCGAATATTAGCAATTGATTACGGACAAAAAAAGATAGGCGTTGCTTTGGCAACCTCGCGTCTAGCGGAGCCATATAGAGTAATTCGTTTTGCGTCGAATACAGCTCTTATAAAAGAGTTGGGAAAGATAATTGAGGAGGAGAAAATTGAAAAACTTGTTGTTGGTGTGTCAGAAGGGGAGATGGGAGAAGAGTCTAAAAGATTTGGAGAGAAACTAAAAACAGAGTTTAAGCTTCCCTTGTATTTTCAGGACGAAACATTAACAACACGCAGCGCTCAGGAATTATCGTTAGAAGCGGGGATAAAAAGAAAAAAAAGAAAAGAATTGGAAGATGCATACTCTGCTGCCTTAATTTTAGAGGCTTACTTAGACTCCAATTAAAACCCCATAATTATTGCAATTTGTGTTTATATTTGCTATATTCTGTGTCTTGCAAGTTAATTAATTGATAAAATTAGCCCTTTGATAATCAAAGAGAGGAGATGAAAATGTCGGAACCTATTCTTGCTGTAATGTTGTCTTCAAATGAAGAACGGTACAAAGAACTGACTCGAGACTTGAAACCGGAGGATGTTGAAATCGATTGGGTTATCACGAAGAAAGCACTCTTGGAATATTTGCAGGAAACTCAACCGCAAACTATTATTTTAGAACACCCTCTTTTGGGAGTATCGCTGATTGGAACTATTCAGGCCATACACGACATTTCAAAAGATTCAAAAATTCCAATATTAGTTCTTTCAAATTTGGAGCGGTCACGTAATGCCAGTATTCTCAACGCAGGAGCGGACGACCTTATGGAGAAACCCTTTACAACGACGGGCATGGTAGCGAGACTAAAAAATTTGGTTAAGCGCTATGAATCTGCTCAAAAACAATAACCTCCTCTTTATGGCTAAAGCCCTGTGATGATTTAATCCACAGGGCTTTTTCTTTTGATTAAAAATATTGGCTAATTATGCTATACTCGCCTTATGCTAAAGAACGCAATTGCTCCGATTCAGGCTTGGTTCCTTTCTCAAGGAAGATGTGTTGGTTGCGGAAAGCCATTATTGGGTAGCAAAAGAGAAAAACAAAGAGATGGAACAGAAAGGGTGACGTGTGAATGCGGAAGGATATTTATTTATAATTCCAAAACTAAGAAATATCGACGTGCCCTTCTCGAAGAAGTATAGTGTGTAAATGAAGCGTTTTATAATTCCAGTTTTATTAATTATCTCTTTTACTTTTGGCGGCTTTTTTTGGTGGAATCAAAATAGTAAACCTGTTTCTACGAATAAGGAATTACAGAGTTTCATAATTCCCAAAGGATATTCCGCTTCAAGAATCGGAAACAAATTGGCAGACCAAAGCCTTGTTAAAAGTTCGCTCGCTTTTAAGTTTTATGTTCAGTTGACTGCTCAATCAAAAAGGATTCAAGCCGGGGAATATTTATTAGCTCCAAATTTTTCTTTATTTAAAATAGTTGATCAGTTAACCAGTGGACCAGTCGAAGAATGGGTAACTATTCCAGAAGGGTTAAGACAAGAAGAAGTGGTCGAAAGGTATATAGATGCTTTGAAGAGGGATGAATTAGAGGCAGACAGTTTTAGGCAAGAATTTTTGGCAATTACTGCTAACAGAGAAGGCTTTCTGTTTCCCGACACCTATCTTTTCCCAAAAGCGGTTAACGCTTCAATAGTTGCAAATAAAATGCTCACAATTTTTGATGGCAAAATTAATGCCCAAATGGAAGCAGACATTAATGCTTCAAAATACACATTAGATCAAGTTGTCACCTTAGCTTCAATTATAGAAAGAGAAACACAAAAGGGTGAAGAAAGATCTGTCGTTGCGGGGATTTTGTTAAATAGGCTTGAAATTGGAATGGGTCTTCAAGTAGACGCAACCGTTCAGTATGCTATCGCAAGCGCAAATTGTCGGGCGGGGTCGGAGTGCAATTGGTGGCCCACCATTACAAGAGAGGATTTGAGTATTAATTCAGCTTACAACACTTACAAATACTCAGGGCTTCCGCCTGCTCCAATTGCCAATCCGAGTTTATCTTCTATTTCGGCCGCAATTTATCCCACCGAATCCTCTTATTTGTACTATCTTCATGACGGAGATGGAAAAATTCATTATGCGGAAACACTGGATGGACACAATTCAAATGTGCGGAAATATTTAGGGAAATAGTCGTGCCACGACATTTAATTGTTGAAGGTAACTGCAACAATTAACAGTAAAGACATGGTTGACAAGAAAGTCTGCGGTGCTATAATCCACGCTAGGCGTACATAAGTACGCTGAATATCTTTGTCCCAAGTTTTCTTGGGCTTTTTCCTTGCAATTTTTTTGCTTTAGAAACTATAATTAATGGCCCAAACCATACGTCGCAATTTTGGTAAAAAAGAAGGTAATTTGCCCGAACTCGATCTCTCGCTTGTTCAGAGAGAATCGTGGGGGAGGTTCTTAGAAGAAGGTATTACTAGACAAATAACCGAAATTACTCCAATTAGTGATTTTACTGGTAAAAACTGGGAGCTACATTTGGGTGAAACATTTTTAGGTGACCCAGCAGTTAGTGTTAAGCGAGCTTCAGCGAAAGGGATAACATACTCATCTCCCCTCAGGATTACGGCTACTTTAGTAAACAAAAAAACCGGCAAAAAAACAACGCAAGAAGTTTTTCTTGGCGACGTACCTCAAATGACAGAGAGGGGAACATTCATTATTAATGGTATTGAACGAACTGTAATCAATCAGTTAGTAAGATCTCCTGGGGCATATTTTTCTGGAGAGCTTGATCGATCTTCGGGGCGCATACTTCACAAAGCTGAAATGCGTCCACTACATGGATCTTGGCTAGAATTTGAAGTTGGGAAAAATAACGTGATTGCGGCCAGAATTGATCGAAGAAGAAAAGTGGTTGCAACAGCTTTCTTGCGAGCCATGGGAATTGAAACAGACAAGGAAATTCTTGCAATTTTTAAAGATGCAGACAAAGATGTTGACCATAAATATATAGAGGCAACATTAGAAAAAGATCCGACCACAAACAAAGAAGAAGCATTAATAGAAATATACAAAAAAATGCGACCAGGCGAACCGGCCGTATATGAAAACGCAAAAAACCTTTTTGAAAACATGTTTTTTGAACCTAGGAGATACGAGTTAGGCAAAGTTGGTCGATTTAAGATTAACAAGAGATTAAAATTATCGCTTCCAAATGAAAAGGCAACATGGGTTTTAACAAGACAAGACATAATTGGTGCCATCAGTTATCTTCTCGGGCTCCAAAATGGTGAAGGCAGAATTGACGATATTGACCATCTGTCTAACAGGAGACTTAGAAGAGTTGGAGAATTAGTTGAAACAAATGCTTTTAGAGTTGGATTATTAAGACTAGAACGTTCCGTTAAAGAGAAAATGAGCCTTATTTCTCCAGACGACAGGCCTGTTCCGGCTAATTTAATTAACGCGAGGCCATTAATTGCTTCACTTAACGAATTTTTCCGAAGTAATCAGTTGTCCACAATTTTGGATGATACAAATCCTTTAAGTGAAATAGATAATCTTCGAAGAGTTTCAGTGTTGGGAGCAGGAGGAATAAGTCGAGAAAGAGCTTCTTTTTCCATTCGTGATGTTAACTCCTCTCAATATGGAAGGATTGACCCCGTAAGAACGCCTGAGGGTCCAAATATCGGACTTGTTACTTACCTGTCTCTTTATGCCAAGGTTAATGAATTTGGTTTTATTGAAACTCCTTATAGAAAAGTAGAAAAGACCAAAAAAGACAAAGCAACGAAAATAAAAGTAACCGACGAAATAATCTATTTTTCAGCTGATGATGAAGAAAATTATCACATCACCCATTCAGGCATAACGACGGATAGATACGGATACATAATTGAAAAAAGAGTACCTTTTAGATTTAAAGGTTCGGTTTCTGAAGGGCCAACTAATCTTGTTGACTTGGTTGATATAAGCGCAAGGCAGGTAATTGGCGCATCAGCTTCTTTAATTCCATTTTTAGCTCACGACGAAGGAAACAGGGCTCTAATGGGATCAAACATGCAATGTCAGGCAGTACCATTAGTTAGTCCAGAATCACCTATTGTGGGAACGGGGATGGAAAAGGCAATTGCAGAAGGTATGGGTAGGGTTATTAGGGCGCGCCACGCAGGAACAGTAACTTATGCAGATGCAGACAAAATCGAGGTTAAATTAAGCAAAAAGCTGGATAAAAATGGGGAAAAAGAAAGTGTTAAAATCACTGACGACGGAAAGACGGAAGTATACGATTTAATGAAGTTTAGGAGAACTTCTCAATCAACCAGTTATAACCAAAGAGTTGTTGCTAAGCCTGGACAAAAGGTTAAAAAGGGCGATTTGTTGGCAGATGGTCCATCGATAGAAGGCGGAGAATTAGCTTTGGGGCGCAATCTTGTTATTGCCTATGCTTCTTTCGAAGGATATGGATTTGAAGATGCCATTTTAGTTTCTGACAGGCTTGTTAAGGATGATTTATTGACATCGATTCATATTGAAGAATATAACGCAGAAGTAGTTGATACGAAACTTGGTCCAGAAGAGCTTACCAGAGATATTCCTAACGTTGCCGAAACAGAATTAGCAAACCTAGCTGAAGATGGAATAGTTGTTGTTGGAGCCGAAGTTGGACCTAGTGATATTTTAGTGGGGAAGATTGCTCCAAAAGGAGAAACTGAATTAACAGCAGAAGAAAGATTGCTCAGAGCCATATTTGGTGAAAAAGCAAGAGAAGTAAGAGATACATCTCTTAGGGTTCCTCACGGAGAAAGAGGTACTGTGGTCGGAGTTAGGATATTGGATAGAGAAAAAGGTGACGATCTTGGCCCAGGAGCCTTAAAAAAGGTTTTTGTTAAGGTTGCTCAGATAAGAAAAATTAATGTTGGAGACAAAATTGCTGGTCGTCATGGAAACAAGGGGGTTATTGCCAAGATAATGCCAGCCGCAGATATGCCATACATGAAAGACGGAAGACCTGTGGATATAATTATTTCTCCACTTTCCATTTTGTCCAGAATGAATTTGGGTCAACTTTTAGAAACCCATTTGGGTTGGGCATTGTTTGAGAAAGAAGAAAAAGCAGCTTTGCCAGTATTCGACAGAATTGGAGAAGATGTTGTTGAAAAAGAGCTATCCTCTGCTGGGCTTCCCATTCACGGAAAAACAAGGCTTTGTGATGGTAAAACTGGTGAACATTTTGGAGAAGAAACAGTTGTGGGTATAGCCTACATATTGAAACTTAAGCATATGGTTGAGGACAAGACTCATGCGCGAAGCACAGGACCATATTCTCTTGTTACACAACAGCCGCTCGGAGGAAAAGCACAAATGGGTGGACAAAGATTGGGAGAAATGGAAGTCTGGGCACTGGAGGCACATCGAGCAGCCTATACATTACAAGAAATGTTAACAATAAAGTCTGACGATATTCTTGGAAGAGCACGCGCTTTTGAGGCAATAGTCAAGGGTGTAGAAATTCCTGAAGCAACAGTCCCGGAGAGCTTCAAGGTTTTGGTAAGAGAACTTAATGCTCTCGGTCTTTCTTTGGAGGCAAAGGGTAAAAGGTCAGTACCAAAAGAAGTATCGACGGAAAAAGAAGAAGTAAAAAAGAGTTCGGCCAAGAAAAATACGAAAAAAGATGTTGACAAAAAGGTAAAAAGCGCCGAGAGTGAAGACTTGAAGAAAAAAAAGAAGGTTTCAAAATAACATGACAGAACCACTATCAGATTTAAGAACACTTACTGATTTTCAAAGTTTGCGAATTAGGCTCGCTTCATCGGAAGAAATGAGGAAATGGTCTCGTGGGGAAGTTACTAAGCCAGAAACAATAAATTACAGAACCCTAAAACCAGAGAAAGATGGACTTTTTGATGAACGTATTTTTGGACCAGCAAAAGACTGGGAGTGTTATTGTGGTAAGTATAAAAGAATCAGATACAAGGGTGTTGTTTGTGATAAATGTGGAGTAGAAGTAACCCAGTCTAGAGTTAGAAGAGAAAGAATGGGCCACATTAGTTTAGCAACTCCGGTTGTTCATGTTTGGTTTTTCAAGGGTGCACCTTCTAAGATATCTCTTATTTTAGGTGTACCTCCTAGGGCAATTGAGCAAGTTATCTACTTTGCTAGATATTTGGTTGTAGAAGCAAAAGAAAAGGGTCGTAAAACAGCTATTAAGAATTTGGAAATTGCTGAAAAAGAGAGAGCAAAAGAAATTGCTGAAATTTACGCAGAACAAAAAGAACATGTTGTAAAGGAGGCAAAGGAGTCAAAAGACAAAGCAAAAGGTAAAATAAAAGACAAAGAAAGACTAGCGCTTACTGTTTCTGAAATAGATCTTGATTTAAGAAAAAGAGAGGCTGCAGTTAAAGAAGAAGAGACAGAAGCTCTCGAAAGAACAGGGCAATTATTTAGTAATCTAACGTCACTTGTTAAGAGTCTAAAAGTTTGGTCTATTCTAAGTGAAGAAGAATATGATGAACTGTCAATTCATGGGGCAACCGAGTTTTTTGAGGCTAAAATGGGTGCAGAAGCAGTCCGCGCTGCAATTGAAAAAGTTGACCTAGCCAAGTTGTCAGTAGCTCTAAGGGCAGAATTAGATGAAGTTAAAACAGGAAGCGCTCGTTATGTAAAACTTACCAAAAGGCTTAGAATAATCGACGGACTTAGACGGGCCAAGGTTGATCCTGCTTGGGTGATAATGAAGGTAGTTCCTGTTTTGCCTCCAGATTTGAGACCAATGGTTCAGCTTTCTGGTGGCAGATTTGCTACAAGTGACTTAAATGATCTTTACAGAAGAGTGATTAATAGAAACAATCGTCTAAAACATTTAATATCACTTGGTGCCCCAGAAATTATTTTACGAAACGAAAAAAGGATGCTTCAAGAATCAGTTGATTCTTTAATTGATGCTTCACAAAGAAAGGCAACAAGAAGAGGTCGAGGTAGACAACCGTTAAGGTCGTTGTCAGACATGCTTAAAGGGAAACAGGGAAGATTTAGACAAAACCTTCTTGGTAAGAGGGTTGATTATTCTGGTCGTTCAGTAATTATTGTTGGACCTGAATTAAACCTTAACCAGTGTGGTTTACCTAAAAATATGGCTCTAGAAATGTTTAAACCCTTTGTATTACGAGAAATGATAACCAGGGGAATTGCACCGAACGTAAAAAGTGCAAAAAACATGTTAGAAAAGAAACCTCCGGAGGTATTTGATATTTTGGAAGAAATTACCAAAGACCATCCTGTTTTACTAAATCGTGCGCCAACACTCCATAAGCTTTCCATGCAAGCATTTTATCCAGTCTTAATTGAGGGTGCAGCTATCAGGCTTCATCCAGCTATTTGTTCTGGTTTCAATGCTGATTTCGACGGTGACCAAATGGCTGTTCATGTTCCTTTGTCAAAGAAAGCCATTCAGGAAGCAAGGGATTTGATGCTTCCAGAGTCTAATTTATTGCGACCAGCTGACGGATCACCTGTTTCAACACCTGCAAGCAAAGAGATGGCACTTGGTGTTTATTACTTAACAAAAATAGATGAAAAAATTAAAAAAACTAACTCAGTTTATACAGACGAGTTAGAGGCAATTACTGCCTGGCAAGCAGAAAGAATTGGATTGAGACAAAAGATTACGGTCAGAATAAAAGGCGAATTGATAGATACAACCGCTGGGAGAATTTTGTTTAACGAAACCCTCCCTGAAGGTTTTGATTTTGTAAATAAACCGGCAAGCTCAACAGTAATAAAAGAATTATTTACTAAAGCCTACGCCACCGTCGAAAAATCGGCTGTAGTCGAAATGATTGATGCTATTAAAACACTAGGCTTTTATGGGGGAACAATTTCTGGTATTTCCTTCGGTGTTTCCGATGCCACAATTCATCCTGATAAGGCCAAATTAATGAAAGAGGCAGATAAAAAGATAACAGAGATAGAAAAGAATTTTGCTCAAGGATTAATTACCAAGGAAGAGAAAAAGAGACTTTCTCAGGAGATTTGGATAGATACAACGGAAGATTTGGCAGACAAAACGTGGGATCTTCTTGACCCCAACAACACTCTTAAGATTGTTATTGATGCAAAAGTAGGACGAACATCTCGAGACCAAGTAAAACAGCTAGCTGCTGCCAGAGGTCTTGTTGTTGATCCTTTAGGGAAAATTGTTGAACTTCCAATTAGGAGCAACTTTAGAGAGGGGCTTTCTGTATTCGAGTACGTAACTTCATCTAGAGGTTCCAGAAAAGGATTAACAGATACTGCGTTAAAAACAGCAGACGCTGGTTATTTGACTAGAAGATTGGTTGATGTTGCTCATGATGTTTTGATCAGAATGGAAGATTGTGGCACTGATGAGGGAATTACAATAAAGAAATCGATAAGACCAAATTCATTTATAAAAAGAATCATAGGAAGAGCGGCGGCCGAAGCTATAGTGAACCCTAAAGGTAAAAAGAAAATTGTTAAAAAGGGAGAAATAATCGATGAAGAAATGGCTCAAAAGATTGATAAAGCTGGAATAGCAGAAGTAGTCCTTCGTTCACCTTTAACTTGTTCAGCTAGATATGGTATGTGTGCCAAGTGTTATGGATTGGATCTTTCTAATAAACAAATGGTTGAAGTGGGCACACCAGTAGGTGTTATTGCCGCTCAATCAATTGGTGAACCAGGAACGCAGCTTACTTTGAGAACAAAACACACAGGAGGAGTTGTTGGAATTGACGTTACTCAAGGACTACCAAGAATAGAAGAGTTATTTGAATCAAGAACGCCAAAAATTCTCTCACCTTTGGCAGAAATATCAGGAAAAGTAAGAATCGACGACACAGAGGCTGGTAACAAGATAACGATTACTTCTGTATCTGTTAAACCTAAAGAAGAAAGAGAATGTCTTATTCCTAAAACTAGCAAACTCGCAGTTGAGGAAGGTCAACTTGTTGATGTTGGAACTCAACTAGCTTCCGGATCCTTAGATATTAAGGAAATATTAGCTGTTAGAGGATTAAGGTCAGCTCAAAAATACTTAGCAAGAGAAATTCAAGGTGTTTATGAATCTCAGGGAGTTCCGATTAACGATAAACACGTTGAGGTGATTATTAGAAAGATGAGCGATGAAGTAAGGGTCATTACTTCAGGCGACACACCTTTGCTACCAGGAGAATTACTAGAGAAAGCAAGGTTTGAGGTAGAAAACGAGAAGGTATTGGCCGCCGGAGGAGAACCTGCTTCAGCTCAACAAGTTATTTTGGGAATTACAAGAAGAGCTCTTTATACGGAATCATGGTTGTCGGCTGCTTCATTCGAACAAACAACCGATGTTCTTACGGAGGCTGCTTTGTTAGGGAGAGAGGATTTTCTTAGAGGATTAAAAGAAAACGTTATTATTGGAAGACTTATTCCGACGACTCCGGAAAGAGCCACCTTGTCTCAAGAATAGGTTTAGTTGTAAAATAGCAAAACATTTATGCCAACAACATCTCAGTTAGTCAGAAAGGGTCGAAAAAAGACCAAGAAAAAAACTCAAAAAGCCGCTTTGGGAAGATGGTTTAATGCTAAAGACAGAAAGTTTAGTGAATTGTCAGCTCCTTTTAAACGCGGAGTTGTACTTCAAGTGAGAACAATGACTCCTAAAAAACCAAACTCAGCCTTGAGAAAAGTGGCTAGAGTAAGGCTTTCCAACAAGCAAGAGGTTACTGCTTATATTCAAGGAGAAGGACACGAGCTAGCCGAGCACGCGATCGTTATGGTTCGTGCAGGAAGAGTGAAAGATTTACCAGGAGTTAAATATAAAATCGTTAGAGGAAAATACGACATGGCGGGTGTGGTTGGTAGAAAAACATCAAGGAGCAGATATGGAACTAAGAAAGGGGGAGTCATGGCACCGGCAGCTTCGACTGAAGCAACCGAGTCAGCGCCAGCGACTGAATAATTATGGCAAGAAGAGGAAGAGCTAAACCAAGAGAAGTAGAGTCGGATCCTATTTACAACAATAAAGTAATTACAAAGTTGATAAATAGAAGCATGAAAGAAGGAAAAAAATCTGTAGCTCAAAAACAGGTTTACAAAGCTTTTGAAATAATTAAAGAAAAAACTAAAGAAGATCCCGTTGACGTTTTCACTAAAGCAATTGAGGCGATAAAACCAACAATGGAAGTTCGTCCCAGAAGAGTGGGAGGAGCGGCATATCAGGTACCAATGCCAGTAAGAGGAGCAAGAAGAGAATCTTTAGCTATTCGATGGCTTATCTTAGCAGCAAGAGCTCGACCGAATTCTGAATATCACACTTACGCTGAAAAAATAGCAACGGAAATTATGGATGCCGCTAATGGTGAGGGTGGGGCAGTAAAGAAAAAGCAAGATATGGAAAGAATGGCAGAAGCGAATCGTGCGTTTAGTCATTTTCGCTGGTAGTTCTCAACAAGCTTGTTGGGAAAATATTACCAGACGGCAGAATTTCCCAAGAAAGCAGGTCGTTTTCAATTTTTTGTGTAAAATAATATAAATATGGCAGCAGAAGTAAGAAAAAAGAAAAGCGCAATGGTCATGGAGGTCACAAAGGACCGAGATGTTGCATTGGATAAAATCCGAAATATTGGGATTATTGCCCATATTGATGCAGGAAAGACAACAACAACAGAAAGAATCCTTTATGAAACAGGAAAAACATACAAGCAAGGTTCTGTTGACGATGGAACAACTGTTACAGATTGGATGGCTCAAGAAAGAGAGCGTGGAATTACCATTGTTTCTGCTGCAATTACTACTTTTTGGGAACTAAAATCTCCATCATCGGTCAAAAATGGAAAATACAGGGTAAACATTATTGACACTCCAGGACATATTGATTTCACTGCAGAAGTTGAGCGATCCCTAAGAGTTTTGGATGGTGCTGTTATGGTTTTTGATGGTAGGACGGGAGTTGAGAGTCAGTCGGAAACTGTTTGGAGACAGGCAGATCGATACAAAGTTCCACGAATTTGTATATTAAATAAGCTAAATCTTATTGGTGCTGATTTTGAAGGATCAATTGATTCAATAGAAGAGCGTCTTGGTGCGAATGCGACTCCTATTCAAATCCCAATTGGCCTAGAACATGATTTGCGCGGAGTTGTGGACTTAATCAAGATGAAGGCATATACGTATGAAAAGATCGAAGACAACAAGTTAAAAGAAGAAGACATTCCTGCCGACTTAAAAGATAAAGCTGAGAAATATAGAGAAGATCTTATAGAAAAAGTAGCTGAATATGACGATAATGCCTTAGCAAAATATCTTGAAGGCGAGAAATTAACAGAGGCTGATATCAAAAATGCAATAAGAAAAGGGGTTATTTCCGGAAAGTTTTTCCCAATATTGGGAGGAGATAATCGTACGGCAACAGCACAGTTATTGTTAGATGCCGTTTTAGAATATTTGCCTTCTCCTGTTGATTTAGAAGCTATTGAAGGTGAAAATCCGAGAACTGGAAAAATTGAGAAAAGGGAACGTAAAAATGATGAGGCGTTCTCCGCATTAGCTTTTAAAGTGGTTACTGATCCTCATGTTGGTAGGTTGGTTTATTTAAGAATTTATTCAGGAACAGTAAAGGCTGGTCAAAGTATTTATAATGCGACTAAACAAAAACAAGAAAGAGTTGGAAAGCTCGTTCTTCTTCATGCAGACCAGCGAGAATTGTTAGATGAAGCTTATGCTGGAGAAATTGTGGCTGCTGTTGGAGTTAAAGAGACAACGACAGGACATACACTGTGCGACATGGATAGCCCGATATTGCTGGAATCAATCGATTTCCCAGATCCAGTTATTTCTTTGGCCATTGAACCAGCCACAAAATCTGATCAAGAAAGGTTGGGTCTTGCATTGCAAAAACTTTCGGATGAGGATCCAACTTTTAAAATTAAGTCAAATCACGAAACTGGTCAAACTATTATTTCGGGAATGGGAGAGCTTCAGCTTGAGATACTTGTTGACAGGATGAAGAGAGAATTTAATGTTGATGCAAAAACAGGTGCTCCTCAGGTTGCCTACAAAGAGACAATACAAAAAATAGCTAAGGGAGAAGGTAAATACATAAGGCAAACTGGAGGTAGAGGACAATACGGACACTGTTTACTTAGGATTGAACCCAAAGGTAGAGGAGAGGGCTATGAATTTAAATCAGAAATTAAAGGAGGGTCAATCCCTTCAGAATATATTCCAGCTATTCAGAAAGGTGTGGCAGAAAAAATGGAAAAGGGAATTTTGGCCGGTTTTCCAATGGTAGACATGAAGATTGCTGTTTATGATGGATCATTCCACGATGTTGATTCCTCCGAAATTGCTTTTAAAATCGCAGGATCTCTTGCCTTAGAGGAAGCAGTAAGACATGCTGATATGGTGTTATTGGAACCAATAATGAAAATCGAAGTTTCAACCCCAGATGAATTTATGGGAGATATAATTGGAGATTTATCAAGTAAGCGAGCCCAAATTCAAGGAACAGAAAAGAAAGGCAACTTGGTAGTGATCAATGCACAAGCACCTTTATCAGGGATGTCTGGATATGCAACTAAGCTTCGTTCAATTTCTCAAGGTAGAGCCAGCTTCTATATGGAACCTAGCCATTACGAAGTGGTTCCTAAAAATATTACCGAAAACCTAATCGAAAAAAGGGTTGATGCAGGCACAGATAAAAGGTAATTTTAAATTAAAGCTTGACAGGGTGTTTTATGCCTAGGTATAATACTTCCAGAGCTCAAGTAGAGCTAGGACTATGACGTCCTTTTTGATTTACTAATATAAAAACATGGCAGCAAAACAAAAATACGAAAGAACAAAACCTCATTTAAACATTGGGACCATTGGTCACGTAGATCATGGTAAGACTACTTTAACAGCCGCCATTACAAAAGTTCTTTCTAAGCAATCTGGAAATCCAACAAAAAGCTTGGATTTTTTTGATGTAGATAACGCTCCTGAAGAAAAAGAACGTGGAGTTACTATTAACGTTCACCACTCAGAATATGAAACCGACAAAAGACATTATGCTCACATTGATGCTCCTGGTCACGCTGACTACATAAAAAACATGATTACTGGAGCAGCCCAAATGGATGGAGCTATTCTTGTTATTTCAGCTGCTGATGGACCTATGCCTCAAACAAGAGAGCACGTAATTTTGGCTCGTCAAGTTAACGTTCCAGCAATAGTTGTTTTCCTAAATAAGATTGATACTGTAGACGACCCAGAAATTATAGAGTTGGTAGAAGCTGATATTCGCGAGCTTCTTAAGAAATACGAATATCCAGGTGACAAGATTCCTATAATCAAAGGATCAGCACTAAAAGCATACGAAGGTGACGCAGAGGGCGAAAAGCAAATTTTAGAGCTTATGAAGGCTGTTGATGAATACATTCCTGAACCCAAAAGAGACACCGATAAACCTTTTGTTATGCCTGTTGAAGATGTTTTCTCCATTAAGGGACGAGGTACAGTTGCCACAGGAAGAGTTGAAAGAGGAAAATTAAAGGTAAACGAAGAAATTGAAATTGTTGGTCTTAAGGACACTCTAAAGACTGTAACCACAGGTCTTGAAATGTTCAGGAAAACCTTAGATGAAACTCAGGCTGGTGACAACGTTGGTATTTTATTGAGAGGAATCGAAAAAGGACAAGTTGAAAGAGGTCAAGTAATCGCAAAGCCAGGAACAGTAAAGGCACACACAGAATTTGAGGCTGAAGTATACATTCTTTCTAAAGAAGAAGGAGGAAGGCACACACCTTTCTTCACAGGATACAAGCCACAATTCTTTATTAGAACAGCTGATATTACAGGTGAAGTAACTCTTCCAGAAGGAATAGAAATGGTTATGCCTGGTGACAGCGCAAAAATGAAAGTTAAACTTATTCAACCAGTAGCGATGGAAGATGGTTGGAGATTTGCTATTCGCGAAGGCGGAAGTACAGTTGGCGCCGGAGCAATAACAAAGATAACCGCTTAACAGAAAGTACCTTAAAGGAACAATATGCCAGCAGGTCGTCTTAGAGTAAAATTAAAGTCTTACGACCACCGTGTCATCGATGAGGCGGCTGCTAAAATATTGGATTCAGCAATTGCGACCGGAGCAAAGATCGTTGGCCCCATTCCTCTCCCCACAAAAAGAACCCTTATTCCAGTTCAAACTTCTCCTTTTACAGATAAAGATGCTCGTGAGCACTTTGAAGTATTGGTACATAAAAGGTTAATTGATCTTATTGATCCTTCAGATAGAACAATCGATTCCCTCTCAAATCTAGATCTTCCTGCGGGAGTATCTATTGAGATAAAGATGTAAGCGTCTTGCTCAAGCTAGCTTCATTTGGTATAATTGCACGTCGTGGATAGTTCGTCATAATTGGCCACGCGAGGAGCCTCGGAAAATGCACTTATGGGTGCCCCCGGGCACCTTTTTTAGTGCTTAAAATAATGATAAATACAATTCTCGGAAAAAAGAAATATATGGGACAAGCCTTTGTTGAAACGACAAGGGTACCTGTTACGTATGTGGAAGCCGGTCCATGTGTTGTAACTCAAATCAAAAAAGAAAAAACAGATGGATATTGGGCAATTCAAATCGGGTTTGGAGAAAAAAAGATCAAAAATGTAACCAAACCAATGCAAGGACACTTACGCGGAGTAATTAAAGACAAAATAGCTCCGCGATTTTTACGCGAAGTAAGGTTTGATAAAGAGCCAGAATTTAAAGTCGGGGACGAAATAAAAGTTTCCGACATTTTTAGTGAGGGAGACGAGATTACAGTAACAGGAACTTCGAAAGGAAAAGGATTTGCTGGTGTAATGAAACGATGGGGTTTTGGTGGAGGACCAAGAACACACGGTCAATCTGACAGACCAAGATCGCCTGGGTCTATTGGTCAAGGAACTACACCTGGACGTGTTCACAAAGGCAAGAAAATGGCTGGGAGAATGGGAGGAGATACAGTAACGGTTAAGAGTATAAAAGTAGTCTCGATTGATGCAGAAAAAAATGAAATGGCTGTTTTGGGACCTATTCCTGGAGCACCTAAGGGATTTTTAATTATTAAGAAGATTGCCTCAGGAAAGCTTAGTGATATAGCTCAAGAAACAGATCAAGTGCAGGGACAGGTTGAACAAGAAGCAGAAGCAGAATCAGCGGAAAAGGAAAGTAAAGAATAAAATGACAAAAGTAGACGCTTTTTCAGTAAAAGGAACAAAAAAAGAGGCTGTAAATTTGCCTAAAGGTTTTATTGGAGATGAAAATCCAGCTCTTTTAGCTCAAGCAATAAGAGTTTATGAAGGAAGGCTTCACAGAGGTATTTCTAAAGTAAAAACTCGAGGCGAGGTTGTGGCCTCTAAGCGAAAAATATATAGACAAAAAGGTACAGGTAGAGCAAGACATGGAGCCCTTTCAGCTCCAATATTTGTCGGTGGTGGTAAGGCTCATGGACCAAAAGGAGTAAAAAGAAAACTAGAATTACCTAAAAAGATGCGCAGAAAAGCAGTTAGTATCGCTTTGGGAGAAAAGGTAAGAGATAACAGATTGGTCGTAGTTGAGGGACTTTCGACATTAAAAAAGACAAAAGAGGCACAAATATTAGTCGACAAAGTGATTACAAGCAAGAAAAAAGATGGCAAGGTGTCCTTTGTTCTTTCCGAGAAGAGCTTATCAGCAGTTCGTGCTATCAGGAATATACCTAATGCACAGGCAATTTATTTTAATAATCTAAATGCACACCAAGTATTTTATGGGGGAATTTTAGTAATGGATAAGGAAATATTAACACCAAAAACAAAGACAAAGGTAGCAAAAAAAGAAGCAGCGCCGACTAAAATAAGAAAGGTAAAGAAATGAAATTAATACCAGTTTTGACAGAAAAAAGCATGAGCGAGGCAAAAAAGGGTATTTATACTTTTTTTGTTGAAAAAAATATGAATAAGAGACAGATAAGAAAGGCAATAGAGGATGTTTTTGGAGTAAAGGTTGTTAAGGTTCGAACAATGAATATTGTAGGAGAAGTAAAGAGAACAAATCAGGGTAAAAAAAGAACAACTAAGCCTAAGAAAAAAGCAATGGTAATCCTAGACGGTAAAGACAAAATCGATTTATTCGGGGAAACAAAGAAATAAAAATAAATATGAAAAAATTAAAAACAATATTACCTAAAAACTCAGGAAGAGATGCTAGCGGGAGAGTATCCGTTAGGCACCAAGGCGGCAGACAAAAAAGATTTTTAAGAAAAATTGATTTCAAAAGAGACAAGAGAGACATTTGGGGTAAGGTAGAAGAAATTGCTTATGACCCAAACAGAAATGCTCATATTGCCCTAATTCTTTATGTTGACGGGGAAAGGCGATATATTTTGGCCCCAGCTGATTTAAAAGTTGAACAAAAGATAATTGCTTCTGAATCAGCACCATTAGAAGTTGGATGTGCCCTACCTTTGTCAAAAATTCCTGTAGGTTCACAGATTCACAATATAGAAATTAGGCCAGGAAAAGGTGGACAAATTGTTCGTGGTGCAGGAGCAGCTGCCATTATTCATGGAAAAGAAGAAAAATATGTATTAGTAAAATTGCCTTCAAGTGAAATAAGAAGGTTTCTTCCTGAGGTGTATGCTACCCTAGGTCAGGTTGGCAACGCTGAAATTCGAACTGAGAGAATTGGTAAGGCTGGTAGAAAAAGAAGAATGGGTATCAGACCTACAGTTCGAGGAACAGCCCAACATCCTGGTTCACATCCACACGGAGGAGGAGAGGGCAGGAGTGGAGTTGGAATGAAGCACCCAAAGACTGTTTATGGAAAGGCAGCTGTTGGAAAAACACGTAAAAGGAAAAAATATTCAGATAAGTTAATAGTAAAAAAGAGGAAACCAGGCAAACACGCCTAAAAAATAATATGTCAAGATCAGCTAAAAAAGGACCTTATGTAGACGAGAGAATCGCCAAAAGAGTAGCCAGCGGTATGGGCGAAAAAGGGAAGCCTATTAAAACATGGGCAAGAAACAGCCAAATTTCACCTGAGTTTGTAGGAAGATATTTCAGTGTTCATAACGGAAAAAACTTTATAGAGGTTTTTGTTACAGAAGATATGGTTGGACACAGATTGGGAGAGTTTTCGCCGACAAGAACTTTTAGAGGACACGGACAAGTCGTAAAAAGAATTATTGAAAAGACTTAAACTATTATGGAAATAAAATCAGTACAAAAATTTGTAAAAACATCGCCAAGAAAATTGCGTTTAGTGGCCGATTTGGCGAAAAAGATGACACCGGCTGACGCTATCGAAAGATTACCATTTTCAAGAAAGTTTGCAGCTGAACCCTTAATTAAAGCAATAAAAACTGCTGTTGCTAACGGTAAAGCAATGGGCGCAAAAGAAGAAAACTTAATTTTTAAAGAAATTCAAATCAATGAAGGACCAAGACTTAAGAGAGGTAGGCCGGCATCACGAGGTGTTTGGCATCCATACAAACGAAGAATGAGTCATATAAGGATTATTTTAGTCGAAAAGAAACAAAGACAAGAAGTAACAAAACCAAAAACTGAAACGAAAAAAGTAACGAAAAAAACAGCGAAAAAGGGAAATAAGAAGGAAATTAAAACAAAAAAATGAAACCAGAACGCAAATCAATAAAAGAAAGATGCCCTCTCGATTTAACACGATTTCCAAGAGAGGAACGTCCATTGAATCCTAATAGCCTATCTCCCTATGAACCAGTGAGAGGTAGGAGAGAGAGGCGTATTGCGAAATGGCAAGAAATGAAAGGAAAAGCTAAATAGCTTTTATATAAAAATGGGACAAAAAATAAATCCAATAGGTTTTAGAACAGGCGTTTTTCTTCCATGGAAATCACGCTGGTTTGCTGACACAGGCAAGTATAAAGATTACCTAATAGAAGATATAAAAATAAGAAGAGCTCTTATGGAGAAGCTAAAATTGGCAGGGATTATTAGTGTTGAGATCGAAAGATTGCCAAAAAGTTTAGTCATAATTATGACTGTATCTAGGCCGGGTGTAGTCATAGGTAGGGGCGGAACTGGATTGGAAGATGTTAAAAAATTAATTATGAGCATAATTAAAAAGAACAGAAACGCTGAAGTAAAAGATCTAAAAATAGATTTACAGGTTAATGATATAAAAAATCCTGAAATATCAGCTCATTTAGTTGCCTCAAGAATTGTATTTGAATTGGAAAGAAGAATGCCTCACAGAAGAGTCATTACGAGAACAATGGACAGAGTCATGCAATCAGGAGCCGATGGTGTTAAGATAATTCTTTCCGGAAGAATAGGTGGAGCTGAAATTTCAAGAGTTGAAAAATATCACTTAGGATCTGTTCCAACACAAACACTGAGAGCAAATATTGATTATGCTCAAATCCCCGCGCTTTTGAAGAAGGGATATGTTGGCGTAAAAGTTTATATTCACAAGAAGGAGGAAGAAAATGTTAGAGCCTAAGAAAAGAAAATTTAGAAAAGATTTTCGAGGGAGAAGAAAAGGGAAAGCTAACCGAGGTTCTTCAATTTCTTTTGGAGAATTTGGTTTAAAATGTCTTGGTCGAGGGTGGCTTTCGGCACGACAAATAGAAGCAGCCAGAAGAGCTATTACACATGCTTTAAAAAGAGGAGGAAAAGTATGGATAAGAGTTTTTCCTGATAAACCAGTTTCGTCAAGACCAGCAGGACAAAGAATGGGTGGAGGAAAAGGAGACATTGATCGTTATGTGGTCGTTGTTAAGCCGGGAAGAATTATATTTGAGATAGCAGGAGTAACAGAAGAATTGGCAAAGGTAGCTTTTAAAAGAGCTGCGGCAAAACTACCTTTTAAGGTAAAGTTTGTACGAAGAGAGGTATAAATATGAAAAAGAAAGAATTAAAAGAGATAAGAAGTAAAAAGATTATTGAGCTTGATAAACTCGTGGCTAAAAAGAAGCAAGAGAGTATAATAGCAAGCGCTAAAATGAAGACAGGACAAGAGAAGAAAATAAAGAAAGTTAAAAATCTAAAACACGAAATTGCTCAAATAATGACAATAATTAGAGAGAAGCAAATTCTGGAAAAGAAAGAGAAAAAGGAAGTTAAAAAAACAACTTCTAAGAAAGAGGAAACAAAATGAAAATATTTATAGGAAAAGTAATATCAACAAAAATGAACAAAACAGCAACTGTTTCGGTTGAGCGTGTCGTGGTTCACCCAATGTACAAAAAGAGATTTAAGAGAAATAAAAAATATCATGTTCATGATGAGGTTGGTGTTAAAGTTGGAGACACAGTGTCATTTGTTGCTTGTAAGCCAATAAGCAAGCTAAAAAAATGGAAGATTATTGAAACCGCTAGTAAGAAAAAGGAAGTCAAGAAACCAACTGCTAAGAAGAGGAAAACAAAATGATTCAAATGCGTAGCATATTAAAACCTGCCGATAATTCGGGCGCCAAGAAATTGGCTGTGATTGGAATTTCTCACCGAATTGGTAAAGTGGCAACGATTGGACATGTTGTAACTTGTATAGTTCATGAAGCTGATCCCAATGGAGCCGTTACTAATAGGGAAAAAGTAAAAGTTCTCATTGTTAGAACCAGAAAAGAAATAGGAAGAAAAGACGGTAGTTATATCAGGTTTGATGACAATGCAGGTGTAGTTATCGACAAAAACGGTTTACCAAAAGGAACAAGAATATTGGGACCGATTGCTAGAGAAATAAAAGAAATTGGTTATAACAAAATAGCATCTTTAGCGAGGGAGGTAGTCTAAATGTTGAAATTTAAAGTTGGGGACAATGTTAAGATTACAGCTGGAAAAGACAAAGGAAGAGAAGGAAAGATTGAAAAGATATTTTCAAAAGAGTCGAAAGCTTTGATTCCAGGAGTAAATATTTACAAGAAGCATGTAAAAGGGCAACAGGATCAAAAGGGGGGTATTTTTGAAATTCCTAGACCTTTGAATTTTGCCAAAATTGCGTTAGTTTGCCCGAAGTGCAAAAAAGTAACGCGTGTTGGTTTTAAAATAGTTGAAAAGAATAAATCTAGAGTTTGCAAGAAATGCAAAAAGGAAATAGATACAAAGTAAAATGTCACACGTAAACCTAAAAGAAAAATACGAAACAGAAATCTCTAAGCAACTAGAGAAAGAATTAAGTATTAAAAACAAAATGGCCATTCCTAGAGTAGAAAAGGTCGTTGTTAATATGGGAATCGGCGACTTAGTTAAAAATAAAGAAGGAACAAAGGCAATAAAGGCTGATTTAGCAATGATTATTGGACAAAAGCCTTCCGTTCGAGCAGCCAAAATATCTGTGGCAGGTTTTAATGTCAGAGAAGGGATGCCGGTAGGTTTAGCAGCAACATTAAGAGGTCAAAGAATGTATGATTTCTTAGAGAGACTTTTTACAATTGTTCTTCCTAGGTTAAGAGATTTTCGAGGATTGTCACAAAAAAGCTTTGATGGAAGTGGTAATTACACGATGGGCATTGTTGAGCACACGGTTTTTCCTGAAATTGATATAAATAAATCAGGTGCGCCACGAGGACTTGAAATAACAATTGTCACCAACACACAAGATATGGAAGAATCTAAAAAATTACTTATTTTAATGGGTATGCCGCTTGAAAAAGGAGAGGAGTCTGAAAAGTAATTATACTTACAGAAAAATATGGCTAAAACATCAAAAATAGAAAGAGAAAAAAAGAAATTAAAATACAAAGTTCGATACAGAAATAGGTGCAGACTTTGTGGAAGACCACGTGGTTATATGAGGAGATTTGGTCTTTGCAGATTGTGTTTCCGAGAACAAGCTCACAAGGGAAACCTGCCAGGAGTAAGAAAGGCAAGCTGGTAAAATGACAAACATTAATTATTCAATCGGAGATTTTTTAATCAGAATTAAGAACGCAACTCTTGCAAGGAAAAAAGAGTTTGAGGTTGATAATACAAAACTTATTGAAAGTGTTGCTGGTGTATTGAAAAAGGTGGGAATTTTAACAGAAGTTAAGAAAAAAGAAGGAAAATTAATAATAAAACCGGCATACAGGAAAAAAGAGCCAGTCCTTATGGATTTAAAGCTAGTATCTAGGCCTGGGCTAAGGATTTATATGAGCGCAGATGAGTTGGCCGCCGAAAGAGGACCGCATTTTTTCATCTTGTCGACCTCAAAAGGAGCCATGACTTCTTTTGACGCAATTAAGAAACGAATAGGTGGAGAAGTAATTGTAAAAATTTGGTAAATATGAGCAGAATAGGAAAACTACCAGTAACAATACCAGAAACAGTTGAAGTATCCGCTTCAAACGGGGTGATTATTGTTAAGGGCCCAAAAGGGGAACTCAAACGAGAATTTCCTCGAGATGTCAAGATTGAAGTTAAAGAGAATGAAGTGTTGGTTGCACCAAAAGGGGAAAGCAAAACGGCAAGAGCCATGCACGGTACATGGAGAGCCCTAATTGCCAATATGGTAAAAGGTGTATTAGAGGGCTGGTCCAAACAACTAGAACTTGTTGGAACAGGATACCGAGCAGAAGGATCAGAGAATAATTTAGTTTTGGCGATTGGCTATTCGCATCCAGTAGAGATGAAAGCACCAGAAGGAATCAAATTTAACATACAAAAAACATTAATTACTATTGAAGGAATAGATAAAGAGTTGGTTGGCCAAGTAGCCGCCAAGATTCGAGATATAAGACCACCCGAGCCATATAAAGGTAAAGGGATAAAATATATAGACGAAGTTGTAAGAAGGAAGCCTGGTAAGGCTGCGAAGGCACAGGGAGCAGCTGCATAATCAAATGAAAAACTATAAACAAAGAACACAAAGAAAGAAAAGAATGAGAAGAAGAATACTTATTTCTAACGAGCGACCAAGATTAACAGTCTTTAGGTCAAATAAGTACGTATACGCTCAAATTATTGACGACAGTAAGGGAAAAACAATTGTGGCCTACTCAAGCCAGGATTTACCAAAGACAAAGACAGCTAAAAGCGGAATAGAAATTGCGGGAATGGTGGGAGAAGCATTGGCTAAAAAGGCTGTGGCAAAGAAGATAAAGAAAGTAATTTTTGATAGGGGAGGGTATAAATATCATGGGAAAGTTAAAGCGATTGCAGAAGGAGCAAGAAAGGGAGGCTTAGAATTTTAATATGCAAAATAATTACAACAATCAGGTAAGGGAATTTGAAGAGACAGTTGTTCAAATAAATAGAATTTCTAAAAAAACAAAAGGTGGAAATCAAATGAGGTTTTCAGCATTGGTAGTAGTAGGAGACAGGAAGGGAAAGGTGGGAGCAGGATTTGCTAAAGCACCTGATGTAAGAAATGCGATTAGAAAAGCATTCTCTTCGGCTAAGAAAAAAATGAAGAAAGTGGCTCTTTCTGGAACGACTATCCCCTACTCTGTCACAGAAAAATTTTCTGCAGCAAAAGTTATTCTTAAACCAGCCCCGGCTGGTTCAGGTATTATTGCTGGAGGACCAATGAGGGTTGTTTTAGAAGCAGCTGGAATTAAGGATGCTGTTGGAAAAATATTGGGTACTAAAAATAAAATATCAAATGTTCACGCAACCTTGAAGGCTTTAGATACGATAACAAAATTGAGTGAAAGAAAAACTTATAGAAAATAACAATGACAACAAAACTAGAAAAAACAGTAACTAAAAGAAAAAAGAGAGTCGGAAGAGGATATGGCAGTGGTAAGGGTGGCCACACATCCGGACGTGGACAAAAGGGACAAAAATCAAGGAGTCATATCGGTATTCTTTTTGAGGGTATTAAGGTAAAAAAGTCTTTAATCAAGAGAATTCCGCTTAGAAGGGGAAAAGGAAAGTTTAAGGCAGGAAAGAAGCCCTTAATAGTGAATTTAGCCTATTTAAACGTGCTTCCAGCAGGAACAAAGGTTACTATAGAAAACCTCGCTAAAAACGGTGTGGTAAAGCGAGAAGATGCCTTAAGATACGGAGTAAAGATACTTGGGAACGGAAAATTAGAGAAAAAACTAACAATCGCCTTACCTATTTCAAAATCCGCAATTAAAATTGTGGAGAAAGCAGGCGGTAAGGTCATTAAGGAAAAAGAGGAATAAATGCTTGAACCAATTGCCCGATTTTTTACAAAAGCCTTAAAGTCAGCAGACATTCGGCGCAAACTTCTTATTACGCTCGCCATTCTTATTGCCTATCGTCTTGCCGCTCATATACCGGCAGCTGGAATTGACAGAAACTCCTTGCAAGCCTTGTTTTCAGGTAGCCAACTTCTTTCTCTTCTAGATGTCTTTTCAGGTGGAACTCTTGCAAACTTTTCAATTATGGCTTTAGGTCTTGGGCCTTATATTAATGCCTCAATTATTTTCCAGCTTTTGACTTTTGTGATTCCATCACTTGAGGAACTATCAAAAGAGGGAGAATATGGACAAGAAAAGATTAATAGATATACAAGACTAGTAGCTGTTCCTTTGGCAGGAGTACAGTCTTTTGCCATGTACGCTTTATTGAAGGGGCAGGGTATAATCGGCACTCTTCCTCCAATTAATCTTATTGCTCTTGTATTGACGATGACTGCAGGAACTGTTTTTGCTGTTTGGTTGGGTGAACTAATTACCGAATATGGAATAAGCAATGGAATTTCCTTTTTGATTTTTGCTGGAATTGTGGCAAGACTACCAGTAACACTGGGACAGACAGCTTCGGTATACAGTTCAGCTGATTTGTTCAAAATGCTAATTTTCCTAGCTGCGTCAATAATAATTGTTGGCTTAATTGTCTTTATGAATGAGGCAACAAGGCAAATTCCAATTAGTTATGCTAGGCGTGTAAATAAAGCGTCAGCCTCTTCTTCGTATCTCCCCCTTAGGCTTAACCAGGCCGGAGTAATTCCGATCATCTTTGCTGTTTCTTTAGTGTTATTGCCTTCATTATTGAGTCAGGGTTTAAGTGGGTCAAGCAATCCCCAACTTGCTCAGTTCGCTACGCGACTATCTCAGGCATTTAACCCACAAACTCTTCTTTATAATATCTTTTACTTTTTACTTGTTTTTGGATTTACATATTTTTATACAGCAATTGTATTCAGTCCCGAAAAGATTTCTGAAAATTTACAAAAAAATGGAGGATTTATTCCTGGTATTAGACCTGGATCTCAGACGACTAAATATCTTTCTGGAGTTTTAAGTAAGATTACTTTGGTGGGTGCCACCTTTTTGGGCTTGATTGCTGTTTTGCCTTCCTTCTTCCAAAATGCTGTTGGTGTTGCCAATTTGGCAATAGGTGGTACAGGAATATTAATTATTGTTTCTGTCGTTTTAGAATTTACACGCGAGATCGAATCTCAATTAGTTATGAAAAGATATGAAGGGTTTTTAAGATGAACATATTAGTAATGGGGGCATTGGGCTCGGGTAAGGGAACTCAGGCAAGAATTATTGCCAAAAAGTTAAACTTATTTTATTTCGAAGCAGGTAAGTTTCTTCGAAATCTTGCCAAAACGAATGCCGCTATTGACGAAAGAATAAACAAACGAGGAGAGCTTCTCCCCGATGACGAAATGTTTTCTCTTTTAACAACCCACCTAGAAAAGGAAAATCCTTCCAGAGAGAATTTGTTACTAGAGGGGTATCCCCGCTCGATTAAGCAATATGAGATGTTGAAGGAATGGTTGGCAGAAAAATCAGTAGAAATAGATAGTGTGATTTTTCTAGAAATTAGCGAAAAAGAAATTTTAAAAAGAACTTCATCGCGAAGAGTAGATAAAGAGTCAGGAAAAATATATAACTTGGTGACGAACCCCCCAGGTTCAGAGATTGACATAAATAATTTATATCAACGACCTGATGACAAACCTGAAGCAATCAAAAAAAGACTGGGTTGGTTTAAAGAAAGCGTTTTGCCTTTGATTGAAATTTTTGAAAAAGAGGGGGTTTTAGAAAAAATTGATGGAGAGCGCCCAATCAAAGTAATAACAGAAGATATTTTAACTAAACTAGAAAGAATTAATAAAACAAATGAATAAAACAATCACTATTAAAACCGATTCCGATATGAAAAAAATGAAAGAAGGCGGAGAAAAGCTTGCAAGAGTGAGGAAGGTTTTGGCGGATAAGACAAAAGTAGGAGTTAATGCGGCGGAAATAGAGGAGCTTGCCTGCGAACTTATTAAAAAAGAAGGCGGTAAACCTTCTTTTAAAATGGTGCCTAGTTATCATTGGGCAACTTGCGTGAATGTTAATGAGGGAATTGTACACGGAATTCCTAAAAAAAGTCTTGTTTTCAAAAAAGGAGATATTGTGAGTATTGATTTAGGTATTTTCTATAAGGGATTTCACAATGATACTTCAATTTCCGTAGCTATTTCGCCATCAAAAGAAACAGAGAAATTTATGAAAGCTGGGGAAAAAGCCCTAGAGAAAGCTATTGCCCAAGCTATTCCGGGAAATAGAATATATGATATTTCAAAGGCAATGGAAGATACCCTTAAAGACAATAACCTTGAGCCTATGAGGACTCTAGTTGGGCATGGAATAGGGAGAGAGTTACATGAATACCCACAAATCCCCTGCTTTGTTTCGACGAAGAGAGAAAACACGCCACTAATACCTGAAGGAGCCACGTTTGCGATTGAGGTAATGTACACAATAGGCTCGCCTGAGATCGAAATAGAGGAAGATGGTTGGACAATCAAGGTCAAGAGTGATAAAATATCTGGACTTTTCGAAGAGACCGTCGCTATCTCAAGCAACGGTCCTATTGTTTTGACGAAAATCAATTAATTAAGCAAGAAACGGCACTTATGACAAAAGAAGAGACAGTTCAAATCAATGGAGTAGTAACAGAAGCATTGCCAAACACAATGTTTAGAGTTGACCTTGTTGATGAAAGGAAAGTATTAACGACCTTAAAGGGAAAAATGAGAAGAAGGTATGTTAGAATTTTCCCTGGAGACAAAGTAAAAGTAGAAATGACACGCTACGACAAAGAACGAGGAAGAATCGTCTACAAATATTAGGTTTATAGTTTAATTTTAATAAAAAATAAAAATGAAAGTTAATTCGTCAATAAAAAAAAGATGCAGAAATTGCAAGATAGTTAGACGTAAGGGTGTCCTTTATGTTATTTGCAGTAATCCTAGGCACAAACAACGCCAAGGGTAATAAATTTATAAAAATAAAAAATGGCTAGAATATCAGGAGTAGAACTAGAAGACAAATTAAAGGTAGACTATGCATTGACTAAAATCAAAGGCATAGGTTGGGCTTTGTCTACAAAGATATTAGATTCTCTAAAAATTGATCATACAAAAAAAGTTAAAGATCTAACTTCTGAAGAAATAACCAAGATTGTTTCTAAGATGGAAAAGCATCCCACAGAGGGTGATTTAATGAGAAAGGTAAGAGAGGACATTGCAAGATTGAGAGCAACAGGTTGTTACAAAGGAGTTAGGCACGCAAGAGGCTTGCCAGTTAGAGGGCAAAGAACAAAAACAAATGCAAGAACTAAAAGAGGAAAGAGAAAAACAGTAGGAGCATTTAAGAAAGAGGAACTTTCTAAGACACAACCAAAACAAGCGGAGGGTAAATAATGGCAGCAAAAAAAAGAACAGTAAGTTCAGGAAAAATCTACATAGCAGCGTCTTTCAACAACACCTTAATAACGGTGACTGATGAAAATGGTGGAGTAATATGCTGGGGATCAGCTGGAGCCGCGGGTTTTAAGGGAACAAGAAAGTCTACCCCTTATGCGGCAACGACAGCTGTTGAAAAAGTAATAAATGAAGCCAAGGAAAAGTATGATTTAAAAGAAGTTGAAATTTATGTAAAAGGACCAGGACCAGGACGAGATGCGGCACTAAGAGCTATAAAGGCAGCGAAAATTAGAATTTCTTTAATCGCTGATATTACTCCTATTCCGCATAATGGACCAAGGCAGAAAAAGAAAAGGAGAGTATAAAAAATGGCAAGATATACAGGACCAAAAGACAGGCTAAGCAGGAGTGAGGGATTTGACCTTTTTGGAAAAGGGGCTAAACTTACACGTCTGGCTATACCCCCCGGGGTACACGGGCCTAAAGGATCAAGAAGAAGACCTTCTCGATACAGATTGCAATTAAGAGAAAAACAAAAGGTAAGAAGATTATACGGAGTAATGGAAAAACAATTTAAGGGATATATTGAAAAATCCTTAAAGTCTAGAGGAAACTCAGCCGAAGTTCTTTTGTCTCTTTTAGAGCGAAGACTAGACAATGTTGTTTTTAGATTGCATTTTGCGCCAACGAGACCAGCCGCAAGGCAGCTAGTTTCTCACAGGCAAGTATTAATTGATGGCAAGAAGGTAAACATCCCTTCTTATCAAGTAAAACCGGGTGAAATAATTACATTGACACCAACAGCAATGGAAATTCCAGCTATTAAAAAATTACTAGAAACAAAAAAATTAAGCATACCTGACTGGCTTGCTAGAAAAGCAATAGTCGGAAAGGTCAAAAGATTGCCAGTAGTAGACGATATTTCTGAGCCGATTTCGACTCAGGATATCATTGAGTTCTACTCAAGATAGTGGGAGGTGATTATAGTGAATGAACTAATATTTGAAATAAAAAAAGAAGGAAAAAAAGATAATTACGGAAAATTTATAATTTCCCCTTTAGCTCGAGGGTATGGAAATACCTTGGGTAATTCATTGCGAAGAGTGTTATTAACTGATCTTCCAGGAGCAGCGATTACGTCTGTTCGAATAAATGGTGTAAAACATCAGTTTTCAACTCTTAAAGGAATGAAGCAAGATATAGTTGAATTTATACTTAATCTTAAAAAGGTGAGATTTGCTTACGATTCAGATAAGGTTGTTAATGCCACACTTTCAGTAAAAGGACCAGGTGAAGTAAAAGCAAAAGACATAAAAGTCCCAGCAAACATTCGAGTGGCCAATCCAGAACTAGTTTTAGCTCTTCTAAACAAAGGTACAAAACTTGATGTCAAAATGAAAATAGAATCAGGAATAGGTTACCAAGCTGTAGATGAGTCAAGTAAAACTGGAATTGGGTTAATTCCATTAGATGCTTCATTTTCTCCTGTTTTGAGAGTTAACTACAAAATTGAAGAAACGCGTGTAGGTAGATTTACAAATTATGACAAATTGATTTTAGAGATTTGGACTGATGGAACAATGAATCCTACTGATGCTTTGAAGAAAGCCTCAAAAATATTAATAGCGTACTTTAATCAAATAGTAACTCCAAGAAAGGTAAAGAAAGAAGTGGAAAAAGTAGACGACGGATTAGGAGCAGTAGGAAATCTTTCAGTTGAAGAAATTGCCCTACCAACGAGAGTGGCAAACGCCCTCGTAAAGGCAGGTTTTGAAACGGTTGAAGCTTTAGTTAAGGCAAAAAGAGCAGATTTAGTCAAAGTAAGAAATCTTGGAGAGAAATCTATAAAGATTATTGACGCAGCTCTAGCCGAAAAAAACGTAAGGCTGGAAATGTAGACCGTTTGGGAGAATTTCAAAATGAAAAAAAGAGTATATGGTCGTAAATTGTCTCGAGAACGAGACACTAGACGAGCGCTTTTCAGAGCATTGATAAGAGCGCTGGTTAAATATGACAAAATAACAACAACTAAAGCAAAAGCAAAAGCCATTCAAGGTGATGTGGATAAATTGGTAAATTTAGCCAAAAATAGCTCAGTTCAATCACAGCGACGTTTGTTTGCTTCTTTAGGAAACGACAAAATAACAACAAAAGCTCTTGCGGGAAGAATTGCTCCTGCGTTTGGAGAAAGAAAGGGTGGGTATACAAGAATAATTAATCTTCCTAGAAGAAGAGGAGATGCAGCCGAGATAGTAAGAATGGAATGGGTAAAACCAATTCCTGTAAAGGAAGAAAAAAAGGAAGTA
>CAYXBV010000002.1:0-14196 GCA_964463425.1 uncultured Gammaproteobacteria bacterium | reverse complement strand
ACGAAGAAGGACCGCCTCAGCCAGAGTAAGACTCTTTAAAGGAAAGGGTAAAAGTATAGTTAACGACACCCCAATAGAAAAATATTTTCCAGGTGAAATATATAAGAATGCTTACACAAAGCCTTTTGAATTAACTGAAACCTTAGGTAAATATTATGTAACAGTCAGAGTGGTTGGCGGAGGAAGCAAGGGGCAACTTGGTGCCACTGTTCACGGGATTGCACGAGCTTTGTCAAAACTAGACACAGAAACATTAAGACCTCCTCTCAAGAAGGCAGGGCTTTTAACTAGGGATCCAAGAAAAAGAGAGCGCCGAAAAGTTGGTATGGGTGGAAAAGCGAGAAGAAAAAGACAGTCTCCAAAGAGATAGATAGAATTAAACTTATTTTAAATTTAAGAAAGTCTCTCAATGCTTCCTAGAACATCAACAGGAAAAGTACTTTATTGTTTTTGTATGATACAGACACCAGCAAGCAGCTCAAACTTCATACGTAATTATACCTCTCTGGTCTAGTCCAAGGCTATGATATAATTCCATCTATGTCCAGTAAGGCAAAAATAATTCTTCCAAAAGGCACAAAAATACCTGACCATGTTGCTATTATTCCTGACGGGAATCGTCGTTGGGCGAGGGCGAGAGGAATGCATACATTAAAGGGGCATAAAGCTGGATTTGATAGGGCTGTTGAAATCGGTCGTGTGGCTAGAGAATGGGGAATTCACACAGTGACGCTTTGGGGTTTTTCAACTGAAAACTGGGACAGAACAAAAGAAGAAATAAGTTACCTGATGAAACTTTATGAGAAGTTGATAGATGACTATTTAAAAGAAGCAAAAGAAAACAAAGTAAGAATCATTCATTTGGGTAGAAAAGACAGGCTTCCCAAAATTCTTATTAAGAAAATAGCTGAAGCAGAAAAAGAAACAAAAAATAACAAAAAATTCATCATGAATATTGCCTTAGATTATGGTGGACACGATGACATCATGCGTGCAATACAAGGAATAATTAAAGACAATGTAAAAGCAGAAGATGTTAATAAGAAACTTATTGAGAAGTATCTGGACACAAAAGGACAGCCATATCCATACGTTGATTTAATGATTAGGACTTCGGGAGAACAGAGAACAAGTGGTTTCTTGCTTTGGCAATCTGAATACAATGAATTTTATTGGGAAAATGATCATTTTCCTGGATTCACACCTGAAAAATTTAAAGAAGCAATCTTGGATTATTCAAGAAGAAGAAGGAGATTTGGAGGGAATGATGCAATTGAGCATGTAGATTTCAGACCAGAAGTTACTGCAAATTTGGAACTTGCTTGGTGGAGACTGAGAAATATACCGGAAGGAACACGATTTAGGGAGTATGCAGTCAAACACTTAAGAGAGCAATATGGTCTTTCCAAATCATTAGCAAAAGAGGGTGCCAAATATATGGCCAAAGCTCTAGTTCACCGGAAAGAGGGTAATTGGGAAAAAGCACAAAAACCACTGAAAGATTTTTACAAATTAATAAAAAGCGAATTAAAGTTAGCTTTTGAACCAGCTCTTGCTGCTTCCCTAGAGGTTAAATTATGGAGAGAGATGGGTAACAAAGAAAGCATTGAGGCAGCTAGCGATGTGGAAGAAATAACCAAAGAATTTTATGCTGAGGTGTATAGAATTTCTCTTTTTCAAGCTGCCAAGGCAGCTCATTTGAGAGTGATGGCGAAAGTTGAAAGAAATCTTGCCGAAAAAGGATTGGGAGAAAAGCATTGGGACAGAGCAGAAGATTATCTAGAGAAGTTTTATGCGGCCCTTAAAGAACGCGTTGCTTAATTTCTTGTCGGAGAGCCGAGAATCGAACTCGGGCCGAACGGCCCCCAGCCGCTCATTCTACCACTAAACTACTCTCCGGAATCGTTATATTTTAACATACAATAGATTTGCGTTTTATTTGGGAGTATGATAAAAAATACAATGGCAAGAAAAAAGAGAAAAGAAGTCAAGAAAGCCGAAAGGAAAGAGGGAGCCTCACAAAAGCTTCAAGCGGTTAAAATTGCCATGGATCAAATTGAAAAACAATACGGTAAAGGCTCCATAATGAGATTAGGAGGAAATGCGGAAGATAGATTAAAGGTTGCTGTTATTCCCACAGGATCAATTGCTGTTGATATAGCCCTAGGTGTTGGTGGTTTACCAAAAGGTAGAATAGTTGAAATTTATGGACCGGAAGCATCCGGAAAAACAAGCTTGGCGCTACATGTTATTGCTGAGGCACAAAAACATGGTGGGCAAGTTGCCTTTGTTGATGCTGAGCACGGATTAGATCCCGCTCGCGCGGAAACAATAGGTGTTAACTTAGATGATCTTTTAATGTCTCAACCAGACACTGGTGAGCAAGCCCTAGAAATCACAGAAACACTGATTCGCTCTGGTGCATTAGATGTTATTGTGGTGGATTCTGTAGCCGCACTGGTGCCAAGAGCAGAACTTGAGGGAGAAATGGGAGACGCAGTCATGGGATTGCAGGCTCGTCTTATGAGCCAGGCTTTGAGGAAGTTAACGGGAGCAATATCGAAGTCTAAAACAATTTTAATTTTTACAAATCAAATAAGGCAAAAAATTGGTATTATGTTTGGGAATCCTGAAACCACTCCTGGAGGACTTGCACTTAAATTTTATTCTTCTGTGAGAATAGATTTACGTAGAATAGAAGTTTTAAAAGATGGAGACTTGGTAATTGGCTCAAGACATCGCGCCAGAATAGTCAAGAATAAAGTAGCTCCCCCATTAAGAGTTGCTGAATTCGATATTATGAACGACGAAGGAATTTCTAAGTCAGGTGGATTATTGGATGTTGCTGTAGATCTGGGATTAATTAATAAAAGTGGATCTTTCTTTAATTATGATGGAAAAGTAATTGCTCAAGGGAGAGAGGGAACCAAGAAAGCAATTAAAGAGAACAAGAAATTTGCAGCTGAGCTTGAGAAGAAAATAAGAGAGATTGTTGCCTCTGGTAAAAAAATCCCTAAGGAAATAGGAGAAGAAAAAGGCGAATAACTTCGTGTCGATAATCACAGATCTCAAACCTCAAAGAAACAACAAAAGAGTAAATGTTTACCTAGATGATAAGTTTTCCTTTGGTATTGATCTAGAAAACCTGTTGAGATACAACCTCAAGATAGGTAAAGAATACTCAGAGACAGACATCAAAGAACTTATCAAAAAAGCCGAATTCCAAAAAACTTATGACAAGATTGTTAGGTATGCAACACTAAGACCAAGAAGTAGGCGAGAGATTGAAATGTGGCTTAGAAAATACAAAGTGCATGAAAGTATTCACGATGAGCTGTTTAATAAATTAAAGCGATTAGAATTACTAGACGATACGAAATTTGCTTCATGGTGGGTTGATCAGCGAATGTCCTTCCGACCACGAGGAAAAAGGGCTTTAATGGCAGAATTGAGGCAAAAAGGAGTAAAACAAGAAACAATAAAAGAGGTGTTGGAAGAAACAGACATAGATGAAACAAAGGTGGCTAAAGACTTAATAAAAAAATATCAATACAAATGGGAAAGATTTCCCAAGGGGGAAAAAAGAAAAAAAATGAGCAGTTATTTAGCCAGAAAAGGATTTGGGTGGGAGATTATTAAGCAGGCTATCTCAGATTGATTAATCTTTCATATAAAGGTAAAATACAAGCAGGAAAAGGAAATATGGCAAAAGGAACCAACATAATTTCTTCTGCAATCAAAATCTTTAAATAAGGTTCTGACTTCTTTTTCCTCTAATTAATTATAAATATGACAAAAGATGATTTAAAAGTTCTCGTTGAAGATTTAAGAAAACAACGTGCTTCTTTAGAAAAGAAAGAAAAAATAATCAAAGAACGAAGTGAGGAATTAACTACTCGCCTCGAAAGAGCTTCTAAGACAACCGTCGAAGAAGCAAAGAAAGTTCTTCTAGATGAAGTTCAGCGAGATATTGCTTCTGACGTGGCCAAGAAAATCAGAACAGCCGAAGAAAGAGTTAAGCTGGAGTCTCAAGCCAAAGCGGCTGAGATACTTGCTGACGCAATGAAGCATGGCGCCACGGATTACGTAGCTGAATATACAGTATCAACCGTTTACGTGCCAAATGAAGAGGTTAAGGGAAGGATTATAGGTAAAGAGGGAAGAAATATTCGAGCTTTTGAACGAGCTACTGGTGTAGAGATCGAGTTAGATGATTCTAATGAAATCAAGCTATCTTCTTTCGACTCCATAAGGAGAGAGGTCGGCAGGCGATCACTGGAGCGTCTTATTAAAGATGCGAGAATACAGCCTTCAAGAATTGAAGAAGTAGTAAAGCAGGTTCAAGAACAAATGGAACAAGTTTTACTTGAAGAAGGAAAAACAATTGCTGAAAAATGTGGTGTCTTTAATTTTCCTGTGGAAATCCTAAATCTTATTGGTCGATTTAAATTTAGGACTTCTTATGGTCAAAATTTAGGAATACACACAATTGAAGAAACAAAAATAGGTATATCGATCGCTAATGAATTAGGTATTAACGTTGAAACAGTAAGAATGGGTTGCTTGCTTCATGATATAGGTAAGGTAATAACGGAAGAAGAAGGAACACACGTTGAAGTTGGTGTTTCAGCACTAAAGAAACACGGATTTTCTAAAGAAGTAATTGCAACCGTCGCGGAACATCATGAAGATAAGCCGTTTTCTTCAATAGAGTCTGTAGTAGTTTGGATAGCAGATGCAATTTCCGGATCTCGACCTGGTGCTCGTTATGAACCACACGAGACCTATGTTAAAAGAATGAGTAAGATAGAAGAAATTGCCGGCAGCTTTGCTGGAGTGGAAACTGTCTATGCTTTTCAAGCCGGAAGAGATGTTCGCGTAATTGTTAACCCAGAAGAAGTTGACGATGATAAATTAACAGTTTTATCTAGAGAGATTGCCAAAAGATTAGAAAAAGAAGCAGAATATGCTGGACAAATTAAAGTGACAGCTATCAGAGAATTAAGAGTTTCTGAGACAACAGCCGCAAAATAAGATTTAAGCAGCAAGAAATCCCCAAATAAATATGCAAGAAAAAGGTGAACCCTTAGAATATCCCAAAGACTTGACATTATTGGGTACTTACACTATTCTTTGAATCGTAAAATGACAAAGCGACAATTAATTGATCTTGTTGCCAGAAAAGCGCATCTAACCAAAAGAGGTGCCAACGAAGCGGTTGATGTATTTCTTAATGAAATAGGTCGCGTTCTTTCCAAGGGTGAGAAAGTAGTTCTTTCTGGTTTTGGAACATTTAGAGTTATTAACATGAAGGGAAAGACAGTTAAAATTCCTGGAACCGAAAAATTAGTAACCATTAAACCCCATCGATCTCCTCGCTTCACTCCAGGCAAGAAACTTAAGAGACAAGTGCTGCGCTAAAAATTAAGCAATAGCCTTAAGTAATTCGTGCTCAAATGTTATACTCTGACAAGATGGATAAGGCAATAATCGTTGATCATTTAGTTAAAAACTTCGAAGTGGTAGAAAGAAAGAAAGGGATTACTGGTGTAATTTCTTCATTCGTGTCACCCAAGAAGAAAACAGTAAGAGCATTAAGAGAAATTTCTTTTTCCATAAAACCGGGAGAATTGGTTGCTTTTATTGGCCCAAATGGTGCAGGAAAAACAACAACCTTAAAAGTATTGTCGGGATTGCTTTACCCCACGTCTGGTTTTACCCAAGTATTAGGATTTGATCCTTGGAAAAGAAATCCTAAATTTTTAAAGGATATATCTTTAGTCATGGGTCAAAAAAACCAATTATGGTGGGATTTACCAGCCATTGAAACTTTGGAGCTGAACAAAGCGATATATGAAATTCCTGAAAGGACATACAAAGAATCTTTGAATGAGCTGGTAAACATGCTGGATGTTAAGAAGCTTTTAAATATTCAAGTAAGACGTCTCTCGTTGGGACAAAGAATGAGGTTGGAGTTAGTGGCTGCTTTAATTCACAAACCCAAAATGCTTTTTCTCGATGAACCAACCATCGGACTAGACGTTGTCGCTCAAGCTAGGATGCGGGATTTTATTTTTGAATACAACAAACAGCAAGGAGCAACCATATTATTAACATCGCACAATATGGATGATGTTATTAATTTGGCAAAAAGAGTAATAGTTATTGATAAAGGTAAAATTCTTTTTGATGGAGATTTAAGGGAATTGGTTAGTCGTTACGCAAAGGAAAAAATTATTAAGGTCTATCTTTCGAAAGAATCTGACATTAAACAACTTGAGAAGATAGGTAAGGTAAAAAAAATTGATTTTCCACAAGCTGTTTTGGTTGTACCTCGAGCAACGGCTGCCGCTGCAGCAGCTGAGCTACTTCATCATTTTCCTGTTGCCGACCTTACTATAGAGGAGGAGCCGGTAGACGAAATAATCAGGAAAGTGTTTAGTGGAGAAGTTAAGGTTGCTAGAATGAAATGAAAAAATATTTTTCTATTTTTAAAATTTCCTTTGCCCAAGAGTTTGCCTACAGAGTAAATTTTATTATGTGGAGGGTTAGAAATGTTCTTCAGATATTGTTGGTGTTTTTTCTTTGGAGTGCTGTTTATACCAATCCTCAAACAGAACTATTTGGATACAATCGAGAAAAAATATTAACTTACGTTTTTGGAATATTTATTCTTCGTGCTTTAGTTTTGTCTTCGGGGTCTGTTGATATTGCTGGTGAAATCGCTAGAGGAGATTTGACGAATTATTTATTAAAACCGATAAATTACATTAAATATTGGTTTACTCGAGGTATTTCTAGTAAAGTTCTAAATCTAGGTTTTGCCACTGTTGAGATCTTAATTTTATATTTTTTCTTAAGGCCCGAGTTTTTTATCCAAACCAATCCCCTTCAGTTGTTGTTTTTCCTGAGCGCTGTTATTTTAGCTGTGGTGATGTTTTTCAGTCTCTTGGTCTTGGTTAATTTCATAACATTTTGGTTACCAGAAGGAGGATGGGCTTCTCAGTTTTTAATTATCGTTATTTTTACAGAATTTTTATCAGGGGCTGTTTTCCCAATCGATATTTTGCCACAAACAATTCAGAATATTTTATATTCTTTGCCCTTTCCGTATCTTTTATTTTTTCCACTCCAGATATATCTAGGCAAATTATCAACACAAGCGACACTACAGGGTTTGGCTATTTCAGGAATGTGGATGACGGTTTTGATTGTTGCTATGAAAAGGATGTGGGCGAGTGGTATTAAAAAGTATTCTGCTGTCGGTCGATGAAAAAATTTACTTATTATTTTAAAGTTTGGTGGATGATGAGCAAAAATTCATTTCTTACTATGCTTAATCATAGGATTGGCGTTTTTGTTTTTATGACGGGAAAAATACTGAGGTTTGTCTTTTTCGGAGTATTTATCTACTTTTTGCTTTCTAAAATAGACACGCTTGCTGGATATTCTTTTCATCAAACACTTTTTTTCTTTTTAACATTTAATTTAATTGATGTTATTTCCCAATTTTTATATCGGGAAGCATATCGATTTAGAGGACTAATTGTTACGGGTAATTTTGATCTTGTTTTAATCAAGCCAATCAATGCTTTATTTCGGTCATTAATGGGAGGAGCAGACATATTAGATTTCTTTACGATTCCTCCGCTAATAGGGATTATTTGCTATGTTGGTATTCAACTTGGTCCAACAACAGGGCAGGTGATTTTATATATACTACTTGTTTTAAATGGTCTTGTAATCGCAACTGCTTTTCATATTGCCGTTTTGTCGATGGGGATTATCACCTTAGAGATAGATCACACAATTATGATTTACAGAGACTTAACAAACTTGGGGAAACTGCCAATAGACATATATAAGCAGCCAATAAAAGGCATTCTTACTTATTTAATTCCAGTAGGAACAATGATTACCCTACCAGCAAAGGTAATCATGGGTTTGGTAACACCAATAAGTATTGCTGCGTCATTTGCCCTTGGTGTTTTAATGATAGTACTCTCTCTCAAGTTTTGGAATCTGGCGTTGAAGAAATATACAAGCGCATCTAGTTAGAGATTGTCAGCAACAATAAAAATGAATAAATTACTAGTCATATGTGGCCCAACAGCTACAGGAAAAACTAAGTTAGCATTTCGTTTAGCGAAAGAGTTAACTGTAGGAAAGAAGACCCTTGACCTAGAAGGCGAATTAGTGTCGGCTGATTCAAGACAAGTTTATAAAGGACTAGATATTGGAACAGGTAAAGATATTCCTAAAAATGCGAAATTTAAACTGGCCAAAAACAAGCAAGGTAAAGATTTGGGTGTCTATTACGAGGTGGGTAAAACAAAAATTTGGGGCTGTGATCTTGTTGATCCGAAGCAGGAATTTAGTGTGGCTCACTACGTTAATGTTGTTGACGAAATAATTAAAGATATATGGGCTAGAGACAAGTTGCCGATTTTAGTGGGAGGTACAGGACTATATATAAAGGCAATTGTTGAAGGTATTCCAACAATTGTTATTCCCAAAAATACTCGCTTAAGAAAATCTTTGGAAAAAATGAAAAGGGCGGAGCTTTTTGAAAGACTGGCGAAGATAGATCCCATGAAAGCTGCGGCCATGAACTACTCAGACAAGAGAAATCCAAGAAGATTAGTACGTGCCATTGAGATCGGTCAATGGAAATTAAAAAATGAACTAAAGAAAGATGTTTCAAGGGAAGACCTTTCTGTTCTCACAATTGGATTAAGGACAGACAAAAAGCTATTGGCAGAAAGAATTAGCAAAAGGGTTGATAGTAGAGTCAAAATGGGGTTGGAAAAAGAAATTAAAGGACTTCTTAAGAATGGCGTTACATGGAGACATCAATCAATGGACTCTTTGGGGTATAGGCAATGGAAAGCTTTTCTAGGAAAACATAAAGCTAAAAAATATTCTGTTTTAGAAACAAATAGAGACAGAAAAGCAGTTATTGAAAAATGGGAGAGGGAAGAGAATCAGTATTCTAAAAAGCAAATGACTTGGTTTAGGCGTAACAAGAAAATAAATTGGTTTGACATTGCCAAGCGCGGATGGCAAAAAAATGTGGTAAAATTGGCCAAAGAATGGTATAAGAGTGAAGGAGATTTAATTAACAATGCCAAAAAAGATTGAAATTTCACACAAGACAATAATATTTACAATTTTATTTCTAATTATGCTTGCCCTCTTGTATTTTATTAGAGATATTATTTTGCAATTTTTCGTTGCTCTTCTTATTATGACTATCTTGAACCCCCTGGTGGTTAGATTCTCAAAGTTCAAAATTCCCAGAGCTGTTTCGATTATTGTTGTTTACGTTTTAACTCTGGGTATTGTTGGTGTTGTTTTAGCGGGGATAATTCCTCCACTTGTTGATCAAACAACGACCTTTGTAAACAACCTTCCTGAATATATAGAAGACTTAGCCATACCAAACGCAGTTGTTGAGCCAGTCGTTAACCAGCTTTTCTCGACTCTAGGAGAACTACCCACACAGGCGGCCAAAGCAACAATATCTGTTTTTTCGAACTTATTTAATGTCATTCTGGTGTTAATTTTCGCTTTTTATCTTCTTATGTCGAGAGGCAAGCAGGACGAGCAATTAACTATGTATTTTGGTAAAGAGAGAGGTAAAAAAGTAGCTAAAACGATAGACATGCTCGAAATTAAGCTTGGCGGGTGGGCAAGGGGGCAACTAACTTTAATGTTCCTAATTGGTTTAATTACGTATATAGGATTGAGGCTTTTGGGAATTCCCTACGCATTACCGTTGTCTATATTGGCTGGGTTTTTTGAAATGATTCCTTATGTCGGCCCTTTAATGGCAGCCATTCCTGCCGTGATTATTGGTTTTAGTATTTCACCATTAATTGGAATTGCAACTACAGCTTTGGCTTTTCTAATTCAGCAGTTTGAAAATTATTTAATTGTTCCCAAGGTGATGGAAAAATCAGTGGGAGTTAGCCCAATCGTTATTTTGCTTGCTTTAGCAATAGGTTTAAGAATTGCTGGTGCTATGGGCGCCTTAATCTCTGTACCTATTTTCATAACGGCACAGGTAATTGTGAAAGAATTTGTAAATTCTAAGTAATCGCCCCAAAATAGAAAAAACACTTCTTTTTTGATATAATGGTCCCACTCTGGAGGAAGGACAATTGCTCTTTACTGCGTAAAGCTATAGAGAGAGGAAAGTCCAGGCTGCAGGAAACAGGGTGCACAGTGTAAGCTGTGACGGGTAACCGCTAGTCAGAGCCACAGAGACTACGACTCACCCCAATCTGTATAAGAAAGGGGAAGAGGGTGAAAAGAGGCAATCCTCCCCGCAGCAACCTCCGATAGGGACGCCATTAGGTGTTTCCCCGATTCGTCTTTTGACGAAGCGTTCCAAGGTGAGGGCCTAGATAGATAATTGTCTAAAACAGAACCTGGCTTACCACCCTCCAGAGTATAGAGTAACCGACCGCATGGTCGGTTTTTCTATGGCTATTTTATGTGATTTAAAGGTAATGAATTTTCTGCCTGTCCTTGACTTTTGCGTGAAAAATCACACACAATTAACTCAGACAGAAAGAAGGGGGTGATAACTTTGGAAGCATTATCAACATGGCAGACTGCATTAATTGGCTCTTGGGGCCAAGTATGGATTTCCTTTTTAGGAATTATTCCTAACATATTGGGTGCAATTGTAATTTTTGCCGTTGGCTTAGTATTGGCATTTTGGGCAAAGCGTCTAATCGTAGAATTTCTAAAGCTTGTTCGTTTTGAAAAACTTACAAAGACAGCAGGAATCGATCGCTATCTCAAAAAAGCAGATTTCAAACTATCCTTCGTTGAATTACTGGGAACAGTAGTTGAGTGGATCGTTATTTTAATTTTCTTCTTGGCAGTAGTCGATATTCTAGGGTTAAGTGCTGTATCAATTGTTTTGGCAAACGTATTGGGATATATTCCTAACGTTTTCGCCGCAGCATTAATAATCGCCGCTGGATACATGATTGCTGGAATAGTAGAAGGATTGGTACGAGGTGCTTTGGTTTCTATCGATCACGATATTGCCAAACCAACAAGCAAATTTGCTCGCTGGATTATTATGGTGATTGCCTTTTTTGCTGCAATTGATCAACTTCAAATTGCGCAAGGATTAATCGCTACATTTTTCCAAGGATTGACGTACACAATCGTATTAGCCATTGGGCTATCGGTTGGACTTGGAGCAAAGGATTTAATAGCAAGAGTATTAAACGACTGGTACGACAAAATACGTAAATAAGAGTTATTAAGCACAGCGCCATTAAAGGGTGTTGGTGTTTATGAAAAAAATGACAACTAATTAAACGGTTGTCATTTTTTCATTTGTGAGTGAAATGTTTGGGTGTTTTAAAGAAGAGCTTGAGAAATTTCGATGAACGTATATAATACAGGCATGGAAGAACAAAGCAATCCTTGGAAAGCGGCTTTTTGGGTTTTGATTACAATTCTTTTAATCGGTACGGTGGGTGTGCTTGCTTACTTTTTGGGTAAAGGTAGTTTCGGCACATCAAATATAGTATCTTCTTCTCCCTTGCCTTCTCCTGCATCTCAATTACAATCTCCTTCAATGTTAGCGCCAGTTGTTGACGAAACAGAAGCAATTAAGGCGGCAATATATGAACTTCTAGACAGTGATGCCACAAAAGTAAATGTAACCATAAGTGAAAATACAGATACTCATGCTACTGGTGGAGCCGTAGATTGGATTTCAGAAGTTGGTGGAGGTTATTGGATAGCGGCTAAATCAGCGGGTGAATGGATAGGTGTTTATTCAGGACAATCTCATCCAACTTGTAGTCAGATTGCTCCGTATAATTTCCCAACCACGATGGTTTCTGAGTGTCTCGATGGTTTAGGGGAAGTAATTACTCGCTAGTCTTACCTTCTTTAACTCAATACATCATTATTTATAAGTTAAGTTATAATGTTTTTATGAAGAAGGTTGTGCTTTTTTTTATTTTTATATTTTTTCTCGTTACCCCTTCAAGTGTATTTGCTCAAACCTCAAGCTTATATACGATAAAGAGTTTTCATTCAGAAATTAATATTGAAGAAAACACTTCATTAACAGTCAAGGAAACAATCGAAGTTAATTTCCCAAACGAAAAGCATGGAATATTTAGAGTGATTCCAGTTGTTTATTCAGCTGAAGGAAAAACAATCAAAGCAAACCTAGAAATATTGGATGTGGCAGACGAAGAAGGCAATTCATACATATTTGAAACTAGTCGATACAACCAAAGCAAAAAAATCAAAATTGGTGATCAGTATGAAACAATAACTGGCGATTATACATATGTCATCACCTATAAAATCTCAGACGTTGTTTTGGAATTTCCCAAAAATGTTGAATTGTATTGGAATGTAACCGGATCAGAGTGGGATGTTGGTATTTTAAAATCTTCGGCAACTATTAATTCTCCTCATGCCTCAATCAAGGAAGTTCGTTGTTATGCTGGTGTTGTTGGTGACAAAGAAGAAAAGTGTGAATCGACATTTGTCGACAATACAGCTGAATTTAGTACAAAAGAGATAATTGGACCCTACAAGGATTTTACGATTGTTGTCTCTTTAGATAAGCAGGGTTTTGTATTTCCTAGCAAAGCAGAGAGATTCGCAAAGCTAGTTAGAGATAATTGGGGATATTTGTTTTCATTTTTGCCATTATTGCTTATGGTGATTACTTGGTTTAAAAAAGGAAGAGATAAGCAGGGATTAACAGAGAATGTTTATACGAAGCCAGATAAGGGTAAGACAAAAACAGTATCATTATTTGCCCACAAGCACCTGCCTATGGTTTATTATCCTATCGAGGGATTAACTCCTTCAGAGGTAGGAACAATTATTGACGAAAAAGTGCACCTATCAGATGTTGTAGCCGAAATTGTTGAATTAGCGAGGCTTGGTTTTATTAAGATTAAAAAAGTGGAAACAAAATCTAAGTTAAACAATAAGGCAGACTACACGTTGGAAAATATGAAAAAAGGAACAAAAGGATTAAGAGATTATCAAAAGTACTTATTAGAAAAGTTGTTTAAGAAGGCGGATAAAGACAATATTATAAAAATCTCTTCACTTAAAAACTTCTATACCTATTTAGCTCAATTCAAAAAGAAACTATATGAACACTTAGCAAAAGTAGAAATATTTGATGGCAATCCAGAAAAAATAAGACAACAATCAATTGGTAAGTTTATTCTTGCTACTCTCGCTGCTCAATTTTTAACTTATCGGTTTAGTGTTCAAACATATAATTTTGCTCCCCTCATCTTTTCGTTTGTGGCGATTCCCTTTGGAATTTTTCTCGCAAGAGCCATACCAAGAAGAACGGCTTGGGGGCATTCACTTTACAGGCAAACCACGGGTTTAAAGTTTTATCTTAAGAAAGGTAAGTGGAGGCATGAGATTGCTGAAAAGAAATTATTTATTGAAGAGATACTCCCTTTAGCAATTGCATTAGGGGTGGTTAAGGAACTGACTAAACATATGGAAAAGTTAAATATAAAACCACCTCGTTATTTTGCTGGAACAACAATGAATACATTTTATGCTGATATTAAAAGTTTCAGTACTTCAACAACTAGTGGCATGGGTGCAACACAATCTGGACGTTCTTCATGGTCAGGTGGATCAGGTTTTAGTGGTGGATCTTCTGGGGGTGGCTTCGGTGGCGGTGGTGGCGGAAGTTGGTAGTTAGTGCTTCTTCTGGGTCTATAAATGAAAATTGCCGGAATTTAGGGGGTTTAGTCCTGAAAGACCGGCAATGTTATTTTTGGGGAGAGATCTTGGTTGAATGTTTGGATCCTAAGCAGGATGATGGGAGGTACACCATTCCTCTATTTTCCAAAATCTCTCCTTTTCAAGTCGGGTAACAGGCGGACCGCTCGATGTCCTAGTTGACCCGGTCAACTTTTACCTGTTCCTCCGGAAAAGTTAAAATACTTGTTATATTGCCAGTTTTTGTAATTCGGATAAGTTTTTTGTGATTACTTTATCCCAAAGACTGGCAATTTTATTGTTTGGGGGAGATCGTATCCATATTAGGATATCCTCATGTTTCTGAGAAAAGACCTTCTATTAATTCCTCGCCTCACTCGAGGTAAAGGAGTGGTGAGATCTCCCCGTGGAACGGAGCCAACACTTGTTTTTATTAGCAAG
>CAYXBV010000001.1:44626-119651 GCA_964463425.1 uncultured Gammaproteobacteria bacterium | reverse complement strand
TTGCAGGGGTGGAAGGAATCGAACCCTCGTTAGCGGTTTTGGAGACCGCTGTCCTACCACTGAACGACACCCCTAAGACATGAATATTATACCTTCAAATATATCAAAAACGAAGTTTTACTTTAGCTTGGTAGTTTCTTTATGGAGTGTATTTTTTTTGCAGTTTTTGCAGTACTTTTTTATTTCTAACTTTTTTTCCATATTGATTTTATTCCTCATGGTGGCGTAATTATGCGCCTTACACTCAGAACAAACCATTGCAACGATTTCTCTAGCTCCTTTTTTGGCCATAGATGATATTTTACACTTTTCTATTATTTATACAACTTTGAGCCTGAGAGTGGATTCGAACCACCGACCCCCAACTTACCAAGTTGGTGCTCTGCCCCTGAGCTACCCAGGCAAACTATTGCATAGAGATTATACCAAAACCCAATGTGTTCAATAAGTGAGGTTGATTTTCAATCTCAGAGAGAAAGTGTGCTGGGAGCAGGATTCGAACCTACGTAGCCCGTTCGGGCGCGAGTTTTACAGACTCGTGCATTTGACCACTCTGCCATCCCAGCTTAAACGTTTTGTTTTAACTTTCTAGATATTATATCAATATCTTTCAATATTTGCTCAAATAATCTTTTATCATGATACCGAATGTGGACTAGTCCATGTGGCATTTTGTGTGTCTTTTTTTTATTATAATCGTGTTTAACATAAGGCTTAATAAATTGCAGTGTTGGAATTTTTAATTTTGCTGACCAGTATTTTATAAGTTTTTCAGTGTTTTGATTGGCGTAACAATATAACAGAATTCGCAGACGCTTTTCATCTATGTGGTATATGGATCGCAACATAGAAAGAAATATTGAAGCCATTCTGCTGTCGCTGTTGGCAAAATCAACAGTACCCCTAGTCTTAACACCTTCCGCCCAATAGAGCATTAGCCCTGCTTCATAGAGACTTTTTTCAAAGGAAGAAAGTCTCACTTTTTTATTATAGGAAAGAGGCTTTCTTTGAAACTGTATTTTTTGGGTTTCCGCAGAGGTACGACGGGCAACATTATGTTTTTTCATCGTCCTAATGATCTGCCAAGTAGTTTTATTAAGCTTTTCTCCAATTTCACGAGTGCAAAGTTGTTTTTCGAAATATAGATGTTTAATCTCGTCAATGGACATAGTCCCAGAATATACTGCCATTGATTGTGCGTCAATAATGAAATGAGGTTTTGATTTTCAAATACATTACATGATATATGAGCCGACGAGTGGGATTGAACCACTGACCTACGGTTTACAAAACCGTTGCTCTACCACTGAGCTACGCCGGCAAACGATATTTGCAGCTTGCAAATATGCGTAATTATACCAAAAAATGAAGATACTGTGAAATTATAAAAAAGAACCCTGCCGAGGGTCAAACGGAAGATAACTTTTCCCCGGACAAATCCAGGTGGGTGAGCTCAGCTTTAGCCCACGAGCTAAGGCTATATGCCCTCCCTAAGTGTTTTTCGATGAGGAAAAAACTCTTCCGAAAACACCCTTCTGCAGGGTTATGTATATTTTATCAGATGAAGTCAATCGGTGTAAGGACTTTAGATGGCAGGGCTGCCTGGGACAAGAATACCAAGAATGAAGTTAAGTATTGGCGTAAGAAACATAAAAATGGGAGAAGTGCCCCCAAAGGTTGGGAAAATTAGGAGGAATAAAATGATGATGCCATATCGATTTAAGAACCTGTCTGCTTCATAAGCGTCTTTGGCTGGAAGAAGACCAATAAGAATTTTTCCTCCATCGAGTGGGTGGATGGGGACAAGGTTAAAGATAGCTAAAACGACATTAAGAATAATGAAGGGATATAAAAAATCAGCGATAAAAGGCATTGGCGAAAAGGGAGTGGAGGCAATGCGAACAATAATACCCAAAACTGTAGCTAGTACTAAATTAGACAAAGGACCTGCAAATGAAATTAAGGCAGAGTCCCTTCTGGGATTTTTGAGGTTGTAGGGATCAAACTTAACTGGCTTAGCCCAACCAAAAGGAATAACGGGTACACCAAGCGATCTCATGATTACCAATATAAACAAAAGAGTTGTTCCAATAGGGTCATAATGAACTAGAGGGTTTAGAGACAATCTTCCCATAAGCCTGGGAGTAGGGTCTCCAAGTCTGTCGGCCATCCAAGCATGGGCTGTCTCATGAATGGTAATGGCAACTATAAAAGCGAGTATCCAAACGATTATATTTAACATACTATTTGTGAAGCTGTATCTTTGTAGTATAATCAAGCGTCGAAAGGATTACAAACATGACATACATTTGCGAAATATGCGAAAAAAGAAACGTTGTAGGCAGGTCTCAACGACACAAGCGGGGTGTTGCTGGTAAGCGTTGGAAGAAGAGAGCGCCCTCAACAAGAAGAGTTTTTAAGCCCAATTTACAAAGGGTTACCCTGAACATATCTGGCAAAAAAACAAAAATGAGAATTTGCACAAAGTGTCTCAAGAGAATTAAGAAGTCGGGAGCAATAGGTGGCTACAAAAACATTACTGTTGGATAGCCTTCTTTGAGTTGTTTCCAAGTAACAATATTCCTACCCTCAAGTTGAACTTCATCTAAAACTAAAACATAGTCAGAAATATGAGCTTTTAGTATCCTTAGTCTTATTGGCTTACTTTTGGAATCTGTTTTTACGGTTGTCCATGCAGTTGGCCAGGGAAGCATGGCTCGAATAAAACCATCAATGGTTTCAGGAGTAACGCTTACTTGAAGTGCCTTTTTTTCTGCTCCGACCTTAATGAAAGGTATTTCCATTTTTTCTTTGATTGTTTTTCCCCCTAGTGCGCTTTTAATAAATTTGGGTTGTATATGTGCTTCAGGTTTTGTTATCTGTGTTGTGTATGTTGCTTCTTTTTCGTTTTGGGTTTTGAGGTGTATCTTGTCTTCTAGATATGGTTTTATAAGTGAACAAAGCACATCTATAGACTGGTTAAAAAGTTTCTCTCGAAGTATCTCGGATGTGTCTTTATCTTCAAGGTCTATTTTAAATTGGGAAACTATTTTTCCATGATCCAATTCTTCATCAAGCTTAATAATTGTGGCACCCGCTTCTTTTTCGCCACTAGCTATCGTAGAACGCACAGGTGACGCTCCTCGATATTTGGGAAGAAGTGATGGGTGAATGTTTAGAATTCCGTATGGAAAGTAGTTCAAGACTTTTTTGGGAATAATTTGACCAAAAGAAGCAAGGACGCCAATATCGGGACTTAGTTCGGATTCAAGTAATTCATTGCTGTCAGTAAAAATTGGTATGCCTTTATCGTACGCCCACTTATCAACTGGGGAGTGAGATAAGATTTTTTTTCTGCCAACGGGCTTTGGTCCTTGTGTTACAACAGCTACAATACTGGATTTATTTTCAGCGGAAGGCTTAAGCGTTTTATGAAGCGCTTTGACAACGGGGACAACATATTCGGGAGTTCCGAAAAAAACTATTTTCATACTTTGTTAAATAAAATCAACCTCTTCAGCTTCGCCGTCTTTGATTTGATAAAGAGGGCGTTTTTGCTCGAGTAGTCTGTCGATAAAAAGAAAACCGTTGAGATGATCTATTTCATGCTGAACAATTTGGGCGGGGAAATTCCTAAAGGTCTCGATTATTTCTTTTTCATCTTCATTCAAATATTTAATTTTAACGGTTTCTCCTCGTGTTAATGGTCCGTAATAGTCTGGCACCGAAAGGCAACCCTCTAGTGCTTCGTCTTCCTTGTCTTTTGATTTACCTTTAGTAACGGAAATTATTTCAGGGTTGACGACTGTTTTAAGTTCCTTTCCGTCAAGCATTACAAATACTCGTAGATTTTTGCCGATTTGTGGAGCAGCTAAACCAACCCCTTCGGGGTTTCTGTGAGCGCGCAATGTCTCTTTTAGATCAGCAATTAATAGTTTTATTTTTTTGTCAATTTTGCCAACGGGCTTAGAAACTTTTCTTAGTCTGGGATCACCTGCTTGAACGACTTTTCTAATCATTATGAGTAATTATAACCCATTTGAGGCCAAATTTTAAGACCTAAGTGTTTATCTTATTTCTTCTAGTTGAAGCCGAACGAGCTCATCGTCGGGGTATAAGTTATCTAATATATAGGTCAATTCCACAATTGCTTCTTCGTTTCTCCCGACATCTATTAAAAGAAGAGCTTTTGCAAAACGCGCATCTCGATAGTTGCTTTTCATTTCGACTGTTTTTCCCATAACTTCAATTGCTTCATTGGTTTCGCCTAGTCGAGCCAGAGTCAACCCGAGATTGTAAAAAATCTTTGCGTCTGTTGGTGCCAACTCAACTGCCTCGATTAAAGATTTTTTTGCTCCGATTAAATAATTAGGATCGATAATAGAAAGTCTGATAAATAATCTTGCCTGATTTCTTCTAATGTTGAGATTGGATGAAGATAATTCCACTGCTTTCTTGGACTCGCTTATAGAAGTCAAGGCAAATTGTTCAGCAGCTTCTATATTGTCTGCTTCGCTGAGACTTAAAGCAATACCGCTTGTTGCCTCTGACAGTTCATCGTAATAAACAGCTTCTTTAGGAGAAATTTTTATTGCCTTCAGCAGCATTTCTCTTCCGTCACCATAGTTCTCCAAGTCGTTTTGTAATTTCGCTTCTGCGTATAGTGTATCTGCGTACCAATATCGAGATAACGAAAAGAGTAGATAAAAAACAACAGAAGCAACAACGCCCATGGCAATAACTTGCACGATATCTGGCTTTTCGCTTTTGAGAGTTTCAGTATTTGTGTCTTTTTTTGTATTTATGCTAATCATCATGGCTGGAAACAAGAACAACAAAAGAGCTACGGGGACTACTGAGAAGCCAAAAAAGTTTGTAACCATTAAGCTAGAAAATCCTGACAAGAGCGCCAGAGGCAAAAGATGTTTTTCGTCTCTTTGGGTTTGTTTTAGTTTATGCTTATTAAGATAGGGAAGTATAAAAATATAAATGGATGTAGCAAGTAGCGCGAGATATGACAAGAAACCTGCGGTTCCGGTGGTAGCTAGAAAATTTAAATATTCATTGTGAGCTTTGTTATAGAGAAAATCCCATTCTGAAACTAGATTGTGCTCAACAGGTCGAAAATTGTAATACGAATAAGCAAATGTTTCGACACCGGAGCCAAATACTGGATACCCTTTCCAAATGTTTAGAGCACCCCTCCAAACGATTTTTCTAATCTCTCCAGACTCTGTTCCGCCGATTTCTAAAGCGGGTCCAGTGATGATATTCGTTGTTTGGGTTTCAGCAACGTTAGGTTTTTTAAACATATCACTTAAACTAGGTGTCCAGGGTGTTCCCGCAACTAAAGTAACAAGAACAATAGCAAAGGTGATTTGGATAAAAGATTTGAGAATGGGTTTGAAGTTTTTGTAGATAAAATAGTAACCAATCCAAAAGATGAAATAGGAAGCAGTGAAGCCTAAAATACCAGACCGAGATCGGGTGTAGAGCAGTGCAAGAAAAAATAAAGAAAATAAAGCAAGTAATCCATTCCGAAACTTGTTTTTTTGCCCTCCAGAGATGATTAACATCCAGGTAATGGGAATAAGGCCAGTAAGCCATGCAGCTAGCCAATTAGGCTGTCCTAGTGTTGAGAATATTCTGTTTTGTACATCTTGCACCCAAATATTTTTATCTATTCCAAAACGTTCAAGAACACCGTAAATAGATACCAACATGGCGGAGACAAGCGTAATGCGAACAGCCTTTTTTGTTGTGGAAAAGTTCATATTTGAAACATATGCCCAGTAAAGAAGAGAGTAGGAGAGTGAGGAAAGAAAACCTCCATGAAAGCGAGAATAATAACCAAAAATAGAAGTATGGACGTCAATCGAGAAGAACACAGAAATTAATTGAATTAATAAAAAGATTAAAATGGGGTAGTCTAATATTGTGCGACGGAATATAATTTTCTTCTCAGAGACCATCTTAATTAGCCAGGAAGAAACAATAATTATTGTGGTGGCATAAACTAAAACAACCTTATTGAATTCAAAAAGCTCAGACGTTTTTGGGAATAAGACCAGGGGTACAAAGAAAAAAAGGAAATTAAAGAGAAAAGGTATTGAGTTTGCAAACCAAGTAATCACAACTCCCTAAATTTACATTAATTAGGCATTAAAAGAAAGAGTTTCCCGCTTTGCAAAGGCGTACTTTCAAGGATATACTTGACGCGAAGCAAAATAGCTTGTGTGGGATAATAAAGATATGATAAATCGCATTCTTGGTTTCTTCAGTCATGATGTTGGTATCGACCTAGGTACTGCTAACACATTAGTTTGGGTAAAAGGAAAAGGAATTGTTATAAGAGAACCTTCCGTTGTAGCTAGACATAAAAAAACAAAAGAAATATTGGCCATTGGTTCTTCGGCAAAAAGAATGTTGGGGCGTGTTCCCGCAACCATCGAAACGATAAGGCCCCTAAGAGATGGAGTTATTGCGGATTTTGATGCTACGGCGGCAATGTTAGATCACTATATTAAAAAAGTCCACGAATCAGGAACAGTGATTCCTAAAATTCCCAGACCAAGAGTTGTTATTGGTATTCCTTCTGGAGTGACCGAAGTTGAAAGGCGGGCTGTTGCCGATGCGGCTGTCGCTGCAGGAGCTAGACAAGCACATCTTATAGAAGAACCGATGGCGGCAGCTATTGGAGCTGGACTATCTATAGAAGATCCTCGTGGGAAATTTGTGGTTGATATTGGAGGAGGAACAACAGAAATTGCAGTCATATCTTTGGGCGGTATCGTTATTGGTCGTTCGGTGAGAATTGCTGGAGATGAGATGAATGAAGCCATTGTTAAATATGCAAGGTTAAAATATTCTCTTCTTTTGGGTGAATCAACGGCCGAAGAAGTAAAAATAAATATTGGTTCTGCTGTTTCAAAAAAGGAAAAGTTCCACGTAATTAGAGGTAGAGATTTAGAGTCTGGATTACCAAAATCAATAAAACTTTCAAGTACAGAGGTAAGAGAGTCTTTGTCGCCGATAATTAGAGAAATTATTGGAAATATTGTTGATGCTCTTGAAGAAACTCCACCGGAGTTAGTTTCTGACATTATGGAAAAAGGTATCGTCATGGCAGGAGGAGGATCTCTTTTGCCTGGCATTGACGAGGTGGTTTCAGAAGAAACAAAGATGCCAGTATGGATAGCTGACGATCCAATTGCTTGTGTTGCTAAGGGGTGTGGAAAAACACTAGAAGATTCAGGGCTTCTTAAGAAAATCAAAGTAACCAAAGGGTTGTAAATAGATAGAGCTTCCAATATTTATAGTACATATTGAAAGCTCTTTGCTTAATCTTGCCAATTGTTAGGGTTAATCCCAGTTTCTAATATTGTTTTGTTCTTCAAGGTCGATTTTAACTGCGACATATATTAACAAAACAATTGGAATAATGGATGCTACATACCAAATAATTGGCAAAGAGATCCACCAACCGGATTGTCCCTCTTCGAGGATGTAGGCTAATGCAGTTGTCCCAATTAAAAAATTAACAAGTATTGGCCATAGCCTGAACGTAAAATATATGATGCACCAACTACCCAATATAAGTAAAACGCTTATGAATACAATAGTGCCGACACTCATCGTTACACCTCCAATTGGTTTTTTAATGATCGATAGGGGCAATATAGCAAAAAACAACTGAGTTATCCAATAAATTACGGTATTATATGGTTATGGAAACACTTTCGAACTCCAAGTCACAAAGCTGGTTGGGGTGGTTTTTAAGAGGAGTTCTTATTTTGGGTTTCGTGATTGTGGTGGGGAGACTTATTGAACTTCAGATTATCAAGGGAGAGTATTACAGAGATTTAGCAGAAGGAAATAGAATTAGGCGTGTACCAATTACCGCACCCCGAGGAAACATAATTGCCAGAGGCGGTGAGTTATTAGCGGGAAACAAAGAAATACAACTGAAAGTATCTTTTACTCCGGGGTCTGCTTATGAAAAAACAAAAGACATTAGCAATGCCACTGAAGAAGAGTTGATTACTGAGTGGGAAAGAGACTATAAACTTGGAGCCGCCGCGGCTCATTTAACTGGCTATGTTGGTGAAGTGAACGAAGAAGAGTTAGATACCATTAATCCTCAGTGTCCCGAGAAAGGGGCAAGAAAAATAGGCCAATTAGTGGGTCGAAGTGGCTTAGAAGAACAGTATGAATGTATTTTGTCTGGTATTGATGGTGAAGAGTTAGTAGAAGTAGATTCTTCTGGTCGGAAAATTAGGGTTCTTGGCAAAAAAGATCCAACTCCCGGCAATGATATTCAAACAACAATTCACTATGGTTTACAAGAAGCTGTTGCCAAAGCTGTGGTAGAAAGTGAAGATATGCCACCCGAAAAACAAGGAGCGGTTATTTCCACAGACCCAAGAGGTGAGGTTTTAGCTCTTTACTCCTCGCCTTCCTTTGATCCGAACATATTTGTTGATGGTCATAAGCAGGCAGAAATAAGCGAGGTATTAAACGATAAGAATTTGCCGCTATTTAATCGTGTTATTGGTGGAAGTTTCGCTCCGGGGTCTGTATACAAGCCAGTTGTGGCCATAGCCGCTTTAGAAGAAGGAGAGATAGACGAAGAATATATTTATGAAGATACAGGACAGATCACAATGGATACTTTGTATGGAAAATTTTCTTATTCTAACTGGTACTTTACTCAATATGGAAAAACAGAAGGAGAGATAGATTTAGTAAGAGCCATTGCTCGGTCGACAGACACATTTTTCTACAAGATTGGTGAGCTGGTTGGAATAGATAAACTAGTGGAGTGGTCACACAAACTAGGGCTTGGAAGTAAAACAGAAATCGATTTACCTGGAGAGATTTCAGGATTAGTGCCCTCTCCGGAATGGAAAGAAAGAGTTAAGGGTGAGCGCTGGTTCTTAGGTAATACTTATCATGTTTCTATTGGACAAGGAGATCTTTCTTTAACACCAGTTGGTATTAACACCGCCATATCAACAATTGCATCAAGCGGGTATCTATGTGAGCCGAAAATTGCCGGTAATGAGAAATGCGAAGAAGTTAAAATAGACACAGACAACCTAGAATTTGTAAAAGAGGGAATGGTTGAGGTTTGTAGTGATGGAGGAACTGGTTATACTTTTTTTGATTTTACTCCTCTAGTTGCATGTAAAACAGGAACGGCAGAAACAAACCAAGAAGATGCCACTCATGCATGGTTTACTGTTTTTGCCCCATCAGACTTTCCTGAAATAGTGATGACCGTTTTAGTAGAAAAAGGAGGCGAGGGCTCACAAGTTGCTGGACCAATAGCGAGGGAAATATTCGATTACTGGTTTCATGAACAAGACAATTAAGAAAATTTACAAAGCAAGCTGGCAAGATAAAAAATATCCGGAGAATCTTCTATCATTGCCCGCTAATGAAAGACCTCAACTTTTATACATGTCTGGGAGTATGAGGAAAGCAGATAAAAAAGCAGTTGCCATAATAGGGACAAGAAGAATGACAGACTACGGTAAAAGAATGGCTGCAAAATTTGCTAGAGAGTTGGCTAAAAATAAAGTAACTATTGTGTCGGGTCTTGCCAGGGGTATTGACACTATTGCTCACAAGGCAGCATTAAGTGCAGGCGGTAGAACAATAGCGGTATTGGGATGCGGATTGGATATTGTCTATCCGCCAGAAAATAAATCACTTGCTGAAAGGATAAAAAATAGCGGTGTTATAATTTCTGAATTTCCTCTTGGAACTAAACCATTGGGTAAAAATTTTTTGACGAGAAACAGAATAATATCGGGATTATCGCTTGCTGTTTTGGTTGTCGAAGGAGCTAGAAGAAGTGGTACTTTATCAACAGCTTCATGGGCGGCAAATCAAGGGAGAGACGTGTTCGCAATTCCTGGACCAATTGACTCACCTCTCTCTGCGGCACCGCTGTATTTAATAGAAAATGGGGCGCAAATTGCCCAAAAACCAAAAGACATACTTGACTCAATCGTCTAGAATAATGTTTTATTGACTAAGTACATGGATTTAATAATTGTAGAGAGCCCAACAAAAGCAAGAACGATAACAAAGTTTTTAAGTGGGGATTTTAAGGTGATGGCGACAACAGGTCATCTTAAGGATTTACCCAAATCAAAACTAGGGGTGGATGTTGAAAATAATTTTAAGCCGGATTATGTTGTCGTTAAGGGAAGAGAGAAGAGCATAAAAGAAATGGTAGCGGCTGCCAAGAAGGCAAAAAAAATATATCTGGCGACTGACCCTGACCGTGAAGGAGAAGCAATTGCACACCACGCTTCTGAGTTATTTCAGGAAGACACAAAGGGAAAAATTTCAGAAGACAAAATAAAAAGAATCGTCTTTCATGAAATTACAAATAAAGCCGTTAACAAGGCCATTGAGTCACCACGCAGTATTGATGAAAAACTTGTTGATGCCCAAATTGCGAGGCGAGTTTTGGACAGGCTTGTTGGTTATCAACTTTCCCCACTTCTTTGGAAAAAGGTAAGACGCGGACTATCAGCTGGTCGAGTACAAACAATCGCTGTTCGATTAATAGTTGAAAGAGAAAGAAAGATTAAGAAATTTAAGCCAGATGAATATTGGGAATTCTTTTGCGATGTTTCTCAAGCAGGTGGCAAAAAGAGTAAATTAACCGTTAGGTTAATCAAAGTTGATAATAAGAAAGCCGACATCTCGAATAAAAAAGATGCGGATAGTGTTACCTCGGGGTTAAAAAAATCGAAATATAGAGTTCTAGATATTAAGAAAAGAGAAGTAAAGAAAAACCCAAATGCTCCTTTTACGACTTCCACGATGACACAATCAGCGGCCAGCCTTTTTCATTGGTCAGCAAAGAAAACAATGTCGGTGGCCCAAAGACTATATGAGGAAGGTTTAATTACTTATCATCGAACTGATTCGACTAATATTGCCGCTTCTGCAATAAAGAAAGTAAGAGGATATATCGAAAAAGCACATGGTAAAGAATATCTTCCGGAAAAGCCCCGATTTTACAAAACGAAGGCTAAGGTTGCTCAAGAAGCCCACGAAGCAATTCGTCCAACCAAAATGAAAAAGGAAGTGGAAGTATCAGGAAGATATGGAAAAGACGCCGAAAAGCTTTACGGACTTATTTGGGGCAGGTTTATTGCTTGCCAAATGATGGAAGCGATATATGACGAAACGACAATAGAAGTTGAGGGAGCAAATGGCAAGAAATATTTCTTAAGAACCTCCGGACGTATGACTAAATTTGATGGATGGAGAAAGGTAATTAAAAGAACCGGGAACAACGAAGAACAAGAGTTGCCAACGCTAGCGGTTAACGAAGAATTGAGTTTAGTTAAAGTTATATCGAATCAAAAATTTACAGAGCCTCCACCAAGATATAACGAAGCCTCAATTATAAAAACGCTTGAAAAACTGGGAATAGGTAGGCCTTCAACTTATGCTCCGACAATTTCAACAATTCAAATGAGAAACTATGTTGAAAAGAAAGAAAGAAGATTTTACTCAACACCTGTGGGGGTTGCCGTAAACGATTTTCTACTGTCGAATTTCCCTGATGTATTTGAATACACTTTTACTGCTCAAATGGAATCCGATTTGGACGATGTTGCCGCAGGGGAAAAAGAGTGGGAAAAGTTAATAGCTGGATTTTGGAAACCCCTTGGTAAAAAACTTAAAACGGTAGAGAAAACAGCGGAGAGGGTTAAGATCGAAGTTGAGAAACTTGGGAAAAAATGTCCAACCTGCAAAGAAGGCGAATTAGTTATTAGAATCGGAAGATTTGGGAAATTTATTTCTTGTTCAAGATTCCCTGATTGCAAACACACTGAAAAATATATTGAAAAAATAGGTATGAAATGCCCTGAATGTAAAAAGGGAGATGTTATTATTAGACAAACTAAAAAGAAAAGAAAATTCTTTGGATGCTCTCAATACCCTGATTGTGAATGGGCTTCGTGGCGTAAGCCAACTCCAGAAAAATCTACATCTAGTAGTTGACAGAACTGCTTAGTATTGATACAAAACGAAAGGAAATGTTGGAACGAGAAAAGAATTCTGAATACAGACAAATAGAGATGGGTTCTGTTGAAATTATTGTTGGCCCAAAGTCCTGTGGAAAAACGGACGAAATAATTAGGCGCCTTCGTCGGGCCACTTACGGTGATTATAAAATTCAGGCATTTAATGTCTGTGTTACTGAAGAGTCTTCGAAAAACAAGATTGTCTCTCATGCAGGAAATGAGTTTGAGGCAACACCAGTTAAAACTACAGAACAATTGAAAAAAGTATTAAGGGAGGATGTTTCTTTGGTCGCTATTGACAACGCTCAATTTCTCAATAAGGAGATAGTCCCACTCATTCAAGAAATGGCGGATAGGGGGATTCGTGTCATTGTTGCTGGTCTGGATACGGATTTTCGTGGTGAACCTTTCGGTTTCGTACCGATTCTTATGGTTCAAGCAGATAAATTAGACAAAAACAGTGCGGTGTGTAAAGTTTGCGGTGGGCCAGCATCATTTACACAACGATTAATAGATGGAGAACCTGCAAATTATGATGATTCAGTTGTGGTTGTTGGAGCAAGCGAGCTCTATGAAGCGCGATGCCGCAAACACCACGAGGTTCCTGGAAAACCCTGAGTTTTAAAGATGAACAAAAAAAGACCGAAATTACCCAGAAAAGAAGACGAGCTTCGTCCTCGCTCGCTAAGGATAGGTGTTATTGGAGCTATGGCATCAGGTAAGTCAACTCTAGCTTTTCTTTTGGGAGAAAAATGGGGAGCAACAATTATTGAGGAACAATTTCAAGATAACCCGTTTTTAACATCGTTTTATGACAATCCAGCAAAACTTGGGATATGTTTTAACACTCAGATGTCTTTTCTTGGTTTAAAGGCCAAACAAATGGGGCACAGGGGTATTGATCAAACAAGTTCGTCTCAAGTTCAAATTTTTGATCCCTCGATAGAAATGGATTCGCTCTATGCTCAAGTACAAGCAGAAATGGGCCTGATGGAACACAACGAACACAATACATACAATTTGGTATATGAGGCAATTAGAAAAGATGCAATTATCCCAATTGATTTTTTCATTATAGTAGATGCACCATCTGAAATTTTACTAGATAGAATTTTGGATATCAGGAAGAGACAGTTTGAACATCCTGAGTTTTTTAGTAATTTTCCTGATTATTTGCCAAGATTAGTAGATGCCACAAGAAGATGGAAAACAGAAACCGCTTCAGAAAATCCCAATATTGTCATCGATACGGCTCATAATAATTTCGTTGACAGTCCAGGTAAAAGAAAGAAGGTTGAAGTAAAAATAGAAAGTGAGATTCGCAAGTTTTTAGATTTTAGTTCGCATTCAAATGAAAAGTTAGGTGTACCTGTAGGTAAAGATGGAGCTCCAATTATTATTCCAGATTTTATAAAAATATAATGAAAGAACAAGAGCAGAGATTAACAATTCACTACGAACACGAAATGCTCGTCAATCCTTATCCTGGAATACTAGTTGCTTTAGAGGGGCTTGATGGAAGTGGCTCTAGTACCCAAGCAAAAAACATGGAGAGGTTTTATGGTATGCAGCATGGCCTAGATGTTTGGTTAACAAAAGAGCCGACAGAGGGTCCAATTGGAGCAACAATTAGACACATACTTTCTCGCGATCTTCAAATGGATAATGAAACGTTGCAAATGATGTTTGCCACAGACAGACTAGACCATTTAAATGAACCAAGAGGAATTATAGCGAGACTAGAAAATAAATCGCTGGTTATTACGGACAGATACCTTTGGTCGACAATTGCGTATGGTCACGTAGAAAACATAGATATAAATTGGCTGATCGCGATGCAGAGTCGCTTCCCACTTCCAGATATAACGGTTTTTCTAGACGCGTCTGTTGATACATGTCTTGCGAGAATAAAAGGCTCAAGGATGGGACTGGACTTATTTGAGAAAAAGGCAAAATTAGAAAAAGTACTTGCAGGTTACAAAGAAACGATTGTTAGATTTCCTGATCAATTTATAGTAATAGATGGCGAACAAACACCAGACGTAATAAGTCAACAAATTAAAGAGGAAGTAGAAAAACACCCCAAATTTTCTTCTTTATCGACAATGAATGACAATGTCTCACTTAATGGATAATATTGTTAACGTAGCTATGGCTGTTGAAAAGCTGGGCAAGTCTTGATAAACTACAGCTTGCTCTAAGAGCAAATACACATACTTGAGGTTAAGTTCCTGAGAAGCTTCTAATACTTCTCCCTTAAGTAGCGGCCCACCAAAAGGTGGATTAAGGAACTAATAAAAATGACAGTAAAAATATCACTAAAAGAATTGATTGAGTCTGGTGCTCATTTTGGGCATCAAACAAAACGCTGGAATCCCAAAATGCAGGAATACCTTTACGGTTCCCAAGAAGGCGTACACGTTTTTGACTTAACAATAACCAAGAAAAAGATTGAAGAAGCTCTTGCGTTATTGACCCAAGCAACAAAGGAAGATAAATCAATTCTTCTTGTGTGTACTAAGAAGCAAGCAAAAGTTAAGGCAAAAGAAGTTGCCGCTACGACAGGAATACACTGTGTGACTGAGCGCTGGCTTGGAGGAACCCTAACAAACTTCGAACAAATCGATAAATCACTAAAGAAGTTGTCAGAGATGAAAGAGAAAATGGCCGCAAAGGAATATAACCATTTTACAAAAAAGGAAAGATTACTTCTCGAAAAAGAAATTACCAGATTAGATCGTTTCTTTGGGGGAATGAGTGGTTTGGAACGCCCACCAAGCTTAATGATTATTGTTGATATCAGGAGAGAAATAGGGGCGGTAAAAGAAGCTCAAAAGATGGGTATTGAAACAATAGGAATTGTTGATTCAAACACAGATCCCACTTTGGTTGATTATCCTATCCCAATGAATGACGATGCTTCAACGGCCTTGGAATATGCACTAGACTTGATGCAACAAGCGATTTTGGAAGGAAAGAAAAAGCCCGCCAAAAAGAAAAAGCCCGCCAAAAAGAAAAAATAAAAATGGCAAAAATTACAGTAGAAGAAATAAGAAAGTTAAGAAAAAATACCGGCGCTCCCGTGATTAGAGCCAAAAAGGTTTTGGAAGAAGTTAAGGGAGATGTTGATAAAGCTGAAAAGGTTTTAAGGAAAGAGGGTTTTGAAAAGGCTGAAAAAAGAAGCGGAAGGGAAACTGGACAAGGTATTGTTGCCACATATACACACCATGATAAAAAAGTGATTGGCATCGTTGAACTTTTTTGCGAAACAGACTTTGTTGCCAGAAATGAACTTTTTGAAAAACTAGCACACGATTTAGCGATGCAAGCAGCTTCAATGAAGGCAAAAGACGCCAAGGAATTAGAAAAGCAAGATTTCATTAAAGATCCTAGTAAGAAGATATTGGAACTTGTAAAAGAAGTAATGGCCAAGACGGGCGAAAACATTCGCATTGGTCGAGTGTTTAGGATAGAATTAGGCAAGTAATGGAAGAAGGAACAGTTCGCTCCAAGATGCAAGAAGTTCTCGATATGGTTGTGACTGATATTGGTACCATAAGAACAGGCAGAGCCACCCCAGGATTAATAGAAGAATTAGAAGTTTCTGTCTATGGTGGGCAACAAAAACTGAAAATAAACGAACTGGCTACTATTTCGGCTCCAGATCCTGAAACTTTGACAATAGACCCCTGGGATAAGTCAATCATTGGCGACATCAAGCAAGGAATTTTGTTAGCGAATATAGGTTTTAATCCGTCAGTAGATGGCGAGATTATCAGAATAAGTTTGCCAGCTTTGACAACAGAAGATAGACAAAAATACGTAAAGCTATTATCTACAAAGCTAGAAAGCGGGCGAGTAATGATAAGACAAGTTCGATCGGATGCGATGAGGGATATTAAGAAAAGTTTTGAAGGCAAAGAGTTAAGCGAAGATGAGAAGTTCAATCAAGAAAAACAATTGCAGGATACAACGGATGAATTTGTTAAGAAAATTGACGAAAACGGCAAAAAGAAAGAAGTCGAGCTGCTTCGAGTTTAACTTCTGTTAATATATATATTATGGCAAGTTCAATATTGACATTTTTAATAGTTTTATCGGTCTTAATATTGGTTCACGAATTTGGACATTATTGGGCTGCAAAACGCGCGGGAGTGTTGGTTGAGGAGTTTGGATTAGGTTATCCTCCTAGAATTTATGGCAAAAAAATTGGCGAGACAGTATATTCAATTAATTTATTGCCTTTCGGTGGGTTTGTCAGGCTTCATGGTGAAATGAGCGAAGAGGGAGTGACTAATCCCAAGAGATCATTTGTTAACAAAAGCAAAAAGGCACGAATTACCGTCCTTCTAGCAGGGGTGACTATGAATTTATTGTTAGCAGTACTTGCTTTTGCCACTGTATATTCCTTTTCTGGGATACCAAAAGAAACCGAAAATGTTCGTGTTGTGAATGTTGTCCCTGGGTCTCCTGCGCAGACAGCTAAAGTATTAGTTGGAGATGTCGTTAAAAAAGTTGGAGATGAAGAGGTGACTACTGTTTCAGGATTTATCGAAATAATTGAAGAAAATAAAGGAAGCAGATTGTTCTTTGAGCTAGAAAGAACAACTGGAGACGAAACGACTATAGAGAAAGTTCAAATTAGACCAAGAGAAAATCCACCGGAAGAAGAAGGGCCCCTGGGTGTTGTTATATCCTCAACTGAAGTTTATTATCCGCCAGTATGGCAAAGACCATTTGTTGGAATATTTTATGGTGTAAAAGAAGCCCTTTTTTGGGGAGCGACCATGGTTTCGGGGTTTGCCACCCTTTTTATTAATCTCTTTAATGGACAGGTACCTCAAGACATTGCTGGTCCTGTTGGTATATTTGCATTAACTACTGAGGCTGCTAAATATGGCATACTAACACTTATTAATTTTGTGGGTATACTTTCGATAAATTTGGTTATTTTAAATATTCTTCCTTTTCCTGCCTTAGATGGAGGCAGGCTGTTATTCATAGGAATCGAATCTATTATTGGTAGAAAAGTTTCACCTAAGGTTGAAGCAACTGTTAACGGAATAGGTATGATTATTTTAATATCGCTACTTGTTGCCATTACCGTTCATGACGTTCGAAGGTTGGTTACTGCCGGTGGTCTTTCTGGATTTCTAAATTCTGTTCTGAGATAATAACCCCAATGTTACAATCTAAACTATTTCCAAAGACTAGAAAAGAATCGCCAAAAGAGGCGGAAAGTGCTAATCACCAATTGCTTGTTAGGGCGGGTTTTATAGATCAGTTAATGGCAGGAAGCTGGACACTTCTTCCTCTTGGCTGGAAAGTTGTAACAAAAATAAATCAAATCATTCGCGAAGAAATGAACGCTGTTGGTGGACAAGAAATGCTAATGCCCCTTCTTCATCCTAGAAAAATATGGGACCAAACAGGCAGGTGGGATAAAGCAAAGGAAGTAATGTATCAATTTAAAGATACAAAGGGCAAAGAGTTTGCTCTATCTTTTACTCACGAAGAAGTTGTTATGGATCTTCTTAGAAAAAATATCAATAGCCACAAAGACCTCCCCTTATCTCTTTACCACTTCTCTACAAAATTTAGAAACGAACCAAGACCCAGAAGTGGTATTCTACGAGGCAGAGAATTCATGATGAAAGATTTATACAGTGCACACACGACAGAAGAAGACATGTGGGCATATTACGAAAAGGTAAAAGAGGCATACCTAAAAGCATTCAAAAGAATAGGGCTTGATGTAAAAGTAACCGATGCTCCAGGTGGTGTGTTTACGGAGGGTAATACCCATGAGTTTCAGGTATTAGCCAAAGGAGGAGAAGACACAATCTATTATTGCGATAAATGTAATTGGGGAGCAAACAAAGAATTACTGGGAGACAAAGTGGGTAAAAAATGTCCTAAGTGCAAGAAAGGAAAGATTATTGAATCGAAAGCTATTGAAGTCGGTAATATTTTCCCACTAGGTACCTGGTACGCAGAAAGAATGAAAGTTTATTACACTGATGAGGATGGGAAGAAAAAACCTGTTTGGTTTGCCAGCTACGGCATCGGTTGTACAAGGGTTATGGGAGCGTTGGTAGAAGTCAGTCATGATGATAAAGGAATTATATGGTACTCACAAATTGCTCCTTACGACGTTCACTTGATTGATATAAATGAAAAAGAAAAAGGCAAAAAGATTTATGAACAACTCCGAAAAGAAAAAATAGATGTTCTTTGGGACGATAGGGACATAACCGCCGGTGGCAAATTTGCAGATGTAGACTTGATAGGAATTCCATACAGAATTGTTGTCTCGACCAAAACTGGAGACAAGATTGAATGGAAAGATCGAGCTAGCGGAAAAATTGAAATAATTACGTTAGATCAAGTAATAAAAAGATTAAAATAAGTGTTTCGACACAGCAAAGGCAAACAAAGAAACCTGCCGGGCTTCGAAAAAATTGGCTTTATTAAACCAAAGTCAAAATATCCTCAACCCAAAAATTCACGATATCGACCACCCAAAAAATTTGAACTAATCTATAGACCTCTTGACTTAAGGTTTAGGGGACAATTAAACCAGTGGGTTGTCAGTATACGAAAAAAAATTGACTACAATGACTTGATTACAAAACAGCAAAAAGAAATAATAGAACTTTATTTATTTCCCCAAAAACATGGGAAAAGGTGGTTAAACCAAAGAGAGGTAATGAAAAAAGTGTCTGGTAATTCCAGCTCAAATCTTAAAAAACCTCTTGTTCAGGCAATGTTAAAAGTATGGTCTAATGAAAAGAATGAGAAATAGAAGAGAGAAAAAAATAGTTGCAATTGGAGGTGGCACTGGCACGTATGCTGTTTTAACGGGTCTCAAGACATATCCGGTTGATCTGTCTGCTGTTATTTCAATGTGTGACTCTGGTGGATCGACAGGCAAGCTTCGCAAAGAACTAGACATCTTGCCCCCGGGTGATGTTAGACGTGCAATTATGGCTTTGTCTGACCTTCCTTTTGCCAAAAAAACACTAGAGGAAGTGTTCGATTTTCGTTTTACTAGCGGTAAAAGTTTGGCTGGGCATTCTGTAGGAAATATTTTATTGGCGGCCTTAGTGCAAATAACAGGCAGTATGGATAGAGCTATAGATGAGGCAGCAAGAATATTTAATGTGTCCGGCTCTGTTTATCCAGTGACGCTAGATAAAACAAATTTGGCAGCAACTTTAACTGACGGAACAAGAGTGTACGGAGAAAGCAATATTGACATGCGTACATTTAAGCTTAAATATCCGATAAAGAAAGTGTACTTAACTCCAAAGGCTAAGATTTTTGACAAAGCAAAGAAGGCAATTGAGACAGCAGACATGGTCGTATTGGGACCAGGAGACTTGTATACAAGCATCGTTCCTACACTTTTGGTACAAGGTATGAACGAAGCTCTTTTGAAATCAAATGCAAAGCTGGTTTATGTTGTTAACTTGCTAACTAAAAGAGGCGAAACTGACGGATTTTCAGCGAACGACTTTTTAACAGTAATAAAGCAATATTTAGGTGAGTCATCAGAAAAGGTGAGTCATGTTATTGTAAACAAGACAAGAGCAAAGGCAAATAATAGTATGACTAACTGGTATAAAAAATATGGTTCTAAGTTGGTAATAAACGACTTACACAGACGGAAAAATGGAACAAGAATAATTTCAGGAGATTTTATGGATACAACAACGCTTTATAGGCATGATGCTAGTAAATTGGCAAAAACAATAATTTCTCTTCTTTAGTTTTGCGTATTTTAAGACCCCGTATTTCTGTGTGAAAAGCGTCAATTTTCCTCTTGTCGTTGTTTTCACAAGTATATATACTGATACGGAATGAAAGATTGTGTTTTTTGTAAAATTGTAAAAGGAGAAATTCCGACCGTTTTTGAATGGGAGGACGACGAGATACTTGCTTTTGAGGATGTAAAACCTATTGCACCAGTTCATATTTTAATAATTCCCAAAAAACACATAACATCATTAGGTGAAGCCGACAAAGATGATGTTAAGGTGCTTGGAAAAATTCAGAAGACAGCTGCAGAAATCGCCAAGAAAAAAGGAATAGGTAGTGCTTTTAAGGTATTAACGGCAAGTGGTAAGGGAGCAGGACAGACAGTTTTTCATTTACACTATCATTTAATCGGAGGATGGAAAAATGGTGCCTCCGAGATGGAGTTAGAATAATAGAGGATAAAAGAACAATCATGATAACCGAAAAAATAAAAAGTGAAATTATAGAAGCTATGAAGGCAGGGGAAAAACTAAAAGTTTCAACCTTGAAGCTTCTGTCGGCGGCGTTGCATAATGCCCAAATTAAAAAACAAGAAGACCTAACGAAAGAGGAAGAGTTAGAGGTCGTAAAAAGGGAGGCAAAAATGAGAAAAGATTCTATTGAGGCTTATGGGAAAGCAGAAGCTCCCGAGAGAGCTAAAAAAGAGAAGGATGAGTTGGCTTTGTTGCAGGTGTATCTTCCTGAAGAGATGGCAGACAAGGAAATTCAGAAAATAGTAGATGAAGTAGTTGCCTCAACTGAAGCAAAGAGCATGAAGGACATGGGAAAAGTCATAGGGGAAGTAATGGGTAAGTGCAAAGGACAAGCGGATGGGAAAAAGGTCTCCGAGATGGTACGCGCAAAACTCTCTTGATAACTGCTTGAGGCTAAAATAAAGAAAGCATAATTATGATTTCGGTTTCTGTTAAAAATCAGCTAAAGTTCCGCATTAATTCCAGAAAGATTAAAAAATCTTTATCTACTTTATTAGAACAAAGAGGGGTGGTTTCTAACACCAGAGTGTCAGTGGCGATAGTTGACAATAAAAAGATGCTTGACATATCCAGTAAGTATCTTAAAGATAATAAGGTGCACAATGTTCTAACTTTTACTGATAAAGAGGTTAAGGAAAATTTTGTTTATCCTCCCGATGACTCAAAGCACTTAGGAGAAATACTTGTTTGCTACCCAAAAGCTAAGGAAGAAGCGAAACATGAAGGAATAAGCCCTGAAGAAAAAGTTATCGAGTTAGTTGAACATGGAGCCTTGCACCTACTAGGTATTCATCACGATTAGTTTTTAAATATGACCTATTATCTTAAATATCGTCCCCAAAAAATAGAAGACCTAGATATTGCTAATGTAAGAGAGTCTTTAGGAAAAATCATTGTCTCTGGAAAAATTCCTCACGCTTTTTTATTTTCGGGACCCAAGGGTACAGGCAAAACATCGGCGGCAAGGATAATGGCTAAAGTTGTTAACTGCTTGGGCAATGAAAAGAAATACGGAGAACCTTGCAACAAATGCAGTCAATGTAAATCGATTACAAAGGGGTCAAACATTGATGTAATAGAGCTTGACGCTGCTAGTCATAGAGGAATAGACGATGTAAGAGCTCTTAGGGATGCGGTTAAGCTAGCTCCTGCTAGTTCTCGAAAAAAAGTTTACATAATTGATGAAGCGCACATGTTAACAACAGAGGCGGCCAACGCACTTCTTAAAACTCTAGAGGAACCACCTGATCATGTGATGTTTATCTTAGCAACAACCAATCCCGAAAAGCTAATTGATACGATAAGGTCACGAGTAACAAACATTCTTTTTAAGAAGGCGACAGAAAAAGAGGTTGAAAGGTCTTTGGCAAAAATAGCCAGAGGGGAAAACTTAAAAGACAAAGGCGCAATTGCCTTAATTTCCCAGAAAGCAGACGGTTCGTTTAGAGATGGAGCTAAAATCCTGGAAGAATTGGTTACACAGAAAGTTAAACTCAACACTAAAGATGCTGAAGAGTATTTATTTAAGAAAAAAACATTCAACATAGAAGAATTACTAGTTCACCTAGCAGAAAAGAACACAAAAGAGTGTTTAATGGAAATAGAAGGAGTTGTTAGTGCCGGCGCTTCACTTGAAACCTTTACTTCTGCGCTGTTAAAAAGATTGAGAGGTGCACTTCTCAATAAAGTAGGCCTAGAGGGGGAAGAATATGCAAAATTAACGAAAAAAGAAATCATTGCTCTGATAAGACTTTTTGTAAATGCGGCCAATGAACTAAAGGGGGCCGTTATTGAACAATTGCCTTTAGAGGTGGCTGTTATTGAGTGGTGCGACAATCAAAACGAGCAGACTGGTAGCAAGAAAGAATTGAAAGGGGTCGATAAGGTTGATAGTGGAAATGGAAATGAGACTGATACAATTGATTTTAAAGAGATAAAGCCCGAGAAAAAAGAGTCGGTAAGTACGAAAAAATTTGCTGGAGAAGTTACCGATGAAGTTTGGACTAAAATACTATTAGCAGTTAAACCAATAAACACATCGATAGAAGCATTGTTAAGAGCCGCCAAACCTTTGGGTTTTGATGGCGGAGTATTAACACTCAGTGTCTTTTATCGATTTCACAAAGAGAGATTGGAAGATACACATCACTTAAGGGTATTAGAAGAAGTAGTGGCGGGAGTGTTGGGTTGCCCAACCAGAATTCAATGTTTGTTAGCAGAACCTCAAGCAAGAGAGGTTCTGAAAACAGAACCGAAAGAGGAAGTAGTTTTGACTGAAGAAACAGACGACGATATAATCAAAGTCGCCAAAGAAATCTTTGGGAATTAAAAAATATGGCATTCGATAAAGTAAAACAATTAGGCGAATTAAACAAAATGCGCCAACAAGCAAAAGATCTCCAAAAAGAATTGGAGCAAATAACAGAGACGCTCAGCGTAGGAAAAGTTGAGGTAAAAGTAACCGGAGACCAAAAGTTGGCCTACATGAAGGTTGACGGGGAAGAGAGACAAGACATAGTTGACGCAGCAAACAAGGCAATGAAAAAAGTGCAGAAAAAGGCTGCCAAGAAAATGCTCGAAATGGGCGGTGGACTTTCCGGACTTCTAGGCAAAATGTAGCCCCTGTTTGTAAAAATAGTATAATTTTATATAGTGAAAATACCAAAACCACTTCTTAGGTTAATTGAATCCTTTCAAAAACTTCCGGGTATTGGGCCGAAGACGGCGCAACGACTAACTTATTACTTACTCCATGTTCCTCAGGGAGAGCTTGATATGTTTGCCAGATCGTTAACGCAACTCAAAAAAGATACGACACTATGTTCGATTTGCAGAAATGTTGCCGAAACCGATCCTTGCCCAATATGTGCGGGAGAAAGGGGAAACGAAGAAACAATCTTGGTTGTTGAGCAACCCTTGGATATATTGGCATTTGAAAGAATAAGGAAATTTAAGGGAAGATATCATGTTCTACACGGAAGCATCAGCCCTTTAGAAAATATCGGCCCCGATGAACTTTATATTGATGATTTATTAACTCGAGCGAAGGAAGACGAAAATATTAAAGAGATAATTATTGCCACCAATCCAACCATGGAAGGAGAGGCAACGGCTATGTATATATCCAAAAAACTAAAAGCACAAATTGCAGATGGAAATGGAGCTTTTAAAGTGACGAGACTGGGAATGGGAGTGCCCACAGGAGCAGACCTAGAATACGCAGACGAAACTACTCTGGAACAAGCAATAGAGGGTAGGAGAAGTATATAAACAACTATGAAAAAAGGAATTAAATCAGGTGTGTCTAGTTCAGCGAAAAAAATTGCTAAACAAGCCGCGAAGCAAGTAGTTGGAGAACCATTTGAAATATTAAAAACGGCGGGGAAACAGGTGTCTGGAGCAGAGACAGAAACTAGACCTGCAGGCAATACTCCTCAAGAGAATGTTAAGCCCCAAACAGGAGAACCGGTAATAAAAGAAGAGGAAATAAAAGCAAAAAGCAAAAGTATATTAAACGCTTTGGAGGTAGAAATGGAAGATATACGAAAACAAAATAAGCACAAAGAAGCAATCAAGTTACGAGAAGAGGAAATGGAAGAGCAAAAAGAGGAGGAAGAAAGAGGGCAAAGACAGACATCAGTAATTTCAGGTAAACCTTCAAGAGGGGCGGCACGAGGAATGAAGGGTAAATTAAAGAAACTGAAAACAAAAGCGGAAATACGCATGCCCCCTTCTGGCTGAGAACAATTTAGGGTAAAATATTCTTATGGCTGATTTATATTTAACAAATAGTCTTACTGGGAAAAAAGAAAAATTCGAACCCATTAACTCAGAAGAGGTTGGTATGTATGCTTGTGGTCCAACAGTATACTCATATGCAACTATCGGAAATTTTCGCACATATGCAGTTGCTGACATTCTTTATAGAACACTCCAGTTCAATGGGTACAAGGTAAAGTACATCATGAATTTAACAGACGTAGGTCACCTTGTGGGCGATTCGGACGTTGGTGAAGACAAAGTTGAAAAATCAGCAAAAGAAAAAGGAAAAACAGCTACAGATATTACTAAACACTACACGAACACATTTTTAGCTGACTTTAAGGCTTTGCATTTGCAAGAATTATCTCAATTTACGAAGGCCACAGATCATATTAAGGAACAAATTGCGTTAATTGAAACTCTTGAGAAAAAAAGAGTTACGTATAAAACGTCGGATGGAATATATTTTGACACAAAGGGCTTCGAAGAGAAGACTGGCAAAAAATATGGAGAATTATCAACACTTGATCAGGTATTAGAAGGGGCAAGAGTGAGAGAGAATCCAGAAAAGAAAAATGCAAGAGATTTTGCTTTGTGGAAATTTTCTAAAAACCCAGGCGAAAGACAGATGGAGTGGGAGAGCCCTTGGGGAATAGGTTTTCCCGGATGGCACATAGAATGTTCTGCCATGAGCATGAAATATCTGGGAGAGAGTTTTGACATTCATTTAGGAGGCGAAGACCTTAGGTCTACTCATCACCCAAATGAAATTGCCCAATCAGAGGCGGCAACAGGTAAACCCTTTGTTCGCTATTGGATCCATGTAACTTTTCTTAAGGTTGATGGCAAAAGAATGAGTAAGAGCTTAAACAATTTTTATACTGTTTCGGATTTGAAGAAAAAAGGTTTTGATCCAATAGCTCTTCGTTACCTCTATTTAACCGCTCACTACAGGGATTCACTTAACTTTACATGGGATAGTTTAGGGGCTGCTCAAACAGCTCTTAAGAAGCTTAGAGAACAAGTGGCGGGGTATAGGGGGAAATCTATTAGAACAACTTTATCGCCAGAGAAACAAAAGAAAGTTGACGATTACAGGATTAGATTTACGACGGCTATCAATGACGACCTAAATACGCCCAGGGCGCTTGCAGTATTGTGGGAAATGTTGAAAAGCAATATTCCGTCCGGAGATAAATACGATTTAGCATTGTCTTTTGATGAGGTTTTGGGACTGGGGCTAAGAGAATATGAGATTAAAAAAGTTAAAATACCAGCTGATGTTTTAAAGCTGGCAGAAGAAAGAGAAGTATTGAGAAAAGAAGGCAAATATGAAGAGGCAGACGTAAAAAGAAAAGCATTACTCGAGAAAGGGTATTTAGTTGAAGATACCTCCACTGGCCCCAAAGTTACAATAATAAAAAAATGAAACTACTAGCAGTAATATTTGATTTAGATGGGACGGTATTGGATAACGAAGATGAGTATGGGATTGCCTTCAAGGAAGTATTATCAAATCTTGGGATAGAAACTAACTCAGATTTTCCTCACATACAGGGTATTGGCATGGATGAAAATTGGCGAAAATTAATTCCACAACACAAAATAAAAACAAAAAAGAGTATAAAAAAACTTTCGAGTGAAACTCAGGAAGCGTATCTTAGGCTTTTATCAAGAGTAACTCTTAAAGAGGGGGTAATTGATTTTATTAAAGACCTAAAAGATTCTGGGATTCTTGTTGCTTTAGCAACGTCTAATAATTGGCCTATTGTTGAGAAAGTTTTTGACACACTAGACTTAGAAGGAGTGTTTGAAACAATAACTACAGCTGAAGAGGTAAATTGTAAAAAACCAGATCCTGAAATATTCGTTTTAACGACACACAAATTAGGGATAGACCCTGGAAATTGTTTGGTTATGGAGGATACGGAGGCGGGTATAGTTGCGGCAAGAGACGCCGGTATGAAAGTAATTGCCATAGCAAGAGGTGATGATCATGCTAAATTATTGGGCAAGGCTAATAAAACTATTTATAGCTATAACGAAATAACGTCCAAGGCACTAGAAAGTATAAAATGACATGTCAGAATTAGTTGACAACGGGATAAGTGAGACACTATTAAAACAACATCAAGATTGGATAAAATACCCAACTGTAAAAGCAAAAATATTGCGTGATGAAGCGCAAAAAGCTGGCGAGAATCCAGATACCATTATTGCGGGTGATGTAATGTCACTTATCTTAAATGATGATGGGAATGCTCTTTATACGACAATGTTTTCAGACAAATATTTGCCTAAGGAAATAGAATATTCACGAAACGGCATATTAGGTCGATTGTCTTTGGAAATAGATTTTAAGGAAACCCCAGAAGAGATTAGAAAGCAGCTTGTAATAGCTCGAGATGTTCTTCAGAAACATGACTGGAGTGGAAAAAAGGGATTTGAGGGTGCCCACGAAATATGGAAAGAATTTGCCAAAAATTGGGTTCGAGATTTTCGTGAGACCAATCCTAAGATGAAAGAAGCTCATGAGAAGTTTATTGCTTTTGATGAAGTTTTGGCGCGATCGACTAAGTGAGTTTAATTTTCTTTACTTCAAAAACCTCAACTTTAATACCAATGTGTTCGATCATTAAAAAATGTTTTTTTATCTCTGCTCGAAATTTCTCAGATAACTTTGGGGTGAAGTGCGAATAACCTCCTTTTTCAGATTGAGAACACAGTTTGTTTTCATACTCTCTTATGACATCAAGGATTTTTCCTCCCTCTTTGTTATATTCCTCCTGCCATTTTTCTTCATCGAGAGCATACCGATCATGAACCATTTGAAATTTATCAAACAACTCTTTGTTGTTGTTAATCATTTTTTCGTAGTATTCTCTGTATTTAGTCATTTCTAAATTATATAATCCAGACATGAGCTTACAAGTCGGAATTGTGGGATTACCCAATGCAGGCAAGTCAACGCTGTTTAATGCGCTGATTAGTAGGCGTTTGGCGGAAACTGCATCTAGGCCTTTTACAACCATAGATCCACATGAAGCCGTGGCAATTGTTGCTGACGAAAATTTAGAAAAGCTTTCGAAGTTAATCAATCCAGACAAGACAGTACCAGCCGCAGTGACTTTTATTGATATTGCTGGTCTGGTTAAAGATGCGCATAAGGGTGAAGGATTAGGGAATCAGTTTCTAGCTAAAATTAGAGAGGTTGATGTTGTTGTTCATGTTGTACGTGCGTTTGAAGACCCCAATGTTGCTCACCAGCACCCCATTCATGAGTCTGGCTCGTTGGAGCAAATGAGTGAAGACATAGAAACAGTTAATATAGAACTAGAGTTAGGAGAGATAGACAAGAAACCAACTATTTATGTTATTAACGCAGACGAAGAAAAGATGGGTAATAAGGAAATACTAAAGGCAAAAACAGAAGTTGAGAAAAAATACAAAAGCGAAGTTGTTATATTGTCAGCTAAACTAGAAGAAGAATTTATAGATTTGGAAACACAAGAAAAGAGGGAGTATCTTAATTCTCTTAAGGTTCAAGAAGACAGTTTGAGTCAATTAATAGGTGTTGCCTATAAACTACTAAATCTCATAACCTTTTACACAATTAAGGGAGGAAAAGAAGTTCATGCTTGGAGTATAGTTCGCGGATCAACCGCATTTGAGGCTGCCGAAAAAGTTCACACAGACTTTGCTCAGAAATTTATTAAAGCAGAAGCGATTGATATAAGTGATTTATTAGCATCAGGCGGATGGAAACAGGCTAAAGAAAAAGGGAAAATACAACTAGAAGGAAGAGATTATTTAGTAAAAGATAGGGATGTGATTGAGTTTAAAGTGGGGAGTTGATATACTTTCCCTCGCACGTTCAACGTGCTAACTTATATTAATATGATAGATTACGAACTAACACTAGTATTGCCAGGAAGCGCAACGGCTGCAAAGACCAAGAGCGCACAAGAAGCTATTGAGAAAATAGTGAAAATTGCTGGTGGAAAACTGGGCAAGGTCGAAGACTGGGGAAAGAAAGAACTAGCCTACGACATTGACAAAAACGACACTGGTATATTTCTGTATTATAATTTAAAATTGGATGCAGCAGCTGTCAAAATGCTTCCTCAAAAACTGAACCTAGAAGAAAGCATTATTAGATATTTATTGGTCAAGAAAGAAGAAGAGAAATAAACAATGTCTAGAAGTTTAAACAAAGCAACACTAATAGGAAATTTAACAAGAGATCCCGAAATGCGTTTTACACCACAAGGTGCAGCTGTATGTACTTTTAGTATAGCCACAAACAGACAATGGAATACAGAGTCTGGCGAGAAAAAAGAAGATGTTGAGTTCCACCGTATTGTTGCTTGGAATAAGTTAGCTGAATTATGTGCACAGCTTTTGGCAAAAGGAAGAAAAGTATATGTTGAAGGAAGATTGCAAACAAGAAGTTGGGAAGGTAAAGATGGAGTTAAGAGAACTACGACAGAAATTGTAATTTTTAGCATGATTATTTTGGATTCAAAAAGAGGCGCATCTGAAGATGGATTTGACTATCCAGATAAGGGAGTGCCGGAAAACAAAGAAGCACCTGTTGACCAAGGTGGGGAACAAGGAGCTAAGGCAAAGAAAACAACCAAGAAAGATAAAGGCTCCACAGCAACAAAAGAAACGGAGAACGAGGACGAGATTCCTTTTTAAAACTCATTATGAAAAAGAAAATTATACGAAGAAAGAAAAAGGCTTTGCATTGCCCTTTTTGTAAGGCAGAAAGAAATCCTGATTATAAAGAGTACAAGACTCTTTCGAAGTTTGTGACAGACAGGTCGAAAATTATAGGAGAAAGTCGAACGGGGCTTTGTGCAAAACACCAAAGGCGTTTGTCGATTGCTATAAAAAGAGCACGACACCTCGGGCTTCTTCCGTTTGTTTCAAGAGTATAAAACAATTAGTTTTTGTATGAAATTTCTGCCGATTCCCAGAATTAGTCTAGGTAAATTAAGAAAAGTAATTTTAACCGTTGTTGTTATTGGTGCAAGTGTATCAGTAGGATTTTATTTTGGCAGAAAGGGATTTTTGGCTTCTTTTTCGCATTTTCCGATTGTAACCATATCGCGACAGACCCCTCCCGAAAAAAGTGTTGATTTCTCCTTATTCTGGAGAGTGTGGGATTCATTAGACGAAAGCTACTATGACGATAATAAACTGGTTGACAGCGAAATGGTCTATGGAGCGATAAAGGGAATGGTCTCATCTTTGGGAGACCCGTATACAATATTCTTGCCTCCAAGTGAAAACAAAGTTGTCCAAGAGGATCTTTCTGGAAGTTTTGAAGGTGTTGGTATTCAGATTGGTTTTAAAGATGGGCAGTTGGCGGTTGTTGCTCCGCTCGCTGGTTCACCCGCAGAAAAGGCGGGCGTATTGGCAGGGGATTACATTGTAAATATAAAAGACGAAATTAAAGAGATTGACAAGGACACACAGGAGATGACTCTTCCAGAGGCAGTGAGGATAATCAGGGGGCCGGCTGGAACTACAGTTACTCTTTCCTTAATTAGAATCGGTAGTGAAGACCCTGTTGAAGCAGACATCGTGAGAAGAAATATCGATATCCCCAGTGTTTCTCTGGCTTACGAAGGGGAAAATGAGAGTATTGCTCATATTAAGATTTTAAAATTTGTAGCGGAGACTGAAAGTGAATGGAACGAAGCAGTTGTCGAAGTGCTCAAAAGACCTGGGATAGAAGGAATCGTTTTGGATTTAAGAAATAATCCAGGAGGATATCTTCAATCTTCGGTTGATATTGCCTCAGAGTTTATGAGTAACGGAAGTGTGGTTGTTACTGAAGCCATGGCTGATGGGGAAAACTATGATTTCTTGGTTGAGCGCATAGGTAAATTACTGGAAAAGCCTACTGTTGTTCTTATTAATGGAGGATCGGCCTCGGCATCCGAAATTTTGGCAGGTGCTTTAAGGGATGGTAGGAATATGCAACTTGTTGGTGAAACCTCTTTTGGAAAAGGAACCATTCAAGAGCCTCAACAGTTAAGTAATGGGTCTGGATTACACATTACGATATCGAAATGGCTAACACCGAGCGGGTTTTGGGTAAATGATGGAGGATTAGTACCTGATGTTGAAATAGTAGACGATTTAGAGACAGCCGAAGACGAACAGCTTCAAGAGGCAATAAAATTATTGTCAGAATAGGGGATTATTTTTTTACGAAATTAACTATCTTTTTAAGATCACCATTAACAACTGCATCTAAATTGCCCCAAGATTTTTTAATTCGATGATCCGTAACCCTGTTTTGGGGGTAGTTGTATGTTCTAATTTTTTCAGATCTCATTCCGCGGCCAATAGCGCTTCTATATCCAGCAACGGTTTTTTCTTTTTCGGCTTCTAATTTTTCCCAAAGTTTGGCTTTCAAAAGATCGGTTGCAATTTCACGATTTTGGAGTTGTGTTCTTTCTTGTTGACAAGAAATAACAATTCCAGTTGGCTTGTGGGTTAATCGAACGGCTGTTGACACCTTGTTAACATTTTGGCCTCCATGACCACCAGAACGATAGAATTGAACTTCGAGATCTCGTGGATCAACTTCAATTTCACCCTTTTTAATTTCAGGTAGAACAGCCACAGTTGCCGTTGATGTATGAATTCTTCCTCGCCTTTCGGTTGTTGGTACCCGCTGAACCCTGTGTACACCAGACTCATTTTCTAGTAGCTTAAAAACATTTGGTCCAGTGATTTGTATAGTATTCTCAGCAATATTGCTTATCTTCCAATTGTTTTTAGTAGCAAAACGGGTATACATTCTGATTAGGTCACTTGCCCAAATTTTTGCCTCATCTCCGCCAGCAGCAGACCTGATTTCGATATATGCTTTTTCGTTTTGACTATTCATGTTATGAATGAGGTTTCTTTATTTTTTTTTCTTACGAAGTTCTGCCAAAGATTTTGGCTTATTTTCTTCTTCTTTAATTCTCTTTAGTTTTTTAAGTCGTCTCTTCTCAGTTTTAGAATATACTTTCTTTTTTGCTTTTGCTTGCTTAGATCTAAAGGCATCTACACGTCCAGCTGTGTCGACAAACTTCATTTGGCCAGTATAAAAAGGATGACACTCTGAGCAAACCTCGACCTTAATTTCTGGCACAGTGGCACCCACAGTAAAGGTATTACCGCATGCGCAAGTTACTTTTGCGTCCTTATACCATTTGGGATGTATTTTAGCTTTCATATGATTTTCTATTTCTTAGGTGTAAATTATAGCAAGTGAGGCTGAGATAATCAATCTATTTTGTTCTTCTTTTGTGTCCGGCAATTATTACACCTGTAGTTACTATAGCTGCTCCGATAAGATAAAAAGAGGTAATTTCTTCACCAAGCCAGAACACGGCTAAGGGGACGGCGAAAAGGGGACTAAGATACATAAAGAGAGTTGCCTCTGAGGCCTCAATAGTTTTTTGAGCCTTTTGGTAAAGAAAGTAGGCCAGTGAGCCTGACAATAAGGCCATATAGACGACGCCCAGGTGTGCTTGTATAGGGGTTTTGATAATTAATGTGGCCAATTTAAAAAACGATCCTGCCTGAATAATGGCTAAGGGAAGTAGAGTTACAAAACCCACAAAGAACGTGTACATCGTCATATAAAGAGGATCAAATTTTCTTTTTAGAGCAGATTTGGTAAGAAGAATATATAAAACCCAGGTTAGTTTTGAGGCGATAATTAGAAAATTGCCAAAAATGTTTTCATAGACAAGGGCTTTGTTTCCAGCAATGGGTTGAAATACAATTGCTAATGTGCCAAGAAAAGCGATAAGGATGCCAATCTTTTCTTTTTTGGTAACTCTTTCTTTTAAAAATAATGCGCTGGCGGTTACGACAAATATAGGACCCGTGGCTGAAAGCAGTGAGGCATCAAGAGCAGTGGTGAAACTATATCCGTAGAAAATAAAACTAAGATTGATGCTAGAACCTAGCAGGGCGATTATGGTTAAGGTAATAAAGTCTTTAGCTTTGGCTGGTCTTTTGGCTTTTTTTAATAAAGCAATAGGCAAGAAAGTAACTGTTGAAAGTAGAAACCGATAAGTAAGAAATATGAGAGGGGGAAGACTAGGTAGGGTGAATTTAATAATTGGGCCAGCGATACCCCATATCGCGGCAACAACTATTAAATAGATATAGGCTCGTAGCCGATGAGGATTCATCGTAGTTCGTTGGTAAGATTATTAATAGAAATAGTTTTTTGTTCCCTGTTGGCTAGGTTTTTAAGAACTGCTTTGTCAGTCTTAATTTCCTCGGGACCAATAATAATTACCCAGGGAATATTTTTTCGATCGGCATATTTCAGTTGCTTGTCGAGCTTGGCACTACTATTGAGATAGACTTCGGTGTTAATGTCTTCCTCTCGAAGCATGTTTGCAATCTTAAGTGACTCGTCTAATAATTCGGGTGCAAAAATGGTTACCAAAACAGCCGTGGGAGTTTCCGCAATGTTTGGCCATAAATCTAGTTCTTCAATAACATCGGCCAGTCTGTCGAGTCCAAACGATGTGCCGGTGGCTGGCAAGTCTGGTCCGCCCAGAGTGCTTAGTAATTCATCATATCTACCTCCACCAGTAATTGATCCGATTTTAGGTTTGTCGACGACTGTTTCAAAAATAGGACCAGTGTAATAATCTAAACCTCTGGAAAGCGTCGGCGAAAATTCAATATTTTTAGCTCCCATTTTCTCTGCGTTTTTAATTACCTCTTTCAGAAAATCGTTGGGTTTTGCTCCCTGGATTTCAGTTAGTACAGCAGTTACTTCTTTTTCTGTCAGTCCCTTTTCAGAGAGTTCTTTTTCAACACCCTCTTGCCCCTTTTTATCCAACTTATCGATTGATTGAATAACGGTGGCCCATTTTTCTTCTGGTAGTCCGACCTTTTTCATTGAAGAGAAAAGGACTTGTCGACTATTAACCTTAATTCTAAAGGATGAGAATTCAAGCGCCTTTAAAACATCGGAAGTAATAGCTAGAATTTCTGCGTCAGCCATGGGCGAATCCGAGCCTACAATGTCTATGTCGCACTGAGTAAATTCTCGATATCGTCCCTTTTGTGGTTTTTCTGCTCGCCAAGCTGGCTGTATTTGGTATCTTTTGAATGGTTTAGGCAAGTTTTGATTTGACGCAATTACGCGTGCTAGGGGAACGGTTAAGTCATAACGTAACCCAACACCCCTTCCGCCTGGGTCTTCAAATAGATACATTAATTTCTCAGCTGCTTCCCCGTACTTGCCGCGAAGAACCTCTTGATATTCCAAGGAAGGTGTTTGAAGTTCTGCAAACCCGTATTTCTCAAAGACGGTTTTGAGACGATTTGCAACTTCTTGCCTGATAGCCATTTTCTTAGGCAAAAAATCTCTAAACCCTTTTAGAGTCTGCATTTTTGAATTATTTGTATTTCCCATGTTATTTATCATGTTATCTGTTTCTCCACTAAAAAACCAGCCTGTTGGCTGGTAAGTTAACCACGCAAATTACCACCCAACTTCAGGCTGATGGGTGAAAATGTAATTGCATGTTAGATTGCTTTCTCATAATGAGGGTATGATACTTTAGTGAAATCGTGTAGTCAAATTATTGAGTTGTTTCTACTGCTGGAGTAATTATGTGTATAAATCTGGCACTGAGTGTATTGCCCTCAGTTGTACCTACAACAATTATTTTATCTTCATCTTGAATGTTATCAAGTTCGGGGCCAACCCATTTTGAGCCGAATTCAACTTCCCATTCTTTGCCTGATAATGCAGTTATAGTTAGTGTTTTCTTGCCTATTTCAGTCGGTTCACCAAAGACAGCTTTTCGAGTGGTGGGTTCAGGAGCGGTAGTAATCAGTATTCGAGATCCTTCTAGAACACTATTGCCATTTCTGTATCCCATGGCAATAACAAAATCACCAATGGCTAAATCTGAAAAATTCACCACAGTTGTGTTTTTGGTTATTTTTACAAAATCCGTATTTTCTTCATCAACTGAAATTTGTTGGATCTCTCCAGCATCCTCGTTAGTGCTACTAAAGATAAATTTGTTAATTTGTATTGTTTGTTCAGCTATGTCGGTAACAGTGCCAATATAGGCAAAAGGAACGGTTCTTGCTTCTTCGACTTTCTTTTGAACGGTATCTCTAACTGAGTTTGCTTCTTCTGTAGATGTTTCTTGGGCTAAGGCAACATAAGCAGTCGTGGTAATTAATATTAATAATGACAAAAATATAAGTATTTTTTTCATTAGTTTTCTTCCTCCTCTTGCTTTGTAAGTTCAGATGAGTATATAAGGGTTAGTCTTTCTTCTGTTTCTGTCCCATCTGTGTCAAAGGCTGTTAAGATAACTTCATTTATTCCACCGACAACATCAATTTCAACTTCAAATTCACCATCGCCGTTTGTCTTTACAACATAATCTTCGTTTTCAGTTGAAGTTACTAGCAGTACGTTTGGCTTAGTAATACCGGTAAGAACAGTTGGGGAAGATGTGATGACTTGGTAGTTTTCGGGCTTGGCAATTGTTATTCCAAAATCTGCTGGAACTATTTCTGAAGCGGTGCCGTCTTCTGTTGTGTTTGCCCCCTCAGGTCTCAAGGCAATATTGGCTCTCCATACCCCGAAGGCAATGATTAGCCCAAAGGTTATTCCTGCGAGAATGGCAAATAGTATTTCTTTACGCATATAGCAAACAATACAAAATGGCCTTTATTGATAGGCTGTGACTAATATATTTCAACAATTAATTGTTGTCAAGCCGTTAGGGGTTTGATAGTATGCCTTGATAGGCTAAAAATATTTTTTAAACAATGGATATAACATATTTAGGACATTCTTCATTTCGCTTAAAGGGTAAGACATCCAGTGTTGTTATTGATCCGTTTGACCCCAAATCAGTTGGCTTTCCTTTTCCAAAAGTTTCTGCAGATATTGTTACTATTTCGCATAAGCATAAAGACCACAATAGGGTGGAGTTAGTTAAAGATGTCAAAAAAGTAATTTCTGGACCAGGAGAATATGAGATTAACGGAGTATCTATTATTGGTATAGCTTCTTTTCATGACAATCAAAAAGGAGCGAAAAGAGGAAAGAACACAATATATGTAATTGAAATGGACAAGTTAAGAATTGTTCATTTGGGAGATTTAGGACATAAGCTTTCAGAAAAATTTATTGAAAAGGTTGGGAGCGTAGATGTTTTAATGGTTCCTGTTGGGGGAGAGTATACAATTGATGCGGTTAAGGCAACTGAGATATCCCGTATGATTGAACCCAAAATTGTTATTCCTATGCATTATATGGTTCCTAAATTAAACCCAACAACATTTGCAAAACTGGCTTCGGTAGAGCCATTTTTGACACAGATAAGCTTGCCGGTTGAGAAATTAAAGAAACTAACAATATCAAGTAGCGTATTAGAAGAAGAACAGAAAGTTGTATTATTAGAGAGCAAGCAATAGCATCTGCCCGGAAACAAACTTTACTAATCGTATTTTTTTTGTTACAAACCAACTATGGCAGATCAATTAAAAGTCAGAATTCCTCCACATTCAAATGAAGCCGAAGAGTCGGTTCTTGGAGCTTTACTGTTAGACAAAGACGCTATTATCGCGGTTGCTGAATTTTTGGCCTCAGAAGATTTTTATGACGAACGACACAAAGCAATTTTCGATAGTTGTATTGATTTGTATGAAGAGCGAATTCCAATAGATGTTTTAACTGTTGCAGAAAGATTAAAAAAGAAAAAAACTTTAAAAAAGATTGGTGGGGCAAGTTATTTAGCAGAGATAGCCAACAAGGTACCGACAGCAGCACACGTAGAGCATTATGGAAAAATAGTTAAAGATGCTGCAACAAAAAGATCACTCATGGTGGCGGCAACAAAATTGGTCGATTTCTCAATGGATGACAGCTTAGCAGCCAATGAGTTATTAGATAAAGCAGAGTCTGCCGTATTTGCACTTACTCAAAGACATTTAACTCAAGCATTTACTTCTGTTAGAGATGCCTTAACAGAGAGCTTTGATAGATTAGATGAACTTCATAAGCAAGCCGAAGGGCTGCGAGGAGTGCCAACGGGTTTTAAAGACTTGGACGATACTTTAGCTGGAATGCAAAGATCTAACCTTATAGTGTTAGCGGCAAGGCCTGGTATGGGAAAAACTTCTTTGGCATTGAACATCGCTCAAAACCTGGCTGTTAAACATGATCGTCCAGTAGGATTTTTTTCTCTTGAGATGAGCCGAGAAGAGTTGGTTGATAGACTTTTGGTTACGCAAGCTGATATTGATGCTTGGAGATTAAAAACAGGGAAGCTTTCAGAAAGTGATTTTACGAAACTATCAAACGCAATGGGGGAACTGGCTGAAGCACCACTATATATAGACGATACACCGGCTTTATCGATTCTTGAAATGAGAACTAAGGCAAGAAGATTGCAGGTTGAAAAAGGAGTTGATATGTTAGTTGTTGATTATCTTCAGCTTGCTCGTAGCAGACAACTAGAAAACAGAGTTCAAGAGGTTTCTGAAATATCTCAGGGTTTGAAAAATTTAGCAAGAGAATTAAAACTTCCTGTGCTGGCTCTGTCTCAACTTTCTCGGGCGGTTGAACACAGAGGTGACAAGAGGCCTCAGCTGGCCGATTTAAGAGAGTCTGGAAGCATTGAGCAGGATGCCGACGTCGTGATGTTTTTATGGAAAGAAGACGACGATAAGCCAGAAAATATTGTTCTAGACATTGCTAAGCATCGAAATGGTCCGCTCAAATCTATCAAGCTATTTTTCAGGGGCGATAGAATCAAGTTTTACGGGCGAGAAATGAAAAGGCCTGCATAACAACGTGTTTACACTGAGGAAAATCAATAAGTTCTGTGTGCCGAAGGTGGGAGTCGAACCCACACGGTACTTTCATACCACGAGATTTTGAGTCTCGCGCGTCTGCCAATTCCGCCACCTCGGCATAAGAAGTGATTTAATAATTCGTGAGTAGTATATTTTATCAAATAATTGCTTTTATTCAAAGGAAATGGCCTTGTTTTAGGACCTTATTAAAGATAAAATAACCTCTGGATAATTAATAAAATGATTGAAGCAACAAATTTAAAAAACGGGATCGCTTTTCTTATGAATGGAAAGCCATTTAAGGTTATTAAATATACTCATCAAAAGATTGGTAGAGGTGGGGGGTTGGTCAAGTTGGTCATACGTAATCTTGAGACTGGAAATCAGATTGAAAAGACAATTAATTCAGCGGCAAAAGTTGAAAATATAAATACACAAAAAAGAAGTATGCAGTATCTTTATCAAGAAGGCGGTAACGCGGTATTTATGGATCCAAAAACTTTTGGCCAAGTTGAAATCCCCATCAGTATAGCCAAGGAAGAACTTCCATACATTAAGGAAGGTGAAAATGCAGACATCCTGTTTTGGGACGATAAACCACTATCAATTGAAATCTCTCCTAAAGTAACCCTAACGATAAAAGAAACAGCCCCTGGAGTAAAAGGCAATTCCGCGACTAATTTATATAAACCGGCGATTTTGGAAAATGACATACAACTCAGAGTTCCGTTATTTATAAAAACGGGCGATAAGATAAGAGTAGACACAAGGAACGGTGAGTATGTAGAGAGAGTGACCGACAAGTAAAACTTCAGGCAAAAATCCACCAGAAAGCCGCGGCAACAGTAAGCACTTGCGTCAAAATTCCCGGAACGAAATTTGTATCAGCTTGTATGGATTTTTGAAAAGCAATCCATTTATCAATAAATTTACTTTTTATTCCCAAAAAAAAGTATGGACCTTCCATGACATCAGGTAAGACCGCCGCAAATGATGCGGCTAAAATTGTGGCAGCATGTGCCATATCGGGCATAGCTTTAGATGCGATGAAAAATCCAACAAAGAGAGCCGTGCAAACATCTGCGACGACAATGAAAGAACTCTTCTTAGTAGGTTTTCCGTGCTTCTTCATTTCCGTATTAAGGTGGGGATTCCAGTGAGGTATTCTGTCTAGAAGAAAATGGCTACCAAACGCTAGCGGAATAGAGAGAAGGGGATTGGCAATTTTGGTAGCAATAGCTGCTCCTACGATAACATGTGGTGTTTCTAGCACGATGTAAAAATGATAACGTTTGAGCATTGTCAAAGTCAAATATGGGAGAAGTTATGATAACTTGATATAATTTAGAAACAGAATAAACACAACGATGATGAAGATAGCATTTAATATAGTAGGAATACTACTTTTCTTCTTTTTATTTTGGAGAAAACTTAAAGAAGATTATGACTCAAGCAGAATATTTACATTTGCCCTGTTTGTTGCCCTAGGTGTGATTATATTCAGTTTTATATCTCAGAAGGTATTGCCTCAGTGGTGGTTTTGGGCAGACTGTTTGGGGGCAACCCTAGGATTTGTCCTTGGTAGATTAAGGTTTAAATTTAGATTTTTTGAAAACCTGGAGGCAGTGACGATAGGATTGTTGCCTTGGCTGTCTGTTATTTTTCTACAAGACGCTATATTAAATTCCAGCTGGTCTTCACTGATCGCCTTTGTAGTATTGCTGGTAATTATTGCTTTTTATGTATTTCTCGATACACATTATAAAAAATTTACATGGTATAAATCAGGCAAGGTAGGTTTTTCCGGACTAACCACACTGGGTGTGTTTTTCCTAATTAGGACAGCAGTTGCAGCTGGCTTTCCTTCTATGCTATCCTTTTTGGGTCCAATAGACAGTATCATCTCTGGAGTGATAGCTTTCACTTCATTTTTGTTAGTATTTAACTTATCAAGACAACAAGCATGAAAAACAAAAAAAAGACCAAATCAAAAACAAGTAGTAAGAAGAAAAAGGGAAGTGTTATTCAAATTCCCGCAAAACTTTTGGCTCCTGTTGGCAAGTTCTTGCAGGGAAAGTTGAAAAAACTTGAAAAGACGAAAACCGAAATAGAGAAAGAAGACCCGTTTAAAGACACATCAAGGGTTATGGACAACGCTTCTCCAGACACAGATGCCGCCGAACAGTTTGGGCACGCAAGGACATCAGCTATTAAAGAGCAACTAGAAAGAAAAATGGTCCAAACAAAGAAAGCATTAAAACGTATCAAGATTGGCAAATACGGGCATTGCGAAGACTGTAATGAATTGATCGACACAGACAGACTAATGGTTTACCCTGAAGCTACTCTTTGTGCAAAATGTCAGGCAAAGAGAGAAAAATAAGTACAAGTTAAGCTTAGTAGACAGTATCCGCCAACGGGCGGTTTTTTATTGAGTAGGTGATACTATATATACATGGATACAAAAATTATATTTGAGGATAAAGACATAATTATATTGAACAAACCTTCAGGCGTGGTAGTCAATAGAGCTAACACAACGAAAAATCCCACCTTGCAAGATTGGTTAGAAAAATATTTAAAACTCAAAGATAATGGAATCGGTGATAGAGCCGGCATTGTTCACAGACTAGATAAGCCAACTAGCGGAGTATTGATTGTTGCCAAATCGGAACAAGCTTTTACAAATCTCCAAAGACAGTTCAAAGAAAGGCAGACAGAAAAGAGCTATCAGTGCTTGGTGCATGGGAAATTAGATATTAAAAAGGGTCAAATAACGGCCCCAGTTGGTAGACTTCCGTGGAACAAGGAGCGTTTTGGGGTTTTGCCTGGCGGACGCTCAGCTGAAACTAATTATGAAGTGATTAGCTATTACAAAAACAACCAGGGAATATATAGTTTAGTAAATGTGTTTCCTAAGACAGGAAGAACACACCAAATCAGAATACATATGAAATATTTAGGTTACCCGCTAGTTGCTGATGATTTTTATGCTGGTCGAAAAACCTCTCGAGATGACAAGGAATGGTGTCCGAGGCTATTTCTTCACGCAAAAAGTATTATGTTTGCTCACCCAAAGACTGGCGAGAAAATATCATTTGAAGCGAAACTTCCTCATGATTTAGACAAAGTGTTACAAAAACTTACTCTTTTGGAGGACTGACTTTTCATGCTTCTTTACACACGGCTAGAAATTATTCTAAACTAGATATAGACAGATAGGTTTTAATAAAAAAATTATAGCTAGTTACCAATCTTATGTCACCTGCCCAAAGACGAAAAAAACGCGTCAAAAAACAAGCGCGAAAGAATGGAAAACGTAAATATTTTAAATTGTTTTGTTTGCTTTTAATACCTCTTTTTATTTTCCTTTTGATTACCCTCAGAACTAAATATTGGAAATCTTCCGCAGAAACATTCTTAGTTATTGAAAAAGAAAGCGGTGACGTTGTTGTTACTGTTTTTAACCCTTCACTTGAAAAAATTACCAACATTACGATACCAAAGAATACGGAGGTTGAGGTAGCCAGACAACTGGGGCGATGGAAACTTGGGAGCGTAAGGGAACTGGGAGAAAATGAGAATATGGAGGGGCAACTATTAGCAGAGACAATTGTTAAGCATTTTAAATTACCTGTGGCAGCGTGGGCAGACGCCCCGGCCTTGGGTTTTGCAGAAGGTGATTTACCTGGAATAATTAAGGCAAGTCTAATGCCATACAAAACTAATTTGGGAATAGGGGATAGGATTAAAATGGGCCTAATGTCTGCAAGAATTAAAAATTTAAAAAGAGAGAATATTTCTTTTGCGGAAGGGAATATCCTTAAAAAGGTGACATTGATTGGAGGAGATGAAGGATATGTTTTGGCAGGTCGACTACCCAACTATATTATCGCCCTTTTTTCTAACCCATGTATTTCTAGTGAAGGGGCAACAGTGGTGATATATGATTCAACGGATACACCAAACGTTGCAGAGGAAATAGGAGAAGTAGTCGAAGTAATGGGTGTGAAATTAGCAAACATAAAGAAAGAAGAAGCGGATAATTCCGATTGCGAAGTAAAAGGAAAAGACAAAGAGTTGTTAGATGAAATTGTTCAAGTTTTTTCCTGCAAAAATATGAGAGTTGAACCAGAAGGCAATTTTGATCTAGAAATCAAGATAGGGAAAGAATTTTCAAAGAGATTTTAGTCTTCGTCAGTCACAGAATTCTTCAGGGATTCTTTTTTGTGAATAAGCTCAGGTGGAGTAAAGGAAATATAGTTAATTTTTTCAGAGGTGAATGATGGAATATCGGCTACTTCTTTGACCCTTTTTGTTTCGCGAATAAACACCTTTACTTCTTGGGGGCTAGAAGATTTAACAAAAGCCTGATATTTGTTGCCTGCTTTAATTAGTTTAATAAGACTGACAGAAACGTCGTCTGGTAATCGACCGATATACTTTTTGGTGTCTGTGCAAACAGAGATTCTGTGATTACCTATTTTGAATTTAACTTCATCGCCAGAATCAAGGTTGGCAATTACCTTGCCACAGTCTCCTAAGTGCAGCAGAGAAACAATCTTGGTTTTGCCTGGTTCTTCCAGAAAAGCACGAGCAGAAAACTTAGAAGGATTTGTTTTTTCTCCTTCCCTGAGTTCTTTCCATTTTGCTAAAGCCTTAGTGGCAATTGTATTGTGAGGGTCAATATTAATTACTTTTTTAGCTGTTTTTTTGGCCTTAATTATTTCACCTACTTCGGAAAAAGCTCTTGCCAAGCGATTGAGCGCATCCACATCCTTAGAATCCTTTTTGAGAATTTGTTTATTGAGGTTTACAGCATCTTTCCAGCTTGCTTTAAGGGCTGCGGCGATTGCTTTTTGGGCCAGGTCTTCATTCATGTATGTTTTCCGTGTAACTCATTCTGAGTATAGATATGACAAGAGGGTTGTCAAGGGGAAACGGCGAAGAATCTTAGAAAAAGAATAAACGACTCACAAGCGTACAGATTTTATGGGAAAAAAAAGATTTTTCGTATATAATTACATTTGAAATGAGTGGTCATTCACACTATTCAACAATCAAAAGACAAAAAGAATCTAACGATGCCACAAAGGGAGCCGTTTTTTCAAAATTGTCACGAGCAATTTCGATTGCGGTAAAAAGCGGGGGAGGGTCTTCACCTGATTCAAATTATAAATTGAGAGTTGCTATAGATAAGGCTAGAGCAATGAATATGCCAAAGGCTAGTATCGAACGTGCTATTTCTAAAGGAGTAGGCGGGGGAGACTTAGAAGAGGTCACCTATGAAGGGTTTGGCCCCGTCGGTGTTGCCGTTATGGTTGAGGTAGCCACAGATAATAGAAATAGATCTGGACAGGAAATTAAAAGTATTTTTGACAAAGGGGGAGGGAGCTTGGCTGGTCCAGGAGCTGTATCTTTTAACTTTGAACCAAAAGGATTTATTGTAATCAAAAAAGACAAAAATGTGGAAGAACAAATGCTAGCTCTCATAGATCTTGGCGTAGAGGACATGGAAGAAACAACCGATGGAATTGAGATACATGTGGACTCGAGTCTTATTAAAGAAATTAGAGAAAAACTTGAAAATAAGAAATTTAATATTGTCTCCACAGAGTTAGTACAAAAACCTAAAAACTATCAATTACTGGACAATGAAAAGAAGGCAAACAAAGTCCTTTCCTTTTTAGATGGATTAGAAAATCAAGATGATGTTCAAAAAGTGTTTGCGAATTTTGATATTCCTGAAGACATCTTAGAAAAAATAGCAAATGAGTAAAAGAAAAAGATTTTTTATAACATCATTTACTCTCTCCTTGGGATTTATTGCAATTCAATTAATCAGTGCTTCTAGGGATAACTTATTTATTGAAAATCAGTTTAGGTTTTTAACGATTGGCGCTCTGGGATTATTGACTCTATTGTTGTTTGCATGGTCTTTAAGGGAGGGGTTGGGAAAGAATTTAACATTATTATCCTTGATATTGCCAACAATGTTTACCATTGGGGTCGGTCTTTTTTGGTTTCTACTTCCAACAAATGTTTTCGCGAGGCTTCCCGCCGTTATTTTTTATGGCCTAGGTATTTACGCTCTCTGCTTAACGACTAATATTTATACAGTAGCAACAATAAGAACGATTGCCTTATTAAGGGCGGCAAGGGGAGTTGGATTTGTACTCACTTTAGTGACCTCTTTCCTTATTTTTGACACAATCCTGTCTCTAAAGGCATCGATTGCGGTAACTAGTCTATTATCTTCGTTGGTTTCTGTTCCTTTATTCCTTCAAGGCTTTTGGACAATACCGCTTGAGCGTAAGTTTTCAAAAGATTTAATAATGATGTCTCTTGTCGCCAGCCTTATTGTGGGGCAGGTTGCTCTAAGCTTATTTTTCTGGCCAGTCACAGTTGTTGTTGGGTCATTATTCTTAACAGTCGCAGCCTATATGCTTCTAGGCTTGGGTCAGGCAAAGCTCGAGGCTAGGCTTTTTGCTCAAACTGTTAGGGAATACCTCTTTGTAGGCGCCTTTGTATTTATAGGAATGTTTTTTGCTACGCATTGGGGAGGCTAATTTAATAAAATTCGATTCGGAAATAGTTAGATTTTTAATGACACGACAAGGAGGGGAGGAGGGTAGTATATATCCTATAATTTATCTTCACGCATTGCCACGAAGGGGGAGTTTTCACAAGAATTAACCAGAATTTTCACGCGCTGACAAAATACGACGCTGCCAAAGATAAACCGAAGGATAAACGATGCAGTATGATATAGTTACCAAGCACGAAAGATAGAGCCTCATGCCTAATACGTCCCCGTTGTGGATAACTAGTCAAGCTATTGGATTGCTAAAATACCCCTACTGAGAGTGTGATACAGAGAACGATGAGTTGGATCAGATCCAGAGGACAACCATCATAGAATGCATCTCTAGCAGCAAAGGAAAACGTTGGACTTCTCTTATAAGAATGTCACATGGTTATTTGTAACAGCAGTATGGTGGAGGAGCTCAATTGATACATAGTCGCACAATGATACTTTTGCGACGTATACTAATTCACTGGGGTGGGCGGGTGTTTTTGGCTCATTCATCAACCCTATGTCCTTATATGATTATGGAAATGTTATAAATTATATTAATTGTCCTCTGTTTAAGGTTTGTCTATATATTCTCTCTCCGAACATTATCCGAAAGTAAATTTAGCGATTTTAGCCCCTCTCCCCCAGTTTCCTAAAATCTCATTTTGTTTGTTGTTTGCTATGATTTTTATTTACGAAACCAATGTAGATGATGAGTTACCTATTTATTTACTGACGGGCCTCTTAGAATTGATCTAATGAAACTCTGGGTTTGAATTTACTAACTCTAAAGTATAAAATGGCTTCCTTATGGCAGAAAGAAGACGTCATTCGCCGTTTAAGCGACAGTTGGATATGTTGGACGGAAGAAGTATTTTTATAAATACTGAGTGGGCGGATTGGTTGAGAGACCAAAAAAACAAAATACAAAGTGTTTCTTTAACAATAATGGAACACAAGAAATATTTTCTAAACAAAAGACCCGAATGGGCAAAAACTTTTTCAGAGAAAGAAATTTCAGACGATGTTTTGGTAAAAGAGTCAGACAAATACTTTAAACATTTGTTAAGACTAGATCCAGAAGAATGGTCTATCGAGAGAGAGATTATTGATGATGACGAAAAAGAAGGTTTTATTGTAGAGAGAATATTAAATAGGTTTGGGGATTGTCGTTATGTAACAACGATATTTCCAAATAAAGAAGGAAACCATACTTGCAGACTAGAAAGCTGGTTTGCCAAAGGACAATGGACCGTAGGTCAAGAGTGTACATATAACAGAAGAGCTGGATTTTATACCGAGAAGGAACTTCTCAATCACACGGAAACCTGGTTTAGGGTTTTCAAATAATAAAAAATGAATACAAGAGTAAAAGATAGCCATACATGTTTAAAGAAAGACCACACAGACCAATAAGTCGCGAAGCGTTCATTGAACAACATGTCATTGGATTTGATCATGACGGAGTTATGGCCGGATCTAGGCAGCCAGTTATTGATGAGTACAACAAAGACTTTGGGACAAATCATTCAGTAAATGAAATAAAAGGATTTTATGACCTGGCATTGTGGGCAAAAGATGATTTGGGAGTAAGTGACGAAGAAGCTAAAGAGATACATAACAGCCTTTGGTATCACCGACCTGACGTTTTACTGAGGGCAAAGCCGAATCCTGGCGCTACTGAGTTTACGAGAGATCTTACCAAGAGAAGAAAGTATTTCCAAATAATTACCTCGAGGCCTCCAGTTTTTACTGAAAGCACGATTGAGTGGTATCGCGTAAATATGCCCTGGGTTAACAAAACCCAAATAATTATTAGAGATGACGAAGATACAGTGGGAGAAATTTTTAAAGCTGATCAGATAAAGCGCTACGGAATTACAGTGTTTTTTGAAGATGCTGCTCATCATGCCGAAAGAATTGCTAAGCACACAGACGCAATGGTTGTGCTATTAAATAATGATGCTGCCTGTGATGACTGTGATACGGGCCAAATATTAAGAATTAGGAGCGATATTCATAGGGTGCCCACTCTTGAAGAGGCTCTAAAAATACTCTTTCGTGACTAGTTCTTCTGTGTCGCACAATATTGACAACCTTCTGTGGCTATGTTAATTTTTATACAGGGTCTTCCCTACTTAACATTAATTAATTTTCAAAAAATGCCGACTGCTCAATCGTCAAAAAAAATATCGCCATTAGAAAAATATTGCAACAATTTCTTGGAATATTTAGAAATTGAAAAAGGGTCCTCTCCTCTAACCATTCGAAACTACAAACATTACCTTAATCGTTTTTGTTCTTGGATGAAAAAATCAGGAATTAGACAAACTCCTCAAGATATAAATTCCGAAGTAGTACGGCAATACAGAGTGTATCTTTCAAGAATAGAAACAAACAAAGGAGGCACTCTCTCGAGAAAAACACAAGGTTTCCATGCTATTGCTTTGAGATCATTTTTAAAATGGCTAATTAGAAATGATATTGAAGTTATGTCTCCAGACAAAATTGAGTTACCAAAAACAGACGAAAGACAGATTAAATTTTTGTCAGGAGAACAAGTAGACAGACTTCTTAACGCCCCATCTCTTTCAACCATCCAAGGCAAAAGAGACAAGGCAATATTAGAAGTTCTTTTCTCGACGGGTTTAAGGGTTTCAGAGTTGGTAAAAATGGATAGAGATAAAATTGATTTTAAAAGAAGAGAGTTTGGAATACTTGGAAAAGGAGGAAAAACAAGAGTTGTCTTTTTGTCGGCAAGGGCGGTGGAGTGGATAGATAAGTATGTAAAGTCAAGAAAAGACAGATACTCGCCTTTGTTTATTCGCCACAAAGGAAAAATTGATCCATCAATCTCAAGTGAGGAAATGAGACTATCTCCTCGCTCCGTGCAAAGAATGCTTAAAAAGTACTCAAGAAAAATGAAATTTCCAATAGATGTTACCCCGCACGTTATGAGGCATAGTTTTGCTACAGACCTGTTGATGGCTGGCGCAGATTTAAGAAGTGTTCAAGAAATGTTGGGACACAAGAATGTCTCAACGACTCAGATATATACCCATGTAACCCACAAGCACCTTCGAGATATTCATTCGGCTTTTCACGGCAAGGGTGGAGATTAAACCAAAAAACAAGAGGGTCGTTTGAATAGAGATTTCTCTCTAAACGCGTACCCTCGGTCTCTGTTTTGTATACAGAATAGTTTCGGTCAAAACCAATTAGAATATTAGTTGAATGATGTCTCTTGCGAGTAGAAACACCATTAATAGAAGAATAAGCACGAGGAAGGTGTAATTAAGTATTTTAGCTGCCTTAATAATTCCTGGCTTATTTTTAAACAAAGAGCAGATGGCTCCAATCCATATGTGTCCACCATCAAGTGCCGGAACTGGTGCAAGGTTTATTATGGCCACGCTGAAGTTTAAAAGTAGCCAAACAAAAATGGTACCAAACACAAATTCTACGTCGACTATTTCATGAGTGATGGCAACAACACCAATCGGACTCGAAACTTGCTCAATCCCTATGTGGCCAGTCAATAGCATGGTAACAGCAAAAAAGGATGCTTTAATATACATCCAAGCCACCATTAGACCAGCTTTTCCAAAAGTCAGATAAGAAACTATTAAGCCGGCGGCGATGTTTGCAAGTGGTCCAGCGCTATAAACGATTGTTTTTTTGAGAAACGTGGACTTAAGGATGTCTTCTTCCTTAATATTCACTCCGCCCCCCACAAGCCAAGGAGAAACAATTATCTCTTTACCTCTAAAGTAAAAGGTTTTTTTAGGCTGGATAGGGAGACCAATAAAAATAGTGTCAAAAGAAAAGCCAAGAAGTGAGGCGGCAAAGGCATGTCCCCACTCATGAATGACCAACACTAAAACGAGTTGCAGGATTACAACGAAGATAGACATGTTTGTTACCCTCCTTTAGGGCCTTCAGTTGGAATAGGTTTTGACGAAATTTGTTAATGAGCTTACAAATAAAAAATGCCCGAATATACGGACAGATTAGTAGCATTATACAATGCAAATTAATGAAATACAAAATATAGGTTATTTAACAATGGAGATATTTATTTTTTGGCTAGGTTTTTTTCCAAGCAGGCCATGGCGGCAACAGCGTCATTTTTCTTTGCAAAGCGCATTAAGATAACTCCTTGAGTAGCTCTTCCCATCTGGGGAATGTTTTTGAGAGGCAGTTTAATGATTTGCCCATTTTTACTAGTGATAATCAATTGCTCCATTTTTTCATTAACTAGAGCGATGGCGGTGAGAGGACCTGTTTTGCTGTTAACGACGGCTGCTTTAACACCCTTCCCTGCCCTTCTTTGAACTGGGAAAAGATGAATGCCTGTTCTTTTACCAAGTCCATTTTCCGAAATGGTAAGGATGTCTCTAAACATCTTTCGTCTTTTGTCTTTTGGTTTGGTGGTTTTTTCTGCGAATACTTCCATTCCAATAACTTCATCAGTTGTTTCTAGTTTAATACCACGAACACCGGTTGTGGCTCTTCCCATAGATCGGACATTTGTTTCAGGGAATCGAATAGACTTACCATTTTTAGACAAAAGAAGAATGTGCTCATTCCCTTGTGTTTCTTGAACACAGACAAGAGAATCTTTTGCAGCTAAGCGAATAGCGATTAGACCAGAGGCTCTTAGATTTTTAAATTGAGATACCTTTGTTTTTTTAACAACACCCATCGAGGTGGTCATAATATAGTGCTTGCGCAGATCATCGTTGCTGGCCGCCAAAACCGACATAACGACTTCGTTTTGATCAATATCAATAAGATTAACAATTGCTTGTCCCTTAGCCTGTCTGGTTGTCTCTGGAATTTCCCAGGCTCTTATCCCGTATACTTTTCCTTTATTTGTAAAGAATAATACTGTGTCATGCGTCATCGCCGATAGGATGTGTTCGATTTCGTCAGCTTCTTTTGTTGTCATTCCTACAACACCCTTTCCTCCGCGTCTTTGTGACCTGTATGTTCCCCTAGGAACTCTTTTTACGTATCCAGTTTTGGTAACAGTAATAAGAGTTTCCTTGTTTGGAACTAAATCTTCGTCGGAAAATTCTCCTAGTTTTTGTTTATAAATCTTAGTTCTTCTTGCGTCTCCAAATTTTTCTCTAAGTTCTGTGAGTTCTTTGGTTATTATTGTAAGCACTTTTTGAGGATTTCTAAGAATGGCTGTTAGTTTGTCTATTAGTTTCTTAATTTCGTTGTATTCCTTTTCAATCTTATCTCGCTCTAGGGCGGCCAATCGCCTGAGTTGCATGTCTAAAATAGCCGTAGATTGGATGTCGGTTAATCCGAACTTTTTAATTAAGTTCTTTTTTGCATCTTCTTGCGTGCGGCTTGCTCGAATCGTTTTAATGACTGCGTCTAAGTTATCAAGGGCTATTTTTAATCCCTCTAAGATATGGGCACGTCTCTTAGCAGCAGTTAAGTCAAAAATGGTTCTTCTGGTAATAACATTTTGTCGGTGTTTAACATATTCGGTTAGAATTTGTTTTAGGTTTACAGTGAAAGGAGCTCCATCGATCAAGGCAACGAAATTGGCGGGAAAAGTGGTTTGAAGCCGCGTGTGCTTATATAGATTGTTAAGAACGGCTTTAGGTCTAGCATCTCTTTTAAGTTCGACAACAACAGATAGTCCATCCTTATCTGATTCGTCTCTCAAGTCAGCAATACCTTTTATTCTTTTCTCGCGTACTAATTCGGCAATTTTAATAACTAGTTTGGCTTTGTTTACTTGATATGGAAGTTCAGAAATAACTATTTGCTGTCGATTTCTCGGACCCTCTTTGATTTCGGCCACTCCCCTAACGATTATTTTTCCACGACCAGTTGCATATACTTCATTTAGAGAAGCGGCATCATAAATTGTGCCGCCTGTTGGGAAATCTGGACCAGGAATAATGTCCATTAACTCATCGATTGAAATATCGCTTTCAAAATTGACCTCAGAGGGGCTAAGAATATCTCCATCCTTGTCTTGCCCTGAAGCCTTTAGGTTAATTTTCTTAATAAAAAACTCAGCTTCTTCTTTTTGCGCCTTTTTTTCCGAAATAATTTTCCCTTTTTTGATAGTGGCCAGTACGGCATCAATTACTTCCTTTAAGTTATGGGGTGGTATTTTAGTGGCCATTCCGACAGCTATTCCTTCAGATCCCATTAACAACATGTTGGGAAGAAGGGCTGGTAAATATACTGGTTCTTTTAATGTTGCATCGAAATTATCAAGAAAATCAACTGTATTTTTCTCGATATCACTCAGAATAGTAGGCGATATTTTTGCCATTCTTACCTCTGTGTAACGCATGGCTGCGGCAGAGTCTCCATCAATGGATCCGAAATTTCCCTGTCCCTGAACTAGCGGGTACCTCATTGAAAAATCTTGAGCTAAACGAACAAGCGAGTCATAAACGGCCATGTCGCCGTGAGGATGGTATTTTCCCAAAACTTCTCCGACAACTTTTGCAGATTTAGTAAAAGACTTAGTTGGGTCAAGATTCATCAAATGCATGGCATAGAGAATTCTTCTGTGAACAGGTTTTAATCCATCTCTGATATCAGGAAGTGCTCGAGACACGATGACGCTCATTGCATAATCAACGTAGCTCTTTGACATTTCGGCGGTTATTTCTACTGATTTTACTTTTCCAATTTCCATAATTTTTTAGCTTCAACAAACAAAAAAAGATAGGCGTTTAGCCTGCTCCATTTTACCCTTTCTGAGGCTGTTGAGCAATAGGAATACTTGGTGAAACGCAGGCATTGACAGCCATTTTATTGTAAGATAATCTGAGATACATGGGTATAAAGAAACTTAAGAAAAGGATCACGACCTCAGTACTATTATTAGCAACCATATTAATAGGAGTTTTTGTCATTCCTTGGAAATATGTTAATTGGGGCAAAATAGAAATATTGCCCGCTTCAACTATAACTGTGTCTGGGGAGGCTACGTTGGAAGAAAAAAGCCAGATAGCAACCTTTACGGCGGGGGTAACAGTCATAAATGACGACAAGGAAATAGCAGTTAGTGAAGTAAATCAAGCAATGACAGACATTGCCGAAATCGTAAAGACATTTGGGGTAGCAGAGGAAGATATTCAAACGAGAAACCTTAGTGTATATCAAACTCAAGAATCGTTCATTGAAAAAGAAGCAAGAAAAGCACTGTTGGGACAGTGGCGCGCAAACAATACTATTGAAATTACTCTTCGAGATGTAAACAGAGCATCAGCCTTTGCTGATTTACTAAACGAAAGTGAGGCAACAAATGTTTATGGACCTAATTTTTCATTAGATGACACACAGGATTTAGAAGTGGTTCTCCTTGAAGAAGCAATAAATAATGCTCGCGAGAAAGCTGAAAAGATTGCAGTGTCTAGTGACAGAAAATTAGGAAAAATAGTTACTGTGAGCGAGGGGGCACAACAAACAAGTGGCATATTCGGAGGTCTTCCAGAGGCTGGTGGTGACACTCCAATTGAACCCGGTACAGAAACGGTTTATAAAACCGTGACGGTAACTTTTGAACTTCGATAAGCAGACAGAAAAATACATCGCATTTTTGTATATTATTTTTTTTCTATATTTTTATTTAGTGGATTTATCTGGAGATTCTTTGCTTTTAAGCTTAACAATAACTGGTCTTACAAGCATGGTTCCTAGAGATGAAATTTTAAAGCCAATGCTTCCAATAAACATCATTAGAACTAGGTGAGCGAAAGAATTTAGAGGAGCGGAAATTGTTGTTGTAGGAATGTCTATCCCTCCCCCATTGGCGCCCTGACCTACCACGGGAACTTCAATTGGGGCATCACCAATAGTAAAGAATTGAATCGGTTCAATATTCTTTGAAAAAACACCGTAAACACTGAATGCTGACAACAGGAGAATGGCAATACCCGAAAAAAGAAGAATGTAACCGACTATTTTTTCGCTCATGATCTATTAATTATTCTAGTCTATTTATGTTACTTGTTCTACTGAAGAAAGCGTATTTTGATTCAAGTATGATGATTAGGAGTTTCTTTTTTTCTTTTACCACTTCTTTTAATATGTTTTTTAGCCTTTTCTGGTTTTCTTTCCGGAATGGCAGGTTTAGTGCCGTTATTCCTTTGTCTATTATTTATGAGAGGTATTCTTTCTATCACAGAGTACATTAAATACTATTTACGATATTTGTCAAAGAGGCTTATTTTATTTTGGAAGTTTTTACGCAGTACGGACAGTATTCGCATTCAGGGCCAGCGGTTGGAATTTTATCGGAGTCTAATGTTTTCTTTATTTCGAATAATATGGGCTCAATCCAAGTTGTATCACCTTTGTGTGGATGAATGGTCATTTCGAATTCTAGTTTACCGTCGAATTTCTCTCTATTCTTGCTAGCGTTGGCATAAACAATATAGCCTGTTTTTGCAACTTTAAATCCACTTTTCTCATATATCCATTGATATATCTCTAATTGCTTTTTGTAACTTTTTTTCCATTTGTCATCTAAAGAAATTTCTTGTGTTGTACTGGTCGCTTTGTAGTCGACAACAATTAGCTCTTCCTTTTTGTTAATCCACAAGTCATCGATGGCACCGAAAATTAATAAATTAGTTCCTTCGTGAAGATATTGTTTTCCCTCAAAATTATTGCGCCATGTGTCAATTTCTGGATGATCGAATGGGACGGCATCGATTTTATATTTTTTCATTAACTCATGGGATTGGCCCTTTTTGCGAAGCAAGTCAAATTCTTTTTTTAATAATTCGTCGACAGCAAGGTTTAGAGAAAAACCAGGCATACTTGGCCTTTTAATTCCCAAGCGCACTGTTTGATAGAAGCATCTTGGACATTTCAGAAATAAATCAATTTTACTGCGACTTAATTTAAAAGGGAAATTTCTTTTTGGGTCGTATATCCACCTGTTTGTCCAAGCCATAATGAAAGTATACAACACTATTCCCTATTGAAAGCAGAGAAAGTGTTAATATAAATGTATGTTCTTGAAAAAAGTGAAGACAAGAATATCGCAGATGGATAAGGGAGTTATTAAACTGGCTGCTTCATTATTTGTAATCTTTTTTATTGGAATCGGATTGAGTTTTTTATTCTTTAGGTTATCGACCTCTTCATATGATCCTAAGGAATCAGGAAACAAAAAAGCAACGCTTCCTCCAACACCAATTGTTGACACGCCCGACACATTTAACGTTTTGTTATTGGGGTATGGTGGAGCTGGACATAGTGGTGGTGGATTAACAGACTCGATAACACTGGCAAACGTAGACACAAAAGAAAAAAAAGTAGCTCTTGTCTCAATCCCACGCGATCTTTGGATTGCCCTGCCTGTTGATTATGACAACAAACAAAATTATAAAATTAACGCTGCTTATGCTATTGGTGAGGACGATAATAAGTATCCAAACAAAAAACCTGTTTATCGAGGCGAAGACGGTGATGGCGAATTGGCAAAATATGCTGCTTCTATTGTAACTGGGATAGAAGTAGATTATTACTTATCTGTTGATTTTGCCGGGCTTGTTGACGCAATAGACTTATTGAAAGGGATTGAAGTTGATGTTAAACACCCGTTCGATGATTATTTTTATCCAGTAAAGGGGCTCGAGAATGAAACTTGTGGGATATCGAATGAAGACATCACTGAATTTCATCAGAAATATTCAGGTTTTCAGTTAGAAAAACAATTTGAGTGTCGATATGAGCACTTACATTTCGAAAAAGGAACGCAACAAATGGACGGAGAAACTGCTCTTAAGTTTGTACGATCAAGGCATTCAGATCAGTACGGTGGTGATTTTGCTAGAAGCGAAAGACAGCACGAGATATTAATTGCGATAAAAGATAAATTAATCACCCTCGATGCAATTTCTCAGACAAGCACTCTTTTTAATAAACTAGTTGGCAGTGTTCATACGGACTTAGACAAAGACGCATTAAGGGATATGTTGACCGTTTTTGGTAGTCCAGGGGAATATGCCGTCGCCCATATTTATCTTACTGAAGATAATGTTTTTTATTCTTCAACTAGCTCGGGAGGTCAATACATTCTTGTACCAAGAGAGGGTGTTAATAGTTGGGATGGAGTTCACAAATATATATCTGGGAACTAAATACTTAGGCTTTGTGAGGGACAACAATGATGGCAACGATATAAGCAAGAAGACCGGGAAAAATTCCCGTAAATATAAAAACTAAAAGCCAACCGAGTCTTAAAACGGTTGGGTCGATGTCAAAGTAATCTCCTAGTCCTCCGAATATACCAGCCAATACTTTGTTTTCTCTACTTCTGAATAGTCTTTTCTTTGTTGCCATACTGAGAGTATATTATACATTTTGGAAAAGAAAAGAATCAAATAGTTAAATTATTCTTTCGGTGATAGAGATGCTCCTTCGATCTCAAAGACTTTGTTTTTACTTTTGTATCCCGTAACAATTCTTACCTGCCTAGCTGGGACGTCAAAAAAATCTGACAGTGCTGACGCAATAGATAGATTAGCTAATCCATGAATTGGCGGTTCTTTGACTGAGACAATATATTTATTTCCTTCCAGCTTTTTGATATATGCTTTTTTGCTAGAGGGTTTAGCGACGACGTTGATTTTCATTTAGGGTTTTAACTTTTTGGTTATAATTATTTTATACCAGCATGCTAATTATAAAAAGCTATTGAGGACTAGAGAATCTTTCAAGTCTCTCTTGATCTCTTGTTCTGGCTTGGTGACAATTACGGGAATCAATTTCAAGTTTTTTACATCCCGGTGGATGGTTTGGATAAATGGTGCACTCGTTATTGCTAAGATTTGGACAGATGCCAATAATTATTACTTTGTATTGTCCCCCACTTACCGAAAAGTAGACACAATTTTTTAATGGTTGTCCGTTTGTTTTGTCAGGCATTTTTTGTGGATTTTGAAAATAGTTTGATGGATTGTCAATCATAAAGAAAGACATATCATGACAACACGATGCTGGACATCCGTTTTCCTTGCAAAGATTTCGTTCTATATTACTCATGGTGATTGTTTTATTGTCGATCGGGTAAAAACCGTGAACGTAAAGGATTATAGGACAAATTAGCTTAAGATTCAATCTTGTAGTAATAGAAGTATTTGTTCCACTTCTTTTTCTACCTCTTGATTGGGGGCGGCAATATTAAGTGTTTTCCATAAATGGAGGTGCTTGGTAAGTAATTTGTAAAGGTTTTCTTTAGCGCTCAGAGTGTTTTGTTCTAAACTTCTTTCTTCTTCGTTTCTTACTCCGATTAGTGTTGGCGTGTGGGTAGCTCTAACAGAGTTTCTGGATTTTTGACGACTTTGACCGCCCGCTTTTACGCTCGCTACGGCGGTTTTAATTTTAATATCCCCATCATCTAAAAGTGGATAACCCTGCTCAAGAGAATCTTTTACCCAACGGACATATACCTTTATTTGTTTTTCCCCTTCTGAAGTGTCGAGCGAAGGAAAATGTTTAAGACGCTTAGCTATTTCTTTTTTGGCTTTGTTCTGTCTTTTTTTCTCGCCCGCTAGCTGCTCTGTTTTTTTGATTTCCCTTTTAACATAGTTTCTGTCGCGGGGATATTTTTTCCTTTTGGCTTTTTGCTCTCGTCTAGTAGTTTTGTCGGTGTTGTCGTAAGACTCTTTTTCACCGTTTGACTTATTCATGTAAATATTTTATCACGGCCATAGACAGTGACTAATAATTACGCTTAGGGTATGCACAATTTGTTATAATACGAGACTTATTAGTTCCATGGCAAAAATAATAAAGACATTCTTATTTATAGTAACTATTTTGTTGGTTGGTTTTTACGTATACAAATACAATCGAGACTTTCAAGAAATAGAAGATAAAAGAAAAGAGAGTCAGATTTCTGAATCAAGTGGTGTGAATAGTGTGGCCACCGAAGATAAAGAATACGCGTTTGTATGGACGGAAATTGATAATTTGGAGAACCTTTATCTCTATTCAAATTTTCAAGAAAAATACACACTTGAGGAAGGAATTGATAATTATCATTGTAAAACCCTATCGAGTGCTGGTTTTTATTCAAAAGACGATACCCCCATAGGACTTTTTATTAGTGAAGAGGAAGTAATTAGCAATAAAATCAATAGTACGCTGTTTAATGGCTACTTTATTTTAACAAAGAATCAAAAGGCAATTATTACTGAAGAGTATGGTGACGACGTAGCGAGAGTTGGTATTCAAGCGGGTCCTTTATTAATCAAGGACGGAAGAATTCAAGACCTTAAGGACACCAATGACGAAATGGCTCGTCGCGTTATAGTTGCACTTAGTGACAAGAATGAACTATTTTTTATAGCTTTTTATACAAAGGATTCTGTGTTTTTAGGTCCGTCGCTTCGAAATTTACCAAGTTTAATAGTAAAGGCACAAGAAGAAATGAATACACAATTTGTTAGTGCACTCAACTTAGATGGAGGCTCAGCATCAGCTTTTTATAATCAGGACATAAAATTATCTGAGTTAACCCCGATAGGAAGCTTTTTTTGTGAGAAGTAAGTTATTTTACTAAGGCCTTTTTGATTGCCTTTTCTGCTTCAGATCTATTGCGATAGCGATGAACTTCTACCCATTTCCCTGGTTCAAGGCTTTTGTAGTTTTTAAAGAAATGTTTTATTTCCTTTAGGGTGGGCTCAGGAACGTCATTTATGTTGTCAAACTTTCCAAAAACAGGGTCTATCTTTTCAATTGGTACCGTTATTATTTTTGTGTCTATTCCTGCTTCGTCTTTCATTTCTAAGAGACCTATTGGACGACAGAGCATGACCACGCCAGGCTCAACTGCTTCATCGGATAATACAAGAGCGTCTAGTGGATCGCCATCTTGACCCATCGATCCCTCGATAGATCCATAATTGAAGGGGAAAATTACAGCGGTGTGCAAAAACCTGTCGACTTTTAATTCTTTGGTTTTTTCATCGAGTTCATATTTAACTTTTCCTCCGGCTGAAACTTCAATGAATACCTTTACTTCCATCATTTTATTACTTTATTATATTACGGTTCGTTTGTCGATTTCTAAATATCGAGTGTTGCGCTCTTTGCATGAGTTTGAATAAATTTCTTTCTAGGTGGCACTTCCTTGCCCATTAAAGTAGTGAATAGTCTATCGGCAAGATCTACGTCTTCGACCTCAACCTTTTTCAGCGTTCTGTGTTCTGGATCCATAGTTGTGTCCCACAACTGGACTGGATTCATTTCACCCAGACCTTTATATCTTTGAATTGTGGTTTTACCCTTCATTGTTTTGAGTGTGTCATTTTTTTCTTTTTCGCTGTAGACAAAAACAGATTTTTTTCCTTGTCGAATTTGATAAAGAGGTGGTAGGGATATGTACAAATATCCCCTACTAATAACCTCCGGCATGTGTCGGTAAAAGAAAGTTAGCAAAAGAGTTTTAATATGCTCACCGTCGACATCAGCATCAGTCATGATAATGATTCGATGATACCTGGTTTTTTCGTAGTTTAATGACTCTCCAATACCGGCACCGAGGGCAACAATTAAATCTTTAATTTCTTCAAATTTAACAATTTTATCCAACTGGGCTCTTTCGGTGTTTAGAATTTTTCCTCCAAGTGGCAAAATGGCTTGAAAACGCCTGTCTCTACCCTGTTTAGCTGAACCTCCTGCAGAATCTCCCTCGACGATGTATAGCTCTGAAATAGATGGGTCTCTAGATTGACAATCTGCAAGTTTTCCAGGAAGAGAGGCTCCATCTAAGGCTCCCTTTCGAAGAACAGCATCCTTGGCTGCTCTAGCTGCCAACCTAGCTTTTGCGGCTAGAAATATTTTTTCAATAATTGATTTGGCGTCGGAAGGATGTTCTTCGAAGTATGTTTTAAGACCTTCTCTGACGAAAGAAGAAACAAAGCCTTGGACCTCTGGATTATTTAATTTTGCTTTAGTTTGAGATTCAAACTGAAGATTTTCAGATGGCATTTTTATGTAAACTACGGCGCTTAACCCTTCTTTCATGTCTTCCCCTGTTAAGCCATTCTTGGGTCCTTTTCCCTTTGTTCCGATTTTTTCAGTAAGGCCAATTTTTTTAGCGTAATCTCCTATTGCTCTCGTTAAAGCCATTCGGAAACCAGTTATATGAGTTCCACCATCAAGTGTATTAATTCCGTTAACAAAGCCTTTAACATTTTCATTAAAAGAATCTGTGTACTGGATGGCTACTTCTGCGGCAATTTCTTCACCTTCTTTAGAAAGATAAATAACGTCTGATTTTGTTTGTTTTCCTCGATTTGAATGAGCAACCAGAGATTTAATTCCGCCTTCAAAATAATAACTAGATTCTGTATCGGTTCTTTTGTCTTCGAAATGGAATGATAAACCTGCGACAAGATATGCTCGATCTTTGAGCAAAGCCATAATCTTCTTGTTTTCAAATGGACAGTCCTTAAACACTGTTTTGTCTGGAATAAATGTGGTAATTGTTCCCGTCTCTCCATTTCCAATTTTTAGATTCCATTCTTTGGGTAACCATTTTTCAATCTTTTCTTTGGTGGCTATTTTAACATCAGCTACCGGATCTCCCTTTTTATATTCTTGGTAGTAGGCTTTATTATCTCGAAAAACAATAACTCTGAAATGACTTGAAAGAGCATTAACAACAGAAGCTCCAACACCATGTAGTCCACCCGAAACCTTATAAGCGCCTCCTCCAAACTTACCTCCTGCATGAAGCTTTGTCATGGTAATTTCAAGAGCCGAAACACCAGATTTGTGTTTTTCTACAGGAATTCCCCTTCCATTATCTCTAATAGTGGCCGAACCATCCTCTCCAATTGATACCCAAACATTTTTAGCAACACCAGCAAAACTTTCGTCTACGGAATTATCAACTATTTCTCTAACACACTCATGAAGTCCTCTTGAGTCAGTAGACCCAATATACATTCCGGGTCTTTTTCGCACTGGTTCTAATCCCTCAAGGACTTGAATTTCTTGTGCTGTATATGTTGAGCCAGAGGGTTTTTTCGGCATAATATTGTTTCGTAAAAAATACCCCAAGAGGGATATTTATGTCCTAATTATACCCTAAGATAAGATACCTAAACAAGGCCAAGAACGAAGTTTGTAAGCTGTAATTGAACGTTTCCGTTCGCTCTTAAATTATTAAGGGTTTGGTTGGCACATCGTATATTTTTAGCAAGAAGACGATGTTTGTTTTTTGTATTCAAAAGCAAAGAATGAACATGAAGAATATAGTTCTCTATGAAAATTAAAGCTTCTTGTCGGTTCCATATTCGGCTAGTTTTTTGGAGTTGCTCTGCCTTATTCTTTTTTTCAAAAGCCCCGATTTCTTTTTTGTCTTTACTGGATAGTTCGCGCTTTCCTGCGATTTTAATTATTTGACACCTCGAAATAATCGTAGAGGGAAGATTGTTTTTAGAATGAGCGGTTAATATATAGTAGACGTTGTCTTGAGGTTCCTCTAAGTTTTTTAGAAAAGCATTTAATGCTTCAATTGATGCGGAATCAATATTGTTAATCAGTATTCCAGTGGGTCGATCAAGCGAAAGATTTGTAAATGAGCCTAGCTCCCTTACGTCTTTAATTTTTGCTAAAGGATATTCCAATAGCTTGAGTTTTAACTTTTTTGTTAGCTTTTCAGCTTCACTTTGGATATTTTGTTGATTGCCACCTACTAATAAGAAAGCATGCATGTGTGCACAGTATTAATCGCCAGACAACCAGCTGTCAAGCGGCTTGGTTTTATCACGCGAGGGACTTGCTAGGAAAAGAGTATTCGTTCATAATTAATTCACGGTGTTTTAAACACTGATATATATTATGGCTGCCCAACCCACAATAACTAAGACAAGTTCAAATGGTGAATCAAACCAGACTTTGGCTGATATTTTAGTAAGTCAAAAATCTCTCGATCCAGTTCGAGCCCAGCAGGTAAAAACAGCAGAGATCCAAACGGGTAAAACACAAGAAGCGATCTTGTTGGGACAAAACCTGGTTACAGAAGAAGCTTTAGTAAAAGGGAAAGCTGTTTTATACAATATCCCCTATATCAATCTTTCTACTATCCCCGCTTCTCCAGAAGCCTTGGCTGTTTTGCCCCAAGAAGTGGCCGATAAATTTAAAGTATTTCCAATATCGGTAGATCAAATGTCCAAGCAAATGATATTAGCTATGGCTGACCCTCTTGATTTAACGGCTATTGAGTTTATTGAACAGAAAACAGGCTTAGCAGTGAAGCCTCACGCAGCTGAAGCTTCAAAAATTGACCAGAGCATATCAACTCGATACACCTCTTCACTGGCACAAGAGGTAACAGAAGCACTAAAAGAGGTTTCTCCTGAGAAATCTAAAGTGAAAACCCTAGAGGCACAGAAGACAGGCTTTATAAGAGAAGAAAGGGTCTCAGAAATTGTATCCCACATCCTTGATTTTGCTATGAGGGCGCGGGCTTCTGATGTTCATATTGAGCCCCAAGAGAAATCAACCAGAGTGCGCTATCGAATTGACGGGATATTACAAGAAAAACTAACTATTCCTAGGGCTTTGCATGACGCTCTTATTTCTAGAATTAAAATTTTGTGTGGTATGAAAATTGACGAAAAGCGGGTACCACAAGACGGAAGGTTTACTTTTAAGGGCGGAGAAGAAGAAATTGACTTGCGTGTTTCTTCCTTGCCTTCTGCATGGGGAGAAAAGATAGTTATGAGACTTTTAAAGAAAACGGGAGGTATTCCCGACTTGCCTGACCTAGGTCTTCGCGGTCGAGGCTTAAAAAATCTCGAAGATGCGATATTGAGGCCTCATGGAATTGTTTTGATTTGTGGACCGACTGGTTCAGGTAAGACGACAACACTATATTCAATCATTCAGAGGATAAATACACCAAAAGTCAATATTATTACTCTTGAAGACCCAATTGAGTATAAGATTGCTGGTGTAAACCAAGTTCAAGTAAATCCAGCGGCAGGACTTACTTTTGCTTCCGGGCTTAGATCTTTTTTGAGACAGGATCCTAACGTAATTTTAGTCGGAGAGATACGAGATAAGGAAACGGCTGATTTAGCTGTTCAAGCATCGCTAACGGGACACTTAGTTTTTTCAACAATTCACACTAACGATGCCGCAGGGACCCTTCCCCGATTAATGGATATGGGAGCAGAGCCGTATCTTTTGGCATCTTCAATGACCGCTGTAGTTGCCCAGAGAGTGACAAGAAAGATCCATGAAAAATGTAGAGTTGCGTATGATCCGGATCCTAAGGTAGTTAGTGAAATAAAAGCAGTTGTTGGAAATCTTTGGCCTGAAGGTAAACCAATGAAGCTTTATAAAGGTAAAGGATGCGCTGACTGTAACAACTCTGGTTATTACGGAAGAGTGGGAATTTTTGAAGTACTATCTATTACGGAGAAAATTAGCAGGTTGATATTAGAAAGATCTCCAGCTTCTGTGGTGGAAAAACAAGCAAGAGAAGAAGGAATGATCACCTTAAAACAAGATGGTTACTTGAAAGTATTAGAAGGAGTAACCACCCTTGAAGAAATACTTAGAGTGGCTCAAGATTAAAAGATGAATATAAAAGGATTACTACAACTAACGGTTGATCGTAAAGCGTCTGATCTTCATATTGTGGCGAACATACCTCCTACTATTCGCATAGATGGGCAGCTGTCTCCAATACCTAACGAAGCAATTTTAACGCAAGAAGTAATTGGGGGTTATTTAAAGGAGATCTTAACAAGTGAGCGCTTAGAAAGACTAACGGTTAACAAGGAATTGGATTTTTCATTATCATTTAGCGAGAAAGCACGTTTTAGGGTGAACGCTTATACTCAAAAGGGAACGTACGCTTTGGCTTTTCGAAGAATCCCTCTTGAGATTCCTGATATAGACACATTAAATTTGCCAAAAATTCTTCATAGTTTTACTCATTTAAGGCAGGGCCTTATTTTAGTGACTGGTCCGACAGGACACGGAAAATCGACAACGCTGGCAGCGATGTTAAATGAAATAAATAAAACAAGGGCTACTCATATCGTTACGATTGAAGATCCAGTTGAGTTTATTTTTAGACCTCAGAAATCAATTATCTCTCAGAGAGAAATGGGTTCAGATACTCATTCATGGCAAGTTGCCTTAAGGTCTGTATTGAGAGAAGATCCTGACGTTGTTTTGGTCGGTGAAATGCGAGATCACGAAACAATAGCATCAGCTCTAACAGTTGCCGAAACCGGTCATTTAGTTTTTGCTACCCTGCATACTAATTCAGCCGCTCAGACAATTGATAGAATAGTTGATGTTTTCCCAGAAGAACAACAGGGCCAAGTTCGCTTACAACTTTCTAATGTTTTAGAGGCTGTATTTTCAATGCGTCTCGTTCCTGCTATTGCTGGTGGAAGAACTGTTGCATATGAGGTAATGCTTGGTACATCGGCGATAAAAACTTCTATTCGCGAAGGTAAATCTCACCAAATTGAATCAATACTGCAGACATCACAAGAAGCGGGCATGAACACGCTAGAGATGTCCTTGGCTTCCCTAGTTCGTTCAGGACATATTACCTTGGAGACTGCCCAAAGCTTCTCAATTAGGCCGGAAGAATTAAGTCGTATGGTTAGAAGCAATGCTCCAATGCAAAACCTGAAACGATAAAAATGAAAAGATATATCTATAAGGCAAAGGATAAGGCAGGGAAGTTAGTTACGGGTGAAGTTGAGGCCTCTAGTGACAAACATGCCGCCAAGCTTGTTCGAGGAAAAGGGTTTATTGTCATTTCTATAAAGATTAAAAGAGAAATTCCGCTAAATATATTTAAAACCCTTAAAGAAAGAATTACTCCAGCCGATGTAGCGACATTCACACGACAACTTGCCACAATGGTAAACGCTGGTTTGCCGATTACAGAGGCTCTTGTGATTTTGAGATCTCAAGTAAAAGGGACGATGCAGAAAATGGCTTCTCAGATACTTGCCGATGTTGAAGGTGGAGATTCTCTTTCTGCTGCTTTGAGTCGGCATACAAAAGCTTTCTCCCCGACCTATATTGCCCTTGTAAAATCTGGTGAGGTCGGCGGTGTTATGGATGAAGTATTAGTAAGACTAGCTGACTCAATGGAAAAGCAACAAGAGTTTAAAGGAAATGTTAAGGGAGCATTAATTTATCCAGCCATTATTGTTGGTGGAATGGTCATTGTTGGTTTTATTATGATGATTTTTGTTATCCCTAGATTAACTTCTCTTTATGCAGATTTTGATGCAGAACTACCAATGCCAACCCAAATATTAATTGGGTTTTCCACCTTTTTAATGCATTGGTGGCCGCTATTGTTAGTTTTGGGTGGATTTGGTTTTTATGGCTATACTCTTTATCGAAAAACCCCAGCTGGTCGTAAAAGAACAGACGAGCTAATGTTTAAACTTCCAATTTTTGGAGAACTGCAGCGACAAGTTATTTTAACGGAGTTAACAAGTACGCTTAGCTTAATGGTTGGGGCTGGAGTATCCATTTTAGAAGCGCTTAATATTTCGGCTGGAGTGGTTGGTAATGTTGTCATTTCAGGAGCACTGAAAGATTCAGCTAAACAAATTGAAAAGGGTTTTCCCGTCGCTTTTTCGTTTGCCAAACATCCCGAGGCCTTTCCATTTCTTTTGTCCCAAATGGTTGCCGTTGGAGAAGAAACTGGAAAAATGGGCGAGGTATTAGCAAAAGTCAGCCATGTTTTTGAGGTTGAATCGAATCAAAAGGTAAAGACATTAACGGCGGCCATTGAACCATTAGTAATGGTTGTATTGGGACTCGGAGTGGGCTTTTTAGTAATCGCCATTATTTTGCCTATATATAATTTGACAAGTCAGTTTTGATAGCTTGACAGCATGTTTGGTTTAACTAATACTAAAATGATGAATGTAAAAGGAGGTGAAAAAATTTGACTATCCGAAAATTAAAAAGAAACCTAGGTTTTACATTGGTTGAGCTTTTAATCGTTATTGGTCTTTTGGGCGCAATTGCTTTAATCGTAATCGCAGCTATTAACCCAATAGAGCAATCAAACCGTGCGAGAGACACAAGATTTAAATCAGATTCGGCTCAATTAATATCAGCGATAGATAGATATTTCGCATCAAGACAAGAGTTTCCTTGGGTAACAGCAGGAAGCGTTACAGATAATGATGCTTCATATGGATTTGTTAGCGCTGGAGACGAAGGCGCTGGTATCTGTGGTGCGGATTGTACGGTTGATGGTTTGTTGCTTAGCAACGATGAATTAAAATCTGAATTTAGGAATAGAGATTTTATTGACAATGATTCAGGTACTGATGATTCAAAGAAATTATTCTTAGGAAAAGAACAAGGAACATCGGAATCGGTGTATTCTTGCTTCATTCCAGCCGCTAAGGCGACAAGACAAACAGCTATTGCCGATGGAGACGTTTATACAATTAGCGCAGCAGATGGATCAAAGAGTGTAACAACGACATGTGATGCAGAAGATGCAAACTGGATAACGAGTGGATGTTACGTCTGCATACCGTGATATAAGGAGCTAGCTAAACTAGCTCCTTTAAGTTGTTCGTAGTAGAAGTTTTTATGATCTTCTTATTAATTGTTTATGGCCTAATTGCTGGTTCATTTCTGACTGCCTACACTTATCGATTGCCGATAGGTATGTCGATAAAAAAGGGCCGGTCAATATGTCCCAATTGCAAAAAGAAAATCTCCTGGTATGACAATATTCCCCTATTGTCATTTATATTATTGAAAGGAAAGTGTAGAAAGTGTGGGAAAAAGATTTCTATTAGATATCCGTTAATAGAGTTTGTTGCGGTTACAGGCTTTGTCGGAATTTATTATTTACTCAATAGTTGTGGAACGAACTCTATGCTTTCGGCTAGCTATATGTGTTCGTGGCAAGCCAGGCTGGGAACCTTGACTCTACCTTTTATGCTTCTTGTTTTCTTAACAGTTTTAGCAATCTTTATAATCGATTTAGAAAAACGAATTATTCCCGACGAATTAAGCTTTTTTGGTTTGACTCTAATTTTTCTAAGTTTATTATTGATTGACCCTTCAAGGCTATATATTCACCTGCTATCTGGCTTTGGGGCAGCAATATTTATTCTTTTGATACACATTGTTACGTCGGGTAAAGGAATGGGATTAGGCGACGTAAAACTAGCCTTGTATATTGGTGCTTTCTTAGGCTGGCCAGGAACGGCAGTTTGGCTATTTGGTGCTTTCTTGACAGGTGCAATCGTCGGAAGCATACTGATATTGATTAAAAAGACATCTTTTGGTAGGCAAATTGCCTTTGGTCCTTTTTTGATTTTGTCTTTAATAATTACATTAATTTGGGGTGAAGCTTTGCTTCGCTGGTATTTGTTGTTCTAAATAATAAACGAATGAGTTACTTTAAAAGAAAGAGAAATGTTTCAGGAGTAACCCTTGTAGAGCTTCTGGTTGTTGTCACCATCTTGGTTTTTCTGATGTCGGTCGTAATTTGGTATTTTAGAAACCAAATATTCAAAGGAAATGACGCAAAACGAAAAGGAGACATCCACAATATCGAAGTGGCTATTGAAGAGTACGAAAAAGATAATAATTGCTATCCTCTCCCCTCACTTGTGGTTTGTGATCCTAGTACAGGTTTAAAGCCATATTTGTCTAAGGTTCCTTGTGATCCAATGACTGATGCCTCATATTATTACGAACACGAAGACTCAGAATGTCCGTCTTGGTATCGTATTTATACAAACCTGGATAACTTAACAGATATAGACATTCTTGGTGAATGTGGCCCCGACTATTCCTTTAACTATTATGAAAGCAGTCCTAATGCTCCCGACGCAGACTGTGTGGAAACTGGTACTGGTGGTGAGACTGGAACGGGTGAAGATTTTTACGGTTGTTTTGGTGGAGTTTGTCAACCAATAAATTGGGATCCTACTCGTCCTGGCCCTCAATGTGACCCAAATTATGGAAGCGGTACTTGCTACGGACAGTGTACCGATCCCGACACCGGTCAGCCCCAGAATGAGTGTCAAACATGGAATTAAAATGAAATTTTTCAACAAAAAAGAAACCGTTGGTGTTGTCATCATCTTAACGCTTATTTTGGCAGCTTCACTTTATAATTTCAGAATTTCTTTAAGGCGTGCTCGAGATGCTCAGCGGAAGGCTGATTTGGGTCAAATGGCGGATGCAATTGGTGCTTTTCAAAATGATTTTGGTTTTTATCCACCCTCTCTTGATGGAAAAATAGTTGCTTGCAAGAAAGAGGAGATAAGTAATTATGCAGAATATCAAGAATCACTTACTTCAGAAGATAGCAAAATAGATTTATTTGAGATATATGCCCCCTGTGAATGGGGAAAAGATTCGTTAGCAGATGTTTTTGATCCAGAATATATACCTTACGTAAAGACACTGCCGGATGACCCTCATGCTTCTCAGGGAGCATACTATACATATATTTCGAACGGAAACAGATTTCAAATATATACTGGACTGGAAGGTAAAGATGAAGATGCTGCCCAATCATTAATTGCCAAAAGAGATATTTCGTGCGGTCTCCGTATTTGTGACTTTGGAAGAGCTTCTGGACTAACACCTCTTGAAAAAAGTATAGAAGAATACGAAAATGAACTATTGCTAGAAAAAGCGAAATGAAAGACAAAGGATTTACATTAGTTGAACTTTTAGTAGTTATGGCCATCTTGGGAGTTTTGGTCACCCTGGTTGCCAGCGGTTTTCGTACGGCTCAAGTAAGAGGTAGAGATGGCAAAAGAAAGTCTGACTTGAAAGAAATTGCCAATGCTCTTGAAATTTTTTATTCAGATCACGGTCAATATCCTGATGCAAATGGTAGCAGGATCCAAGCTTGTCAGTATGATCAAGCCATGGGTTCCGGAGATTGTACTTGGGGTGCCAGTGAATTTACAGATGGTACGACAACCTATTTCAAAATTTTACCCGAAGATCCTGTTTCCTCTCAGGATTATGTTTACCGTGTTCAGCTTATTGCTGACAACGCGAACAATCAAAAATATCAATTATTTGCAAGACTTGAAAATCCAGAAGATTTTAATTGTCTTGGTGGTGATTGCGAAAATTCTCCAGTGACCCACTCTTGTGGTACGTACACCTGTAATTTTGCCGTAACGAGCTCTAACACTACGCCAACCGAGTAGTTTAGTGTTATATTTAAAGCAGATGAAAAAAGCACTACGAGGCTTCACGTTAATAGAATTATTGGTTGTAATTTCATTGATAGGTATATTGGCTGCCCTTGCGATTGTCTCTTATACTGGAACTCAAAAACAAGCAAGGGATACTCAAAGAAAGTCTGATCTTAAGCAATATCAAAATGCTTCTGAAATTGCTGCAAATAAAAACGATGGCATTTATTTTTCCAGAACAAATGGGTCTGGGGTTGGAGCTTCAACGACTTTATGTGCAGATTTATCATTATCGTCATGCTCAGCAGATCCAAGGTTTGAAGACGACTCTTCTTTTGTCTATTTGTATCAATCTGATGGAACCGGAAATGGAAACATTGATGCAACCCAATATGTGTTGTGGGGAAAGTTAGAAAATAAAGAAGAATATTGGGTGGTATGTTCGAATGGGAAAACCGGCAGTACTCCGCAGTCAGGTTTTGTTGCTCCATCTGGTGGGGAATGTGTACTATGAGAACAAAGATTAAAAAATTTAAAAAAACAAGCGGCTTTACTCTAATAGAATTATTGGTAGTGGTTTCTCTAATTGGTATTTTGGCAACATTGGTGTTGGCTAACTTAAACGCAGCAAGACAGAGAGGGAGAGATGCCCAAAGAAAAAGCGACTTAAGAAATATTCAAACTGCTTTAAGACTTTACTACAACGATTTTGATAAGTATCCAGTCAATATGGCTTCGAATATTGCCGGTTGCGGTGCAAGCGGTGACAGTATTTGTGTTTGGGGAGAGGCTTTTGCTTCGGGTGTCCAAACGTATATGTCTACCTTGCCAGATGATCCCTTGCCAAGTATTTCGTATAGTTATCAACAGATCGATTCAGACAACTATACTTTGACGGCTTGTCTTGAAAACGCTAGCGACGACAAGGCTCAAGCTTCAGCAACCTGTGCTTCCGGTTGGGAATATGTAGTACAACCATGAAAATATCTACTAATACAAAAGGATTTACTCTAATCGAATTACTGGTAGTTATTTCTATTATTGGTATTTTGGTTGGTTTATCGATTTTTGGATTACAGTCAGCAAGAGAATCATCTAGGAATAGCAGAAGAAAAGCTGATTTGGAACTTATTCGATCTGGAATAGAGATATATAAAGCAGATTGTGGTAATTATCCAACCACACTGGGGGCCTCGCTTTCGGGCTCAGAAACTACTGGAAACACTTGTCTTACTTCAACCGTTTATATTGCTGAAACTCCCGCTGACCCACTTCCCTTACAGACTTATTACTACATCTCCGACGGTCTCACTTATGAGCTTTGTGCAGCCTTAGAGGATAATGGTACGGATACATGTAGTGGTAGCTGTGGAGAAACGTGTACATACCAAGTAGTTAACCCCTGAAAAAATTGTTTAAATTAATTTTATTTTTCAAAAAAGGAAATGTTTCGTGGCGAATTGATAGTGTATAGTGATAACAAAGATGTTGAAATCTGCTCCCCCACCCTCCAAACATCACTTTGGCCATAATCGGCTTGGTTACACCCTAATTGAAATACTGGTCGGCATGTCGATTATTGGTTTAATTTTTAGCTTTGGATATCTAAGCTACCGAGATTTTTCTAGACGCCAATCTCTTGCCAGTAGCGTCAGAAGATTGAAGGCTGATTTGAGTTTGGCTCAAGAAAAAGCTTTATCAGGTGAAAAACCATCATCCACTGCTTGTTCGGGAGATGGTGCCTTAAATGGTTATGATTTTTATGCAGATTCAAATTCAACATATATTCTCCAAGCGAATTGCGTAGGAGGTTTGATAGATGACAAGACGGTTCAGGTGAGCAACGAAATTACCTTGACAGCTGTTCCCAATCGCATCACGTTTAAAGTGATTGGCAAGGGAACTAATCTTACTGATTCGGCAACGATTACTTTAACACAGGCAGCGACTGGTGATACGCAGGTGATAACCGTAAGCTCAGAAGGAGAAATAAAATGAGCAGGTATGATAGCGGGCAATCGTTATTTGAGGTTATTATGGCTTTGGCAATGGCGACTTTAATTATGGTTGCTTTAGTTGCTTTGGCGGCAAGTTCAATTAAGAATTCGAGCTATTCAAGGAACAAAACCTATGCCACTCGTTATACTCAAGATGCAATGGAGTGGTTAAGGGGTCAAAGAGATGGTGACTGGGATGATTTTAGTACTAATTTTATGTACTGCTCCACTCCACCACATACTCAATGTTTAGATACGCTAGTTTGGGGCAATTGTGATACGTGTAGTAATACAGAATTGCTGGGAGATTTATTTAAAAGAGAAGTAAGTTTTTCAGAAATAGCCGCAGATAGTGTAACTGTAGAAATTACTACTTATTGGTCAGACTCGCAAGGAATTCATGAAGTGCGGAATAGCACCATTTTAACTGACTGGAGAACATTAAATTAAATGAAAAAAAGAAAAGAAATCAAAACAAATAATGGGTTTAGTCTTCTTGAAATATTAGTGACTATCACTATTTTTTCTATGTTGACCATTTTAACAACTCAGGCAGTGATACTAACTTTAAGGGGTTCTAGGAAAAGTGAGTCGCTTACAAAAGTTCGAGGCAATATTGATTATTCCTTAGCTGTAATAGAAAGAAACCTGCGTAATGCAGACTCTATTGAAGAATGCCCCAACACTGATCCAAATGTTATTTCGTATTCAGATGAAAATGGAGTCCCTACTTCTTTTTCTTGTGAAAGCGATACTGACGGTGGATACATAGCTTCTGCGTCTGGAAGACTTACTAGTAATGAAGTTGATGTCATAAGCTGTAGTTTTACGTGCGTGGACTCAGTTGGAGAAGTTAATCCAGCTGTCACTGTTTCCATAGAAGCAAAAGATGCAACCCTGAACGCATTAGAGGGCGGAGAAATAACTATCTCAACGAAAATATTTTTACGAACTTATTAGTTTTTTTGATTGATTTAATCTACGCATCTTGTTAGACTAAATTTATATGGATTTACTGCCTATTAAAGCAAAAATTAACAAATCTCAAAGTGGTCAAGCATTGCTTCTCGTTCTTCTTTCGATGGCCGTTGTTTTAACAATTGTCCTTTCGGTCCTTTCTCGCACAGTTACGGATATTACGGTTACAACCAAGGAAGAAGAAGCGTTGCGGGCATTCGCGGCTGCAGAGGCAGGTATCGAGAAGGCGTTAATAATTGGTAATACTACTGGCGATTTTGGTGATGGCGCCAGCTTCACGGCAACGATTAGTAATTTTGGCCATCAAGAGTCGGAATATGTGTCCCCAGAAAAACTACTATCCGGAGAGGCGGCTGTTGTTTGGTTTGTAGACCATAATGAGGATGATGGAACTTTGACTTGCGATACCGGAGAGTGTTTCACTGGAAGCACAATTAAAGTGTGTTGGGGCGAGGCAGGTACGGCAGTTGACTCTGATACGACACCGGCCATAGAAACAAGCGTATTTTATGCTCAAAATCCAGGAGACTATTCAGATATCAGAATAGCTCGTGAGACCGCTGATCCCAACGTAACAAGACGTACTGAAAATAGTTTTACCGCTACTGATGTTGGTACTTGTACTATTAGCGAAACTGATTTTGAATTTCAAAAGACAATAGATTTTGCTTCGCTTGGTATTCCTGCAGGGGCCTATGGTACTCAAAATGGGTTACAGTTTGCCCAGATTCGCATGCTTTATAATACAGACGTAGCGAACATGGTGGGAATTGATGTTTCGATCTCTGGGAATAACTTACCGTCACAGGGGGTCAGGATTGAGTCAGCTGGCTCGTCTGGTGAAGCTAATAGGAGGATTGAAGTTTTTCAAACTTTCGGAGAACTCCCCCCTATCTTTAATGCTGTGTTATTTAGTCCAGGAGGAATCGTTAAATGAGTGTAGGACTAGACATAGGTTCAAAGACCATTAAGATGGTTGAATTGGCAAAAGACGGTGGAAAATGGAAGCTAAGGGGCTCAGGTATCGTTGGTTATTCAGGTAATCCGATTGAGCACATGCAAGACGAAAAAGAATTAACAGCTCTTTCAGGATTGATTAAAAAACTACACAAAGAATCAAACGTTTCGTCTAAGGAAATTATGATTGCCTTACCAGAACCCCAAGTTTTTACTCGAACGATAAAGTTCCCTCTTTTGACTGATCAGGAAGTAGCTTCGGCTGTAAAATGGGAAGCAGAACAATACATTCCCATTCCTATAAACGAAGCAATAATACAACATCAGATATTGGAGAGAAAAGAAAATGCTTCTCCTCCAGAGGTGGTGGTATTACTTGTTGCTGCTCCGAGAATTTTGGTAGAGAAATACGTAAAGGTTGCTCAAACAGCTGGTTTAACTGTTGTTGGTGTTGAAACAGCTCTTATGTCACTAGTAAGGTCTTTGGCCCCTCTAGATCAGACGGTACTTGTAATTGATTTTGGAGCAAGGTCTACGGATATTGCTATTGCCAAAAACGGCCTTCTTTCTTTTTCGCGCTCTGTCCCTACAGCTGGTGAGGCTTTTACACGCGCCGTAGCTCAATCACTTGGTGTTGAAGTCAAACAGGCGGAAGAATATAAAAGAACATATGGACTTTCAGGTAGCCAACTCGAAGGTAAGGTTAGTGGAGCACTCGGGCCTGTATTTAGATTGGTGGCTGATGAGATTAAAAAAGCAATTCAGTTTTACCAAACTGAAGAGAAAGGTGAAAGTCCGAAAGCAGTTGTTTTGTCTGGTGGAACAGCTGGTTTACCTGAGGCGATTTCTACTCTTTCAAAAAGTTTGGGCATAGAGGTTGTTGTAGGAAATCCCTTTAGTAAAATAGTAGTTGATCCTGATACGGCTAAGAAAATTGCACCGTATGCTCCTTTGTATGCAATTGCTCTAGGATTAGCATTAGGAGGAGAATAAAATATGTCTGCCATAAATCTTCTACCACCAGACTTATCGCCAAAAAATTCAATTGCTAAAGCTGCCAAAATAATTAAAAGTATAAGTATTGTTGGTTTGGTAATGGTTGTCGCATCTGCGGTGGGCATAATTGCTTTTTTGATTATTACTTCTGTTCAGATAAACAACTCAAAAGATAAGCAGAGTCAATTAAAGACAAATATAAAATCTCTTGAACAAACAGAACAACGCCTTGTTCTAACCAAAGATAGATTGAAATACGTCAAAGAAGTGTTGGGCAAGTCAACGGCTGTTGGAGCGGTCGGTGATTTGAATGTGCTTTTCTCTACTCTACCCGAAGAGGTTGAAATTAGGGAGGCTCAGATAGCGCCAACAAAAACAGAAATGTCAATTATTGCTAAAAACTCATTTGGGCTGACTCAAATGCTAGCTTCGCTTCTTGCAACTGACTATTATGAATCTATTAAGCTAACTTCTTTCGCTTTCAATATAAATTCAGGCTATGTTGTAGGCATTAATTTAGAAAAATAAAAACGATATAAATATGGCTATTATAAGTTCAAGCGGAAAAGATTTTATTCCACAAAAAATGAAGGTACTTATTATGCCAGTTGGTTTGTTACTGGCAATGGTGATTTTAGTGCTTGTTGTTTACAAGGTTGGTTTTGGGAGAATAAAAACTCAAAGACTGGCTTTACAAAAAGCAAACAAAAGCGAAACTATTCTTGATCAAAAACAACTAGTGCTACAGACAATTGAAAATAATATTTTGTCTTACGCAGATTCAGCCGCAGTTGCGCTGCCTGACAAAAACCCCTCATTAATGGCTTTGTCACAACTTAAAACGCTGGCAGAGAGTAGTGCTCTTAGTGTGGGCAACATAGAAGTTGGAGGAAAAATAAAAAGTAAGTCTGGAACTTTAAAAACACTTGTTTCATTTGAAGTAGAAGGTACTTTGACTCAGGTGCTAAATTATCTTATATCTACAAAAAACTTTGCTCCCCTTTCCACCATAGATCGGATTGAAATTGCTCAAGCAGGGGGAGTTATTAGGGCAGCGGTTGATTTGGCTGTTTATTGGGCGCCGTTTCCCACAAAGATTCCAGCTATAGGAGACCCAGTATTAGAATTAACGACTAGTGAAACCGCTTTAGTTACTGAGTTGGTAAATTTGGAGCAACCACTCTTCACTCAAGTAGTGCCTGCGATTCCTTCGGAGAGAGTAGACCCTTTCTCTTATTGAGTAAAACTTGAAGATTATTCTTTTTCTACGACAGAAATATTGACGCCTTTTTTTTCTATTGTGGCACGAACTTTAAGAAGATTTCGGATTGCCCTTATTGTTTTTCCGCCCTTACCGATAACAAGACCAAAAAATGAAGGATCTACCTTGACTTCAAAATCACTTCGATCATCTTCTTCTTTTTCTTCCACTTTGAAGTTCTTCTTACCAATTATGCCACTGATTAAAAATTCTAGTAAATCTTTCATGTTTATTTTTCCTTGATTAGCTTCTCAACGGCTTGAGATATTTGAGCTCCCTTTTTAACCCATGCATCAACTTTTTTGGTGTCGATTTTTTTAACATTTTTAGCTGGATGCCAGTATCCCACGATTTCAAGAGGCTTTCCGCCCCTTTTTCTTTTAGTGTCGATAGCGACAATCCTGTAAAAAGGATCGTTTTTTGTGCCACCTCTAGCTAGTCTTATTTTTACCATTGTGTTCGATTTTACTTACTTTCAGGCTAATTTACAAGCCTGTAAGTATAAAAGTTAATTATTGTCTGTTTCTAGTGCGTTTTCAGCGGCTGCCTGTGCAGCACTGCTTTTATTTTTTCCTGTGCCTTGGCCCTTGTGTTCACCGTCAACAACTACTTCTACGCTAAATTTTTTATTATGGTCCGGACCAGATGCTTTGATCACTTTATAGATAGGGGCTGAATGACCCTGCGATTGTACATATTCCTGTAATCTACTTTTGGCATCTTTTAGGGGTTTAGATATCTTTTCAGGCACTTCGGACAAAAGATGTTTTTTTACAAATGCATATGCAACATCAATTCCCTGATCTAAAAATAGGGCGCCAATCACTGCTTCCATGGTGTCTGCCAAAAGAGATGGGTTTTCTCTTCCTCCTCCATCTTCTTCTCCGCGGGATAGATATATTTTTTCGCCTATGTTTAGTTTCTTTGCGATATGAGCAAGATTCTTTGTATTAACAAGGTTAGATCTTAGGGTTGTTAAGTACCCTTCTTCTTTTTGAGGAAAAGTTAGATAAATTTCTTTTGAAACAATGAATTCAAGAATGGCATCACCTAAAAACTCAAGCCTCTCGTTACTTTCTCTTTCGTTTTTGTTTTCATTAACCCAAGACTTGTGAGTGTATGCTTGTTCTAATAATTCTTTGTCTTTGAATAATTTGGCTAATTTTTCGGTTTGGGTCAACTTAATTCCCCCTGAGCTACAATATTGTCGACTAAGTCCCCTACTGTTTCTAACTCCAGCAAGTCAAGCGTGCTTGTATCGAAGCCAGCCATAGTAAGTTTTTCCACAAAATCAGCAAGATCTGTTGCTGACATACGAATGTCATTTTGAAACATATCTGTATTTTTCAGTTCTTCTTTGTCGGTACCAACGTGTTCTGCAAGAAGAGTAATTATTTTTTGTGATATTTCCTTGGCTTTATCAGTCATTTTTTAGCTTTCTTTTTTTTAGAAACAACTACATCGACGCGGTCCTTATAAATTGTACCTAATACTCCATTGATGAAGGAAGGAGAGCTTTCACTTCCAAATTGCTTGGCAATTTCGACTGCCTCGTCAATAATTACCTTGGGTGGTGTTTTTGTATTTTCAAGTTCAAAAATAGCTAGTCTTAACATGGCAAGGTCTATTTTATTTAATTTGTCTACTGGCCAAACTGGAGCCGCTTCTTGTATTTTCTTGTCTGTTTTATTTTTTTTAGAGAGAACTTTTTGGGCGAGTTCGGGCAAGTTGTCTTGAGGAGCAAAACTTTCAGCAAAAAGTGCTTTTACGGTTTTTATTCGCTTCAAGTGTCTAGGGTCTTTGGCAGTTTTCATTTTTTAAATGTAATAAGCTATTTTTTACTTGTGTGATGATATCCACAAGAAGGACAAGCTTTGTGAGGTTCTTTTAGAGAGTTGCATGAAGGGCAACGGGATAACTTAGGCATGATGGCCTTTTTAGGTCCTCGCCTAATGCTGCTTCTACTCCTAGTATGTTTTTTCTTTGGTACTGGTGCCATGACCTAGGTATTTTAACCTATATTGCATGCCTGTTTCAATAAAGAAAATTTAATTAGGCAGAATT
>CAYXBV010000001.1:0-44526 GCA_964463425.1 uncultured Gammaproteobacteria bacterium | reverse complement strand
AGTTCAGGGAAACCATGCTGCTTAGTGCCGAAGATTTCTCCCGGGCCTCGTAGTTTTAAATCCAACTCTGCTAATTCAAATCCTGAAAGAGTTTTTTTAAGAGCGTTTAGTCTTGCCTCGACTTTTGGAGATTTTGTTTCAGCAAAAAGAAGACAATATGATTCTTTGTCTCCCCTACCTACCCTTCCTCGCAGTTGATGTAATTGAGCTAATCCAAAACGCTCTGCCGCTTCTATCAGCATGATTGTTGCCGCAGGTACGTCGATTCCGACTTCAACAACCGGGGTTGATACAAGAATATCGATTGAACCCTTTTTAAATGATTCAATAACTGTATTTTTTTCTTTAGCTTTTAATTTTCCATGAAGTAACCCGACGGTTAATTTAGGGTATATTTTTCGAATATTTTCATATTCGCTTTTGGCTGCCTTAATTTGCTTCATATTTTCTTTTTCAGAATCCTCAATTAATGGAACAATTACAAATACCTGAGCACGATGCTTCCGGACTTGTTCTTCTACCCATTGATAAGCAGAATCTCTTTTTTCCGGAGGAATGGTCCATGTTTTAATTGGCTTTCTTCCTTTTGGCAGCTCAGTTAATGTTGATAAATTTAAATCTCCATAAAAGGTTAATGCAATTGTTCTTGGAATAGGTGTGGCCGTCATTGTTAGTATGTGGGGGGCAATTTTCTTATTCCCCGATTTTTTGATTAATTGAGCTCGCTGTTTTACTCCAAATTTGTGTTGCTCGTCAATGACAATTAAAGCAACATTGGCAAAATCAAGCGTTTTGTGAATTAAGGCGTGTGTACCAACGAATATATCAGATCGACCAAGATCTTTTTTAATACCTTCTGAAGTAACTAAGCTAACCCGCATTTTAAATGGGGCGAGCATCTTTTTTAGTGTTTTATAGTGTTGCTCAGCCAATATTTGAGTCGGTGCCATAAATATGGTTTGGCGTTCGTTCAAGAAACAAGCAAAAGCAGCAATAGCGGCTACCACAGTTTTCCCAGAACCAACATCTCCTTCTAACAACCTGTTCATTGGTGTGTCTTTACCTAAGTCCCCTAAAATTTCTTTTACTGCCTTGTTTTGTGATTGAGTAAGTTTAAAGGGAAGTTTTTTAACAAAGCTTGATGTGTCCTTAATTTTTACGACTAACCGAAAACTGGCTTTATTTTGTTCCCATTTTTTCTTTTTCCAGAGACTATCTAATTGAATACGAAGTAATTCGTCGAAGGCTAATCTTTTTTTGCCTTCTTCAGCTTCATCAAATGTTTTAGGAAAGTGAACACGATTGATGGCTGGTGATAAGCCGATAAGCTTCAAGTTTTTTCTGATGTCTTTAGATAAATTATCTTTAATATTTTTTTTGACATGCTGATAACCAAAGGCAACCTTGGCTCTTAACCATTTGGAACTGACCCCCGAAGTCTCTGGATAAATGGGGACAAGTCGACCAGTGTGAAGAGAGTCTCTATTTTTGAACACCTTTTCATATACAGGGGAAATAAATGCTTTTTTACGACCAAACCAATCAACTTTTCCTGCCAATGAAACAATCGTTCCTTCTGGAAGATTCCTTGCTAGAAATGGTTGGTTAAACCAAATTGCCTCGATTTCACCAGTTGAGTCTTTTATTTTCGCCGCTTGTATCTTAGTTCCCTTCTTTGTATAAATGTTGTTCATGGAAATCACTTGTCCTTTTACGGTTGTTGTGACTCCTGGACGTAGATTTTTAATATCAGAAACATTTCTAAAATCTAAATATCTTGATGGAATGTGGTGCAATAAATCACCAATTGTTTCAACATCCAGACGTTTAAGTCTGGAAACATATACGGGGCCAACTAGTGGTAATTCAGATGCAGATGTATTTAGGTCCATGAATAATTAAATATTACACGCAAAAGAATTAAAAGGCGTATAGCAAAGGAAGAAGAGAACTAGCAAGAAGAGCTACTCCAGCCAATATTATTAGAAAAGTGAAGAATTTTTTTTGTTTTTTGCTGATCATCATTTTTCTACCTTATAAAAGTTTTTTTTGCCAAATTTGATTTTTTCTCCACCTTTTAGTTCAGTTAATGGGTTTTTAATAGTTTTGTTATCAATGTCAACTGCGCCCGCCACGATACGTCTTTTGACTTCAGAAGCACTAATTTCGGTTTTCTCAACAAGCGATTGAACTAACATTCCCTTAGAAATATTGATTTTGTATTCTGGCTCTCTTTTACTAAAGGTTTGTTCAAAGTGTTTTTGAGCACTGGTTGCTTTTTCTTTGTCGTAAAGTTGTTCAACGACATCAAAGGCAAGAGTTTTTTTAATTTTTAGAGGTTTTTCTTTAAGAAGTTCTAGAGGCAAATCGGTTAATAGTTCTACCCCTAATTCAAGCAAGTTGTCTGAGAGGGCCATGATTTGTCCGTACATATTATTTGGTAAGGAGTTAATATTGATTACATTTCCTAGACTTTTCCCCATTTTTTCACCTGATGGATCAGTTAGTAATTTCATCGTCAGCACATATTTCTCCTTATTTTTTATGGCCTTCATTAAATGTCTTCCCGCCAGCATATTAAACAACTGATCAGTGCCGCCAATTTCTAGATCGATATCATCCATGGCAACACAGTCATATCCTTGCATTAGTGGGTACAGAAACTCATGCAGATAAATAGGTTTGTTAGCTTTTAATCGTTCTTGGTAAAAATCTCTTTCGAGTATTTGTTGAACAGTAAAGTTGCTGGCTATTTCAACGACATCTTCGAATGATAGTTTAGAGAGCCATTCAGAATTAAATACAACTTCAGCAGCATTGGGGCCAGTAAATTTGAGAGTTTTGCCGACTTGTTTGGTATAGTCTTGTGCGTTTTTCAAAGCTTCCGCTTTAGTCATTTTAACTCTGGCCGCAGTTTTGTCAGTTGGATCTCCTATCATGCCAGTGAAGTCACCAATAAGAAGCACAACCTTGTGACCCAGCTTTTGAAATTGGGCAAGCTTCCTGATGCCAATCCAATTTCCGATATGCAGATCTTTACTTGAAGGGTCAAAACCTTGATATATTTTGATTTTCTTTTCAGCCATCAAGGTTCCCAAATCTTTTCTCGAGGGCAAAACATCGTCGACTCCTCGGGTTAAGACTTTGTGTACTTCATCATTCTTGGTAGACATAATATTTATTTTAGCTTGCAAAACATGCTTGGTCAAAGGCTGTTGATTTAATGATATGCGGTATTTTGCTACAATAACTATATATTATGGCAAGGTGGAAGCGGACCTTAAACAGAAGAAGGCTGAGAAGCAAAGTTAGCTTGCGATCCAAAAGAGTAACAAAAAGTAAAAAAATTGCTCTTTGGTCAAGGTATGCATTTATTGGTGTTGCCTTATTGTTAGTCATCTCTATTATTGCTATTCCTCTTTTTGCCTTTAATCTTCCCTCCCCAGATGAAATCGTTCGAAGAGATGGGTTTTCTACAAAAATCTTAGATAGAGATGGCGAGGTTCTCTACGATATATTTATTGACGAGAGAAGAACACCGGTTGAGCTGGATGATATTCCCATATTTTTACGACAAGCAACGATTGCGATAGAAGATAAAAATTTTTACGAGCACAAAGGTTTTGATCCCAAAGGAATGATTAGAGGCTTACTAAGGATTTTCACTTTGGGGTATGCTCAAGGTGGTTCGACATTGACTCAACAATTAGTTAAAAATGTTTTGCTTTCCCCAGAAAGAAGAATTTACAGAAAAATTAGAGAGTTTTTGTTAGCTGTTCAAATCGAAACTAAATATTCGAAGGACGATATACTCAAGATGTATTTGAACGAGGTCCCCTATGGCGGCACGGCCTTCGGTGTAGAGTCCGCAGCTGAAACATATTACGGTAAAAAGGTTAAGGATCTAAATTTAGTCGAATCGGCTATATTGGCTGGCTTGCCTCAACGACCTTCTGCGTATTCTCCTTATTCTTCTACCCCCGATGCTTATATAAATAGAACAACGCAGGTATTAAGAAGAATGGAAGAGGATGAGTATATTACCGAAGAGCAGGAGGAGGCCGCCGTAGACGCTCTTGATGAGGTTAATTTCCAAGAACGTGGTGCAAGTTTTAAGGCTCCTCATTTTGTTCAGTATGTTCAAAAAATTCTGGAAGATACATATGGAGAAAATGTGGTTGAACAGGGCGGATTAAAAGTTACAACCTCACTCGATCTAGAATTACAAGAAAGCGCTGAAGAAACAGTTAGGGAAGAAATTGATAAAGTAACAGGACTAGATATATCTAATGGAGCGGCTGTCGTCTTGGATCCAGAAACAGGAGAAATATTAGCGATGGTGGGGTCTAGGGGCTTTAGTGACCCTGACATTGATGGCCAAGTAAACGTAACAACACGACTAAGACAGCCGGGTTCAGCGATAAAGCCAGTTACTTATTTGACTGCTTTAAAGGAAGGTTACACAGCTTCTTCGCTTATTATGGATGTGCCAACTACTTTTCCAGGTGGGGTTGGTCAGCCCGACTACGAACCAGTTAATTACGACGGTGAATATAGAGGCCCCATACAACTTCGGTATGCTTTAGGAAACTCTATAAATGTGGCCGCCGTTAAAGTGCTTGCTCTCGTTGGTATTAAAGACACTTTGCAAACTGCCTATGATTTGGGTATTAATTCACTGCAGCCTACAAATGAAATGATGAATAGAGTAGGGCTTTCACTAACGCTTGGTGGTGGTGAGGTGAAATTAATTGAATTAACAGGGGCTTATTCTACTTTTATGAACGGTGGTTACAAAATTGAACCGATTGCCATTCTGAAGGTCGAAGATAAAGATGGCAAGGTGCTTGAGGAGCATGAGCCCGAAAAAGGGAAAAGAGTGATTTCAGAAGAACAAGCCTTTATGATGTTTGATATTCTATCTGACAATAGTGCGCGAACTGAAATATTTGGTACTAATTCGCTATTAAATATTGCTGGTCGAGATATTGCGGTGAAAACTGGAACAACTAATGACAAAAGAGATAACTGGACGGTTGGTGGAGGACCTCAAGCGGTAGCGGGAGTTTGGGTAGGAAATAACGACAATTCACCTATGTTGCAAGTTGCCTCTGGAGTTACTGGAGCTTCGCCAATCTGGAGAAAAATAATTGTTGCCGCTCTTCAAGGTAAAGCGAATGTTGTTCCCGAGACTCCTTCAGGAATTATTACGGCCGCCGTAGATGCAATATCTGGGTATAGAGCCCACGATGGATATTCTTCTAGGATAGAGAAATTTATAAAAGGAACAGAACCTGGTGAAGATTTAATACACCAAAAATTAAAGATTTGTAAAAGTGATGGGAAATTAGCAACGCCAAGCGATGTTGGTTCGGGTAATTACGATGAAAAGGAATATTTTGTTTTCAAAGAAGAAGATCCTACGGCCGGTGCGGGTGAAACAAATCGCTGGCAGGATGGTATAAACGCCTGGTTATCAACTCAAGGAGATGATCGATATCATCCTCCTTCGGATTACTGTGGAACATCAAATCCAGTTAACGTTGAGTTTGTAAGCCCAACAGACAGAACGTCTAATTTGCCTAACAAGTTTGCTGTTGAGGTTCGAGCTGACTCTACAGCGAACATAGTACAAATAGAATTAGAAATTGACGGCACAAAGTCAAGAACTTTTACTGGTCCTCCTTACAGACATGATGTGGACTTAACTGATGGGGTTCACGAGATAAGAGCGAAGGCAAGAGATGACCAGGGCAATGAATCTGACAGAACGATAACTATTGGGGTTAATACTGAATGGGATTATTCTCCTACTCCATCGCCAACAGCAACACTTACGCCTTAGTGTTAACTTAACTTCAGTCGGATTAATTTTTTGTTCTTGCTCCGAATTTTTCTTTTACTTCTTTAACTACTTTTTCCCTTATTGTTTCTACTTCGCTATTTTCTAGTGTTCTTTCGGGGTGTTGATACCAAAGTCTAAAAGTAAATGTGTCTTTATAGGTATCTCTCAGTTCTGCGCGAGCCAAGTTATCATGTACTGTTTCCAAGCTATTGATTACATCTCCAACCTTAGTTTTCGGAGGAAAAATTAAGGTGAGATCTTCGATTTGAGCAGGATATTTGGGGATGGGTACATAGGAAGCTGTTTCAGTACTCGCTTCTTTAAGATTATTAATGTCAAATTCATAATAGATAGGACCTACATCTAACGTGCCCAGTTGGCCAATTATTTTACTACCAGCCTTAAGAGTTATTCTTTTCGATGCCGAGAATCCTTCTCCGTCTTCGACGACAAATTTAATCTTTGTATTTAGTTTTTCCAGAAGTGCTTCAATTACTCCCTTTGCTTTTCTGTAAGTAGTATTGACAAAGACACCAGCTAGCATCATTTTTTCGTCTGGAAGCATGTTTTTCCTTGGAGGATAAATATTAGCGATTTCAAATATATGAAACGGATCTTTTTCCCCAGCGTTATCTTTAGCTGCCCTAATAAATGATGGTCTTAGTGAAGTTCTCATGTATGAGGTGTCTTTGCCTAATGGGTTTTTTACTTTTAATGCGCCTGGTTTTATATCTTTTTCTGAAACCATTGACAAGGTATATACCTCTATACCACCCCAACCTGACAGTAGGTTTTTAATATTTTCTTCAAATTTAAATGAGGTATTAGGTAAAAGACTTGGAATTTGTCCTGTCATTATTTCACTGGGTAGGTTGTGATAACCGTAAAGCCTAGCTACTTCTTCTAATATGTCTTCTGCTAAGAACACATCTCCTGATCGAAATGAAGGAACCAGTGCTTCAAGCTTGTTTCCCTTCCAGGCTGTTTCAAAACCAAGAAGATTTAAGTATTTTGAAATAACTTTTTTAGTAAGCTGAATTCCTAGTCGCGTTTCGATGAAGGAAAGTTCGATTGTGATTTTTTTAGCTTTGTATGTTTGCGGATAAATATCTAGAATAGATTTTTCAGGTTTCCCTTCAGTTAGTTCAACGAAAAGATCTATGCCCCGTTTTATTCCTAGTGTAACTAGTTCTGAATCTAGGCCTTTTTCAAATAATATAGCCGCCTCTGTTCGTTGGGCCAATTTCATGTATGTTTTTCTAATATTTACGGGATTATATGTTTGAACAAAAAGTAAAACATTTTTCGTTTTACTATCTACGGCACTATTCTTGCCCCCCATTATTCCGGCTAAATCGATTAATTTGCCATCACCGTCTTCGATCACGATATCGTTACCGGGTAATTCGTGTGTTTTCCCATCTAAGGTGGTAAGTTTTTCACCTTTCTTGCTGGCTCGGAGATTCATTTTGGCACCCTGGATTTTGTCATAATCAAAGGTATGAACCGGTTGACCGATTTCATGCATGACGTAGTTAGAAATATCGACAATATTATTAATTGGTCTTTCGCCGACAGCGACTAGGCGTTTTTTAATGTACTCTGGCGACGGTTTTATCTTCACGTCTTTAATTAATATGGCTGTAAAACGCTGGCAAAGCTTGGGATCAATTTTTACATCAAGGTATTTCACTCGAGGCGAAAAACTTTGTTTCGATTTTGTTTTCAATGGAGCAAGTTTTGCCAGAATGCCATATCCAGGTAAGATGGCGGCTGCTTCTCTAGCGATTCCATAAACACTAGCCGTATCCACACGATTTGTCGTGACTTCAATGTGATAAACATGGTCGTCTTTAATTTTTTCTACTTGTTCAACAGAAGGTCCAGACAAAGAAAGGCTTTTAACTAACTTTTCAGTTGTTGCTTCTGTTTTAAGAAAATCTTTTAACCAGTTGTCAGAAATTAATATATCCATTTTAGAATTGTTTTAAAAATTTAAGATCAGTACTATACAAAAGTCTAATATCGCCTATATCAAGGCCAGCTTTCATCATGTAAGTTCTTTCTACTCCCCAACCAAAAGCAAAGCCGGTATATTTATTGGGATCAATTTTTCCATTTCTTAGAACTGTTGGATGAACCATACCAGCGCCTCCCAGTTCGAGCCACCCTTCCTTGCAAAGCTTACAACCTTTTCCTTTACAAACGCCGCAACTAATATCAACTTCAAATGAGGGTTCGGTAAACTGGAAGTGATGTGGGCGCAATCTCGTTACCCTATCTTCGCCAAAAAAATTACGGGCAAAGTAATCAAGCGTTCCCTTTAGGTGGGTAATAGATATTCCCTCATCGACAACCAAACCTTCAAATTGATGAAACATAGGATAATGGCTAACATCAGATTGTCGTCGATAATTTTTGGCAATATTAAGCATTCGAATCGGTGGTTTTTTAACTCTTAGCATTTCGCGAACCTGTCCATTAGAGGTATGAGGGGTTAGAACCATTGAGCCGTTTTTGGGATGAGTGGGTGTATCAATAAAGAAAGTTTCCCAATCGTCCCGTGCTGGGTGATTCTCGGGAATGTTGAGAGCTTCGAATGCATACCAGTCCCACTCAACTTCTGGATATCTAACTTTGACAAAACCTATTTTTTCAAACGTTTCAGTAATTTCTCGAATTGCTTGAGTAACTAAGTGCAAATGACCAACGCTAGGTTTTTCTCCGGGGATACTGGCATCGAACCAATCTCTGGCGGTTTCCTTATAGGTATTTTTTTGTGTAGATAAAGCATCAAGAACCGTGTTTTTGCTTTCGTTAATTAGTGTTCCAGCTTGTCTTTTCTCATTGTCGGGCAAGTTTTGAATATTTTTAATAAGGTTGGTTAATTTTCCATTGCGACCGAGGTAGGCAATTTTTAATTCCTCGAGTTCTTTGATACTGCTGGCGTCTACAATTTGAGCCAAGGCCTCATTTTTTACATCAAGCAAAACAGATGTAAATTTGTTTGTTTTAATTGTGTCTTTTTGCATATTGTTCCTGTAATAAAAAAACTCTCCGAGTGGAGAGTTATCTAATAGAACACATCATCTCCACGAGTTACTTTATTCTAAAGCAAAAAGAAGTGGAGAAAAAGTTTTTCATCAGGTTTATTTTACGGCCTCGACAATTTTCTTAAATGTTTCTGAATCATGAACGGCAATATCAGCAAGAATTTTTCTGTCTAGTTCTATTTTGTGCTCTTTTAGTCCAGCAATTAATTTACTGTATATAGTATCGTGTTCTCTGGCGGCTGCGTTTATTCTTTTAATCCAAAGGCTTCTTAGGTCTCTTTTCCTTAATTTTCTGCCGATATAGGCATATTGGCCAGCATGAAGTAAGGCTTCTTTGGCTGTTTTAACGCGTCTGCTTCTAGCGTTTTTAAAGCCTTTTGCTGCCTTCTTGACTTTTCTGTGTTTTTTAGCTGCAATACTTTTTACTCTTGGCATATTAATTACCTTCCTTTTCCTAAGGCCTTTTTAATTTTCTTAGCATAGGTTTTTTTAGTTACAACTGTTTTTTTCAAGGCTCTTTTTCGACTACTTGATTTTTTCTCATTCAAATGTCTGGCAAAAGATCTTCTTCTCATTACCTTGCCATTTTTGGTTACCCTGAATCTTTTTATGACTGATTTTCTAGTTTTTTGTTTTGGCATCTTTTTTTGTTTCCTTCTTCTTAGTTTTTGTTTTCTTAGTTTCGACTGATGGTTTTTCTTTCTTTGTCTTACTTCCTGCCACCGGTGATATTATCATAATTAAGTGTCTTCCCAAAAACTTAGGCTTCATATCTATCCCGACACGTCCCTTTAAGTCATCCATTAATCTTTCAAACAACTTGTATCCAAATTGTTTACTGCCCATTTGTCTACCTTTAAACTTGACGACAACTTTAACTTTACTTTTATCATCTAAGAATTCTCTAATTCGTATTAGACGAGTGTTGTAGTCAGCTACTCCTATAAAAGGTGAGAATCTAACTTCTTTAAGTTCCGAAGATTTTGTTTTTTTCTTCTGAGCTTTTTGCTTTTTTTCTTCTTCGTATTTAAATTTGCCAATATCAACGATTCTTGTAACAGGTGGTTTTGCATGAGGGGCTATTTCTACTAAATCAAGCCCTTCCTTCTTGGCTAAAGCGAGGGCTTTACTAGTTTCTATAACTCCAAGTTGTTTACCACCGCTCCCGATTACTCTCACTTTCGGGGCGCGTATCTGTACATTGGTTCGCCAGTATTTATTAGTTCTTCTCAACTTATACGCACAAATTGTAACACTTTTATAGCTGTACCACAATTACAAAACTACAGCTCCAGTGATTTTTCTTTAATGTTTTTCTTAAGTCTTTCTATAAATGATTTTAACGATATTTCACCAATGTTTTTCTCTGTGCGTAAACGCAGAGATAGTTTTTTATTTTTTTCCTCTTTGTCGCCGACAATAATCATATATGGTGTTTTTTCAAGCTGGGCATTTCTTATTTTGGCGGGTAAAGTTTCATTTCGTTCGTCTATTTCAACTCGAATATCTTCAGCCATCAATTTTTTGGCAATGTCTATTGCGTACTGAAGATTGCGATCAGTTATCGGTAAGATTTTGACTTGAACTGGCGCAAGCCAAACGGGGAAAGATCCTGCGTAGTATTCAATAAGGAAAGCAAAGAATCTTTCAAAGGAGCCAATAAGGGCGCGATGAATAACAAAAGGTCTTTCTTTTTCTCCCTTGCTGTTTATATATGAAAGTTTAAATTTCTCGGGAAGGTTAAAGTCAACCTGTATAGTTGAGATAGCATCTTCTTTGCCAAAGACATTGAGGGCTAAGACATCAATCTTGGGTCCATAGAAAGCTGCTTCGCCATTTTCTTCTGTGAACTCCACCTTTTTCTTTTTAAGTGTTTTTCTCAATACGTCTTCTGCCCATTCCCATTCTTTTCTTGTTCCACATTCTTGGAATTTCTTAACCTCGGGATCAGAGGTGGCTAACATAAACTTGTAATTTGTGAAGCCAAGATCGTTATAAAATATTTTAAGCATGTCCATCACTTCTTCTACCTGTTCTTCTAATTGTTCTTTGGTGCAGTAGATATGGGCATCATTTTGAGTAAACCCTCTTACTCTTTGTAGACCATGCAATTCTCCTGACTTCTCATATCGATAAACGGTACCAAGTTCACCCATCTTTATGGGCAAATCTCTATAGCTATGAGGCTTTGAACGAAAGACGATCATGCCAGCAGGACAGTTCATTGGTTTCAGGTAGTATTTCTCATCATCAATTTCCAGGGGAGCATACATGGAATCGTCATAGAAGCCTAAATGTCCAGATGTTTTAAACAATCCTTCTTTGTGAATGTGTGGTGTGAGGATGTGTTGGTATCCATATCTTCGCTCAAGTGAGATCATGTAGTCCTCTAAAGCTCGTCTCATGGCATATCCTTTTGGTAGCCAAACAGGAAGACCTTGGCCAATTTCGTCATAAATTGCAAACAGTTCAAGTTCCTTGCCAATTTTTCGATGATTTCGCTTGATTGCTTCTTCCTTATCCGCCAAATATTTATCTAATTCTTTTTGTGTTTTAAATACGGTTGCATATATTCTTGTTAGCATTTTGTTATTTTCACTCCCCCGCCAATATGCCCCCGCTACAGAAAGAAGCTTGAAGGGGCCAATTTCTCCAGTAGATTTAACATGAGGACCGGCACACAGGTCGACAAATTCGTCACCCGTCCAATAAACAGTTGCTTTTTCCTTGCGTTCTGCAATTTCATCGAGCCACTCTTGTTTGTATTCGTTTCCCTTGAAGAGTTTTTTAGCTTCTGTAGCTGTTATGACCGCTTTTTTTATAGGCAAATTCTGTTTGATGATTTTTTTCATCTCTGCCTCGATTTTAGGGAAGTCTTCTTCTGAGATTTTTTCTTCATAATCAAAATCAAAATACAAACCTTCATCGGTGGCTGGTCCCATTGCCATTTTTAAGCCCGGGTAAAGCTTAATCATTGCTTGGGTTAATACGTGCTCAGCACTGTGTCTCATTGCCCACAGTTCTTGATCACTTTTTGACATATTTTTTAGTTTGTTATCTTGTGTCTCTGACATGTTTTTATTGTACCCCAAGAGGTCATTGAGGGAAAACGGGAGTTCGCTTCTCTAATTGAGAGATAGTCGCTTCCACTTTTAGACATTGGTGGACCCGAGGGGATTCGAACCCCTGACCTCTTCCATGCCATGGAAGCGCGCTACCAACTGCGCCACGGGCCCTTAGTACCCGAATTATATCATTTGTTTCTTATTCAAGGAACGAAAGGACGTAGCTTAATTCTTACCTGGAAAAGCAGTCAATATTTTGATAATCTTCTAAGAAGAACAAAGATGTCTACAAAAAGAGTATTAACAGGAATGCGAACAACAGGCCAACTTCACTTAGGTCACTACGCCGGGGCTCTAAAATTATGGTTGGATGCCCAAGAGAGCAAAAAATATGAATGCTTTTTCTTGCTCGCCGATGTACAAGCGCTTACCACTCATGCAAATAAGCCAGAGGTATTGGAAGAATCTGTTAAAGAAACGGTGTTAGACTGGCTTTCAGTTGGATTAGATCCCAGTCTCTCAAGAGTTAACTTTGTGTTACAAAGTCAGGTTACTGAAAGAGCAGAATTGTCTGTTCTATTAAGTATGGTAGCTCGATACAAAGAAGTACTAAGAAACCCCACTCTTAAAGATGAGTCAATTGCTTTGAAAGACCCGTCTTTAGGATTTATTAATTATCCGGTTGATCAAGTAGCCGATATTCTAATGATTTCATCTTATCCTCCCAAGAAAGGCGATGAAATTCTTGTTCCGGTTGGTAATGATCAAGTCCCCCACCTTGAATATGCTCGTACTTTGGCTAGGCGTTTTAATCAGATGTATAAGAAAGAAGTATTTATCCCCTGCAAGCCTTTAGTGGGCGAAGTGGGTCGATTAGTTGGTATAGACGGACACTCAAAGATGTCTAAAAGTAAAGGTAACACTATAAATCTTACTGATGATGCGGAAACAGTTACAAAGAAGGTTGGGCGAATGTTCACAGATCCCAATAGAATACATGCAGATACACCGGGAGAAACAGAGAAAAATCCTGTTTTTGTCTATTTGCGAGCTTTTCATCCAAATCAAGACAAAGTAGAGGAAATGGCTGCACTTTACAGAAAAGGCAAAATTGGCGACGTGGCCGTAAAAAAGGAGTTAGCAGAAGCATTAAATGATTTTCTTGAACCGATTAGGGAAAGGCGCGCTAAATATAAAGATGAAGATATTCGCAAGATTTTAGAGTTAGGTACAAAGGTGGCTCAAGAAATATGTAAGCCGGTTGTTGAAGCTGCAAGAGAAGCAATGCACCTCGTCTATCCTCGTTAGCCTTCAAGTAAACAAATAGTAGACACAGGAATAATTTGAAAAATCAGGTAATAATTGATACTATGGGCACTGCTGTTCTTATATAATCGCTCATTTACACAAGGAGAAAAACATGACTGTTTTGGATGATCTTCGAATCATGCTTGAAAAAACTGAGGTTGATGACACGCTTCAGCCGACGTTAATCCTTCATTGTAAAGATATTTTTCTCGGAACAATGTCAAAGGAAGCCAAGCAAATACATTGCTTGATAGAGCGTCTCAAAAGAGAGGTTACAGAACTGAAAAAAGAAGTAGACGTTTCAAGATCCAAAAAGATTCGCAGACAAGAAGCTTTGTTTCCAAATTCAAGTATTTGCAGAAGGGAGACATATATTAAACTTCTTGAAACCGTTCTTTATTGCCTTATTAAGTCTGATTTTGAACTTTGGGGAGGTCCTGAGATCGTGGTCCTAAAAACCGGTTGGACGGTTGTTGATGTGGCCCGCGCTCAATCAAAATTGGATTAGGGTTGTTTTTAAAATATTAACTAGCAAGGAGGAAAACATGCAAACTTCAGACAAACTAGTAATAGCCGATCTTCTCGGTTTTAGAAAACAGCGGCATATCGACTTGACAGCCATGCCTGAAAACGAGGTTGCCTCTGGAGAAACAGTATTGGGAACAATATCAATAGAGGCGCAGCTAATTTATTGCGAAATATGTCGATTACAAAAGGAAGAACAAAAGTTTGTTCGCCCTACGCACTCAAGAAAAGTTTTCGCCGAAAATGCTGTTGTCAGAATTTTTCTCTTGAAAGAAATACGTAGTCGCTTGAAATTCCTTAACGCGTATTTCTCCCATGCCATCAATACCCAATTCAAACTTTGGGGAAAGACCAAGAAGATTGGACTCAGAAAGGACTGGGTGGCGGTGACCTATGAACTCAAAGGTCGCAGGAAACTGTTTGACGTATTACAAAAATTCTTTAATTGAGAGAATGAGCACAGCAAAAAGCCTTGGTATTCCAGAATAATACCAAGGCTTGTATTTTTTATAGGGTTTAAAATCTTTGATAAAATATCAATACAGGGAACAAAATGTGTGGACGATACAGGACTCGAACCTGTGACCTCTTGAATGTCGATCAAGCGCTCTAACCAACTGAGCTAATCGTCCAAGTGAGTAAATTATACGTTTCTTCTATTTTTTCTTCAACCTCTTGCTATCCTGCGGAGCGAGATACGTAATGATCTGCGGCCAGAAGGAATTTGCCGCCGTGTTTCTTGTAACTAGCCCAATAATTTTTCTTTTGAGCTCTTTTGTTTGAGGTTTGTAGCCAATTTTTAGCTTGACCGATGTTTTGTCTAAAAGATTTAATAAACTCAATAAGTCTTTCAAAGAAAATTACGTGATAAATGCCAGGCTCGATTGGTGCTTGCATGGTGGCTACTTGAACTTCTTGGCTTAACTCTTGTGTGTTTTCTGCTAGAGCGGCCACTTCTTGCATGAGGGCTTGTAATTGCAGTTTTAATTCGTTGCCTTTTTGTTCTGTTCTTGTTTTTTCTTCTGCTCTTAATCTTCTTTCCAAAACAATCTGTTTTTGAACTTTAAGCAATTCTTCTTGCTTGCCGGAGTAGACATCTTCAAATTCAAGGGGCTGTCCAGGCATAATTTCGCCTGAAAATTTTTTGTCTTTTTTTCTACCTAGAAGTTGATTTAAAAATTCTTCTGAAACTCCTTCAGCAAGGTCTTTTTTAAGGACTTTTCCAGTATTACCACCAACATCCTTGAGGTTTTCAAGAACGCTTGAATGTTTAACGGGTTTTCGAGGTTTGTGGCTTTGATTATTGTCCATTTTAGCTTAATTCATATTACAAGTAAGAACTTGTTTTATGATTAGCATATTACAATAAGGCACAAAGAGTATCAAGCGCGGCGCGCTTCTTCAGGACTGTTTCGACTAATGTTTTTTGATCTCCTGAGGCTGGTGTGCTGGTTTGACCGGCTGGTGCATATGCTTTTAATGTTTCTGCAATTTCCTTTTCGGAAACTTTAATTTTTTCTTCAACAACGACATTGCCGAGGATAAGGTCAAATCTAATTGCTTCTTTAGCTTGTCCTTCGTATTCATCCCTAATCGTCTCAGTTGTTTTTCCAATTGAGGATAGATATGCCTCTAAAGTTAAACCAAGTTTCTCAATTCTTTGTAAGAGATCAGAAAGCCTTCTGTTTACTTCTTCATCAACTAATGGTTTTGGAATTTCAATCTTAATGGTTTCGCTTAATATCTTAATTACCTGTTGTTCTTTTTCTTGTCTTGTTAGTTCCTTTTTCTTTTCATCTTTTTTAGCACTCCCCTTTTGGTCTGGAGTCCAGATAGCGTTTGTTTTAGAGGCATCTGAAATAATTTTCTTATAATTTCCAAGTTTTACTTCAGGTAATTCACAAGTTGTTCCTCTAACTTGCCAATTTTCATCTTCGTTTGCAGAAAGAAGTTCTAGTTTGGGATAGATAGCAGGTTTTATCTTGTGATCAAGAATGGCATCACCTAATGGTTTGGGTAAAATCTCTCGAAGAATGTTTTCAACCATTTTGTTTTGAGGAACATGCTCAAGAACTTTACTTAATGGAGCCATACCTTTTCTGAAACCTGGCAACTCAAGGTCCTTGCCAATATCTTTAGCAACTGTTTCTCTGGTCTTTTTAATATCTTTAAAAGGTATTGTAAAAGTAATTTGAATAGTTCCATCTTTGCTTTTAGCAACAGTGTAACTAATCTTATTAGTTTCTTTTTTTACCTTTTTCTCTGGTTTTGATGCTTTGGTTGTTTTACTAGCCATTTTAGTCTAAAAAAACACGCCCTCTGAGCGTGGAACGTTGTTATTGTAACATATCAGGGGCAAAAATAATATTATCCTTTGTGTTGCGTTTTGTAGATCGTTTTCTTGAAGGTTGCCTTAGGGCTTTTCTTGCCTGTCTGGCCACCACCAAAACGACTTACTTTTTTAAATCCAAGAGTCGGTATTTTTGTTTTTGTTTTCTTTGTTTTTTTCATTTTTTATTTAATCTTTGTCTTCATTATCATAGTCCTCATTCTCCTGATAGTCTATTTGTTCTTCATCTTTGTCTTTCTTTTTACCTTGATTGTCGGGGCGGGTTACTTTTGGTGCTTCTGTGCTGGGGACCTCAAGTTCAATTGCTTCTTCCGGGGCTGTTGCAGGTAGCTCTTCCTCAAGCTCTGTAAGTATTTTTTCAAGTTCTTCTTGAGCCTCCTCAAGGTTTTCAAGAACTTCTTCAGGCTCCTCATTCTCAATGACTATTTCGACAGGAATGACAACAGAAACCTTCTTTTTCTCCGTAATAACAGGTGCCGGAGTGGCCGGAGATAGTGTCGGAGAAGGCGCCTGATAGCCCGTAGTCGATGTTTGGGTCTGACTTTGTACTTCTACCCGCTTCTCTTCAATTTCAACCTGATATTCTTCAATCTTTCGTACTAATTGGGCGCCATTTTTAACATCTTGCTTCTTAATAACCATTCCTCGTGCTTGTTGCGCTTCAGCAACAAGTAGCTCGTAGCCAACCGTCGATCCCTCTCTGTCTAGGAGCTTAACAGCCTCGGTATAGCGCCTGTCGGTAAAATTAACGGAAAAAGCGGTTGACATGGGTGTGTTAATTGTCAAGGCTAAGGCAACGTCTTCTAGGCTTGATTTAACTGAATAGAGCCCTTGCCCTGGTATCGCATTCCAACTTGCAAGGATTAAAACAGCGGGGATGGAAAAAAATAGTGCAAAGCCTGTTAATAAGACACTAAAGAATTTTTTCATATGCTTAATTATGATAAAAAATTAAATCTTAGTCAAACTAATCAGAAGCTAATTTATGGAGAAACCAGGAAACAAGCGAAAGAACAACTGAAGCGATTATGGCCGTGCCAAAACCAGCTATTTCAAATCCGGGTACATATAAAGATGTTAACCAAAGAAGGACTACGTTAATAAGAAAAGCAGATATACCAAAAGATAAAATAGAAACAGGGAGAGCAATTAACTGCAAGATAGGTCTAATAAAAGTATTAACAATACCGATTACAATAGCGGCCACAATAGCAGCTCCGTAACCTGTTAATACAAAACCGGGAACAAGGTACTCTACAACGAGAAGAGCAATTACATTAATTCCTAATCGAACAATTAGTTTCATTAATTAATAATGCGGAAACAGAGGTTTATTGTCAATGTTTAGAATATTTATCAAAAAAGACTAAATTTCTCTGTACAACTGTATTCCAAGAAGGAACTAAATTATGATTTGCTCCGGGATATGTGTAGTAAGTGATTTCTTTTTCAAGTTCATTAAAAATATCAACGAATTCATTAGTCCATTTATATGGAACTGCATCGTCACCGGTACCTTGATGAAGTTGGATCGGAGCCTTTATTCTCTCTAGGTAATTGGCAATTGAATATTGTTCAACATTGTAAATGTTTTCAAATTTGGCTAATTCTTTTCTTATATATCTCCCTTTGTCTTCTGATTCATCAGTGTAATAAAGGATAGAATATGGAAAAGATTTGGTAACTGGGGCCCATAAGACAGTAGGGTATTCTTCACCAGTAATTTCTAAAATAGTTAAGGCAACTTGTCCCCCGTTTGAATGTCCCCAGATAAGAATATTTTCTCCATCCCAGCTAGAAATGGAATCAAGAGAATTTAAAACAGACAAGGCGGTTACATATGTTTGGAACCGTGCTTCAAAAATATTTTCGGTCTGAGTATCTGATTCGCCATATCCCAAAAAATCAGGGGCAATGGTGATGTATCCGTTTTGTGCATATACTTCAGCTGATTTTCTTGTCCCTATTCCGGTTTCATATATTTCTTGATCAACATATCCTCGAAACATAAGAATAAGAGGGTACTTCCCTTTTCCTGATGGAATATTTAATTGACCAGTTGTTTTTTTAATTTCTTTGTCCGACAAAGAAGGTCTGTGTTCAAGTGAAAAAAGATAAGAAGTGTAATCGTTTGTCTCATCAATTATTTCCTCTATCTTGATTGTTCCCGCTTCTATTTTAGTAGTAGCTAAGTTTTCTATTGTGTATTTATCAAGCGGTCTAGGAATAACGGGGTTAAGAATAATTGGTTCAGGGAGGGTGTTTTGATAAAGGGTATTTGCAAACCAGCCCAGCAAAGCAAAAACAATAGCAAGCATAAAATAAGAAAGAAATTTCTTCATAATCTATTTTAACATTATTTAGATTGTTCGAAGAATGGTGACGAAAGTGAAAACACCGTAGAAAACAAAAGCAGCACTAACAAAAAATACTCTTATGACTGATGGTCTTAACTTTTTATCCAAACTGGAAAGATTAAGCCACAAGACAAGACCGGTATAAACAAACATGGCAATGGCATTTAGGGTTGCCCCCAAAATAACAAGCATTAATGGTTGAGTGAATCCAAGAGAAAAGATAATGATACCTGCGAATATTTGTAACCAGAGAAACAAATAAAAGAAAGTTGGTAACTTTTCAATTTTGAAACGTTTAGGTGAAAGAATAACTAAATTCTCACTCATAATTCTGGAGGTAGCATCCAAAACTGAAAATTGAGTTGAGAAAAGCATGGCAGATGCAATTACTAGAAAAGTTGTTCCCAACATAGCAAATGTTTTTTGAGTAATTACTTGCGCTTCGTTAATAATAAAACCAACACCTTGCATTTTTTCTGTTCCAAAAACAGTGGTGTAAGCAAGAAGACTCAAGACAATCATTGTGATTGTCCCCGTTAGCCAAAAGACTAATGCGTGTTCAATATTAATTCTTTTCCACCAAAGCCTAAATCGTTTTAAGTTTTCGGGGGTGCTATCAAAGGTGGTTCCTTCAAGGGTGATGTTTTCTTTCTTACCAGTAAAGATACTAGTAATTCTTCCTGAGAATTTTCCCATGCCGTAACCCTTCTCTTTTATATAGTAGCTTTGAGCCAAGTTAAGATTACCGCCGGCTCCAGAATAAGCAAAAGCACCCAAGAAAGTGGCTAATGAGATGCCTGCTGGTAGAAACCAAAATCCATCACCTTTACCGATTAATCCTTCTGCTAAATTTTGCCAGTCAGGTGTTTTGGCAAAAAACAGAGCAAGAATCAAAATGAATGGTACCCCAACCAAGATAAGCGTTCTTTGAAAAACTTCTTGAGTTTTATAGATTACGGGACCTAAAGTCAAAATAAGACCAATTAAGATTAGCAAGCCAATAGGAAGGATCGGCGAATAATTAATTCCGAAGACATGAGCGAGTAATGTTGCCGCAGAAGCAATAATGCCGGGCCACATCCAGGGAATTAAGGTAGATAAAATAAACCAGACGGGAGAGATTCCCTTTAGTTTTCTGGCCAAGCCAACAAAAATACTTTCACCGGTGATTAGAGCATATCTTTCAATTTCCATATTAATGAAGAATTGAAAGGTAATACCAAGAAGTGCACCCCACATAATTCCTAAACCATAATTAGAGGCAAGATAAGGCCAAAGTATTAGTTCTCCACTTCCCAATCCTAATCCAAGAAGAATAAAGCTAGGACCAATCAATTTTTTTAGAGAAAGAGGTTTGGGCAAATCTTTTTTGCGTAAGGGTGATAATTTTGCCATTAAATTTAGTTTAAGGCTTGAAGAAAATATTGGCAAGAAAAAGAGTGTTTTTGAATCTTGACTTAGGGTTTTCTTCGGACTATAAATTAGATAGAGTTTCTTCGGGTAATCTTTGGGAATGTAAAAATGATTCAAAAAATTTCTACACCAGTCTCAGTAAGTTTTACTTTCGACAGTAAAAAGAAAAAAATTTTTCCAAAGTGGATTGTTTGGAGTGGCAGACTTTATCCTGTTGTTAAAATTGGACTACACCACACATATCGACAGGGCCGTACTCTTTTCCATGTCTTTTCAGTTATTAGTAAAAATCTTTTCTTTCGTCTTGTTTTAAATACAGAAAGTTTGCACTGGAAATTAGAGGAGATAAGCGATGGCTTACCCGACTAAACTAGATTTCAACCCCAACCCCTCAAAAATAATGCACATTGATTTGAATTCTTGTTTTGCGACCGTTGAGCAACAAGCAAATCCCTTATTAAGGGGCAAGCCGATTGCTATTGCCGCTTACGCAACACCCTCTGGCTGCATACTTGCCGCTTCAGTTGAAGCCAAAACATATGGAGTAAAAACTGGCATGAGAGTAAGAGAGGGAAAACTTGCTTATCCTAGATTGATAATTCTACCGACGGATCCAGAGAAATATCGGAATGTTCACATTTCCTTAAGAAAAATACTTAATGATTACACAAATGATTTTGTTCCCAAAAGCATCGACGAATTTGTTTTGAATTTTGATGGTTATCCAATATTGGAAAAAAAGAATATGTTTCAGATTGCTACAGAAATAAAACAGAGAATAAAAAAAGAAATTGGAGAATGGATAACTGTTTCTGTTGGCATTGCTCCTAATCGATTTTTAGCAAAAACAGCAAGCAACTTAAGGAAGCCAGATGGATTGGATGAAATAAACAAAGATAATTTTTTAAACACATATTCAAAAATGAAACTCACAGATTTATCTGGGATAAAAACGAGAAATGCGGCAAGACTTACTTATGCAGGTATTCATAGTGTTATTGATTTTTGTAATGCGGACATAAGTACATTAAAAAGAGCTTTTAATTCCATTAATGGTTATTATTGGTACCTGAGGCTTCGAGGGTGGGAAATTGATAATTTTGAATCAGAAAGAAAGAGTTACGGTAATTCCTATGCATTACCCAAACCACTGGTTACTCCAGAAGAGTTGTCCCCTATTCTTTCAAAACTGGTTAACAAAACAGGGAGAAGGCTAAGGAGTGCGAACTATAAAGCGCGTGGTGTTCACGTATCGATAATTTATCGTGATTGGACATTTTGGCACAAGGGAATTACTTTTCCTAAAGTATTTTTTGATTCAAGAGATATTTACAAAAAGGCGTTTAAAATGATTTGTTCAATCCCAAGCAACAAACCAGTAAGAGAATTGGCAGTTTCCTGCTTCAACCTATTAAAGTCTGATGTTAGTCAACTCGAACTTTTTCAAGATGTTGTTAAGAAAGAAAGATTAGTAAGAGCAATAGATGAAGTTAATGAGTATTGGGGAGATTTAATTGTTGCACCAGCTAGAATGATTAATGCCAAGAATGATGTCCACGACAGAATTGCTTTCGGCGGAGTAAAAGAACTAGAGGAGTTTGTAAACAAACACTAACTTAGGAATAAAACAGCTGAAGTATCGTTATTGATTGTAAGCAGCATTAAGAACGGCTCCTTGAACAGAAGATAGATGGGCGCTGTATCTGTTGTATCCACCGTTTTTACTACCTTTAAATTTATTATAAAATTCTTTTCGCTCTTCAAGAAAGAAATTACGAGAAAGCTCTGTAGCTATGAACCAAGCATCTTCAAATTCATATTTTTGAACCATGTCATTTATCCCACCCAATCCATTAAGAACGTGCAAAAAGAAGGCTTCTTCTTTTTCTAATAATTTTTCACTCAAATGCAAATCAAACTGTTCACTTTTAGAAACTTCTTCAATAATGATGCTAATTATTTTAACGACTTCCTCGTCGGTGAGTCGCTTGAAAACACCCAGGAACTTTTGAGCTTCGACCTCAGGTATGGGTAAAGTTGATTCGCTGCTGGTGACTGTTTGTTTAATAGATTCCATCACTCGGCGATTATAACAAATTTATTGTAGTTATTAAAAAAAATGCGGTTTTACTTGAAGGAGGATGAATTTACTGTGTCCCCTATCTTAATTCCATTTTCTTCGGTAAAGATGGCGTTTACTTCTAGAACATAGTCGATAAGTTGATCGGGTGCATAGAGAGTCAGCTCTTCGTCTGGAGTATTGGGGGTTGGTGGTTGAACATCTTTATCTATCTGAACAATTACTCCATCATCAATCCAAATGATATCAATAGCAAACTTCATATTTTTCATCCAAAAGGGTGGTTGGACATTTTTTTGTGCGAATTTGAAAAGCATGCCTTCTTCTTTTGGTAAGCTGTCATGGCTAGCTAGACCAGTTCGTCTTTTTGTGTCTGTGTTGGCAATTTTTACAGGGATAACTAAATCATTAATTTTAACTTCACTTTGCTGAGAAAGGACAGTATTTTTATTGTTGGGAAAAGATAATTTTCCGTTTTGTATTTTTTGAGTCAAAAGACCCACCAAGACTATAAAGAAAATAGCGCCAGTGATTGGAAGTATAATTTGTTTCATTTTAAGAAGTAAGAGATATTAATAAACAGCTTCAATTTCCTCTTCTATTTCAGTTAACTCTTTGTCTAATCCAGAGAGATCTGTATTTAGAATGTCCTTTTCAATTGAGTCAATTTCGCTACTTGATGATTGGGTTTTGAATTTGGCGATTTCTTGTTGAAATAGCGTGCTCGAATTGCTTAAAAAATATGCAGCAATACTTACAAAAATCAAAGCTGCGATGGTCATGATTAGAAGAAAGTTGTTTTTAGTAATTTTCATTATACTTTTTCTTCGGCTTGGACCCTTAATCCTTTCATATCTCCAATAGTTTGAACCAGTATTGAATGAACATCTGTTAATGTCAGCTTAATATCTTTTACAATATCTTGAATATAGGTAAAACCTGCCTTAGGATCTTCGGAAGCAACAACGCTCTCAAGTCCTTCTTTGGCAATAGTCAATGAATCTTCAGCACTTACCAATAATGTTCTGGCGCTATCTATTTCACTTTGAATATTTGTCACGTTTTCTCCCTCTTTTTCCAAGATGGCAGTTCTTTCCTCCATGCGCTCTATTAAAGTGTTCAGTCGGCCGATAGCGGCTTCAATGCGTGTAGTAAATTTACCAAAAAGGGTTCTGATTCTTTCTTGTCTTTTTTCCTTTAGTTTTGCTTGCAGTTGTTCTTTTACTGCCTCTTTTGTGGCCGTTTTTTCTTCAATTTTGATGCGAATGCTTTCTCGAGCGTCTTTGTTTGTATTGATTCTTTCCTTTACCAAATTTCTAACATTTATTGGCATAGGAGTTTCTTTTATCTGTGCAGCAATTTCCTGAGGAGTTAGAAAAGTAATGAGAAGAACGATAGTGATTATTAGTCGCTTCATAGAATATTATTGTGCATCGAAATTAACCTGGTTGTCAATGTTTTCTTTTTCTCCAAGGGTAGCTTCATTATTACTCCTGGATGATTCTTTCGAATGATATGCAGTAAACATGATACCCAGAAAGAGGGTGAAGATAACCATTGGCAAAAATAACAGGATAATATTACGCTTTCTGTCAACGATGTTCTTATGAATATGGATTGGTTTGTGATTCATTTGGGAATATAAACAGTCTTTGCTTTACTGCTTAAGACTGTAGCCACCATCAACAATAATAACTTCACCTGTTAGACTTGAGGGCGCATCGGAGGCAAGGAAAAATATAGCCTTGGCAATTTCTTCCGGTTGAAGAAGGCGACCAACATACGTGTGTTTAAGATCCTCCTTCTTCCAGTTATTCATCGCCGTATCAGTAGGGCCAGGGGCAACTGCATTGACTTGAATATTAGGAGCTAGTTTTTTGGCCAAGCTTTTAGTGAAATTGATAACACCCGCTTTTGATGCAGAATAATCTATGTTTCCGGGTCTCCCACAGTGAGGTAGTCCCCTAACCGAGGCGGTATTAATTATTCGCCCACTTTTGTGATCCATCATTATTTTTGCTGCCTGTTGGGCACATAAAAACATGCCAAATAAGTTAACACTAAAAGTTTTTTCCCAGTCTTCTTTGGTTAGCTCAAAAAAGTCTTTTGGATTATGAACTCCAGCATTATTAACTAAAATATCTACCGTTCCAAAGGTATCAACTGTCTCTTGAAACAAGTGATTTACGTCTTGGGGTTTTGAAATATCCGCTTGAATAAAAATGGCACTACCACCTTCCTTATCTATCGTTTTTCTTACAGAATCTTCTTTTTCGGGAGATCTTGAATTAATAACTATCTTTGCACCCTCTTTAGCAAACATGAGAGCAGTGGCTTTACCCATCCCCTTTGTGGAACCGGTGATTATGGCAACTTTGTCTTTTAATTTCATGGCAGTTTGTTGTTTTAGTTTAGCAAGACATTAAGGATTAGCCAAACATCAATATCTCTGGTTTAAAAAGAAGAAGCCCTCCAATTATTAGCATCAAAATTCCACCGACAAGACGAGAAAATCTGGAATACTTACTTTCAATTCCAACTGCATGAAGAGTAACCATAGCGATGGTAAAAACGATCAAATCATCAATCATGAAGAAGAAAATATAGATAAGAATGTAAAGATAGTATTTTCCGGTTGGTAGGTTGTTAATACTCAATATTTGTGTATATATAGCTGGAAGCCCTGCGGAACACACAAGTTCAACAAGATTGACGGCAAATGCAAGGAGAATGATGCCTCCAAGCGCAATAAGGAACTTTTTTTGGTGGGTTATATCTTTTAATCGATCAAACGTTTTCTTTCTCTTTTCATCTCCAGTCACTTTGCAGGCACCATCTTTGTTTTTCTGGTAGTCTCTCAAGTTATATATTCCAACTCCTATGGCTATTAAACCGATCGTTATTCTTACCCAAAAGACAAATCCTAAGATAAGGAAGAAATTTAACCATGCGGTCAAAAAGAGAAAGTATACAAACGCGGAAGTAACAATAAATGTGATGCCCAAAATCCACATTCTTCTCTTGTCTTTCATTCCCAAAAGAAGACTGATTAAAAATAGCAAGGTCCACATAGCACACGGATTAAAACCATCCAAAAGGCCCATAATCACGGAGAGTATTGGTAACGATAAGTTAGCGGTTTGTATTGATCCCAGAATGGGTATAGATAGTGATTCCATTATTTGTTTTTGTTTTTAATAACAATTTCCAAAAGTCTCTTAACGGTAATTTCACCATGTAGTCTTAGGAACTCTTCTCCCTTTTTGTCTAGAAAGATAAACACGGGCAATCGGTCTTCATTTTCGGCCTTGTATTTTGAAATTTCTTTTTTATCTTTATCAAAATCATGATACTCCGTTTTTAGCCACGGTTGTGCTTTTTCAACCTCCACCCATCTAGGTTTCATGACAATACAACCCGAGCACCATTCGGCTCCTATTTTAATAACTTTCATAGCTAATTAAGACTAACTTAAAATGAGGTTTGATTCAAGCTACTTTTACAAGAAAAAATAATGAATTAGGGAGCTGACTATTAAATATTTATTATTTAATATGAAGATGTGCCGGGAAGAGGACTCGAACCTCCACGAGGTGTAACCCTCACAGGATCCTAAATCCTGCGCGTCTGCCAGTTCCGCCACCCCGGCGTGCAGAATACATTATATCACCCACTACCTTAGCCCCCTAGTGAAAAGGAAACAGGTAAGGGATCGATCTTATTCATAAAGAATTTAACGTTCCTTGCCCATGTTTCGCTTGGAGGAGCATATATTCTGGCGATATCGTTAATAGATACGGCTCCTCTATCAATATAGTTGCTTCTAAGTGCCTCTGAAACGATTTCAATAGAGTCTTCCCATGACTTGAAAGAATAGTTTCCATTGGCCCAACCATAAGCGTTGTATGAATCCACGGGAATTCTTTTACCAAAAGTTGACTCCACGCCTGTAATAGCCGGTACTAGCCTCCAGTCAAGGTTGTACTGATCAGCAAAATCAATGAAAACTTTTGAATAATCACTTAGGGGCGAATTATGGCTTTCTAAGTAATCACGCAAGATTACTTCTCTGTAGTCAGACTCTGTTTTCGTTCTGTTAACAAGCTGAGCTGAGCTTTCAGCCACAACAGCGTCAGCCGAAACATCGACTGTAGAAATATTCAAGAGAATAAAAAGAATGATGAGAATCTTTAATATTTTGTTCATAATAATTTTTCACAAAAGAGGGGGTACCGAAGTACCCCCAAAAAATTCCAACGCTCGGACTCATAAAGAGCTTCGCCTTAGAATGTGGAAATACTATAACAAAATACTACAGGTCATGTCAAGTATTTTATGAAATTGTCACCCAAGGAAGGATTTGAGTATATTAATTGTAATTATAGGGGAATTACTAAGTTTGTTTTTGGGCTAGAATAAAAATAGAAGGACCGAAAACAGATTTTGCCAATATAGGTTGAAGAAACTTTTCAATAGAGAGCAAAAGGCTTATTGGGAGAATGTTTTTAAGAAACGAGGTTCTGAAGTTGGAAACAGACTTAGTTTCAATAACATTGAACCCAGCTTCTTCTAGCTTTTCTTTTATTGTGTCTGGATGAAAGTTGAGAAAAGGGATATTCCCCTTTTTCTTCGATTGCTTTGTGCGTAGGTCTTTCGGAAAGATCTCAAGGCCAAAGGTGAAGTTGCCACGAAGAAACTCAAGAAAAGTGGCTTTAAAGTGACATTTATTGGCAAATTCTAAAATAAAATACCCCTTGTCTTTTAATACCTTATTAATAATTTCAAATGCTTGATCAGTATTTTTTAAATGATGTAAAACGCGAACAAGAATGGCAAGGTCTACAGACTTATTTCTGATCTTGTTAGGAAGATTTTCTACACCAGTGTGAATAAATTTAATATGTTCTCCCTGAAGGTCTTTTCTAGCTTGTTTTAATAAAACGGATGAAGGGTCGGTGAGGATTGTTTTTTTTGCTCGAAAAAGGTAAATAGGAGTTAGTCTGCCAAAGCCTGCACCAATTTCTAAAACCTTATCAATTTTAGGTATTCTGGCAAGAAATCCTTTTATAGCGATTACCTCCGAACCGTGTTCGTAGTCTCGACCTTCCCAGTAGGAAGGATAATCATATGTGTCGTATGCTGCTGACATAGTTATTTTCAGTAGTAAGAGTAAATCGAATTAATCAGGTAGTCAAAAAACTAGTATATGTCCCCCATAAAGGTATTAACCCCGAAGGCCCATGAACCATTAGAGAGAGGTGTGTATTTGGACATTATCTCCTCTACTGTTGTGTATCCTTTATCAATATAGTTTTCTTTTATACCTTGGGAGACTGTCTCAATTCCTTCTTCAAAAGAAGTAAAACCTAATGATCCCTCGCTGTGAATTCCCCATCCCCAGCAGTTAAAACTAAGAGGTGGGATTTTCTTGCACAAATTTGATTCTTGTTGAGCGATTGCTGTTAACAGTCTGTAATCAAGTCCGTGAGCGTCGGCAGCTTGAACTAAGTTTTCTGCATAAGGCTCTAGGGGGGAATTGTAGCTTTCTAAGTACTGGCGTATCAGTTCGCTTCTTGCGTCAGAAGCTGAAACTACGCCGGAAACGGTTGGAAAAGATGAAGGTAGGGAGGCAAACACTTTAGCACCTGATTTGGGAGACGAGATTAAATTGAAATTTGATTCTTCGACTATATTTTCAGGTTTCTCTGCTTTTGATAATGAAGCAAGCGAAAACAAGCTAGCCCCTAATGCAATTGGCGTAATAAAAAAGAAAAGACTTGCAAAAATTAAGCCTTTCCAGAACGAAAATGAAGAATTGTCTTGGGCAAGTGTTGTTTCCATAGTGGATAGATTTCTTATTCTATCTGCTGTCAGAATGACACAAACATGGAGGGTAAGTCAAGAATTTTGAGACTTTAAAAATGATTAATCTAGTACCTTCTTTTAAGACAAGAAACTGATTGTTTAATTCTCTTCTTTTTCTCTCTGGATGTTGCCTAAACCGATCTGGATATTTTCGGCAGTTACGCTACCGTCAGAATTAGTTTGGCCAAATATTATTACCTGTAGTTTTTCTGATAAGTCTTCCATTGACACTTTTTCTGTTTTATTGACCTCAGTAGAGTTTGTAAGAATGACAATTTTACTACTGTCGTCGATAAGTTTTATGGTGAGACTTGAATCGTCCATGCTAATGATTTGACCGCGCACAGAATTTAGGCCAGGATTTGTTCCTGCTCTTTGACTCGACTGTCTTTCTGGTAATCCGGCAGGTATATTAGGAGCCTTAGATGCTTGAAACTTTGTCCCTCCCCAAAATCCAGCTAATCCAATAAGAATAGTAATAATTGCTGTTACTAAGTTGTTTTTAATGTTATTTCACCTCCTTGTTATTCATATCTTAATGCTTCGATTGGTTGAAGTTTGGCTGCCTTTTGTGCTGGGTACCAACCAAACAAGATGCCAACAGCGGCTGAAACAAAAAAGGCAAGAACAATAGAACCAATCGACAAGACAAAAGGTAGATTCATTACGTTGGACAAAATATACGAAACAATAACACCCAAAACAGAACCAATAACTCCGCCCACAAAGGTAATCATGACTGCTTCTATCAAGAATTGGGTTATGATCACTTTTCCCTTTGCGCCTAGTGATTTTCTTAATCCAATCTCTCGTGTTCTTTCTGTAACTGTAACTAACATTATATTCATAATGCCGATTCCACCGACCAATAATGAAATAGCCGCAATTCCAGATAGGAGTGCTGTAAAGGTGCCAACGACCTCTGTCACGGTGCTAAGTAGATCCTCTTGAGACATAACTCGAAAATCAATGGCATCAATATTTTTTATTTTGTGCCGTGTCATTAATAACGATGTTACTTCCTCTTCTGATTTATCCATGACGTCTTCGCTAATTGCACTGACAGAAATGGAGCTTACATAGTCGACGCCGAAAAGAAGTTTTTGGGCTGTTGTTAAAGGAATAAGGACGACATCGTCTTGGTTATTGAATCCGGAACCTCCTTTTGATTTGGTTACTCCAGTAACACTAAATACTTGACTCTCAATTCGAATTGTTTTTCCAATCGGGTTTGCGTTTTCTCCAAATAAATCAATAGCTGTTTGTGATCCCAGTATGGCCACTTTACTCATACTGCTAATATGTCGGTCGTTAATAAAAGAACCTGTTGATAAAGTTAAGTTTTTAATTTCTGAATAATCTGGGGTTACACCAGTTACGGTGACATTGGTGTTATTTTTCCCGGCAACCACTTGTCCTCGCGACGAGTATTCAGCTGAAACTTTGCTAACCGTTGTTATAGACGATGAGCTAGTAATAGCTTTGGCGTCTTCATAGGTTAATGTGGTAACGCTGCCGCTACTTCTAACGCCTCCTGATGTTTGAGAGCCTGGTGTAATAGTTAAAAGGTTAGACCCTAGTGCTTGTATTTGGTTAGTAATCGATTGCTGAGATGCTTGACCAAGCGAAACTAAGGCAATCACGCTACCAATGCCAATAATCACACCAAGCATCGCCAAACCTGTTCTTACCTTGTTGAGTAAAAGAGTTGAAAAGCTTTCAGTGATAAATTCAGTTATTTCCATATATGTTTTCTTAAGTTAATTTTTGTTTTCCATTAAGATTGTCTTCAGCAATTTTTCCATCTCGAATTTTAATGACTCTTTTAGCAAACTCAGCAATCTCTGGTTCGTGAGTTATCATCAGGATGGTATTTCCTTGTTTATTTAAGTCTTGAAAAATCTTCATAATTTCGGCTGCTTGTTTAGTGGCAATATTTCCCGTTGGCTCATCGGCTAAGATTATTGCTGGATCCATTGCTAAAGCGCGGGCGATAGCAACTCTTTGTTGTTGACCTCCAGAGAGTTGAGAGGGAGTGTGAGTCATTCTGTCTTCAAGACCCATCATTTTTAAATATTTTTTGGCATTTCTCTCTCTTTTTTCTTTAGGGACACCACCGTACATCATGGGGAGCATAACGTTTTTAAGTGCAGAGGTTCTTGGAAGAAGATTGTAAAACTGAAAAACAAAGCCAATTTTTTCATTTCGTATTTCGGCTAATTTGTCTTCGTCCAGGTTATCAACTTTCTTTTTGTCTAGTAGATATTCACCTGAAGTAGGTTTATCCAAAGCTCCGAGAATGTGCATAAGGGTTGACTTACCAGACCCAGAAGGACCCATGATGGCAACAAAATCACCTTTTTTAATATGAAAAGAAACGTTGTCTAAGGCTTTAACCTTAATTTCGCCAGTATTATAAATTTTGGAGATATTTTTTACTTGTATCATGTTTCATCAATTTGTATTTTTAGAGTCTACCGCCTCCCCCACCACTTCCTGGAATTATAAAGCCTCCACTTTCTTCTTCAGTAGTTTTACCTGTTGATACTGATCCTGTAACAACAACATCACTCTCGTTTAATCCAGATATGATTTCGACTTGAGTGTCATTTGAAATACCAATTTCTACTTTTTGGTTTACTTCAATTTCATCCTTAATGATGGTAACAAGCGTTTGATCATTTTGGTAGGTTATGGCTGCGGACGGAATGATCAAAATATCACTTTTAGAATCAGTAATAACATTTGCAACAGCGGTCATATTAGGAAGAATCAATTCAGAAGAGGTATCCAACTGGATAATAATAGGGTAAGTGGTCACGTTATTCGTAACTGAGCCTACTCGATCAACGCTTACCACTTTACCGGTAAATGTTTTGTCAGAAATTGAATCAAGAGTAACCGTTGCTTTTTGCCCTGGTTTGATAAGAGATACTTCTATTTCAGATATATTAAAGGTAGCAATAGGAAGTCCCTCATTGCCAATGGTGGCAATTCTTTGATTAGCTCTAGAACCACTAGCTGTTTCTTCTGAACCAATATTCATTCCTTCAGCAACAGTAACGCTTTTAATGGTACCGGCAGACGGTGCTGTAATTGATGGTGAGCTGGTTCGATATGCTAAAGAAGCGGCAGTTAATCTAGTTTGTGTAGTTTTAACAGAATCATATGCATTATCATTGGAAACCTCAGCACGGGTGCGTGTTGCTTTTGTTTCTAGGCTCTCATCGTCATCATTGCCTTGTATTTCATCGTAAACCACTGCTAGAGAGGCTTGTGACGAACGATAATTATTATTAGCTGTATTTAGGGAGCTAGCAGCGCTAATATAACTAGAATAAGCTGAAGAATGGTTTTGAGCTCCTTGAACGTCAAGATCGATAGTGGCGATTAATTCACCCTCATAAACAGTGTCACCATCACTGACATAGACTTGATTAACTGTTCCACTAGCTTGAGTGGTTACATTTTCAATATTTGAGGAGACAATACTGCCTGATGCGGTAACTGAAGAAATAATCGTTCCCTTTTGAACAAGGGCTGTTTGTAATTCGACATCGTCTACGGTGTTTTTTGCTTTAATCCAAATTGATGTAATTAGGGCAATGATTAAAACAACAATAGTAATTGCACGCTTGCGATCTTTCATTAACTCTGTAAAAAATTTTGTAATTTTGTTTTCCATTATCGTTAACTTTTCTTTGACAGGTTTTATTGTAATAAATAAAACTGAGAAAATACTGAGAAAAAAACACCCCCGCTTTATTGCGGAGGTGCTTTATCTAACAGAAAGTTTTTAATTATCTGTTATTTCCTCTCATTCCACCGAAACCTTTGTCGAAACCGTCACGACCTGGGCCGTTATAGCTTCTTAGGGCATCGTGATCTATGCCTTGCTCGTCCATCCAGGCTTGCATTTCTTCCTGGTGTTGTTCTCGCTCCATATTTCTCTCTTCCCATTTGTTTTGAAGAGCTTCTTTTTGCTCTTCGGTAATTGCGCCGTCTGACACAGCATCATTCAGTCTTTCTTCTCTGTTTTGCTGCATAGACTGTTGTCGCCCCTCTCGAGCTTCATCGAACACAGTTTCCACTTCATCGGCATTAAGATTAAATTTCTCAACCAATGTTTGTATCATTAGAGGATAATTATTATCTTCATCTGCTTTTACAGAAATGGCCTTAAGAGTTCCTACAGCAATAAAGCTGGCAAGAACTAAGGTTGGAATTAATATTTTTTTATTCATTTCTTTTCACCCCCCTTCGACTAACAATTAATACTTTATAGAAGGAAGATGAGAAAATGCTTAGAGAGGAAATCTGAGAGTAAATGTGGAGCCTTTTCCTGGTTTACTAACAACATTAATATGTCCATTGTGGAGTTCAACGATCTTTTCCGCCATTGATAAACCTAATCCGAATCCTGATGTTTTTGTGTTGCGTCGAGATGTATCAGCTCTATAAAACCGATCAAAAATAGATGAGATATCTTTTTTCTCTATACCGATTCCGGTGTCTTTAATTGTAAAGACAGCTTGCTTATTGTTTATTTTAGAAGATATGTTTATCTTGCCGTTTTTGGGTGTGTATTTAACAGCATTGTCTAGCATGATTGTAAATAACTGCTCAATGCTTTCCTTGTTGGCATTAATTTTTATAGCTTTAATATTTTTTGTAACTTTGATGTTTTTGTTCTTAACTAGAGGGGCTACATTTTTAAAGGCGGTTTTTATAACTTCTTTTGTATTAATTTTGTTTTTAATTAAAACATTGCCACTCTGCTGATATCTGGCAAGAACCAGGAGGTCATTTGTTAATTTACTTAAGTTATCAACTTCTTCCAGGCTATCTTTTAAAACAGCTTTTGAATCTTTAAGTTTTAGTTTCTTGTCACGTAAGGCAACCTCGATTGTGGTTTTTAAGGCCGTTAAGGGTGTTTTAAGCTCATGACTAGCATCTGTTACAAATCTCTTTTGATCTTCCATAGCTTCTTCTATTGGAGACAAGGTGCGACCGGCCAAAAAGTAACCTGCCAATCCTGAAAAAACGAGGATAACGCCATTCATATAGACAAGAGTCAAGAACAACCTGTTTTCAATTGCTTCAACATCCTGACTAAAAACTCGAGCTTGTCCTCGAGGCATATTTAAAGCCGACCCTTGCAAATTCAACCTTGTTTCGATGGAGTTAAGTCTTCTTTGAAACTCCATAACAGCACTTTTATAGACGAAGGCACTGAAGGAAAGACTGATAATCATAATAATCAGCAAATACCAGCCAGTTAGTTTTAGTCGCGCTTGAGTAAACATTATTTTTTATCAGACAATATATAACCAAAACCTCTTACTGTTCTAATTAAGGGTAAGCTATTTTTAAATGGTTTATCAATCTTGTTTCGTAAATAACCGATATAGACTTCCACCGTGTTAGGTAAAACGTCAGCATCGTAATTCCAAACATGATTGATTATTTTGTCTTTGCTAAGCACTATATCTTTGTGCCGCATTAAATATTCTAAAAGAGCATACTCTGTTTTTGAAATAGTTATGCTTTTATTTTGCCTTTTAAGCTCATAAGTAAGAGTGTTTAAAGATAAGTTATTAACTTTGAGAACCGTATCCAGTGCCTGCTTGGGTCTTCTGGTTAGTGCCTTAATTCTTGCTAGCATTTCCGTAAAAGCAAAGGGTTTTGTCAAATAATCATCAGCACCACAATTAAGACCAGCCACTTTGTCTTCAGTTTGTCCCTTAGCGGTTAGTATCAGTATTGGGGTATGAATGTTTTCTTCTTTTCTTAACTTTTTACAGACATCAAGACCGTTCATTTTGGGAAGCATGAGGTCAAGAATAATGATGTCATATTCCTCAGAAGAAGCCATATCAAATCCATCTTCACCGTCGTACGCAACGTCGACAGCATAGGATTCTTGTTCTAGGCCTTTTTTGATGGAATTGGCTATTTTGTGCTCATCTTCAACAACTAAAACTCTCATAGACTGAACATTATACCTTTTTCCTGAGAAAAAACTGAGAAGTGCTTTGTTGCAAGCCTTTTGAGAATGTAGTTTGTGACCCCGGGAGGATTCGAACCTCCGGCCAATCGCTTAAGAGGCGACTGCTCTACCGCTGAGCTACGGGGCCATGGAATTAAAAGTGTGCCCCCGGGAGGATTCGAACCTCCTACCTACTCCTTAGAAGGGAGTCGCTCTATCCTAATGAGCTACGAGGGCATATCACCAACACTTATTTTATCAATCAAAGCGCTTTTTTCAAAATTTGAAGCAATTGGGCTTTAATTATTCTGCTAACCAACTATCGCAATTATGGCTAGATATTAATTCTCTTTATGCTGGTAGTGGGCTTTTTTGCCATGTTTTTCTATTGGAGCGGGAGACGGGGATCGAACCCGCGACCTTCTCGTTGGCAACGAGACGCTCTACCACTGAGCTACTCCCGCACTAATGTACTCTAGTATTTTAACATAACACAACCATACGTAAAACTACTTTCATGTTAATATTGCCAAGATATTTGAATATATACTCCGCAATATTACTGTAAATCTTACTGTCAAATTTGCTTATATTTGTTCTCATCATCATTTGGATGAAGAATTATTTAAGAAAATCCAAAAGATACATTCTGATTTGCATGCAAAATTTGCAGAAATTAATAGTAAACTTTATAAGTAACCATGAAGAAAATTCTAAACATTATTTTTGCATTTATCTTAATATTCTCACTAAAGTCAGTTGACGTAATACACGCGCAAAACTTCAATAACCCAGAACAAGCCCCCGTTGAAGAGACTTTTGAGGCTACTGTGACGAGCGTATTGGAAGACAGTGAAACAAAACTGTCGGATGGGGAAATGCAGATATATCAAAAACTCGAGTTAATAGTTAAAAAGGGAGAATTAAAAGGAGAAACGATAATTGTAGAGAGTGGTAATTATGCTTTGGTTGGCAGTCAAAGGTACAAGGTGGGCGACAAATTAATTGTTCTTCAAAATCAAGATATAGATGGTAATGATATTTTCTTCGTTTCAGATTACGTTAGACGTGACGCTATGCTGATTTTATTCATTGTTTTTGTCGTTATTGCCTTAGCAGTTGGAAAAATTTGGGGTGTTACCTCTTTGTTGGGAATGGGTTTTTCATTCTTAGTGATATTTAAATTCATTCTCCCTCAAATTATAAATGGTGCCAACCCAATACTAATTGCCATTCTAGGTTCATTGTTCATCATTCCGGTTACTTTCTATCTGTCTCATGGATTAAACAAGAAAACTACGATTGCTATTGCTGCAACAGTAGTTGCCCTTATCATTACTGGATTACTGGCTGGCATATTTGTAGATGCAGCTAGGTTAACAGGTTTTGCGTCAGAAGAGGCCGCTTTCTTACAAGTAGCCAGTCAAGGTGCTGTGAACATAAAAGGATTATTGCTTGCTGGAATAATTATTGGTGCCTTAGGAGTCCTTGATGATGTCACTGTTTCTCAAGCCTCAATTGTTAATCAGTTAAACGAGGTTAACAAGAAAATGTCGTTCAAGGAATTATATGGACGAGCGATGAAGGTTGGTCAAGATCACACTTCATCAATGGTTAACACTTTGGTTTTGGTATATACCGGAGCAGCATTGCCACTTTTACTTCTCTTTATTGATCGACCCCATCCATTTCTTGAGGTTATCAATTATGAAATCATTGCCGACGAAATAATCAGAACACTGGTGGGAAGCATTGGGCTTATCTTAGCTGTACCAATAACCACTCTACTCGCCTGTTTCTTCGTGAATAAAAAAAAGAAGTAATCTGATACTTTTTGTGCCGAGGACAAGAATCGAACTTGTATCTCACGCTCTTCAAGCGCGCGCCATGACCAACTAGGCTACCTCGGCTTAAATCTATTATATATTAGTAAATTTTGTTGTGGTCGCTAAGGGACTCGAACCCCTGGCCTTTCGGATGTAAACCGAACGCTCTAACCAACTGAGCTAAGCGACCATGTTAATGTGTGCCGGGAGGGAGACTCGAACTCCCACATCCTTACGGACACTACGTCCTCAACGTAGCCTGTCTACCAAATTTCAGCATCCCGGCGTATTCAACGTTGAGTGCCAGAGGGGAGACTTGAACTCCCACGCCCTTAAAGAGCACACGGTTCTGAACCGTGCCTGTCTACCAATTCCAGCACTCTGGCATCTAAAGGTAGAAGCGACTAATTATATCAAAATAGGCAAGAATGTTGAAATAACTGAATATGTTAAATAAATCTGACCATCATTCCTTCTTCGATTTCGGTCGAAAGTGATATTTCTTGCCCCGGAAACTTAGAACCACTACCCCAAATAGTAGCTCGTTCTTTGTCTTCTGCAAATTCTTCTCCTATTTTCTGAGCTACTTTGGCAAGTGTTTGTCCCTTTTTCATTATCAGAGGATTATTTGTGCTTGGTTCTTCTTTGTCTCTGATCAGATATATTTTGACTAGTTCTAGTTTTTCCCACATCAGCTTTTTAAATTCATCTATATTAATACCTTCTTTTGAGCTAATAAGCATATCTATTTTGTTTAACTTATCTTTATTAATGTTTTTGTTTAAATCTGTTTTATTAAGAACATAAATTGCAGGGACATATGTTCGATTGGTTGAAAAAGCGTCGACCAATCTTTCCATGGTCAGTTTTTCTCGAATAACTATTTCTCCATTTGCAAACCTAAATGCACTGGCCATTTCTTTAATTGTTTCTTTGCTAATGTCTTGCTTTATATTTGAGTGGATAGCTATACCACCCTTAACCTTTTTCTCCATGCTTACTTGTGGAGGAGAAGTGTTAATCCTTAATCCGACGCCATGCAGAATTGCCTCCATTGTTTTAAAAACATTGATTCTTTGTATATCGCTAATTAAAACCAGTAAATCGGCACCCCTGACTACGGACAAAACTTCCCTGCCTCTTCCTTTTCCTTCTTCAGCTCCCTCAATTAAACCAGGAACATCCAATATTTGTATTTTGGCATCGTTGTAATCAAGCATGCCAGGAATAACACTAACAGTTGTGAATTCATATGCAGCAATTTTTGATTTAGCATTTGTCAGCTTATTTAATAGTGTTGATTTTCCAGCCGAAGGTGGTCCAACCAAGACAACCGTTGCGTCTCCTTGTTTTTTAACCGCATATCCCCCACCCCCTCCACCTTTTTGCTTAATTGTGTCTTCCAACTGTTTTTCTTTAAGTCTTGCTAGTTTGGCTCTTTGTTTACCAATAAAATGCTCAGTCGCCTTATGATAAGGAGTTTCTCTAATTGTTTTCTCGATGTTTTCTATTTGTTCTATTATGTCTGCCATAAACACTATTATACAGCCTAAATCATGCTCAAGTTAAGACTAATAAAAAGTTTCGAAAAGCTATTTGATTTCGAAGTATTATAAATTACACTAAGATTATGACAAAGAAGTGTATTAGATGTAATCAAATATTGCCTGTAGCCGATTTTAATTGGAAGGTAAAAAATGTAAGACGAGGGCCATATTGTAAAAATTGTTCACGAGAATATATTAGGGATCATTATAAAAACAATCGCCAATATTATATAAAAAAAGCTCAAATGAGAAATCTAAAACTTCGACAAAGAGCGCGCAAATACATATGGTCTTATTTAACAACTCATCCTTGCGTAGATTGCGGAGAAACTGATATTTTGGTATTAGAATTTGATCACAGAGACAAAAGTAGCAAAAGTGGGGATGTAGGTCGTATAATACGAAACACGGGGTCTCTAGAGCAATTGATTAAGGAGATTTCCAAATGCGACGTGAGGTGCGCAAACTGTCATCGAAGAAAAACAGAGAAGGAAAGAAAAAGCTGGAAGCTATCATATGCGCCTGTGGTCTAACGGATAAGGCACTCGTCTTCGGAACGAGAATCATGGAGGTTCGACTCCTCCCAGGCGCACACAGATTCTTCAAAATATTGTAAACCACTTCATAAAGTAATAAACTACAGGCGTAATTGTACATTAATAGTTGATTATGAGGCGAGGCTTTTGGAAATCTACATACGAGGTTTCTTAAATGCTCGTCTCATAAAGAGATGCGCCCTAATGTTCTGAGGGTATCGGAAAGTATTGTGGAGGTATGCGATGGGTAATACCGTGAGCCGACCAGTATCAATTCACCAAGCACATGAACTTTTATTAAAACTAGAAGAGGCAGGATTAGGAGCCCTGGGTATCCAAGAAGTAATTGAAAGCCCCGGTAATGCATTAGCAAAAAACTTAATGAATATTATTAAGGCTGAGCCTTATCGTGATACTCCAAGTCAAGCAAAAGCCCGAGAAATTATGGGGAAAAACTTCTTTGGCAAAATGGAGCTAACCAAAGTTTTTAAGCTCCCTATTGAAAGGGGTTATTATCGCAATTGTGATAATGTTCCTTTTTCTGAAGAAACTCTCGAGTGTTACAAAGATACCCACATATTGTTTTTAGGTGACTACCTCGCAATCAGACGGATGCGTGAAATATCACCTTCTTTATGGAGGCATTCAAAAACACGTTGGTCAAAAGACGATCTTTTTATAAACACAGAATGTTTGGATATGAAGTGGTATTTGGTTCGAAAAGGGGTTGTGCCTAAATCTGAACAACGAACCTATGAACAACAATTATCCATGTTATCCGAAGAAGAATATATTCCCCGCGCTTGTGTATTGGCCTTCATGATTACACTTATGGTAGAGATTAATAACGAATATCTTTTCGTTACATCTCCTGTCCGGTGTGCAGATAGGGTCATAGATGGCGACCGTACTTGTCTTCATGTCGATTCTGAATTGGGGATATTCTTTAGCAAAGCGGAAGACGACGCCTTTTTTAAGGTCGGCATTTCATCAGCTCTGGAATGTGTTTATCGAGTCGGATAATTAAAAAGGTAACCATTAGGTAACCAAGCTTTATAAAGAGTTTTTAATCAATACCCCCACACTTAGCAACAGCTAAAAAGTGTGGGGTCTTTTTTTTGAGTTCAAACGGGGACTTCCATCCAATATGCATTTGCCTCTTCTCCTTGTCTTCTTAGGTTGAGAGTATAATCAAAAATGCTTCCTAAAGATCGCAGATGGGAGCGGTTACTTTTCTTAGGGGAAAGAACCAGATTGCTTCTTACAGTCTCCATCTTGTCAGAACTAGTAATATCTAGAACTTTCACTGCCTCTTCATCAACACCTTTAATTTGATAGTAATTTATTTCTCCTGATTTTTTGTTTATGGCAACTAAATCAACACCGTGATCTCGATCTAAAGCCACTTCGGGCGTTGACACGCTCCAGCCCTGATTCGCCTCAGAAAGATACAGGTACGCCTTAAGAGCGGCGTGTATTCCTTTTTTAACTCCTCGTAAATTTCTTAGCTTTAAGTCTTCGTTAAGCGAAGATTGATCAAATACAGTTTCAAAAATAGATTCAAGTTGTTTTTCGCTAGTTCCAAATCTTTCATTAATATCGATAAAAAACTTGGTAAAAATCACATTCACTTTTGCCCCAAGAGTTACATACGAAGCTTCTTTTCGATATCCTGATCCGTTAATTTTCATCGGATCTGTTTGGTCAATCAATTGATATGTTAAAGCCAAAGAACTATATAGTCCTGCTGACAATATAGCCTCGTTTTCTGTTACATTATCTGTAGACAAGTCACTCTTTCTTAGTTCTTCTTCTTTTTGTTTGGGGACTCGCTTGCCAGCTCTCTCGAATGCATAAAAAGATCGTAATATTTTGTATTGATCTTTTTTTTGTTGAAGATGCTCAATAAAATCATTAGTTACTTCCCCTCTTCGTTTTTTGGGAAGATTGTCGATAATTTTGTGACAGATTATCTCAGCATCGTTCGGATGAACTATCTCTGGAGCGGTCGTGATAGATGTAAAATCTACATCAACACGCTTTTCTTGTGTTTCAGTGGCAGTATCCATACTTTATTGGTCCAGCAATTTTTTTCTTTTCTTTGCTTTTTTGGCGTTAGCCCAAACGGTACCTTGAGCTAGGGCGACAATAAGACCTAAAAGTAATGCCCATCGAAAATTAGAGATACCTAATCCTGTTAGATTTGCAAACCTAGCGACAATCCAAACTGCAGATGAATTTGCAAGCCAAAGAAATACGATTTTTAGGATGTTGTTATTTATGCTTACTCCCCTAGCCTTGACGAAATCCCAAACCACCCAAGCTAGAAAAGTAATCCAAAAGCCTGAATAAGCAACTGCCTCAAATGTTGCAAATCGATAGGTTCCCAAAACAACATCTGTCGTAAAAATAGACGCAGCTAGAAAAAGAAGTAAAGGCCAGAAAAATATGTATAACAAACGATTTTCCAAAGTAATCACATCCTCTATTTTAAGGTTACGAGATACTCTTTGGGTTGTCAATTTCATCTCATATTTGCTAGGTATTGATCAAAATAGTAAAATATACACATTCCCAAGAATGCTAAATGGGGATAGAATATGCCGAGGTGGCGGAATGGTATACGCGCAGGACTTAAAATCCTGTGGCCCAATAGGGCCGTGTGGGTTCGAGTCCCTCTCTCGGCACTAGGACGGAGTGTGGCGCAGTTGGTAGCGCGCCTCGTTTGGGACGAGGAGGCCCCCGGTTCGAGTCCGGGCACTCCGACACATATGCGGGAGTAGCTCAGTTGGTTAGAGCATCAGTTTTCCAAACTGAAGGTCGAGGGTTCGAGACCCTTCTCCCGCTCAAAAGAGAATATGGTGGCTGTAGCTCAATGGTAGAGCATCTGTTTGTGGAACAGAAGGTTGCGGGTTCGATCCCCGTCAGTCACCCAAGACCGTACCTCCATAATCTGCTACGCCTGCGTTAGGATCGAGTACAGGGTTCGAGCCAACGCTTCCATGTTTATAGTTCTTAAGTGCTTTTTCTATGATTAAAAACGGAGTTTTTGGCTGAATAGTGAGTTTTTTATCCTTGAGAACAAAGTTCGAACCAGTAATGCTAAGAATTAGCTGCTTGTCATGAAATGTTCCATTTTTCCATTTGTCTTGTGCTTCTGATACGAATTTGAATGTTTCTATTGAGAGATTAGTCCATTCTTGCCAATCTTTATCAAAGTTCTTAATTTTTTTGTTTAATTCCACTCTTTTTTGTATATATCGTTGTTTATGGTCTGTATATTCATCATAACCGATTAGGTTATTCGTATGCATATCCATTAGTTTATTGATTTGTTTTCCTAGTTTTTCGTACTCTTTTGTATGATTTTCAAGTTGTTTTTTCCTCACGATATTATCTTGTTTTTCAGCATTGTTTAGCCATTTGATTGCCCAACTTACAAAAGATTTAGATAGCTTTATCTTTTTAAGATAGTTAACAAATTGCTCTTCTAATATTTCCGTTTTCACATAAGGTTGTATGCATTGTTTATCTTTTTTTCTCATAGAGCATGTGTAGTAATCAAAGACTAACCCCGATTTCTTTATGTGCCGCTCACCGACTATCTGATAATTGCAATATCCACATTTAATAAAACCTCTTAACAAAAAGTCTAATGTTGTTTTCTTGGTTGTCGTTTTGTTGTCTAATATTTCCTGTAAAGTATCAAACTCATCTACGCTAATCATTTCTTTATGTGCCCCTTGATAAAGTTTCCCAGCATAAATAAACTTACCGCAATAAAAGGGGCTTCTAAGCATTTCATACATTCTGGTTTTACTAATTTCTCTCCCCCAGTTGTTTTTTATACTCATGTCTTTAGCTTTTTTATATAATGCATTTGTAGAAAACTGCCCCAATAATGCAAGTCGAAATATCTCTTTAACAAGATCAAAATAATCAGGATGAGGCGAAATTGTTTTTTCTCCCTGTTTTTTAAAAGTGTCGTTTATATATCCTATTGGAGCGAGTATGGGAGCATGCCCCTTTTCTAATTTTCTATTAATTCCTCTTTGTGTGTCTTCTCTTAAATCTCTGATGAATCTTTGAGCCTGTGCTCCCTCTATCGCCATTAGAAAATCCGAATCATATCCGTTATATGTTTTTGTTGGCGTAACAATTTCGTCAATTTTTTTACTTTCTAGAAGCCATCTAATTCGTCCCTCATCTACAGGGTTTCTAAAAAGCCTGTTTAGTTTCCAGCATATTATGCCTTTAATGTCATTTCTTTCATCTATTGTGTTTAATAGTTCACCAAATACTTTTCTTCCTGGTGCTTTTGCTGATGCACTTTCCGTAAATTGTTTCACTATATTTAGGCTTTTTTGATTGGCGAGATCTTGTGCAGCCTCGAGTTGTGAAGGCAATGACTCTACCTGCTTATCTTCCCCTTCGCTGGATTTTCTTGCATAAATCAAATAGTTATTTCTCATATTTTTCTTTATTTTTGTTTTTTTATAATCTCTTATTTTCATATTTGCTCAGATAATACTTAATGTCAATCCGACTGACGGGACGATGTTCGAACTTTAGGTTCAGAAATTAGCCTAAATAGATTAATTAGGTCATTTGCACCTCTTACTAGCTCATCTTTTTTCGGTTTGTATCCGAATTTATTTATGAATATTTCTTCATATTCTTCATATGCCTTTTCGGGCAAAAGATGGTTTTTGGGTGTTATAGGATTATGTTTTGCTTGTTTTTTCATTGTTTGTTATGCCTGTTAAGTATTTTTTGAGTCGCACAATCTATGTTGTATGACTGACTTTGTAATTCTCCATTCTCTTAAGTTTCATTAGGTTATAAAACCTTTTTCTCTTATGTTTGTGTTTAATTAAGCTTGTAAAATATGCTCCAGGATTCATGAGCGTTACATTTCCATGCTCTTCATCTTTATTCATCTGATAAATCACGGAATTAATTGTTTTTGGGGTATAGTGTTGAGCTATATATAACCAATGGTCTGGTTTTTCTGTCCATACACCAAAAATACGAATTAAGTGATTAGATATAATTATTGGTGAAGTAAGATAGTTAGCTTTCCTTAAATCCAAAATTGCTTGTATTTTGCTAGTAGGCTTCTTAATGTTTTCTTTAAGTTTCTTGCCACCATTAACACTTCCACTAACACTGTCATTGTTGTTTGTATTAGTGTTAGTATTGTTTGTATCGGTGCTTATATCCGGCAAGCTTTCCCATATATACTTTTGGTCCTCAGCCGACAAACCTCTCTCCTCACAGTCTTTTGAATACCAAGATTGGTTATTGTTTGCTGGATTGCTTGTACTTATCATGCTTTCCTTTCTTTTTTAGAGGATATGTTTCATTTTCCGAGAACAATTTTTTAATCAACGCTTTCTCTACAAACTCTTTTATACTTTTTCCTTCTTTTGCAGAGTAAATTTTGATTAACTTATGTGTTGTTTCTCCTATGCGAACTAGCTTTGTTTCCATTTACTTATTTATAAGCTATAAGCATGATCAGGAGAATTGGATAATTTTTGAGGCTAAAGCGAAATTTTATATATGGGTGTTTCCTGAATAACCTACTACTACTTCAATGAAATACCCCGCCTACCCTTATCTAAATGCTTGGTATTGTGATTTTCACTGTAAAGCCGATATTGCTATGTCCAGATACTTGGACATTAAACCTGAAAGTTCAATGACGACAATAATATTAAAAGTTGAAGACTACGAAGATGAGGAAGTTGTTAATCCTTTTTCTAAACGACCATGTCCATTGACTGGGGTGTTTTTCATGGTACTGTCTCATTCTATCAGATATTTTAATACTCATACGCAACTACAAAATAAGGTTTTATATATTATATTTAAACAAGCATTTTGTATCTATATTTTTAAAATTATTTGAGAAGCGGGTTAACTGCTGAAGGAAATTTTTTTGAGGGAGTAATATTAACAGTCTTTATGAATTCGCAATTCGTAAATTTATTTCTATATCCCACTAAGTCTGAACTTTTATATTTCTTGTCTTTTGATACCGTAATTCCAAACAATTTTGTTCTCTTCTGTTTGATATAATCATGCTCTACGATTTCTTCAGTCACACGTTTGCCGGTACATAAAAAACTTAAAGAACTCCATCTTTCAATGCAATCCTCACGCTCTTCCTCAGACTCATATTCTTCCGTGACAATTTTCTTGCATAGATAAGTGTCATAGCCTAAATAATATGTGTCTTCGTGAATCATAAAAGAATACACACTATCATAAGCCTCCTTAATGTTTTCTCCAAAGAATCCATAAAAAACTGTTAACACGAGCAGGACGAGTAAAATATTTGTCAATCCAGCTTTTTTGTATATTTTCTTACTTCTTGAAACAATGTTTTTAAGAATATCGTTCATAATAATCGTATTAGTAGAACATCTAAGCACAAACTATAAGCAACATGTTCTAGGTGTGCTTGTAATACTTTTCTTATTATTCCTTTATAATTCCATACATGCCATTTTCAGCTACTTCCGTACACGCAACCACAACTTCAACTTCTTCTTCATTGTCCTCATTTATCATATAGTAATTTCTCTCTGACCCAGCATATACTGGGTCCAATGTAAAATATTTACCTCCCGTATAGAAATATAGATGCGTATTTCCAGAAGCACTAACATATTCAATTATCTCTCCTGATATTACATCTATCACGGCATAGCCCACACAATCCGTTCCACAACCCCAATCTGCTATAAAATAGTGTCCAG